>JHWW01000009.1 GCA_000621985.1 Lachnospiraceae bacterium V9D3004
GGAATAACCATCTTGCTGTATTACCCTTTAATATTTTAATTGCGTCCGACAAACGCAGCTGTGGTTTACAGTCCACAAGAAGATGTATATGATCCGGCATTATCTCCATTGCAACAGGTAACATATCTAAAGATTTAAGTGTTTCAAGAAGATAATTTCTGACATCCTTCTCTATTTCACCTACAAATATGGGTTTTCTATACTTTGTAACCCATACGATATGATACTGTAAAGAGTATATATATCCTCGACCATGCGTAACATCTTTAGGCATTGAGAAATACACTGTTTATCCATATTTAAATTATACCATATGATTATGCTTTTTACAAGAAAAATGCCGCCTAACTCACGACTAAAGTCACAAGTGTGCGGCGGCTAGTTATCAAGCAATCCGCCTGCTCTCTCTGTAGCCTGATTCTGGACACATTTTCCGGAATGTGCGTATATATACTTTTTAGTTTTTGAACCTACTTTGTATTCCGGCATACCATCATATGCTCTTTTGTCAAAGGTTGCAAGGTTTGTATCATTACCTCCGACGAATATTATGTCATACTTAGCATTAAGATCTTCAATATTACCCACGAATTCATACGTAGACTGCTTAGTTACATTAACTCTGCCTGTGAAATTATCAATAGACCTTGCAATATACCAATACCAATATACATCTGACTTATATGCAGTATTGTCACTACTCGGCTCTATCTCAAGAATATTGATATTCCTTGTAACGTTGGTGGTTGTTGCTTTGGAATGAAGCAAATAATAGATTCCGTCGGTTATCTTATATCTGCCATTCTCATCTGAGATATTCTTATTATCCATATAATCCTTCATATCGTCATCCGCATCAAGTCTAAGTTCCTGCTTGGTAATCCTGTCAACGAATGCATCAAGAAGAGTGATATTCTTAGTAGAATCTTTGGTCTTAAGAACCATACTTCTGTAGCTGACTGTTGAATATGCAAGGCTAAGATCATTATTGAATCCCAACATCTTATATATCATATTCTTGTTTTCACCGGTACCATTCTCACCATAAGTATTATATTCTTCTTCACTCATAGCTTCGAACGGAGCGAGTGTGTAGTCGTTCCAATATGCGGCATTACTTTGTCCTTTTACCCTGTAATAACCGTTATCGTTATTATCCATATAATTATTTGTGCCACAGAAGTTACCCGGATATTTATCATTAGTTACCTTATCCGGATATACCAGATACTTCATATATGCTCTGTACAATGTAACAGGATTCATCTGCTGTGTCTCAAGGTATAATTTGTATGCGTTATTCTTTGAAGCACCATACTTATCCTGAGTTTTCTCAGAAAAATCAAGCGTACCACCATCACTGAATGTTCTCGTCTGTGTATACATTTTGTCAGTAGCAGTGTACTTCGTTACATCCGAGTATACCTTGTAATCAATAAGTATCGGTGCAACTTTCTTATTATCACCATCAATTCCAACAGACATTCTCTTCCATATCAGATTGGAAGTATGCCAGTCAAAATCACAATCTGCTTTGTCAAAATTATATGTAGAATAGAAAGTTGCTTCATCGGTCGGCATAAAATCATATTTCTTATTTAATGTGTTGGTTGCACCGACTTTTGCAGTAAATCCATCCTTACAGAACAATGTCTTGTTCCTGTAATCCTTCCATAAAGTGACGAAACTCCAATCAGTACTCTCATTTACAACAATAAAATTCGCTCTGTCTATAAGAAGCTTATTATTGTATGCAATATCATTTCCTGCTTTACCGCTTCTAAGATCTCTCGGAGTTATTGTAATAACCTTAACATGATAATTCCTAAGCTTTGCTTCAATATTGCTGTCAAGCGATACGCCAAGATTCATCAACTTATCAAAATCCAGGTATCCATCAAGATCACTTGTGATCGAAGCAACAAGATTATTGCTCTTCTTATTCCTTACTTCTGCAGTATTAATAGCCACAGATGGCTCGTTAGCGACAAGTGTGATAACTCTGCCCTTATCTTCGTCATCCTTAGACCATCCTGCATAGAGCTTTACGGAATCTCCGGTAATAGTCTCAGGAAGATCCTCGCCAAAATTATACATATTGGTACATTTCTTATTAAGATACCATCCATTGAATGTATAACCGTCTCTCTTTGGCTCGAATACGGAGCGGATCGTAAGATCACTCATCATACCGTTGATCTTAAGACCGGTAAATGAAGCCGGAACTTCGATATTCTCATCCTCGAACGGATCGCCGGTATTGGCATAGAATGATACTTTGTAATCTACATCGGCCTCGTCCTTAACCCAACCTGCATATAATGTAGTATCAGCATTGATCTTATTCTTGCTACTGTTAAAATCAAATGCTGTCATGCATGCAGCATCCTTATACCATCCCGTGAACTTATACCCTGCTCTCTTAGGTGTGATCATAGGTGAAGCAATAAGACTTCCCTGCGGCACATCAACAATACCGGTATCAAGAATTGTCGGATTCTCGGAATCTCCGGTCATATTGAATACTATTTCATTCGGATCAGCGCCTGTTTCAAGGTTCTTATCAAATGTTACTTTATAATACTTGACACTTTCAGTTGTATAATTAACCTTCCACTTTGCATAGATCTTAGTATCCTTACCAATTCTCCTGTTAGGATCGAATATATTAACACCGTATTTGTCATAATACCATCCAAGGAATTCAAATG
The DNA here is from genome assembly GCA_000621985.1 of Lachnospiraceae bacterium V9D3004. Lineage (GTDB taxonomy): Bacteria > Bacillota > Clostridia > Lachnospirales > Lachnospiraceae > V9D3004. The sequence goes on from JHWW01000009.1 coordinate 2,712, forward strand.
AACTAACTTCTTCACCCTTGGATATATCATTATCCTTATAAGCAAGACCAAGACCGAACTTCTTGAACAGTTCCTTGTTCTGATAATCATTCACTTCATACGTAGCCATCAAAGAGTCGGTAATGAATCCCTTAAAGACCTTACCTTCATAGTCTATCTTTGTATCTGATACAATAGATGTATCCCGAGACCATGTGTACTGCTCTTTCAGCTGATCAGAAGTAAGATTCTCGGTAAGCTTATTATTTTCAACATAGGAAAAACCTTCAAAGTCGTAGTTACTCTTACCATCGCCTCTGAATTCCATGGTGTACTTGTATTTAACTTTTTTGTTTACTTTTATATAGTCGCCCTTGTTTTCGCCGACGTATGTATACGTGTTGTCACCTTCTTTGGTGTACAGACGATATTTATTCACATTCTGACTGCTGAAATTATTCTCACTGTTATTATCAGTACTATTATTATCTCTGCTGTCATATGTGATATTCACAGAAGTGAATGTCGGAGAATACAATTTTTTCAGATTATCATTATTTTTTATATTATTATTGTAATAATCCTCCGTTACATATTTGTTGTCGTAATACTTATAAATGGCAATATCTGCTGCCTTCGTATATCTATAATCACATGAATATAATGTTTCGTTCTCACCCGGAATCTTATAATCTATAGGCTTCCATGTAGCTACAGGCGGCAAAGAATCATTATCATTAGTTGATTCGTTCAAACGATAATACTGTGTGCCTTCTACATATTTCTCTGCATTTACATAATGCTCCTCATTAAATGTATAGTCACCCTTACCGGCTCCAACATAACAGTACTCACTATCAGCTACAGCACCTCCATCAACTACTGTATTACCGTCATCCGAAACAGCTTCCTCAACCTGAGTTTCCACAAGTTCGTAATTACCTGTAGGTTTGCCGTTATTATCCTTCTTAGCCGGCTTGAATTCACCATAATGAATGTCAGTATAGCCAAGACTCGAATATTTACTCCTGTCTTCTTCAGACCTGGTATCAACTATGGACTGGAATTCAATTGACTGCACGCCTTCAACTTTGTCAATATAATCCTTGATAGAATCGTACTTTCCATTCTCTATAGCCTTCATAACATCAACCGGCTCCTGTCCTCCGACAAGGTAACCGAAGGAAGCCATAGACTCGTGAGGCACTATCTCAAGTACCACAAATGGATTTTCTTCACTTCCAAGCGACGCTTCTTCATTGCTCGCAGGTATAACGAATCCTTTGTCTGCATCCCATACATCTGCCTCGGCATTGGAATGATAATTAAACAGTGAAGTCGACAGAATGAAGCCTCCTGCCAATAACACAGCACAAGCCAGTCCCAATATCACGAACCTCTTCGTTCCGGAGACTGACCTCTTCTTATCATTTCTTCTGTTATTATTCCCGTGGGTAATCAACTTGTTTTTTCCTCTCATATTATCACTCCCTGATCTTACATATAACCTTAGTCGGTAACGCTTATTATGCCGTATGCTTCTTAGCTATCAGATTACGGCTTGCAATAGTTTTCTTGGCTGAAAAATGACTTCCCGCATATTCGAGTTCAATATCAAGCCTCAATACAGGATAAGCAGCCTCCTCATCCGGAAGCTCTGCTGAGAATCCCGTTACATATTGTGCAAGATAACATTGATTCGAATTAAGCAACGGAGCAACAGTCCCCGCAATATCTATATCGGCAATTGAAGTAAGTTCTGTATGTCCTTCAAGCTTGACAAGGGCACCATCATTAATCTCAAACTTATTAAACCTTAGCTTATTATCATTATCCTGATGCCAGATTATATAGTAATAATTCTTAACACCTTCCGACTCGGATATAGAAGCGGCATAACTATCCGGAGCAAGTATACAGATGGCATTGCAGTTAACCGCGTCAGTATCTCCCACCGTAAAACTCTGCATTCCATAGCCCTTTGCTTCAACTGCAAGTTCATTAATAAATGTCAGAGCTACATCTGCTTCCGTCTGCATCTGAACTTCATTATGTATGCTGTTATAACTGTTCGATGATGTCACAACAAACATGGCTATCATGCCGCTTATGAGGCTTAGCATCAATATACATACGATAAGCTCAATAAGTGTGAAACCCTTGTCATTAATCATCTTATTCCGTATCAGTTGTTTCATTCAAAACACACCTTCCTGTTTCTCTGATGAGAACAATCTCATATTTATCCGAACCTTCCAGTGTTATACCACTGTATGCATCTTTAAGACTTCCGTTTGATTTGTTGTAATGAAATTCAACACTTTCGATACCACCTTCCGATAATACAACATCAGGCTGTATCGGATCTTCATTGACAATAGTGACAGTAATGGCATCGCTTCCTATCTTTCTCTCGTCAAGAATAACCATGTCCGTATTGATATCTCCGTCATCATCATGCAATATCCTTGCATAATACTTACCATCTTCAAGCGAAAGTTTAAGAACAACCGAGTCCGCATCCTTGGCAATAGAAGTCTTACGCGCACTGTTAAGCATGGCCATCATTGATTCCGATGCCGATTTTACATTGGCATCATGAATGATCGATACAGATATGACCGATGTTCCGACAAGAATAGCCAATATCATTATTACTACAATTAATTCAACAAGTGTAAGTCCTTTGTTGTCGAGCTTTCTCACTCTCATATACAATCCCCCGAACTATGTATGATCAGTTCTTCTTCCAGTTCTTATATTCAATATTAACAACATCAACAGAGGTTACGGTGCCGCCCGATGACATATCTGTATCGAACTTGAAATAACGGGCTACAGCCTCATTGTTCTCAGCAAGATATGCGACACTCTCAGGTTCCGCATTATAATTGCCATTGATCGTAACATCACCTGCTGCAATAATCAGTCCCGTAAATGTAATGTTATCAGGAATCACTACATTACCTGTTGCTATAACTATAGCGGATACATATGAACTTCCACCAAGTATTGAACTGCTTATTGTTATATCATCACCTGTGATAAGTTTGTAATGATCATATGCATCATCCACATCATCAATCTGCAAGATCTTAATATCCGGATCATCAACTTTGGTGAAATCAACTATACTGTCCGTAACTCTGGCCATGTTGCCGTTACCTGTATAATTCTCGTCAAGTGCATTGATAAGTCCGGAATAATTGTTGATAAGTTCAACCTGTTTATCTTCAATATCCGAATCGTTATATTCTTTGTTGGCTCTTACGATGCTCGTCTCAACCTTACCGGTTTCTTCATTCTCTTCATAACCGATCACATTACCTGTTGATATGATCGTATCAGGATTGAACAGAATCCTTCCGTTATCAAGATTACCCATTCTCTCAGCAACTAGCTCATCATATTTACTCTCATATGTTCTGAAATAATCCGCAGCACTGTCCGCATCGGTAAAGTTCAGATACAGATACACAAGCTTGGAATCATCTTCAGCTCCTTCTTCTACAACATCGTTATATGTAACAAATGCGACTCTGTACGGATTAATGATATTAACATAATCCGTAAGCTTGACTCCTCCGTTAATGGCACTTCTTGTAAGATCAATACGTACTGAAGTGTCTTCCGGGTCAACGAGCGCATCATACTCCTTCTTGGTAATAGGATTATGACCTATGCCAATTATACAATCTCCGGGCATCATATAAGCAGCCTGAAGTCCTCTGAAAGTAAGCGATTCACCTTCCGGGAATGCCACATTGTTGGCTCCTTCAGGACCATATCTGTCTGCTACTGACACGAATGCCTTACCTGCAAGCCACAGTGGGTCACACTGTGTAAAGTCAACTCTTGAATTGAATGAGTTAAGAATGACAGAACTGCTTCCTTCCGGAGTACCGTACATTAGAGGTACATTCTGCGCATCCTTGGCATTAACATTAAAATTACTTATGTTATATCCATAGTAACTGCCTGATATATTAAGATCGGAACCATCTGCTGCTTTAGCGCTCATAGTCGTATCATCATTGATATAACAATTGCCCTGGATATCAGCTTTTGCAGGTCCGTCTCCGGTAATATCAATTCCCTTAAGCCACAGATCGGCATAATGAAGATCACCTGTATAATCTTCATCAGCGTCAAGTCCCTTAATTACAACTTTACTGCCATCACAGATCTCAAGGTCATTCCTTGATACGATCTTATTGGCATATATCCTTGTGTTATTACCGGTGAACTTAATACCCGACTGCTTGTATTCTCCGTCAAGCAGTCCGCCACCATAGAGACTTCCTCTTATATTAACCGATGCAGTCGGAAGATTGTTGATCTGTCCGTCTGCGATAATTACATATTCCGAACATGCCTTGCCGCCGTTAGTTACCTGATTGACAGCGAAGCCCGGGAAATCAATGTCGAATTCCATATCAGTTGTTATAGCCGTTGAATATCCGCTTGAATCCCTGTATAAAATGGATATATTCTTAACCATAATATCCGTATCGTCGTCAGTTGTCTCAGTATTGTCCTTATCACTTGTAACAATAACCGGAACTCCGGCTGCGCTGTTCCACTGAATGTTGTCGCCGAAGCTGTCAAATAATTCACTAAAGCTATGTGAATCGGCAACAGGTTCTGCCGGAACCTCAGGCTCTGTGGATGCTTCGGGATCGGCCGGAACTTCCTCGGGTTCTCCACCTGTCTCTGCCTTAAAATATTCATTAAATTTCTGTTCAAGTTTGGTTCTCATCTCTGCCACGAACATGCGCCTGAACTGTATCTCCTGATCATCAACTTCTGTCTCGCTCATGTCCTGAAGCCATTTGGTATATGATACACGTACAGCCTCATCAGCCCATTCGGAGAATGCCGCCTTAAGTTCATCCATTGCAGACTCTGCAGAGTAGAAGTTGGCCGTTGAGGCCATCTCTGTCTGAATGGATTCAAGATTCTTATATGTGATCAGAAGAATCAATGCCGCTATAGTTCCGATAAATGACATTGCAACAATAACAAGCAGAAGTGTTGAACCTCTGTTGTTCTTCCCTGCCATATTGCATCTGTCTGATATGGTACGTCTATCCATAAATCTCCTCTCCTTACAGGTACCGGTCAATCAATTCCTAATAATGACAACTAACTCTCAATAATGAAAACCTTATTCATCGAGAATCGTAGAATCAACCTGTGTCACCAGATTGGCCGGATTAAAATCCGTGCCCGCTTCATAGACATTAACTGTCACATTGTACAATCTGTTACCTGCTGCAAGCTCGGATATCAGATTCGCATGCATGTTAACATCCTTGATGGGCTTACCTGTCACATTCATATTAACCTGGCTGAACAGGCTTATATTCGAATATATACCGTCACTTCCGGTATCGCTTATATTAATATTCGGCTTATTCATTACAACCGAATAATCTTTATCCCTGCCCTGCATTACAACATACAGATCCAACGGATTAGTCGACTTCTTATCAACTGTTATATTCTCCAAAGCAAGATTATCCTGAAGCGGTGTGTACATTAACATAACAGTGTCAAGACTGTTATAATATCTGTTAACACAGAATCCTTTATATGTCTTATCGATCGTAACGCTTCCGTCCACGGGATATTCTGTAGTATTCTTACTGAACAATCCATCTGTGTTCTTACATGAATATACAAGTTCCGAATTAACACGCCACTTGGAAGCTCCACCGCCTACAGGCAGTTCTTCAACGGTAAGAGTCATCTTCTTGGATACATACTGCTTAACCTGTTCTTTTGTAAGAGGCGCGGCACCAACAGATTCTCTGGCAGGATATTCTTCAGGTTCCGGAGGCACAGCTGCTTCGCCCCTCTCTATGGCAGCATAATATTCGTCATACGCCTCTCTGTTACGCTTGTCGACATCTTTACATTTATCATAATATACCGCATCCACAACCCTCTGGTTCATATTGGAATAGAATGATAATACCTTATCATCATATGACGAACCTGCAAGTGTAGGATTGATAACAGATATCGAATCCGATTCGAATGCTGCAAGGTTTGCGAACTGATAACTGTTAACCTTCTTAGAACCATCATCCTTCTGTCCCGAATGATCTGCAGCAACCGATATGATAGCTTCAATATCATATGATTCCGTACCCTCTTCAACACCGGTCATTCTGTATGTATAAGAAGGATTTGTTGCCGGAGCGACTGTAGGACCTTCTGTAGCTTCGGGATCCACAGGTACTGCCGGTTCTGTACTTGCAGCCGGAGCAGGATTAAGTGTAGGAAGCGGTATGAATATCTTATTACCTTCCGAAGTCCTGACAGACTTATTATCTTCCTCGCCTGCTTCACTGTAAGAAGTACACTTAGCAATCCTAAAATCAGCCGGATCAGCATCTCCGTTGAATTCCATTGCTATCCCTTTGACACCGAGAGCCTTAACATTCTCCATCAGGTTATCTGCCGCAGTACCGGCATATATCTTGTTCTTGGCATGTCTGTTAGCCTGCGAAGAAGAGACAAAGCCTGATAATATAGGCACAACAATGATCATGAGAATAAGCAGAGATATGATTACCTCCACGAGCGATATACCCTTATTATTCCCTGACCTTAAGATACCCTTATGTCTTATCATCAATTACCATCCTTTCCGCTAGCCCACATATACCCAATTAATTTTGATTCATATAACCGTTATACAAAAATACCGGTATACTCAATTATCCAACCCTAAACTTCAGCTACTGTTACTCAATCGTATGGAATATGTTATTGGTCGATATGCTTATTCCATTGATATCAGGCGGTGTATAAGTACCACCAAGACCGGTCACGCTGTATCTGTTGATCACCATAGTACCGGTCAACTTGCCTGTCTCCTGATTATATGCAGCATTGAATTCCCTTACATTCATATGTCTTGGATACTCATTAATATAATTGAACATCTGCTTAAGTCCGCTATAAGAAGTGGAATACTGAATGGTTACAGGTGTAACATTTGCAATAACATTCTCACCGTCAGCATTGGTGAATGTAGATGCATATATATTCTCCTGTTCACCGAATCCTATACTGCTTACTTCAGTTCCCGAAGCAACTTCCATGTCTCTTACGATCTTAATGCTGTCTTCAGAAGTAACTTCTGCAGTATATGAATCGGCAATCTGACCGATAGTATTATCAATCTTCTCAATATCAGCACGCATCTGCTTCTCATTTGCTGCGTATCCTTTAAGAACATCTATCTCATTCTGAAGCGTGGTGTTCTCTGCTTCAACTTCTTCCACCTTCTCGTTGATAGGTGTAAAACCGTACATAATAGCAACTACTATTCCAATTGCTGCAAGAACAAGTACTATTAATCTGATATAGGTCGCACTAAGCTTACCCATTATGATTCGCCTCCTGACTGTATATTATATGTCTTAATCCAATACCGACTACTCTGAAGCTTCTTCAGAGGATTCTTCCGATGATTCGGCAGCCGGTTCCTCTGTAGGTTCAGGTACAGGATATTCGCACGAAACCGTGAATTCTTCTTTTACGATACCGGTCTCATCATCCTTTACTTCATTAACACCTGCAACAGATATATTGGCGAATACAGGTATCTTCTTAAGCTGCATAATAAGCTTCGATACTTCATACTTGGTAGGTATCGATATTACCATAGTCACACCAAGATCAGTGGAAGTAACCGAACTTACAATAGTATTGGAAGGAAGGTTAACTTCGAACTGTTCAAGTATATTGTTCCAATATTCATTGGCTGTAACTGTTGTAAGAGCGAATGCCTGAAGCTCTGTAAGGTTAGCCTGCTTTGTATCAAGAGTATCCTTAACTTCCTGCATGTACTGATACTGCGCCTTCTCTGCCCGAAGATCTTCCTGTTCGTCTAACGACAACTTATAATTAAGTAACGGAACACCTATAATAGCAGCAACCGCAAGTATTGTCATAATGAATACAATTACAATGAATGCAACCGGCGTTGAACTTGATGACTTGTCTTCAACTCCCGAGAAGTCAAGAGTGAAATTGGCAGCACCGATACATGCTATGAACTCAGTGCTGTTCTTAGCCATAGGCAGATCGCTCTTGAAGTACTTAAGTCCCGGAAGATCATTTATTACTATAATATTGATACCGTTGAATTCACTCATGAACAGCTTATCAATATTGTTGATCCTGGAACCGCAACCACCTATGTATACATTATTAATAACTGCTTCTTTATTCTTCGAATTATAATATTCAAGCACTCTCGTAAAACCTGCAATAAGAGGTCTCACTTCTTCTGTGATCCTCTTCTTACGTTCATGACGCTCAGCGTCTGTTCCCGTAGCAGGTGAATAATTGTACATCTCATCAAATGACTTGTATAATAATTCTTCATTCTCAAGTCTTAACATTGCCTGATCAAAATCCATCTCACCATAAGGAACTTCTTCCATAAGCTTACCGGCAATAGACTCGGCACCGAAGTTCATATTACGCTGAATAGCGAACTTGCCGTCCTCAAGTATGGTGAACATTGAATTATTCTCATTGATCTGAAAATAAAAATCAATCTTACCGGGAACCTCGCGCTTCAGGTACTGGAATGTAGCATTACCCGTACTGTCGATGGCAACTACATTAAGATTAACACCGTCAGCAAGTGTATGGTAACTCTGGATAAGTTCAATAGGAACAGCATATACTATAAGCCTTATCTCCTTACTCTCTTTATCCCTGTCAAGAATATTGTAAGTTATCTTGGTATTGCTTATATCCATGGGGAAGTATTCTTCCTTCTCACCTTCGATATAATCCTCGATAAGCTTCTCTTTCATATCCGGGATCTTAACTTCTCGGCTAAGAACCCTGTTGCTGGATATGATGAACACAACATTCTTACACTTGATGTCACCCTTCTTCAACTGTCTCTGAAGTTCCATACCGTACTTGGCAGGGTCTATAATAACAGAATCTTCAACAGAATCTTCCGGATTATAGAACTTCATTGTCTTATATACGGTTGTCCTCTTCTGATTGTAGCTTGTGTAGCATAGTTTTGTAAGATCATCTGTAATCTCTATGCTTACAATCTTCGTTACCGCCATATAGTCCTCCTTTTGCCCGGTTTTATAGTCCACAGGCTGTGTTATACTTGAGTAGTAAATCTAATACAACTTAAGAATATACACTGCATCACAGTCGCCCGGCTCAGTATATATTCTTAAATTCTCTTATATTATATAAGATTATTAACTTCTTAAAAGAATCCCACATACCATTCGATTATCTCACTTCCGAACAGTATTGCAGTCAATATTCCGGCTGACAGATACGGTCCCATCGCAAGCATATGTTCTTCTCCGGACACGCGCATCCTAACAATATGAATAACGCTTCCATAGAAACAGCCAAATATAAGTGCTATGAGCACAAGTTTCCATCCAAGGAACAAGCCGGCCGCAGCCATAAGCTTAACATCACCGCCGCCCATAGCCCGCCCGCCTGAAGCGAGCAGGATTATGAGCAGCGGAACACTTACTGCGAACATTCCGATAATATTGCCGGCTATATCCGATGGATATATTATTATTCTGATGACCCCGAGAATACCTATTATTATATTAATTCCCAGTGGAATCTCATAGGTCCGCCAGTCTATAACGCTGAGTACGATCAGAGCCGATACAAGCAGACTTACAAGTGCTGAGTCTGCGCTTATACCAAGCTTAACCCAGACACAGACCCAAAGTATACCATTAAGCAGTTCAACTATAGGATACTGTACAGATATATGAGCACCACATTTTCTACACTGTCCGCGTAGGAAAAGGTAAGAAAACACAGGAAACAGATCATACCACCTAAGCTGATATCCACAACTCATGCAGTGCGAACGTTCCTTCACAATGCCTTTACCTTGAGGGATTCGGTATATGCAGACATTGAGAAAGCTGCCGATTACAATACCATATAGAAATATAACAATATACAATATTATCTGAAAATCCAATTGAGGGGCCTACCTTTTTATATTTTATTTATTTGCGTCTGGTGATGGAGCTGTTGTACGTTTTACGCTTCCGCCATCAATAGTAATTACATATCCACTATCTGGAGCGCTGTTTGCCTTAATTTCTCCAACAGTCTTGCCTGCTACAGCTTCTAACTCAGTCTTGAATCCGCCGGCATCATTGCCAACTGATGTTCCATCATTTTTAATTGTGATTGTGATTGCAGATGTACCTGACTTTCCCTTAACTACTTTCCATACAGATTCCTTCGTCAGTGCTGTCTGAGCATCAGAAACTAATGAATCATAAATCTGAGCATCTGTCGAGTCTCTTGAATTACCAACCCACTTCATTACCTGAGGAGCAAGTGCTACAGCGATAATTGCCATGATAAGTACAACTACGATTAACTCTACAAGAGAGAAACCTTTGTTATTTCTTCTTAATTTTTTCATAGTATCATTCTCCTTTTTAATTATAAAAATATTATTAATATCTTAAATCCCTCTGTATATGACTCCCTCTAATCATACGCAGTGGCATCTAATTCTTATACATTACCAATATCACTGTACATCGTGATCATCGGCATATACATTGCAAGTACAAGTGTTCCAACTATGACACCCATTACAACTATGATGAGCGGTTCCATAGCTGCAGTTAACCCCTGTGTCGCAAGTTCCGTCTCTTCTTCATAATAATCCGCTATCTTATCAAGCATCTCTTCGAGATTACCGGTCTCCTCACCGATAGCGATCATATTATATACCATAGGTGGGAATATCTTGGCATCCCTTATAGGCGCCGACAATGGAATACCCTGCTCTACATCTACTTTTGCTTTAATCACAGCATTGGCATACAGTACATTGGACAAAGCCTTTCCCGTTATCTCTAAAGACTGTGATATTCCAAGTCCTGAACTCACAAGAGTACTTAATGTTCTTGCAAACTTAGCACACTGAGACTTAATATTCAAGTTGGCGAATATAGGGAGCTTAATCGCAAGCTTACTGAAGAATAATTTTCCAACCTCAGTCTTCTTGAATGCTCTTATCACAAAAGTCAAAACAATTGCCACAGCAATCAATATATACCACTTATACATGAGAACATCACTTACAACAAGAACTGCTTTGGTTATTGCCGGAAGCTCACTTCCCATCTCAGAGAACATCTCTGCAAACTTCGGAATAACGAATATCGACATTATACATACAACACCGAATGCCACAACAAGAAGCATGATGGGATATATCATAGCTTTCTTAACCATTCCGCTAAGCTTTGCAGACTTCTCGAACTGTTTACTCATTCTCTCGAATGACACTTCAAGACTACCCGACTGTTCACCGGCATCAACGAGTGTTACAAGCATGTTAGGGAATACTTTCGGGAACTTACCCATTGATTTGGCAAGGGTCTCACCCTGTTCAACCGAAGTCCTTACTTCCTGAAGAGTCTTCCTCATCTTTACATTGGTAGACTGTTCAGCCAACATCTTGAGAGCTTCTATAACCGACACCCCGGCATTAAGTATACTAGTGAACTGTCTACAGAAGATGCTTAAGTCTCTTATTGTAACCCTGCCGCCACCGATACTGAGATCCTTCGTGAATACGCTTGCTTTCTTGACAGATATAGGCTGGAAGCCGTCCATCCTTAATTTGGCTTTGGCATTCCTCTCGTCACTAGCCTGTATGGATCCTTTTATCTCTCTGCCGTCCTTATTGACGGCTACATATGTAAAATCAGCCACTTTAACGTGTCACCTCCAACGGTATTGTCCATTCGATACGCTACATTAATCTGTTAGCCAGAGTATTGGGATCCTGAGCATAACCTATAGCCTGTTCTCTGTCTATGAATCTGTGCATGTACAGATCGAACAGAGCATCATCCATTGTCTGCATTCCTGCTTTCTTATTGGTCTGCATAATGGATACGAGCTGATGCGTCTTTCCTTCTCTTATAAGGTTACGTACAGCCGGTGTTCCCAGAAGAACCTCGAATGCTGCTTTACGACCTTTGCCACCAGCCATCGGAACGAGCTGCTGTGATATAACTCCCTCAAGAACTATGGCAAGCTGACTTCTTATCTGCGTCTGCTGATACGGTGGGAATACATCGACAATACGGTCTATAGTTGCCGCAGCGCCTATCGTATGAAGTGTCGAGAATACAAGATGTCCAGTCTCAGCCGCAGTGATCGCTGTCTGTATTGTATCAAGATCACGCATCTCTCCGACAAGTATAACATCCGGATCTTCTCTAAGAGAAGCAACGAGTGCGTTGGTGTAACTCTGTGTATCTATTCCAATCTCTCTCTGATTAACAACACCCATCTTATGCTTATGAAGGTACTCCACAGGATCTTCGAGTGTTATTATATTGTAAGGATAATTCGTATTGATGATATCAATCATCGAAGCAAGTGTCGTACTCTTACCGCTTCCGGTAGGACCTGTAACAAGCACAAGACCACGTTTCTTATGAACGAGCTGCTGAACCGATCTTGGAAGTCCGAGTGATTCTGCAGGCGGTATGTCTTCCGCAACGAGACGGATGACCGTCGCGAGCGATCCTCTCTGGTGATAAGCGTTGACACGGTATCTTCCAACTCCTCTTATGGAATATGAGAAGTCAAGCTCACCTTTTTCCTCGAACCGAAGAACCATACTCTCAGGAACAAGTGAATATACAAGTTCATGCATATCGTCCGGCATAAGTTTCGGATAATTGAGATCGACAAGTTTGCCGAATACTCTCGCTTTCGGAGGCACTCCAACCGTAAGGTGCAGATCGGATGCATTAATTTTCATTGCTTCAATTAACAGATCATTGATCGTTGCCATTTGGAATATATCCTTTCTGTCATATTTAATTCAATATTTATATAATGCATATATAAATTATGAATATTTTTTTAACAATACACTTGATTGTAACATTTTTTACCTAATCTTGACAATAACAACTATATAAATAAGTGTAAACATTTTATAAATAATTACCGATTTGTCCATATTTTTGACACATTAGGGAATATGTCTATTCTTCTTCATCATTGGTATATACAATCCTCTTAAGCTCATCTACCGAGATGATGCCTTTCCTTACAAGCCTTGCTGCACTGTTGCGAAGCGTGCTCATTCCTTCCTGAATAGCGATCTTCTCTATCTCTTCCGTATTGGCTTTTGCAGCTATACAGTTACGAAGCTTACGACTAATGTTCATTATCTCGTAGACGCCTATACGTCCCAGGTAACCGGTATTGTTACACTTGGAGCAGCCGCACGGCGCATATATTGTGAATTCATCTGTCTGAGGAATTCCTATAAGTCTCTTCTCTTCCGGCGTTGCAGCCTTCGCTGTCTTACATTCGCATAATCTTCTCGCAAGTCTCTGCGCAATAACTCCGACTGTCGAGTCGGCGATAAGATAATGATCAAGTCCCATGTCAGCAAGTCTTGTGATCGATGCGGCAGCACTGTTCGTATGAAGGGTACTTACAACGAGATGTCCCGTGATAGAAGCAGTTACCGCGATATTGGCAGTCTCCTTATCTCTTATCTCTCCGATCATTATTATGTCGGGATCCTGTCTCAATATGGAACGAAGCGCATTGGCAAATGTCATATCTGCCTTAACATTAACCTGAACCTGATTGATTCCGTCTATGTTAGCTTCCACAGGATCTTCTACTGTGATTATATTAACGAATTCACTGTTAAGCTCGCTTAGAGCTGTATACAGCGTAGTCGATTTACCGCTTCCGGTAGGTCCCGTAACGAGTATGATCCCGTTTGGGTTGCTGAATATCTTGTCGAATCTTGCAAGTTCCCTGTCGGTGAATCCCAGTTCTTTCTTATTCTTAGAGAGATTCTGCTTGGACGCAAGACGCATAACCACTTTTTCTCCAAATACCGTAGGAAGTACGGATACACGGATGTCGTATTCTATTCTGTCAACAACACGGGTTATTCTTCCATCCTGAGGCTTACGTTTCTCTGATATATCCATACCGCCAATGATCTTAATTCTCGTAACGATCGCAGACAACATATTGGTCTGATATGAACCACTGTTTTGCATAACACCGTCTACTCTGTAACGAACTCTGATCATATTCTCCATCGGTTCGATATGAATATCGCTGGCACGTTTTCTAACGGCCTGTTCTATTATTCTGTTAACAAGTATTACTATAGGAGCATTCTCTATAGTCTCATCTATCTGTTCTTCTACTTCATAAGTCTGCTCGCGTTCCTTGTTGTACTGATCGACAACCGCCTGATTCTCGGCACTGCCGTAATATTTATCAATGGCAGCCATTATATCGCTGGTGGTGGCGATAGCAGGCATTATCTGCATTCCCGTAACCACCTGCAGGTCATCGATAGCCACAATATCGAAAGGATCGCTCATGGCAACCTTGAGATACTGTGAATCGTAAGCATCATACTCGAACGGCATCATACATGCCTTCTTAAGCATGTAACCATCCGGTACAAGTCTCAATATATCCTGTGGTATGTCATATCTTGTAAGTTCTATCAGGTCATAACCTGTCTGCTGATGTAATGTATATGCAACCTGTTGTTCACTCACATATCCTTCCTGTATGAGAAGAACACCAAGTTTAAGACCATTCTCTTTTTGTTTGGCGAGTGCTTCTCTAAGCTGTTCATCCGTAAGAAGCCCTGCGGCAATAAGCATATCTCCCAAACGTTTTTTCTGTCTGACAAACGTCGCCATCGGCACACCTCTGTATCGCTTATTGTATTACACGCTATTGTGTAACAGCTGTTATATATCTTAATTATATGGTTGTTTGCAACTCAATGCAATAGTTTTTTGAACTTTTTTTGAATTTTTTGTGACATGTCTTATCAAAATATTGAAAAATACATTCACAACAAGATATATTATACGAGAAGCCCATAATAATGTATAGTAACCCTAGGGCTACCTTTTTGGTTTTTAATGGATTTTTTATGTTTGTTTTATGTGCTGTTTATGTTTTGATGAATAAATTGTTACAAGATAATTCGGATTCTATATGTAATTGAAACATGCCGTTGGAATATTTCAGCATATACCAGCATATACGCTTGCAGACAGGCTTTCCGGCATGTTTTTGCTTGTGTTTTAGAGTATGATAATGTATTATATAATTATATTACTAAATTTTAAGGAGGACATTATGAGTAGCAAAATGAAAAAGGTATTGTTATGTACCATGTGTTTGGGGGCACTTTTTTTGCTTGTGAACGCTGTTCCGGCTTATGCAGCCGAAGCTGAAGAAGAAGCCGAATACGTACCGGCGCTGTTCGCAACTTTCTGGGCGTTGGTTCCGCCTATCATAGCGATCACGCTTGCCCTTATTACAAAAGAAGTGTACAGTTCACTGTTCATCGGTATTCTTGCAGGAGGACTCCTTTACTCCGGCGGATCATTTGAAGGAACCGTGAATGAGATCTTCAGTGGCGGAATCATATCTGTTCTGTCCGATCCTTACAATGTAGGAATTCTTGTTTTCCTCGTACTCTTGGGATCGATCGTCGCACTGATGAACAAAGCCGGTGGTTCAAAGGCTTTCGGAGCATGGGCGTCCGTCCATATCAGAACAAAAGTCGGTGCTCAGCTCGCCACGATCTTGCTTGGTGTATTGATATTCATTGATGATTATTTTAACTGTCTGACAGTGGGAAGTGTTATGCGTCCCGTGACGGACAAGCATAATATATCGCGTGCGAAGTTCGCTTATCTTATCGATGCAACCGCAGCTCCGGTATGTATCATAGCGCCCATCTCTTCATGGGCTGCTGCCGTAAGCGGTTTCGTTGAAGGAGAAGATGGATTGTCGCTTTTCATCAAAGCAATCCCATATAATTTCTATGCTCTGCTTACGATCGTAATGATGATCACGATGGTTGTTATGAAGATTGAATTCGGTCCGATGGCCAAACATGAACGCAACGCTGAAAAAGGCGACCTCTACACGACCGAAGACAGACCTTATGCCAACATTGAACAGCAAGAAGATCCTGATTCCAAGGGTAAGGTTATCGATCTTGTAATTCCGATCATCTGTCTTGTTATAAGTTGCGTTATCGGCATGATCTACACAGGAGGATTCTTCTCCGGTGAAGATTTCGTTACAGCATTTTCCAATTCAGACGCATCAGTCGGTCTTGTTATAGGAAGTTTCTTCGGACTTTTAATTACGATCATTTTGTACCTTGTAAGAAAAGTATTATCTTTCCAGAAATGTATGGAATGTCTTGTAACAGGTTTCAAGGCAATGGTTCCGGCAATTCTTATCCTTACACTTGCATGGTCACTCAAGTCGGTTACAGATGCTCTTGGTGCAAAAGATTTTGTTGCAACTTCAATGGAGTCCGTATCGGGAGATCTTATGAATTTCCTGCCGGCAATAATCTTCCTCGTTGGATGCTTCCTCGCATTTGCAACCGGAACTTCATGGGGAACTTTCGGAATTCTTATTCCGATCGTTGTTGCTGTATTCCAGAATTCCAATTACGAACTTATGATAATATCCGTATCAGCCTGCATGGCAGGTGCTGTATGCGGTGACCACTGCTCACCGATCTCAGACACAACGATCATGGCGTCTGCGGGAGCCCAGTGTAACCACGTCAACCATGTATCAACACAGCTTCCATATGCCATAGTAGCTGCCGGAGTGTCGTGCGTATCATATATCATTGCAGGATTCATCCAGAATTGGATGATATCTCTTCC
Source organism: Lachnospiraceae bacterium V9D3004 (assembly GCA_000621985.1). Classification (GTDB taxonomy): domain Bacteria; phylum Bacillota; class Clostridia; order Lachnospirales; family Lachnospiraceae; genus V9D3004. The sequence goes on from JHWW01000009.1 coordinate 19,484, forward strand.
GGTATCGATCGCACTAATGATCGGTGTTGTTATACTTATCAAGATGGTTAATAACGGAAAGTATGAAGATGCAGCGTAAGGGCGACGCCTATAAAACTTCCGCCAGTATTGAACATCGGTTAATATTTGTTAATATGCGTTAATACCGGTAAAAATAGCTTTTAGAAATAGTTAATTACGAATAACCCCACCACAAGAGCAATAATGCTTCTGCGATGGGGTTATATATTTTTATAAAATTACATAATTATTCAAGCCACTTCTTTGTAATCGATAACAGCAATCTTTTGTAAAATGTCTTAAAATCATTTTCCCGACATCTCCACCTTCTGGGTTACATACATTATGAACAACAGCATGTTATGTCCTATCATACAACCCCAAGCAGCGATCAAACCAAGGCCAAGCAGATTAATGCAGATGTATGTTCCTACGATCCTTACACCCCACATGCCAATTACATTGAATACAAATGGCTTTACGGTTCTGCCAAGCCCCTGCATTATTCCTTCCATGACTATAGGTACTCCGTAGAACGGCTCTGACACAGCCACCATTCGAAGTACGATTGTTCCAAGTTCTATAACATCTGCATCTTTAGAGAAGATCCCCATCAGTGCCGGAGCCCATATGAAAAGTACTGTTCCGGAAACAAGCATTAGTCCGATCTCAAGCGGTACTATTGTTCTCTTAAGCTGTGTGAGCTTCTTTTCGTCTCTTGCACCATATGCATTACCTGCAATTGTCGCTGCTGCCGTCTGCATTCCCCAGCCGGGTATATAGAATGCCGATTCAACAGTGTTCGCGATCGTATGGGCTGCCGTACTAAGCTGTCCAAGCGAATTGATCATTGATGCAAATGCTACATATCCAAGTGACGTTGCGAATCTCTGAAACATATTCGGAACCGCCACGCGAAGACACGGCTTTAATACTGTCATGTCGGGAGAGAACCTCTGTCCACTTGGTGATATGAGGGGATGTTTCCATAATTTGTAAGTCATGGCAACTCCACCGTACGTATAAGCTATGGCACTGGCAAGTGCTGCCCCTTCAACTCCCATCCCCGCACCGGGTAAAATTAAGGATACACCAGCTATATTGATATCACGGGTTTCATATATCAGCAGAACATTAAGAATAATATTGATCACATTAACATAGATCGCAACACGCATGGGCGTTCTTGTATCGCGAGAAGCCCTCAGAACCGTACCGAATATTATATTGGCACAGCGAAATAACATGGGCGAATATAATATAAAGAAATACCTTGAAGCCTGCTCCCTTATATCAGCATCAACCTGCATCCAGACAGGTATAAGTCCGCTAAGCGACAGAGTCAGCACAGTAATCGATACACCTACGATCACAACCGTCATGACTGCCTGAGCTGATGCTCTTCTTGCCTGATCGGTTTTACCGGCTCCAAAAGACTTGGCAATATATGACAGGAATCCGACTCCGATCGCAGATACTGTACTGAGCACAAGCCAGTTAACCGTGGTAGTTGCCCCAACAGAAGCTGTTGCCTTCGTTCCAAGGGAACCTACCATTGCCGTATCGATATACTGAACGGCCGTCTGCATGAATTCCTCCAGCATGGTAGGCCATGCCAGGATGAATATAACGGAGAGCATTTTATCAGAATATGTTCTCTTCTTCAAAGTCATCGTCTTCGGGTTCCTCCGTATCATCTGTGTCGGAATCTGTGTCTTCTGAGTCAACATCCTCCGTCCATCCTTCTTCCGACGGTTCAAGCTGCCACAAGTTATTATCGCGCATGAATTTTTCGCGATTATACATAACAAGAATATCATCTATAGGATTCTCTGTCTCAATATCTTCCATAATATCTTCAATCATATCATTGGTATAACGAAGATCTGTCATGTATATATCCTCGTAATCACCCGCCAGGAATTCGACAAAGCAGTTACTGTAACTGTCTTTTATAAGGAACAGTGTTCTTCCGTTGCCGGCTTGTGTATGTATATGGACATTCGCTTCATTTCCACCCAGAAAATAACGATACTTATCTTTCCCTGCAAGGGCTGATTCGTCGTAAAATGAGTTATATCTTTCAGTGGATTCATCATTCTGAACATATAATGCTATATCATTCTTAGCACCGGTTTTATCCCACCTGACGATCTCATCCCCTGCACAGGGCAGTTGAACTTTATCATAACTGCTTCCATGAAAATCCCCGGTAACGGTTGTTTGTGTATACTCACTTACAGAAGACTCTGAGAATCCGCACATTCTGCAATATTCTTTATAGGCATAGTACGCTCCGAGCGTTGTCCAGTGGTGATCCGTCCGGTAATAAATGTATTCATCGGAATGAGCCTTAAGAACAGTCTCGAGATCGGTCGCGACTTCTCCGGACATATTTTCAGGTCTCACGCTTTCAGACTTCATGTTCTCACGTGTTTCACCCTTTAGATCACTTTTTATAGAGTCTTTTATTCTGTTCCCAAGCCACGAACTGTCATATTCTTCAGCATATGCGGGTAATTTATCGGTTAAAACGCTTCCCTTTGACGGAACCAGCATACAGTGCACATTGTCTGCGCCGTATTTTCCAATTGCAGCAGCAAGATATTCTGACAGATATTCAATGTTTTCATCAACAAGCTCTCCGTCAAAATCATCTTCTGTATATTTCTCAATATAATACCCTTCATTACCCAGATATATACCGTTAATGTCACGCCTTCCTATTGACCGTACCAGCATCGATTTTAACTCGGTTAACGAGCTGCGGCAAATGAACTGATCGCTCATATAACTCTCATAGGAATTCTGGAATTCACCGTTAAGCACATCCTCTCCGGATAATTCTGGTAATCCCTGAAGCTCTCTGTTCTCTTCTGTTGACACCTGAGCTTTAGGACTTACTGCCGTAATAATCGACACTGCACCTATTAAGATCATGAATACCACTGCCGGCAATCCGGTAACAATTTTACTTTTTCTGTCATTCATTGTCATTCTCCGTAGTTACTGTTTTCAAAATCTAAAATACAAAAACGGATTAAATGAATCCGATATCAAATACACTATTGATATAAATAAGCAAACCGTTATTATTATTGATCTAACAATTCCGACAACAAGCGTTTGACCGTCCGATTTGTTCGATGTACCTTCCTGATCACCGAAAGATCCTGCCTTATCACGACTGAATATTGATAATAAGGATACATGCCTCTTTATCGTAGACGTTGAACATATTGCGGCGATCATAAGGAGCAGGGCATTCGTTGTAAGAAGATACAAGGATCTGTTATCTGAAAGCCCGCCTTGCGCCTGTAAAAGAAGTGCTCCGACAAAACCTGCCCTATCCGTAACGTCCGGATAACAAAAAAATGCCCAGCCGACAACAACTGCAAGAAGCGTATATATATGTCCGATAAAGGAAGGAAGCCTGTCGAACAACCTTAAAAGGAACAGCTTCTCGATTACGAGAAGCAGGCCGTAATACAACCCCCACAATACGAAATTCCATGAAGCTCCGTGCCACAATCCCGTAAGAAACCAGACTATCGTTATGTTACATATCTGCCTGCCTATCCCCTTCCTATTGCCGCCAAGCGGTATGTAGACATATTCTTTGAACCAGCTTCCAAGAGAGATGTGCCATCTTCGCCAGAATTCCGTTACGCTTCGGGATTCGTACGGGTGATCGAAGTTCTCCGGAAAATGAAATCCGAACATCCTGCCCAATCCAATTGCCATATCGGAATAACCCGAAAAGTCAAAATATATCTGAAACGTGAACGCTATCACGCCAAGCCATGCAGTAACAAATGTTAAATCTCCGGAAGACATACCCGCTATCTCATTGAACAATTCACCGACACTGTTTGCGATAACTACTTTTTTTGCAAGTCCTACAGAGAATCTTGCTGCCCCTTCCGAAAAATCGGCAAAAGTTTCTCTTCTGTTTTCAAGTTCGTCTGCAATAGTCTTGTATCTTACTATCGGTCCGGCGATCAATTGCGGAAATAATACAACATATGCCCCGAAGCTTATAATATTTCGCTGGGGAGAAACCTTGTCTCTGTATACATCAATTGTATAAGACAATGTCTGAAATGTATAGAAAGATATTCCTATCGGTAGCGCAAGTTCCGGCAAAGGAATATCGGTATGAATGACATTATTGATCGACTGTATTATGAAATCGGAATATTTGAACACAAAAAGAAGTCCTATATTGACGGTAAGCGAAAGAAGCAGGCATAACGTCATGGCATGCCTGCGTTCTTTTTTCCTGTAATGACCGATCATTCTTCCTACCGTGTAGTCAAGAACCGTTGATATGACAAGAAGACATACGTATACGGGCTCTCCCCAAGCGTAGAAAAAAAGACTGGTTATGAGCAATATAAAATTCTTAAATTTCCTCGGTACGATATAATATAATATCAATACCGCAGGAAGAAATCTGAACAAGAATACTAAACTTGAAAATACCATCAGATACTGTCCTTTATGGCCTTACTTGCCTGATCATTATTATCCTTTGAGCCTGTCATGAGAACCCATATCCATTTGCCGGAACGTCCTGCCCTTGCATTCTTGAATATATCCTTTCCTGATGCCGAGAGATAATTCTCCATATTTTCCTTCTCGCTCTTCACATATTTTTTCAGAGCGGATAATGAAGTCTTAGCCTTGGCTGATGACTTGGCTTTTCCGACAAATAATATATATTCCGAGCTCGAATCCTTAGATCCGGTAGTCTTCTGAAATGCCTTATACGAAGAAAGGTTCTTTACTTTAACTCCAAGCACTCTCCTCTTGCTGATAATCTCATCCGAATCACTGAAAGGAAATGAACTCACTTCGTCTTTTATATTATCGATCATACTACCGGGTGTTACGGATCCAGCCTGTGCAGGCACATCAAAAAATGATACGGCAAATGATAATATCAGCAAAAATGAAATGTATCTTATCAATGATTTTACATCGGTATTCTTCAAAATATTTATCTTCATCACAGCATATCCTTCTTCAAAAAAATAATAAATCAAAACGTTTCTTTCTCATACTTGTCGAGCAATTCTTTGAACTTTTTGCAACCCGTAATCTTCCAGTGTATTCTGTCTCCCTCAGCATATTCTCTTATGAGAGAGCCGTCGCTTTCCGTCATTCCGGCTATATAATCATAATAATACATTTTCTTATCTTCCGCATACGATTTCAACATTCCGTTAAAATGTGCCACGACGGAATTCTTAAGCGAAGCACCGGGACGTACCGGACATATCGGAAGCACAACCACCTGCATATCGTGATTCTGCTTAAGGCATTCTTTTATGATAAGCTTATAGAACTTGAATACCATATTATACTGCCCTTCGGTCGGATTGCCTTCAAGAGAATTGGCACCTAACATAATATACATCCTGTCGGGATTATAATCAAGTAAATTATCCATTAAGACATTATTATAAAATGTTGAAGGGCTGATACCTATCTTGCATATCATTTTACGGTTTTTATCGGTAATAAGACGGTATTCACCAAGCTGTGATAAAATCGAGTCACCGACATACGCGATCTTAAATGCTTTTTTGGGTGTTTTTATCTTAACTTTTTCACTGAAACCGGTCATATATTTTATCTTCTGGGCACTGGCGCATACAGCAAGAATTTTATAGGTGTATCCGGTTTTTTCTTTTAATTTTTTATCGGTATAGTCATTGGTTTTTACTTTATTTTTTATACACTTGTATTCTCCGCCTTTTTCTTTGCGATATATTGAATACCACAGTACACGTTTAATATTTTTCCACTTAAGAGTACATGAAGAATATGTAACCTTATCCGCTTTTACTACCGGTGGTTTTTCGGGAACCGTACAGCACAGTTTTTTTGAAAACTCGCTTCGTATCAAATTGTCGGTACTGTCATTATAAGCATATACACTGTAATAATATGTCCGTCCTCTCTTGACCGTCTTATCGGTATATTCCATATCTTCTGTCTCGCCGATCTTCTTACCGGCAGAATCTTTACCGGTACTTCTTAAGATCACATAACCGTCAGCGCCATCAACATAATCATAAGATATGGTTATACTCACCTTTTTCGTGTCTGCATCTGCATCAATATCCGCTTCCGTTACCGGCGTGTCAAGTATTATTCCCTCATTACGCACGTCCTCCGGCATCGATGACGCTGATGCCGGAGTGCATATACCCCATACCGAACCGGCAATTATAATTGCCGTGATCAGAAGGAGTCTGATATTTTTTATACATATGTCTAACATTTTTGTATCCTTATTTGTTCTCGTTTACGTACTTGGTCATCTTATCCTGAAGTACCTTTACAACCTCATCAAGCTTCTTGTTACCTTCAAAGTACTGGTTAACATCTTCATTGACCATCTCTGTTATAGCGCTGCTTGTTGAATTGACTCCCTTAGCAGATTTGATAAGCTCTCTGAATGTTTCAATCTCATCTTTTGTTGCAGGTGTGATCTTGATCTCAAAATCTTCAAAACCGTAAGTTGATTCTCTTGGCATTACTTCATCGCCGTTTTCATCCTTATACTTCTCGGTTGCTGAATCACGTTTGATAACATCTTCAAGTCCTGCCTTTGATGTCGGTATATTACCCATATAATTACTATCGTCACTCGTAAGTAACTTAACTATATCCCACGCAGCATCCTTCTTATCGGAACCTGCACATATTCCGAATGCGCGACTGAGTGAGAGATAAGTTCCTCTTCCTTCCTTACATGGGAATCCGATGTACATATAATCATCATTGAACAGCTTCTTATCAATCTGAATAGTCTCGGTGTTGTATACGTACTCATTTCTAAGGAGCACCTTGCCATCCTTATAGTCATTCTTCTTGACATCATAGGACATGTCTTCATTTTCTGTCGGGAAGGTGTTACAGAACTCAAGCGCACTCTTGAATTCATCGCTGTCAAAGCTTACCGTTCCGGCATCCCAGTCAATATAACTGTCAAGATCCGATTCAACAAGATAGTAATATAACATCGTCTTAGTATCATCATAGAATAACTGGGTTCCCTTAGGCTTACTCTTGTAATATTCCATAAGGTCTTTCATTGTCCATCCGTCTTTGAACTTCTCAAGCTCGGATTTCTTACCTACTATTGTATTGATAGCAAATGAATTGGCAAGATAATATAGCTTTCCGTCTTCTTTTGTTGCTTCAAGATATCCGTCCACAAAGAAATCCTCATTGACGGTATCATCACTGCTTACATATGGCATCATATCTTCAAGCAGGCCCTTTGAAACCAGATTCTTAACGTCAAGTCCGGTAGTATCGATAACGTCCGGAATATTACCCGATGTGATCTGGTTACTCATACTGGTCTCCGGATTATCATCATTTTCAAATGTGATGAGATCGATCTTGTACTTATTATCAGCCTTATTGTACTCAATGATCTTCTTCTGAACATCGGTATCGGAATACATCATCATCATCTTGATAACTTCTTTACCGGTACTGTCTGCTTCACCACCCGGCACGATCATTCCGGCGTTGGTATTTGCATCTTCCATTCCCGCAGTGCTGTAGAATATCCTTCCATCATCAAGCGGAACCATATCATTCAAATAATCTCCTATAAGTCCAATATCCACGAATTTGAACATGCGGACTACTTCTTTACTGTCATAATCATAATAGTAGAGTGAGCTCGAATCCTTTAAATATATGGAATGACCGCCTTTGCTGTCAAGTAGTGTATACGGTGAATACTCGCTTCCGTCACTGATTCCCTCAATCCTGTCACCAAGCTTGCCTGCCGCAACATCAATCTTGTAGTAATCTGATTTATCTTTTACATAGCAGTTTGAAACAATATTGCCTTCAGAATCAATCGCTATCGAATATACATCTCCGTCAAGAGTTACCTTTCCCTGTACTTCTCCCTTGGAATTATATACATATATGGTCTTGCCGACCTTTGATACTATCTTATCTTCATCGACCATCTTGGTCATCTCGATATAGCTTCCTTCTTCATAGCTTCCTACCTTAATACCAAGCTTATCGTTAAGATCTACTCTGTTTAATTCTTTTCCGTCTTTGTCGATCTCCCTCAGTGAATATTCATATGATGAATCCATGGTAGCATCATCGTAATTGCTTTTTTCATTCAAAATGAGAAGATTGCCCGCCTTTGTTATACAATAAGTACTGATGTACCCTTCGGCTTCTTCGTCTGCTATCTCCATGATCTTGGTGGTTTCTTTTGATTCGATATTATACTTATACATTCCGATAGTTGTCTTGTAGTCGCTGTATTTTTCATACAGTTCCTCATAAGAAGATATCTCGGAATCATCGGAATCTTTTTTGTCCGAATCCTTCTTGTCACCCTTCTTATCACCTTTTTTGTCATCCTTTTTATCATCTTTGCCGTCACCGAACAGATCGTCGACATTACCTAACAGATCGTCATCCGAAACATCGGCATCGTCACTTTTATCTGCCTTGTTGTCTCCGGAAGTTTTATCAGCAGAAGCCGCATCACCCGAATCTTTTCCATCATTTGCAGCATCATCCGAAGGAGAATCTCCGTCGGATTCCATAGTTGAAGATGCCGAATCGGTATAACCCATTTTCTCATCAAGCTTTGACATCTCATCATAGAATTCCTGCGGATATTCAGGATAATTATACATTTGATAATATATGTATCCGTCAGCAAACTGAACATTACTGATACTTGTATTCTCCTGATTTCCTTCTACCAGTTCGATTGGCTCGACAACATAGTTCTGTACTGCCTCGGAACTGACATTACCGTTACCGTCGTTACCTGATTCTTTGGTACTGTCACCGCCACCTCCGCAGCCTGCGAATAATGACATTGTCATTACAGCTGCCATCACAGCCGCCATTTTCCTTCCTGATCTTGATTTTATTCGAATTCTCATATCCTTGTCCCCCTGTTATGCACATATTATTTACTGTTCACCTTTGCCACACGACAATAAAGCGGGGCGCCAAACAGTTATGCCATTAAAAACGTAAAGTATAATAGCCTATAATTATAACAACCATGTTACAATACTTATAAAAATATGTTAAATACTGTGAATAATAGGATTTTACAGCTTTTTCTCATACTCCCTGCATACTCTTTCCATTACTTTACGGGTTTCTTCATTATCTTTTACAAGCCCTTTTCTCTCCAGCTCTTCAATATACATCCGGAATGAATTCTGGAAACCGACCTCACCTACTCTAAAGAAATTGGTGCCAAAATCATTTACAAGAGCAAATATCAGTCCGCCGGAATTGTCAAGACTGTATATCAATACCTTTTCAGGAAGCTCAACACTATTATCTATCAGCTGAAAATCAAATATCTTCATCTTTGATAATTCTATCATTCGTTTAAGTACCGTTATTCTTTCCTTCATTTCAAAAGGAATGTATGCTTTATTCGGAAATTCAGACGAACATCCTGTTTCCATGAATCTTATAAGTCCATCATATTGAAAACGCATCTTCGGGTCCTTCTTGCCGAGCAGATACTCAGACGGCGTGTATTCAAGCCCGTTCCATATTCCTCCGATCTCTTTCCTGTACTCGATATATTCTTTCTTCTGAGGCATATCTACCATATTGGTCTCAAGAAGATCCGCACCAACCGCATATATAACACCCGGTTCAAACATAAGATTCGAACCTATCCTGAAATCATAATTGTATTCTTTGTTCTCAAGATTCCTTGTATATTCCTCAAAAGGCATTCCCTGACTTAAGTTGAATGTATTCTTGCTGATCCTTCTGTATTTTTCGCGAGCTTTCTTTGCAAATTCTCGATTACGTACACAAGTGGCATTCTGCATATCATTATCAAACTGCACAACATACTCATCCGTAATGATCACGTTAGGAAGCCAATCCGTATCATCATTGCTGCTTATATTTCCATAATAACAGAATACCGAGTAATCAACATTGGCAAACCTTGTTGTGATCACATCCAAAAGAATATCAAGATTCCTGTATCGTCGTTCCTCGCTTTTTTCAAGACAGATAATATGCTCGATCGTAACATCACTGTTATCAAAGCAAAATCCCATACCTCTGTGAATGGTATAATTGGTATTGTTGGTTATCATGTATATCTTCTTGCCATATTCGTCACTTTTAACCATTGTTTCGAACATATATCTTATCATCAGCATCAGATCTTCTCTTGAATCTATCCATACGCTTGTAAAATCAGTATTACACGTAACTGTTGCATGCCATATATTGGTTTTTTCAACAAATTCTTTTTCTCTTGCCTTAAGGCCACTGAGGAACCTTCCGGAATATATATAATTCTCTATTCTCTCATCCCCGTAAATCTGTCTGTCATATAATTCCATAAGCTTCTCTGTTTCTTTCGCCGACAGGCAAAGATTAACGGCAATATTCTTAACGATATCTTCACTTTCCGGAACACGCTGTCCTTTTACGTATCTGTACATAATACTTCTGTCCATGTCCATGGATGAAGCAAGCTTTGCAACAGTAGTTTTCCTGGTATTAATATATAATTCAAGGTAGTCGGAAAAAACAGACATTATGATCAGCCCCTTAGATTGTGTATTGATAATCATTTTAGCAAATATAATTAGAGAATTCAAGCACAGGCAGGCATAAGCCAGAGTAGGGAACACAAGGTGTGGAATGTCACGTTGAAGAGGGCAAAAAAAGCCCGGACCACGTGGGTCCGGACCGGACATTTTTATTCATCATTCGTGACTGTTTAACACATAGGTTAATATCATTATACTCCTTGGCGTATCGTTATATCAGAAATATCCGTTATACAATAATCCCGAATTGTAATAGTTGTAATATGAACCGCTGTCATTATAAGTACTGTTATTGAATGTAGTTGTCTTGTTGGTTGTATCTTTCTTGTCATTATCGTTGTTAGCCGTATCGAGCTTGCTTATCTGGTTTGCAGCCTGCTGCTCGATCCTTGATGAAGAGGAAGATACTATTCCTGATATTGAACCGGAACCGTTGAACATTGACCTAACCTTGCTCTCATCAGCACTCTTGAAGGCATCCTCATCAACAGAAAGCTTACCATCGGTTCCGACTGTAACACCAACCTTAGACAGACTGTCAGACATTGCCCTGGTCATTCTCTTCATGCTGTCACCAACGGTATTCACGGCAGTATTGCCTGTTCCGCCCAATGCCGTAACCGTATCGTTGTATTCCTTCACAAAATCATTAACAGCTTCATATGCAGCATCCTTGTCATATTCTTTATCTTGCGCAAATACACTGTCCTTACCGGTATCAAGAAGCTTCTTGGTAGCCGTTGTAAGCTCTGATGCTTCTGTCTTAACCGTGTTCAATGCAACATTATCCTTATTGGTTTTGGAGTAAGCAGTCTTAGTAGTGGCAGATGTCGTCTTCTCTAACTCTTTGCTTGTATCAGTCTTATAGGAAGTAACCGAAGTACGGTCTGTCTTGTTGGTACTCTTAATAGGGTTATCATCACCGGTAACGGTACTGCTTTTGCTGTAATATGCTTTTGCTGCCTTGGCATACGCACCCGACTTAACACTTGCATATTGTCCAAGGTTACTGTAGAAAGAGCTGAACAGGCTGTTAGATCCCGAACTGCCCGAGCCAAACAATCCGCTGTATAATGAGTTAATACCATACATTCCTGCCATCTTATTCACCTCCTTTTGAATAATACAGGAAACCCATTCCCTGCTATTGTATATATCGGCATATATATACAATTGTGAAGCTTTTTAAGGATAGAATTGTCCTATTGTGTAATATTATAGTCTTTTGTTAATCGTTAGTCAATCATTTTTTTAGTGTTTTTTTATAACTCTTATTACGCTCTGTTATAATTGATCAAACATCCCTTAAGTATGATCTCGCGTTCGTCATCGGTAAGATTACCGAGGGTGAATTCACACTCTGTTATTGAATCCTTAATTATGTATGCCTTGATAACGTCTTTGTGCTCGCGAACTGCTTCGGCTATATGCGGGATGAAGATGTAGTCGCCGTTTGCAAACGGAAGGCTGTTATGGTCGCCTGCATATACGAATGGAAGCATTCCCCAGTTGATGAGGTTTGAACGGTATCTCTTGGTTGCATATTCATTTGCAATATTGGCGAGTCCTCCGAGTACTCTCTGACAGGATGCAGCCTGTTCTCTTGCAGAACCGTCACCCGGCTTAACTGCAAATATCGTGCTTCCAAGTCCGACTTTGTCGATGTCGACATCACTGAATCTAGGATCTGCCTTAACTGTCTCATAAGCCTTTGCAAATTCGGAAGCCGAAGGTGAAGTGCCGTTCTGTCTTGCAGTCTCTATCTCTCTTACGGCTTTTGCCCTTCCCACGTATTCCGGATCCTTACGTGACAGTGCAAATTCTGCAAGTCCTAGCGGATTGGAACGGTATGATGAAGTCTCTCCCGAAGGAATCAGTTCATCGGTCGTCGTAACCGGATCATGTATCTCCGAAACTACCTTAAGCATGATATTATCCGTAAGCGGTATCATTGCAGGCCAGTCCTTGATATTCGGTCCAAGCTTGATCTCCTGATTTGGATCAGCCACTCCTTTACTGTCGAATACTCTGTTTGCATATATTGTGCTGTCAAAATGATATACAGGATTCGTGAATTCCACATCAACATCAGTAGCTGCGGTAAGATATCCTTTGTTTGCGGCGGTTGCTGCGATCGAACGCGCATCCATGAGTGCGACAGACGATATCTGACCGTTCTGAAGTTTTGAGCCTTCTCTGTTCGGGAAGTTTCTCGTCGAATGTCTGATACTGAAGGCGTTATTTGCCGGTGTATCACCTGCACCGAAACAAGGTCCGCAAAATGCTGTCTTAACGATAGCACCGGTTTCAAGAAGGTCTGCTAATTTGCCATTTTTTGCCAGTTCCATATATATCGGCGTACTTGCCGGATATACGCTGAGAGTGAATTCATCGGCTCCGATACTCTTACCCTTCAGTATGTCAGCAGCTGCACATATATTCTCGAATCCGCCTCCGGCACATCCTGCGATTATTCCCTGTTCTACGTATAATTTGCCGTTTCTTACTTTATCCTTGAGAGAATACTCAACCTGACCGTCAAGACTTACAAGAGCCTTCTTCTCACAGTCATCGAGTATATCCATAAGATTGGCATTAAGCTCTTCTATAGTATAGGCATTGCTCGGATGGAAAGGCATTGCTATCATCGGCTTGATCTTGTCAAGTTCCACATATACCATTCCGTCATAATAAGCCACTTCATCCGGATCAAGCTCCTTGTAATCCGCGCTTCTGCCATGTATTTCATAGAATTCCTTAATCTCATCGTCAGTCTTCCATATTGATGACAGACATGTTGTCTCGGTTGTCATTACATCAACACCGATCCTGAAATCAGCGCTCAGCGACTTTATTCCCGGGCCTACGAATTCCATTACCTTATTGTTGACATAACCGTTTGCGAATACTGCCTTGATTATCGCAAGGGCGACGTCCTGAGGACCTACACCCTTAACCGGTTCTCCTGTCATATATACACCGATCACGCCGGGCATTTTTATATCATAGGTCTTTGAAAGAAGCTGCTTAACAAGCTCGGGACCGCCTTCTCCCACTGCCATTGTTCCAAGTGCTCCGTATCTTGTGTGACTGTCGGATCCGAGGATCATTTTTCCTCCGCCTGCAAGCATCTCTCTTGCAAACTGATGTATTACAGCCTGATGAGGCGGTACGTAAATTCCGCCGTACCTCTTGGCACATGACAGACCGAATACATGGTCATCTTCGTTGATCGTTCCGCCTACCGCACACAGACTGTTGTGGCAGTTGGTAAGAACGTATGGGATCGGGAACTTCTCAAGTCCTGAAGCTCTTGCTGTCTGTATGATCCCTACAAATGTTATATCATGTGAAGTGAGCTTATCGAACTTGATCTGAAGCTCCTCCATATTACCGGATACGTTATGTTCCTTAAAGATCGAATATGCCATTGTTCCGCAAGCTGCGGATTCTTTTGACACTTCCTTACCGGTCTTTGCTTTAATCTGTTCCATTGCCTGTGCACTGTCTTCTATCACTTCATTTCCATTGATAAGATATGCACCACCGTTACTTAATCTGATCATTTCTGCCTCCTATATGTATATGATATTTTTTTCAATATCGTAACCGCGTGGGTTCATGATGCGCGGTACAGCCATTAGATATCATAATATCATGACGTCCCGCCAAAATCAACAAGTAACAGTTCATGACCTGTAATTTGCCACATCGAATTTTACTGTACAAGCAACACACAGGAAATAACGCAATGGAAAAGCCACAGGTAATACACAGCTGAATACACAACGAAAAAACATCTTGAATTAGCACCCGATTCTATGTATACTGTTAGTATGAAATCAAATAAAACCGCTATTCTTACTTCTCTGCTCACAATATTCTCTCTTCTCGGAGTTATGTTATTGCAGCTGGTAGTAAGAGTTAATGCCATAAAAGATAATTATACTTTATATACATGCATATTTATTGGAATAATGGCGCTTATAATTTTATTTGCATATGTGTTCAAAGGCACATCTTCAAAGAAAAAGAAGCCGTCATTTAATTATCCCATGCTTATATCATGGGTCTTAATGTGTATTCTTATGCTTGTTTCCGATATAACGGTGTTCAAACAGTACTGGTTCTTAAGCCTGATCCTGTTAGTCTTGTTCACCGGTCTTTTCTTTGTGCTCGGAAGATACACGATCGATCAGAGAGACAGGCTGTGGAGACTGTTCGTTATAGCGATCGAGATCGCATTTCTTGCCGCTACGGTATTCTGTTTTCTGTTCCGTCCGTACACTGTTGGTATAAGATATTCGGGGCTCTCCGCCAATCCGAATGTATACGCAATGTTCCTTATATCAGTATGGATCTGTATAATCACGAGATTTGAGATAATGGTGAACAATAAGAAAGCTGTTGCATCGGCACTCATACCGGGAATTGAATTCGGAACGGCTTTGTTCTTTTTGTATATGACAGGTGCAAGGACTTCATTTGCCGCCATATTCGTTGTTACTCTTATATGGATCATATTCAGATTCTACTACACACGCAAAGAAAAAGTTCATGTATTAAAATATACTCTTACGGCTATAGGTGGTGCAATACCCGCTTTCATACTGTCATATGTGCTTCTGTCAACCGTTCCCGGGATCATAGGACACCCGGTAGAATTCGAGCGTGACAGGATGTTCACGGCACTTGAATATGAAGATACAACATGTTACGCCGCAGAAGAGAGCGCAGATACAGCTGAAGACGCTGTTACAGGTCAGCTTGCGGCTGCAGATCAAAATGCCGTTACTGATGAAGGTGCCGTCACTGATCAGGGTGTTACCCCTGTTGATGAACTCGACAGCGATTCTTCACTGCTTAACAGGATAAAAAATGTATTCAGGGGAGATTCTACTCTTGACACGATGCTTAACGGCAGATTGTCTATATATGAAAGCTACATGAAGAAAATCGATAACAAAGGACATAAGAAGTATAACAAGAAAGTTAATGGTGAAAATGTTGTAAATGCGCATAATAATGCCCTGCAGATCGCCTATTCTTACGGAAGACCCGCAGGGATATTGTATGTAATAATGACCGTTCTTGCCATTATATATTCTGTCAGATTATTCATTACCGACCGTAAAAAGAGAAGTACCGCGATCCTTCCCATGCTGATCGTACTGGCATTCACGATAACTTCGCTCACTGAATGCATACTCCTTCCGATACAGTCACTTCTCGCATTTGCTTTCTATCTTGCGGTGGGCGAACTTATTAATACAAAATACGATTACAAGTCCAAATAAAGCTCCGACAGTATCTATCATGACATCTGTTATCTTCCCTTCTCTTCCTTCGGTAAATAACTGATGTATCTCATCAACAGATGCATAACATATGCATATGATAATCGCTGCGATAAATATCTTTCGTATATCCTTTCCCCTGAAAGTGATCATCATCGGAACAGCAAGAAGCATGAATAATACCGCATATTCCGCCATATGTGCAAGCTTACGCACCGGACCGTGCAATGCCTCTGTGAGATCATCGGACTCTTCTTCTGTAAAGGAATGGAATACATTTATCGCATCTATCACCTCAACTATTCCTTCGGTCACCCGAAGACTCAGACCGGATGACTGCTCGCCGCCCGTTCCCGAAAAAACCGATATCACAAGCATCCAGAGAATCGCCGGAATATATGTTGTGTATAATAACCATTTCATAGGTCGAAGATCCTTCTTAATCAGTCTCTGTTCATTTTTACAGCTTCAAGCGCTGCTTCGATGATATTATGCATGTCATAATATCTGTACATTCCAAGCCTTCCGCCGAATATGACCTTGTCATTTTTGTCGGCAAGCTCCTTATATTTTCTGTATAATTCATTGTTCTTATCGTCATTCATCGGATAATAAGGTTCATCGCCGGGCTTCCATGTAGCAGGATACTCTCTAGTTATGACCGTTCTCGGGCCGGTTCCGTATTCAAAGTGCTTATGTTCGATTATCCTCGTATAAGGTATCTCATACTCGGTATAATTGACTACCGCATTACCCTGATAATTGTCGGTATCAAGCACTTCGGTCTCGAATCTTAAGCTTCTGTATTCAAGCTGTCCGAAACAGTGATCATAATATTCATCGATCATTCCGGTATATACGACCTTCTTAGCAAGAGCGTCGTAACTCTCCCTGTCGGCAAGATAATCGCAGTTAGTCCAGACTTCGATTCCTTCAAGCATCTTCTCAACAAGCTTCGTATAACCTCCGATCGGTATTCCCTGATATGTATCGTTGAAATAATTGTTATCGTATATCATACGCACCGGGAGTCTCTTTATGATAAATGCCGGAAGTTCCGTCGCTTTTCTGCCCCATTGTTTTTCGGTATAACCCTTGACAAGCTTTTCGTATATATCGCGTCCCACAAGAGAAAGGGCCTGTTCTTCAAGATTGGCAGGATCTTTTATTCCCGCTTCGGCAATCTGCTCTTCAATCTTCGCCTTTGCCTCTTCAGGAGTAATGACCCCCCATAATTTATTAAATGTATTCATGTTGAACGGAAGGTTATACAGTTCATCTTTGTATCTGGCAACAGGAGAATTGGTGTACCTGTTGAATTCCACAAATGAATTCACGTAATCCCATATTTTTTTGTTGCTGGTATGAAAAATGTGGGCTCCGTATTTATGAACATTGATGCCTTCAATCTCTTCCGTATACACATTGCCGCCTATATGGGGTCTCTTATCGATCACAAGACAGCTCTTCCCGGCCTTATGCATCTCATGAGCGAACACCGCGCCAAATAACCCTGCTCCTACTATAAGATAATCATACATGTCATAACCTCCTTAGGAAAAAACTGCTTTACGCATAATTCCACGTAAAGCAGTTTAATGAGCTAATTATATCCTGATTTAACATTCCGGGTAATAACGGCATACAAGCTTTTTCCGGAATATAATTCAGAGATCATCAAGCCTTACCGTCGCTACCAAGTACGTTCTTAATCTTATGAGCAACCATATCCTTAACAGCCTGACGAGCCGGCTTCAGATACTGACGAGGATCGAAATGATCCGGATGCTCGTTGAAGTATTTACGTATTACACCTGTCATTGCAAGACGAATGTCTGAATCGATATTGATCTTACATACAGCAAGCTTAGCAGCTTCACGAAGCTGTGACTCAGGAATTCCTACTGCATCAGGCATGTTACCGCCATTCTCATTGATCATCTTAACGAATTCCTGCGGAACTGATGATGAACCGTGAAGAACGATCGGGAATCCCGGAAGTCTCTTGATACACTCTTCAAGAACATCAAAACGAAGTGGCGGCGGAACAAGGATTCCTTCTTCATTTCTTGTACACTGAGCAGCTGTGAACTTGTAAGCGCCATGTGATGTTCCGATTGCGATAGCAAGTGAATCACATCCTGTTCTGTCAACGAATTCCTGAACCTCTTCAGGTTTTGTATAAGCTTCTTTACCGGCCTCAACTACTACTTCATCCTCAACACCAGCAAGTGTTCCAAGCTCAGCCTCAACAACTACGCCTTTGTCATGAGCATACTCAACAACCTTCTTGGTGATCTCGATATTCTCTTCGAATGACTTTGAAGAAGCATCGATCATAACTGATGTGAAACCACCGTCGATACAGCTCTTGCAAAGTTCAAATGAATCACCGTGATCAAGGTGAAGAGCGATCGGGATATCAGGATTCTCAGCTACAGCTGCTTCAACAAGTTTAACAAGATATGTGTGATTAGCATAAGCACGTGCTCCCTTTGATACCTGAAGGATAACAGGACTCTTGAGCTCTCCTGCTGCTTCTGTGATACCCTGAACTATCTCCATGTTATTAACGTTGAATGCGCCGACAGCATATCCGCCTTTATAGGCTTTCTCGAACATTTCTTTTGTTGTAACTAATGCCATAATATCAATCTCCTTTTCATAAAATAATATGTATAACAATTCAGCCTAAGGACTGCCATTGATTATCATAACAATCCGGTATGCTGAATAATTATGATTCTTTTCTTACAAGGTGAGCCGGAAGTCCGTCTGTGTAAAGAGGTGTAAGTTCACCCATGATAAGCGGTCTTGCATATCTCTCAAAGTCATCTGTAAGTCCGCAGCCATCCGGTGTGATCCACTCATCCGGTACCTTTCTCTCAACATTGGCGATATCATGAATGTCATGAGCGCTTGTACCGCACTGATACGGATTCTCTCCGTTACGGTCAAGAGTGATCATCATTGCAGTCTTACCTTCATCTGCTGCCTTGACAGCATCTGCACCAACCTGGAATGCCTCGTTGATATCTGTGAGTGAAGCGATATGTGTTGCAGCTCTCTGAAGTGTTGAGAACTCGATAGCTCTTGTCTTATATCCTGTCTTCTCGGCAATGAGCTCTGCAAGCTTAACAGCTGTTCCCGACATCTGCTTATGTCCGAATGCGTCAACAGCAACTTCTCTGCCGATCTCGCATACATAACGTCCGTCAGCGATCTTAACGCCTTCAGATACAGCAATAACTACTGAAGACTTGGAAGCTGCAAGCTCTTTTACCTTGTCTACGAACTTGTCCATATCGAATACTCTCTCAGGAAGATATATAGCATCAGGTCCTTCACAGTCAACAGTCTTTGAAAGAGCTGCTGCCGCAGTAAGCCATCCTGCGTTACGTCCCATGATCTCAACTATACATATAGTAGGCTTCTTAGCGCCAAATGATGAGTTGTCACGGATGATCTCCTTAAGCGATGTAGCAATATATTTTGCAGCCGAACCATATCCCGGGCAATGATCTGTAATAGGAAGATCGTTATCGATCGTCTTCGGAACACCTACGAATCTCTGGCTCTTGCCATGAGCTGCAGCGTAGTCTGAAAGCATCTTAACCGTATCCATTGAATCATTACCGCCGCAATAGAACAGATATTCAATATCATGCTTCTCCATTACTTCGAAGATCTTCTCATATACTTCTTCATTTCCTTCAATCTTAGGCATCTTGAATCTGCATGAACCAAGGAATGCAGACGGTGTTCTCTTAAGCATCTCAACTCCCGTTGATGTTGCAAGATAATCATCAAGATCACATATTTTGTCCTCAAGAAATCCTTCGATACCATGTACCATTCCGAAAACCTTATCAATTCCAAGCTTCTTAGCCTGTGAATAAACACCTGCAACCGATGAATTGATAACCGCTGTAGGTCCGCCTGACTGGCCGACAACAATATTCTTACCCATTATTTCTTACCTCCAGTTAATTTGAAATATTATATATATTTTCATGCACGGTAGACATTATAACAAATATGAATCTACATTTCAACTCAAATTATTCTTAACCGTTTCAGATACCGCCATTCCAATTGAAACGGTCTATGATCTTCACAAGTTCATTAACCGCATCACGTGCCTCGGTAAGTTTGTTATAGCCTTCATCGTTGGCTTCACGCATCTGTCCCGATCTGCCTGCTATATCACTTACGCTGTCTGCGGAATTCTCAGCCATCTCATTGATCTCACCGACTGAGGATACGATCTCTTCGATATTCTTCTCAAGGAATTCGGCACCTTCGCAAACCTTTGACATCGCTTCCATGAAATATTCGGCATCATTCCTGTAATCCGCACCCGAATCGCGGAACATTCCGTAATCACCGAGAACTGTATCTTCGAGATATCTCATAAGATCAACGATACACTCATTCATGCTCTCAACAGCCGTGTTGACTTCTTCAACTATCGCGCTGATATTATCAACGGTACTCATTGTCTCAGAAGCAAGCGAGCCTATCTCGTCCGCAACAACCGCAAATCCTCGTCCTGCCTCTCCTGCTCTTGCGGCTTCGATATTGGCGTTGAGTGCGAGAAGACTTGTCTGAGATGATATGTTCTTAATATCATCGGTAAGTTCATGAATCCTTGATACAGCTTTTGAACGTTCGATCGCAGCATCACTTTTTTCTTTCATTATCTCATACATCTCATGAGTCTTTTCAGTGGATTCATTGCTCCTTATCTCCATGATGTCGGCACGTTCCTGAATCTTCTTCGATTCTTCTTCACTCGAGAGTGCAAGTCTGTATATATCCTGGGTCTGCATCTTAACCTGTTCAACATTCTGAACGATCTGCTCCGTATTGGCTGTTGCTTCCTGCATTCCCGCAGCAAGATCCTCGGTCGCGCCGTTGTTATCATCAGCGATCCTGTTATTGTTCATCATTATGTTGTCAAGATTCTCGATACTGATATTAAGTGTATTCTGTACCTCTTTGAAAGAATCAACCATGTTGCGGAATGTATTACGCATACCATGTACTCCCGCAGCCATTCTTCCTATCTCATCCTTCTGCTTCATAAGCTTCTCGGAACTGCCTGTAGTATTAAGATCAAGTCTTGCCGTACGTTCTATGATATCGGTAAGCTTACTGATCGGTTTTGCAAGTCCGTTACCTATGAATATACTGATCATGATACTTATCACACAGGCGGCAGCGATGGAACCGAGCACGATTATGATAAGTTTATATGTATCGGCAAATATCTCGCTCTTCGGCGCAGTAAGCACAAGTTTCATTCCATTTGCTATGGTCGTGGACACAAGCATCTTCTTTGTCTTGTCATACGAATATTCGAACACAGACTTATCTTCACTGTCATCATTAAGATATGTATCGATTCCGGCTAACGAAGGATCGGCATCGGAAAGAGCGGTTCCCGCTTCAAGCGTACCATGATGAAGCACGGTTCCGTCTCCCTTTACAAGCATTCCGTATCCGGAGTCAAATATACTGATCGAATCAACCGGATCGGTAAGCTGTGTGAAAGCAATATCCATTCCTGCGATACCTATTGATGTTCCGTCGGAAGAATAGAGCGGAACGACATATGATATCATGTATACATTGATATTACTGTTAAGATACGGATCCATCCATATCGGTGCTTTATTGTTAACCGGTATATAATACCAGCCCACATGTTCAAGATCATCAGCACTGTACATTGAAAAATCGGTTGGCGTAACCGCAGTGAAAGGATCCGTCAGATTATCCCTTGTAAGGAAACATCCTGAAGTCGGATTACTGTATTCGGGGTTGTATCTTATATAACTTGTAATAGCACCTTCCGTCTGTTCAGAGAATTTGAACACAAGATCAAGGATCTCTGCAGTAAAGAAGTCCGCATAACTCTTGTCTGTAAAGAACTTATCCTTGTCAAGTTTTGAATTGACTACTTCCGCAAGAATGTTAACGGATTGTTCAACCTTAAGAATTACCGAATCCATGTCGTTGGCGATCGCTTCGGAACGACTCATCATATTGGTCTCCGAGTCGTGTTCGGTTATCGACATAGAATTGGTGATTGACAGAATTCCTACCATTGCTGCCGTAATAAGAGAACAGACAACAATTCCAAGTGTGATCTTAACACGTATCGTTTTCATGATTACATCCTTTCTTTCGTATATGTTTTATCACACTTGATTATATCTCAAAATATTAAAGCGTTCAACTTGATTTTTAACCGGTGACCGGGGTAACGAACAATCACTATATTATATATACATAACGAAAGGGCCGCGGATAAATCTATAATTCATTAGGATTATCCGTGACCCCGTCCATTTTTCCCTGTTTGATTCCACTTCCACCTGTGGGCTTATACCCTTGATTCATATAATGATCTCACCTCTCCCTGACTGTCAGTGTATTCCGCATGTGCCGAATAGTTGCAATTGTCATATACCTTCTGCGATATCTTCGTATGTACTTTCTCCGTCTCTTCAGTCTGAAGCCTTGAATACATACCGTTCCTTGCGAACTGATACCATACATCGTAATACGTTGCCTGAAGCACATCCCTGTCGGGATCTTTCTCATCAATATTGAGTTGTGCTTCTTCGTATGCCATCTCGGCTTCTCTTCTTGTGCGGGCATTTTTGAGTTTTTCTTCGAGTATCGCGCGTTTCATCTTCATGCGCATTGCGTGAAGATAGGTGTCAGGGTCGTGATTCTTGAGGTAATTAAGCTCTTCTGCCGTCAGTTTCTTGCCGGCCTTATACTTTTTATAAATGTTGTTAATGTATTCCGTCTTCTCATTCTCCGATACACTTTTGATCCCGGCGGATAATTCATCAACAAAGCATCTGATAGTACGGCCGTTCTTTTCGCCTGCCGTTTCTTTATCCTTACGGTAATAATCCGAAAAGCTGTCCTTATAAGTAAGGTTTTCAAATTTTTTACGGTTGAATACTTTTTTATTCTCATCGCTGATCCTGCGAGCGATCGCTACAGATACATTATTCATACTTATCCCCCTTTCCGACCATTCGAAGTCATTAATATCGTTGGAATATTGGTAGTTCGCATCCCGTTTTTTATCGTTACGCGTTGGTAAACACATTTATCCTGTAAGATATATCGGAGAGTTTGGTCAAAATGTTAATACTTTTTGGTGGATTTTTTGAAAAAATCTGAAAATTATGTACCAAAAGAAGGTTTCGTGTGTGCAAATTTGCACCGAAACCAGATGTTGCGAGATTATTACCACATATAATATAGGATTTCGCATCCTTAGCGGAGCATTCCTTGTGTATAGGAAATGCTATGTAATATCCTACGTAAAAAGAAATATATCCTTCCATCTGACAATTATATCGTCCGATGAAAGGATATAGTTTAGCTGCTGTTTTGATTAATTAGAAATACTTCCTGTTTCCCCAGAGATTACACTTTCTAAGATCAAGATATTCGGCATATGCTTTCTCAAGAATCTGCTTCTCGTTCACAAACTTCAGGAGATGATATGCTTCATGAAATTTGTAAAATCCCGAATCCACAAAGTATTCCTCGCGTTGTGGTTTGCTGTAGTAGCTATCAGCCATCATAAGATACCAGTGTACATCTTTGACCACTGTATCGTTCTGTGCATTAAATGTGTACTGGCTCTTACCTACATACTTGATAATTGATGCAGTTGCACCTGATTCTTCTTTGACTTCACGAAGAGCAGTCTCCTTATACTCCTCGCCTTCCTCTACAGTGCCTTTCGGCAATACCCAGCCTTCGTATCTGTTCCTATAATTCTTATACAGTAACAAGATCTTGCCTCGGAATATAACCACACCACCACAGCTTGTTGCTTCAATCATTGCAATTCCCCCTGATCGCGCCATCATATGATGGGAAGGTGTGTATCAAAAACTGCCATAATTATATCACAAAATTCCATATCGTTCAATAGTATGCATCAAATATTTTTCTCGCTATAGGCACTGCGTATTCGCTTCCGGTTCCTGCTCCTTCCACTACAATACTCACCGCAACCTTTTTATCTCCTTTTTTTGCATATCCTATGAACCATGCATGGGATTCACCCGAAGAATCATATTCTGCCGAGCCTGTCTTTCCATATACCTTATACGGTCTTCCCGCAAGACTTCCGGCCGTTCCGCTGCTTATAACTTCTTTCATGGCCTTTCGAAGCTCAGATACTTCCTTTTTGGAAAGGAGCCTCTTTCCCTTGGAATACGAGAATTCCTTCAGGGTAGTTCCTCCGGCCGACTGTACACTTGCAGCAAGATGCGGCGTCACGAGACATCCTCCGTTAGCCACCATACATGCGATAAGTCCGTTATGAAGAGGTGTTATCATTGTCTTTCCCTGTCCGAACGATGTCTGCGTAACAAGGCCGGCATTAGATCCTTCCGGCAGATTGAAGACACTTTGATTATATACACCTTCGTAGGGAAGCTTTTTATTGAACAGCAGACTTTTGCATGTTTTATTGAATGATCCGATATCAAGTTTCATTCCCATAGTCGCAAAAGCCCCGTTACATGACTGTGCAAGTGCCGTATATATGTTCAGTTTTCCATGAGATTTTTTGTTATGACAATTAACCGTAACCTTATCGATCTCAGTAGTTCCTTTACAATTATATTCAAATGATGCGTAATCCGGATGTTCTCTCATATATTCGATCATTGTGATCAGCTTAAATGTTGATCCCGGAGGATATAATCCCTGTGTCGCACGGTTAAGCAGCACGGAATCACCGCCAAGCTTAACAAGATTCTTCCAGTCGGACGCTATCTTACCCGGTTCAAAATCAGGCTTTGAAACCATGGCTATCACAGAACCGTCATCAGGATCCATAACGAGAACAGCTCCCCTGTGTGAACCGAGAGCATCATATGCAATCTTTTGAATACCCGAATCGAGCGTTGTCACAACACTGTCACCGGTACATTTTTCACCACGAAGCTCCTTAACCGCTTTATCTATAGGGTTAATTCCTGATTTAAGAAGATATATGTTATATTGAGACTCAATTCCTGTCTTTCCGTTGCCGCTGTAACCGACTGCATGGGCAAACATTCTGCCGTAAGGATATTTTCTTACTTCTTTTCCTTTTGAATTGACTTCCGTTGTGGCAAGAACCTGTCCGTCGGAAGAAAGTATATTGCCCCTTATCGTGTATTCTTCAAGAAGCGACTGCAGTTTATTATATGGATTACTTAACATGTCCGTATTGTCGGATGCGAGGAAATTAACCAGATATATTATCATTCCAACAAACAGAGCGATGCTTATATACGAGATTATAACGATCTCCCGGTTGCGGGACATACCGTCTTTTCTGGTGTTCTTCTTCTGTGCGTCCTTTTTGTGGTCGTCGCCACTTCCGGCATCTTTGCGATTTTCTTTCTTTCGGGAGTCTCCACTTCCGGTGTCTTTTTTGCTGTTTTTTCTTCGATTTTCTCCACTCCCACCGTCTTTGCGGCTGTCTTTCCTGCGGCTTTCTTTTCCCTCATAGCTGCCTTCATATGCGGCTTCATCATAGGACACGTTCTGCTTAGTGTGATCCGGATCATAGTCTGCCACGTTGCCGCTTTCCATCTCTCCAACCTGTCTGCCCAGATTCTTAAGTATCTCACGCTCTATATTATCAACATTAACATCTTTATCATTCTTCCCCATGTCTGTCCTCACTTCCGTTCAATACATACATTCCCTGGATTATGGAAAATAACAATATGGTACATAATACAGAGCTGCCTCCGTAACTGATAAGCGGTAATGTAACTCCGGTGGACGGAATGAATTTGATAACACCGCCTACCGCAAGGAATATCTGCAATATGAACAACACCGCAAGCCCAAGTGCTGTAAGTTTGTAAAATGACTTGTTCATTTTCATTGCAATATTGACAAACATAATAAAACAGCTTATGTATACGAGCAAAAGACATATAACGAATACTCCGCCCAGTTCTTCTGCCATAGCCGAAAATATAAAGTCGCTCTCAACAACGGGAATAATTCCGGGTTTGCCTCTGCCGAGCCCCATGCCGAACCATCCTCCCATTCCAATGGCAAATAACGACTGTGTGATCTGATATCCTTTGTTGTCGATATCTTCCCACGGGTTTCTCCAGACAGAAACTCTGACACGCACATGAGCAAATAATCTGTATGCAATGACAGCCGCTCCGGCTCCGCCGGTAATCCCGAGTATAAAATATCTGAGCTGCCCCGATGCAGCATATAACAGAATGATATATGTGAGGAAGAATATCAATGCACTTCCCAGGTCTTTCTGTACAACCAGAATAAGGACATGCACTGCCGCAACTGCACTGACTACCGTAATAAACTTGAGACTTCTGATATTTTTACTTAAGGAGAACACACTCGCGAGGAAAAATACATATACGATCTTAACAAGCTCCGAAGGCTGAAATCCGAATCCTGCTATCACGATCCAGTTTCTTGCACCGTATTTTTCAACGCCGACAACATATACAAGGGCAAGCAGAATGATACCGATAATGGCATACTGCCATCCAAGCCTGTCTAAAAATGAGCATTTTCTGATTATCACCGGAATCAACAAACACACTCCAAGACTTGCCGCCGCTATGATAAGCTGACGAATGGCGTAATCGATATTGATCCTTTCAAGCATTATGAAACTTATCGTTAGAAGGAGCATCATATTGTTAAGCACAAGGCCAGAAAGCCCCTTATAGAATAATTTGTACAGATATATGGCCGAAAAAACAAGTGCCAGTTCAATAAAATACAATACAAGGATCCTTGCATCATAATCCTTTACATAGAGAAGGAAATGACATATAAGCTGTATGATGAATATACACACTCTCTGTCTTGCGAACACTCTGTTACTCCGCTCTCTGTTATGTCCTCTGAAAGCCGTAAAGCAAAACAGAGTGTACAAAGCAAATGTAATTACTATAATATATCCGCATAATATGGCTATAGTATTCAATTGCCGGTTCCTCCTTATCGTTTGTTTTGCTTTATCACGCTTTTAAGCACTTTGATTATATCATCCGGGCGCTCATCCGTAAACATTACCCTTTTTGAGAGAGCCTTATATGCCGCAAATGTTTCAATTCTGTCTATCGGTTCATAATTAAGTATCTCATTATATTCCTTATGAGACAGCACTGTGTATGTATTGTTATATCTGTCTTTAAGTTTTCCTTTTTCGCCGGGTGTCCACGCTGTTATCATTGCAGCAGGCTTCCCATATACAAGAAATGATATATTATGACCGGAAGTATTATGAACTGCTCTGTTATTCAGTTCCGTAAGTTCACCGTCAGTCATCTCAACTGCCGCCATAACACCTGTGGCCCCGTTATTCCTTAACCAGTCATACGAGTAATGATTCCTTACATATATGTTGTCGGAAGATATTATATCAAGATTATACTTATCACACAAGTCTCCGAATGTCGCAAGCTGTTCCGGTGTACATACTACGATGCCTCTGAACAATTCATTTTTACCGATAAGACTTATTATGAATTCCCTGTACAGGTCATACATCTTCGCTGTCCTTATTATTCGTGGCAAAACGACCATGAATGGTATTTCATGAATGGCATCGCAAAGCTCCCACCGGTCTGTTTCATATCCCGGACCCGCATGCAGATAAAACATGTCTACCGAGTGGATCATGTCCGATCCTTGTATGCACTCAAGCTGTGACTTGTTGCGTAGTTCGACGATCATAAGAGGCGTGCCGAAATGCGTAGCGCTGGGATCCGTCAAGTCGTCGTGATGCATGGCATCGGTGTGAGTGCGTCCTGTATGCGCGTCACAGGGATAAGTATGACCATCGGGGTTAATGTTGTCTGCCTGTGTGCCGTCAGCAGACCTTATACTTCTCCTGTAATATCTGTCAATATAATACCTTGTGTATTCTTCGAATGCCTTTCTTCTTATGTTCTTCAGTTCTGCCGGTGATATGTATATTCCTTCGTCAAGTTTCACGTCAAGGTCCGACCATGCATATATCGAATCACCCGAAACCATTACTTTACTCTGAACATAAGATTCATCCGCCGGATGTTTGTCTGCCTTTGTCACTTCATTTCCATATACCGTATATGTATCACCGGTCCCGTCAATTCCAACGGACAGTTCGAGAGGGCGACCCGAAACTGCCGTTAAGGAGCCTTGTATACTGATCTTATTCATCTCTACAGGATAGTCGCCAAGTATCTTATCTATCAGCATATTGTTCCTTACTCTGTATACTTCCATTCCTTTTTTTATCAGAGGATAATTATATCCTGTTTTAACATTCTCCGTACTGCCTTTTGAAGATGCATGCCCCATCGTATAATCATGAACCTTCTCACCGTTACGGTCTCTTATCTCAAGGATATCACCGGCTCCGATATCAGTCAGATAACGTACGCATACCGTTCTTCCAGAATTGTTAAGCGATACGATCTCTCCCACCCCGGTACCTTCATGACCGGGAAGATTCCCCGAAAGCATAGTCTTCCGGTTCATATCACCTGTAAGATACCCCGAAGTGAATCCTCCTCTGTTGTATATGTCTTTTAATGCCATGATGTCTTTCCTGTATTCCTTCGATTCATTTATCATGGCAGAGTACGCTTCATCTCCAAGTTCGACATACAGATCCACATATTTTCTGTAAATATGAGTCACAAGCGCCGTATATTCAGGCTTTTTCATTCTTCCTTCGATCTTAAATGAATCAATTCCGGTTTTAATAAGGTCAGGTATATAGTCAAGAGTGCAAAGATCCTTAAGGCTTAATACATAACTCTCTTTTTTTCCGTTAAGAGAATACATCTTTCTGCACGGCTGCGCACATGCGCCGCGGTTGCCGCTTCTTCCGCCGATCAGGCTGCTCATAAGGCACTGACCCGAATAGGACGAACATAGCGCCCCGTGAACGAACACCTCAAGTTCCACATCAGTATCTTTTCTCAGCTTCTTCAGATCTAAAAGAGACAATTCTCTTGCCGGCACGATCCTTGTAACTCCGTATTTTTTAAGCAGGCCGGCTGCCACACCTCCTGTAATGCTCATCTGGGTACTTGCATGAATTGCCATATCCGGAAAATTTTCATGAATAAAAGAAAGAACTCCGAGATCCTGCACTATAACCGCATCAAGGCCGTTTTCGTATAAAGGAGCAAGGTAATCATACAGTCCTCCCATTTCTCTTTCGGTTAGAACGGTATTGACCGTAAGATACAGTTTCTTCCCGGCAAGATGCAGTTTGTCCATTATCTCTATCAGCCGGTCATTATCCTGATTATCGGCAAATGCTCTTGCGCCGAATCTTTTTCCGCCGGCATATATAGCATCACATCCGGCATTAACTGCACTGAATATGCTCTCCGGCGAACCACCGGGAGCAAGAATCTCCGGTTTCTTCACTGTATCTCTTCCTTTCAATGTGTAATACTGATACGGGAGCGTCCCCGCTTATGCAAAGGATGCTCCCGCTAATTATCTTAATAGATCATCTATCGTCTCTTCGAGCTCCCTGTTTTTCTTAACAGCCTGTTCAAGCTCTTCCGATGTCTTTTCGACTTTTTTCTTCTCTTCTTCGATCTTTTGCTCGGCCTCTTCAATCTTCTTTTTGCCGGCCTCGATCTCTTCTTCAAGACGTCTGTTTGCTTCGTCTAACTCCTCTTTAAGCTTCCTGTTGGCTTCTTTCAGTTCGTCTTCATGACGTTTGTAATCTTCACTGAGCCTTTCCTCAGATTTCTTCTTCTCGGCTGCCAGTTCATCTTTTAACGCTTTATTCTGGGCTGAAAGCTTCTCAACCATTTCATTCACATCGAACAACTCATGCTTCAGATTGAAATATGCTTTGTCCGCCTGATTCTTTTCTTCGATCAAAGCACTGTTCCTGTCTATTTCCTTATAGTAGTCATCAGCTATGTTGATCTGGAGAAGAATATTCCTGGATTCATTATCAAGCCATCCTCCGGGTGCGATATTCTGTTGTATCTCATCCAGTTTTCCGTTAATATATGCGGCTATTTTAACCATGTATTCCGAACTTTCATATCCGGACAATGTATATTTGATACCTCCGATCAATACCTCGATGTCATTTTTTTTATTCATATTTCCTCCGATCTCCATGTAAGACAGGGAATTGATAGTACCTGTGGGTGCTGAACATTTATATAGATTATAATTCATTTTTTACAATATGACAACACTTTTAATCAGTGTTCAAGTCCCAGATGACGATACGCATTTTCCGTTACGATCCTGCCTCGCGGTGTTCTTGCTATAAATCCGTTCTGAAGCAGATACGGCTCGTATACTTCCTCGATGGTGCCTGCATCTTCGCCTATCCCAGCTGCCAGCGTTTCAAGTCCTACGGGACCGCCGCCGAATTTGTCGATCATCTGCATCAGAAGCTTCCTGTCCGTTGTATCAAGACCGTATCTGTCAACTTCCAATATATCAAGTGCGGAATTTGCAACATCCGCAGTTATGTTCCCATCATACTGAACCTGTGCAAAGTCCCTGACACGCTTAAGAAGTCTGTTTGCGATCCTTGGCGTTCCCCTGGATCTTCTTGCGATCTGTCTTGCGCCTTCTTCATCAATATCTATTCCGAGAACACGGCTCGATCGCGTTATTATCTTTATCAGTTCCTCGACGTTGTAGAATTCAAGTCTGTGCACAACACCGAATCTGTCTCTTAAAGGTGCGGTAAGCATTCCCGCTCTTGTCGTAGCACCTACAAGAGTGAATTTCGGCAGGTCAAGTCTTATCGACTTTGCCGTTACGCCTTTTCCTATCACGACATCTATTGCAAAATCCTCCATCGCCGGATACAGCACTTCCTCAACCTGCCTGTTGAGCCTGTGTATCTCATCTACGAACAGAAGATCCCCGTCCAAAAGATTGTTGAGTATCGCAGCCATATCCCCCGGTTTATCGATAGCAGGACCCGAAGTGACCTTAAAATTCACATCCATTTCATTGGCGATTATCTCTGCCAATGTCGTCTTTCCAAGACCAGGCGGTCCGTACAGAAGCACATGATCAAGGGGTTCGCCTCGAAGCTTTGCGGCCTCTATATACACTCTTAACGTTTCCCTTACCTTGGTCTGGCCAATGTATTCCGACAAAAGCTTCGGTCTGAGACTGCTCTCATATCTGCCTTCTTCTTCCATATATTCCGTGGTAATGATTCGTTTTTCCATTAATTTCCAATTATCCTTTCATTAGGTCATGGGTCCGCTGATTCATTTTCCTTATCACAGCCCCTTAAGAGCAAGCTTAAGAAGCTCTGATGAGGTAACATCTTCTTTCACTTTCACCCTGTTAACCGCTTTAAGGGCCTCACTTCCCGAATAACCAAGAGCAACAAGAGCCTGCACTGTTTCATTCTTAACATCAGCAGAAACAGCACCTTTTCCTGTCAGCGTATCTGTACCCGGATCTTTACCGGCTTCATGAGCCGACATAAGTTCAAATGCTTCACCCAGGTCAACCTTGTCCTTTAATTCAAGCACAAGCCTTCCGGCTGTTTTTGCACCGATTCCGGGAGCTTTTGATATGGTCTTGACATCATCCGACAATATTGCAAATCTGAGTTCATCGGGCGAGAGCACGGATAATATGCCGACTGCTCCTTTCGGACCTATCCCGTTCACCGTAATAAGCTTCTCAAACATCTTCTCATCATCCTGTTCAAGAAAACCGAACAGCTGCATCGCATCTTCCCTTACCGACATATACGTATATATTGTTACCGGTATGCCAACCTGCGGCAGTTTTTCGATAACAGACGTAGGAACGGTTATAAGATAACCTATTCCGTTATTATCAACAATAATCTCTTTCTCACTTATATATTCAAGAGTTCCTTTAATATATGCTATCACTACATAATCCTCCATCATTCATCAATTCTGCTGAATGTTCCACGCGTCACCTGAAGTCTTCCTTCCGACATGAATCTGATAATGTCATATACATCTATCCCGAGGCTCTCCGATATCTGCAGCGCGTTACTGTTTGGATATTTTTTCAGATATGCCTCAATACGGTCGAATTCATCCACATCAAGATCCCTGCACGCATCACAATATCCTCTCTTATCAACAGATCTGAATGTCTTTAAACAGTGTTTACATACATTTTCAAACATACATTTCCTCCCGTCAAGATAGCAAAAATCTCTGTATTACAGCAACGTTGCAAACAATTTCAGAAAATGTTGTCTCATTCTTGTGAAAAACGGTCTTTGCAGCCATTCTTCATAACTAATCTCCGTACTTTCTTTCACCGTATTGTAAAAATCGGCATATATATCATCGAGCGTGTTCTTATCGGTTAACCATATGCCATTTTCAAAATGCAGATAAAAACTCCTGTAATCCATATTAACCGTACCTACTACACCACAGAATTCATTTATTATCACCTTGGAATGTAAGAACCCGGGCGTATATTCATATATTTTCACACCCGCCGAAAGAAGCGGTCCGTAATTATATGATGTCAGAAGCTTGACATTCTTCTTGTCCGGGATTCCGGGTGTTATTATCGTAACCTCGACACCTCTGTGAACTGCATCTATAAGCGCCTGTATCATATTCTCCTCAAGAACAAGATAAGGCGTCATTATGCATACCCTCTCATCGGCATCGGATATTATCTGCCTGTATACAGTTTCAAAATAATGAACTCTCGTATTGATCGGGCCGTCCGATATAACATGACAGAAATTGTTATTCTCTCTGAATTTGCCTCCGTATCTGTATCTTGGATAATCAACCTTATCATTCGGCTCACATATACTCCACATCTGAAGAAATGTCAATGTAAGCCCCCATACTCCGTCGCCTTCTATGCGAATACCGCAATCCTTCCATACGCCGAAGCGCTGTATCAGATTGGCATATTCATCGGCAATATTGATCCCTCCCGTATATCCGATCTTTCCGTCTATAACAACGATCTTCTGATGAGTACGGTAATTCATGATAAGCTTATCGGTGTATTTATATATAGGGTTGAACATCATAGTCTTTATCCCCTCGGAATTAAGTCTTGCCGAGAAGTCTTTATCGGTTCGCATCATAGCGCCGAAATCATCATATATGAATACAACCTCAACACCTTCGGACACTTTAAGCAGCAGTATCTCATGAAGCATGTCCCATATATCACCCTGGGCCACTATGAAAAAATTGACAAGAATAAAGTCTTTTGCGGTAAGCATATCTTCAAACATATCTTTGAACAGATATTCACCCATCGAATAATATTTGAATTCATTGTTCTTATAAACCGGCAAATGACTTGAACTGAGATATTTTGATATTCTCTTCGTCTCAGGCATAGTTTCATACAAAAGTCTGCTTACTTCTTCATTATCCGGGATATATGAACGGCTTTCCCTCATTTTATCCACAACAAATCTGAACTTCCGTCTCCTGGGACGTTTCCTTCCCCACAAGTAATACATTATATGCCCGGATACAGGAAGCAAAAGCGCTATTGACATCCATCCCAGTTTGAATGAAGCGTTCTTGCTTGCATTCGTCAACGCAAGTGCAAGAAAAAAGCTCAACAGTTCGAGTATGACATAAAAAAACATCGTATATTGTCTTAAGAAAAACGGCAGTATTATTATCAATGAGAATTGTATAAATGCAAGGAAAGCAGCCACAAGGACTCTCAAAACTCCACTGAAACTGTTACGTATACGTCCTCTCACATTTGTCATTGCGGCTTCTCTTATGTCCTGGATCTTCTGCTTCTGTTCAAGATAATCCTGTCTAAGCTGTACCTTCTGTTCCCTGTGTTCCTGAAAAGTCTCAAGCCATGTTGAATCGCTGCTTTTCATCTGTTCCCTGAATTCCTGGCGCAGCTGTCCCTTCTGCTCCTTATATTCATGGCGCAGTTCTTTTTTCTCTATAGTCTGTCTGTCTTCCTGACGGGCCTGTTCAAGTCCATCAATTCTTTCTTTTATATCCATTATATCCCCTGATCGTCTCACCAATACTGACATGTAACCGTACAATATGCCAAACAGCTACATTAACCTATACATTGTATCATGTTTTTTCGTATAGTACAAATACTTGCTTATATTCTTTTCTTCATGTATCATTATCGTAGTACTTTTACAAGGAGTTCACATGAAAACATATACACACACATTTGAATGTAAGGATATGATCTCTCCCGTATTCTCGGAGTGGGATTTTTATCCGTATAATAAATATTCCCACAGTAATATGTGCTTCTTTGATATCGAAACCACGGGGCTTTCGGCGGCTGCATCATCTATATATCTGATCGGCGCCGGTCATTATGAAGAGGACAGATTCGTTGTCATACAATGGTTTGCTGATGATTATGAGAGCGAGAAAGACATTCTGAATGCATTTCTTACACATATAGCAGCTTATAAGGTGCTCCTTCAATATAACGGCAATACTTTCGATCTGCCTTATGTAAAGAGCAAATGCAGAACATACCGCATTCCATGCGACATCCTTGGCACACTTGTCCATATTGACCTGTATTCATCACTGCGACGTTATTCCGGTCTTCTGAACCTGCCCAACAAAAAACTTATCTCCTTCGAACAATATGTCGGGCTTAACAGAGATGACAAGTATAACGGCGGAGAGCTGATTCAGGTATATTCCGAATACATGCAGAACAAATATCTTAAAAAAGATAATGACGATCTTCTTCATATGCTGCTATTGCATAATTATGAGGATATCACCGGTCTGTCCCAGGTTGCTTCATTAATGTTCCTTAAAGAACTTGATAAATTAAATCTTGATGTAATTAGTTGTGGTGTTTCTTCTGACACTATGACCATCATTTATAAATGCGATATGCCCGCAGCTTATTCGTTCTCTCTCGATATTCCATGTATATCTGATGATAACGGTGACTGTATGGCATATATCAACTGCAGATGGGGAAACAAGTGCATTGAGCTCGTGGTTCCAATTATTAATTATACTTTTAATTATTACTTTGCAGATTATAAGGATTACTATTACATGATCAACGAAGGAACCATCATGCATAAAAGCGTTGCGATATATACCGATTCCTCTGTGAGACGTAAAGCAAAAAAAGCCGAATGCTTCGTGACCAATACGGGAAAATACATTCCCATAAAAAAACACGGTTGCTATTCGGCAGATATGCACATATTCAGAAAAGATTATACTTCCAAAGAGTATTTTATAGAATACGATGAGTCATTCACAGATGACAGTGAATGGCTCATCAGATATTATCGTCAGTTATTCTGATACGCATGTAAGAATGTGTAGCAAATCTTTTATCTTGTATAGATCACTTTGTCAAGCACGTCATCTGCAAGAGCTTTGTCACGAAGCTTAGCTATGATGGCGCCTGCAAAATCAATGGCTGTTCCAAGACCTCTGCTGGTGATTACGTTGTCGCATTCGACTACGGATTCCGTCAGATACTCTCCTGCATGAAGATTGTCTTCACAACCCGGATAGCAGGTTGCTTTTCTTCCTTCAAGGATTCCGTTAACACCGAGTACGGTAGGTGCAGCGCATATAGCTGCAAGAAGCTTTCCGTTCTCATTGAATTCCTTAAGCTTGTCCGTAAGCGGGCTGCATGCCATAAGATGTTTTGTTCCCGGCATTCCTCCCGGAAGAACGAGAATCTTAAGCTCATCCCAGTTCACATCTTCCATAAGCCTGTCAAGCTTAATTCCGATCCCATGTGAACCTGTAATATCATAGCTTCCGTTTATCGATACCATATCGATATCGATCCCTGCTCTTCTTAAGAGATCAACTACCGTAAGCGCTTCGATCTCTTCAACTCCATCTGCGAGAAATATTGCTGCTTCTGCCATAAAATATATACCTTCCTTTCTACTAAATTGATCATATATCTGTTCAGCACCCACTCATCTCTCCATAAGATCCAGCTGAAGTGGTTCGAGATAATGTACGAACACTCCGTTGTGCGGAGATATCTGGAATCTCGGGTCAAGTTCATCATAAGCGAAACTCTTTGGTCCACCTGAGGCAGCTCTCTGCCATAGTCTATCCAATTCTTTGAATGTTAAATAATAGTATATGTCAAGTTTAACAAAATATATTATCAGAAAAGCAACGCCCTGCTGCTTCTCATACTCTCTCATGTATTCAACCTGATGCTCGTGAATGTTCTGTATGGGGAATCTGTCACCGGCACATTCTTTCGCGTCAAAACACACCGGCACGCCCTGTACCACGCCTATATAATCTACCGTACTCTTCTGATCAAAAAATGCGAGTGTGATACGTCTCGTGTCATGATCGATATTGATAGGTTTGATCGGCGTAGGAATCTTCTGAACCAGAGCAAGCTCCTTCTCACGGTATCTGTCATTGGTCAGGTTGATCAGCTCTTCAAGCGAAGACCCTCTGAGTCCTCTTGAATTCCATGAAGACATCTTAATATACCTCCCGGTTTATTCATAACCTTCGTCTGTAACCCTCTTCAATTCATCGGGATAAGGCGCTTTGATCGACCTGTTCGATACACCTGCCAGTATTCCCGTTTCATTTCCAAAACGAAGCTCATAAGCATGAAGCAAATGATGTCTTAATCTCTTATCTTTCTTAGCACCGTATTTTACATCTCCGATCACCGGATGTCCGATCGCCGACATATGAGCCCTTATCTGGTGGGTCTTTCCCGTTATCAGCTCCACTTCAAGGATCGTTCCGTACCTGCATGTTCCAATTGGTTTATATATTGTTTCGATATATTCAACTGATTCTTTTATCCCATTGTCGTTTACGATCGTAACCATATTGTCTGTTTCATTTTTTACAAGATATCCTTTGAGATGTCCGCCTGTCGTAACACTTCCGGTTACAACGCATCGATAGAACTTCTTAACTCTTTTGTCACGGATAGCCTCTGACAACGCCTGAAGCCCTCGTACACTCTTTCCTGCCGCGACGACTCCGCTTGTATTACGGTCAAGCCTGTTGCATATTCCCGGTTTGTACCCCCGACCGGCTTCGCCATCCAAGAGATATTCTCTCATATATTCCGAAAAAATATCGACGAGTGATATATCATCCTTATTTGCTTTCTGCGACAAAAGCCCTGCCGGCTTGTTAAAAAATATAATGTGATCGTCCTCATACAATATATCAACCGTATACCCGCCGTAGATAAGCTTTCCGTATAAGCCACTGTCTTCTACGTCCTTGTGTATGAGAGCCATGGCTTCGCTGCTCTTTTGCACATACGTTTTCCTGCCATTTTGCCCGGCGTTTTTGCTGTCATTCAAAGCAGATGCCGCACTGCTCTTCCCTGCAAACTTCTCGATAGTCTCATCGGATAGGAACATCTTAACAACATCACCGGACTCAAGTAGCTCATTACCTGCCGCCTTCTTTCCGTTAAGCGTGATGTTCTTCTTCCTTAACATCTTATATATGAATCCGGTACCGGCACCTGCAAGATATTTCTTAAGATACTTGTCAAATCTCTGTCCGGACTCAAGCTCCGATATGGTATATTCTCTCATACAACAAGCGTCCTTATATGTTTAAAGCATGTATCCTGAACTTCATCCGGTTCATAATCCTTGTCGGGAATGCATTTTACAAACTGCTTCTCATCATCGAATATCTTAACGGTATATCCTTCGATATGATTATCCTTAAGACTCTTATCGAGATATTTACCGATATATTCCTTATCCTGCTTACTGTTGGCAACAAGGCCAAGCACCTGATTATTGCTTATCAGAATAAAATCAAGTCCCATGACTTTCTCCGGTGAAGTAATGACCATGTCCGTCATAAGGATCAGATTATCATTTATCATGTTCTTCATATTATCATAACGTTCTTTTGATACCGACTTATACGGAAACATAACTATAATCGCAACCACATGCTTGATCGCCGGAAGAAGCATGAGTACTGCGAGAACCGTACAGATGTTAGCTCTGTCGAATTCATGAATGAAAAGACCCGTTATGAACATTACTACTGCTATCACCAGAAGTAACAATATCCACAGCGCATGCCTTACCTTGCTCCTTTTAATGTATGTAAATGATCCTCTCTCTATCTCTTTGAACATCAGAACCTCCAATTGATAATTTTGTCATCGGTAAAACCATCTATTGCATAATCGGCCGCCATGCATTTTTCTTTCCATGTCTTCGCCGAATATATGTCGGCGACCGCACACGTTCTCATTCCGGCATTGTTACCGGCGCATATTCCCTGATACAGATCTTCGAATACGATGCAGTTTTCAGGTGATATGCCCAATGACTGTGCCACCATCAGATATATGTCCGGTGCCGGTTTTCCTGCTCCGACCTCATCAGCGGTATGTACCACATCAAAATACCTGTCCAGTCCTTTTGCTTCAAGTATCGTCTGACATAATTCTCTTGAATTACTCGTACCGATCCCTGTTTTGATCCCTGCCGCTTTCAAACGTTTAAGAAATTCTATGACACCTTCTTTCGGCGGCACCTCATATCTGTATTTGTGATATGCCATCTCATTCCAGTCCGCTTTAATGGTGTCAAGAGTGTCCGGCAGATTGAATCTTTCCTTAAAATATACAGCAGTCTCGTTAAAACTCATTCCCTCTATATCAGTCTGATAACTCTTCTCAAAGGGAATGTCGAATCTTGCCAGATATTCGATATCTATCGCTTCCCACATCCACATGGAATCGATTATCGTTCCGTCAAGATCGAATATTGCCGCCTCTATGTCAGTAAACATTTATATATCCTCCCGCAGAGACTGCACTCTGTAGCCCTCTGCAATAACGTCCAGTTCATTTCCGAACCTGTTGAGCATCTCCATATCATTGCTCTCGTACAACCTATAGAATTCCGTCTGTATCTTGTCAATCTCCCTTTTATTGGCTACTCCGTACAGACTGTTGATATTATGCAGGATCTCGGTAATAATGACATCGTTCTGATGCATTGATTTCTGCGCATCAACAATCTCTCCGCGAACGGATGACATCTCATTGTCAAGCTTTAATATTGCATCCGCAGCCGCATACAGCCTGCTTGACAGATGCTCGGGCATCTGCCCTCTGTATTTGTATTGCAGTGAATGTTCGATCGTTCCCCAGAAATTCATCGCAAGTGTTCTTACCTGTATCTCAACTTTGATCCTTTTTGCACTGTCAATAAGATTGACTTCATATTCAACGATAAAATGATAGCTTCTGTATCCGCTTTCCTTGCTTTTGGTAACATAATCCCGTTCTTCCACAACCTTCATATCGGTACGGTTTCTGATAATATTGGCTACATTGTAAATATCTTCCACAAATTGACATATTATTCTAATTCCGGCTATGTCCTTGATCCTGTTTTCTACTTCATTTATTCCGATACCTTTTTTTTGTGCTTTCTCCAGTATGCTCGATATCGTCTTGACTCTGCCCTCTACTCTTACGATAGGAGAATATTCTCCTGCGTTGTGACAATTCCTGATGATGTGATTGAATTTCATCGTGATCTCATCAACAGCCTCATAATACGGGGCGAGCATTTCCCTCCATAATCTTGTTTCCACTTATTATTCTCCCCTCTGAAACCACCTGTTATTAACCTATATACACTTAATACGCTATTCAGTCATATATCTTTTTCGCTATTCTTTCGCCCATTCTGACAGGTATCTCTTCTTCCCTTTTCGTAGCTTCAAATACGTATTCCGGCATTGTGATCGTATCATTTTTTATCAGAAGGATCACTGTGGAACCTCCGTATAAGAACAGTCCCTTTTCCTGTCCCCTGTACACTTCCGTCCTGCCATGGTGATTACAGATCTTACCGACAAGCATGGCTCCGACTTCCATCTGTACGACCCTGCCGAAATTATTCGTATCAATTACTGTATATTCTCTGCAATTCTCCGTAAATACGGGAATCTTTTCAAGTGCGATGGGCCTCACTGTATGAAGAACCCCCGGTATGAAATGATTCTCCCCTTTCCTTCCTCTGTCTATATAACAATATCTGTGATAATTATCTACACACAAACGGAACACCAGGCAGATTCCATCCCGATATTCCTTCGCAAGTTCTTTATTATCAAGAAGTCTTTCCAAAGAATAACTGCTGTGTTTTACCGGTATAACGGTATCGGATTTGATCCTGTAGGCACTCAAAAGCCCGTCACACGGTGCGATAAGAGCATCACTTTCCATATATACAGGCCTTTTGCCGTTTTTGATCTTTCTTGTAAAAAAATCATTGAAGCTCGCGTACTTGCGGTTCTCATAGTCCGACATACGAATATGATTCTTTTTTATAAAACTTTTGATAATACATGCTGATAACGGTGAATCCATGAACTTTCCGCATATATCCGATACACGTCTTGAAATGAGTACCTTAAGCCCCAACCTTCCGGGTACGGTACCGTACAGAAGCCTGAGAACCGGGCCGTCCGGTTCCCTTGCAACAGATTTTCTAGCCATATAACACGCCTCTTCCCATTTTTTCTGTTAAGCATCACAAGGATCATTGCTACTTCTTTAAACAAAACCAGCCGATAGCCAGGATCAAAAATTCAATCAGACCAATTCCGACCATAACCAATATTCCGTTAAGTTCGAACTTCTTCAACTGGAACTTTGCAAGGAACAGCACCCCGGTAATAAACATTACAACAAAATAAACCGGTGTTATATCATATGGAATCAAAAATTGCAATAACAAAACCGTCGGGAATATTAATGCTGCAGAAGTAACGGGAAGACCTGTGTAATATTTTCTGGCTCCCTCTTCCTTCTTCTGTCTCTCTTCCTCGGTCACATTAAACCATGCAAGCCTTATTAAGGCAGCAAGAATATAGAGCATAACAACCGCAAAGCAAAGCAACGCTACCGGAAATTCAAAATTCCCGCCGCCGTCTGCCTTGAATCTCGGTATCTCATCTATCGTAGGACATACTCTTATCATTGCGTTACCGATACATGCCGGAAGAACTCCGAATGCAACCAGATCCGACAGTGAGTCGATCTGAATGCCGTATTTTTTCTGCATATCGGTACGATCCGGTTTGGTTCTTGCAACCTTTCCGTCAAATGCATCGCACAAACCGCAAAACATCAGAAAGAACACACCCATGTACGGATGCCCCGTTCCGTTAAGTGATACAATTATTCCAAGTCCCGATGAGACCAGTGACAGATATGTAAGTATAACTGTATAGTCATAATATCCTATCATACTTTACTCCTTTTGATCCTGCGTAATATATAACCTACAAGAACCGTTATTCCGCTAATGATTATCAGTACATAAAAAGACAGACTTCTGCTTAACAATTCAAGGTTGGTCGCATCGATCTGACTCATAATACTTCCAAAACCGTCTAACATAAGATAATCGGCAACACCCATCGCTCCGGGGATCGGAACGCAATTCGAACCGAGAACCACAAAGCATTGTGTTACAAATATATCCTTAACCTTCCCTGAGCCACCGTATGTCGCAAGAAAAACAAAAACCGTTACAAGTATCTGCGACAGTCTCTGCAGGAAATTATACGCAAACGCTTTTCCCAACATAGGCTTCAGCTCTGATATCATATTGGCACATTCCCTGAAGTCTTCCATTGTCTTTTGAAGCTTCTTCTGCCTTTTTTTGCGGTAATTCATTATCTTTAGTTTGTCAAGTAATTTGAACAGCTTGTTGAATATCTTCTCAAGCAGCTCTCCTCTGAACAGCAAAAGTATAAATGCCGCACCCAAAACAATCTGCAATATGTATCCTGCGATTATGAGCATCCTTGATAAAGTGCTGAAATTCATGAATACACCCGGTGCAATGATCAGACATAAAAGTCCCGTTGTAAGTAACGCGGCCGTATACATTACAAGATTGACAAGCAATGATACGGTAACCACCGCGGTCGGAATCCCGTCTTTCATCATAAAATACGCACTTGCAGGCTGTCCTCCCGTGGCTGAAGGCGTAATGGCTGAAAAATATATATCAGCTGCAGAATATAAAAAGTTGCTTTTTACCTTTCTTTTATGCCCGAGTCCCGAAGTAATGCTATGAATAGCCAGTCCCTCAAACACAACATACCCAAGCATACTTATAACAGCTGCACACAGCCATGCCGGATTGGAATTCTGAATGTATTCCAGGAATGTCTCAATTGAAAAACCCTTTGCCTGAGACATTACAGCCCATATGCTGGCACCGGCAATAAACACAAATGCAACTGCCCATATTGCTTTCTTTTTGTCCATAAATAATATCCTTTATCTGGCAAATCTTTTTTCCAATACAATGAAAAAGCGGTCAAAATGCAGTTTCTTCGATAAGAACAAACCTGTTTCAACAAGAATTACCGCTCCTGCCATATCCAACAAAACATGCTGCTTTACAAGCACCGTGGATGCAAATACGAGTAATGAGAATATAAGTGTTATCCACTTATACCAACCCGGCAGTTTTTTTACATACAATGCGCCTCGAAATACTACCCAGCTTTCGAGACAGTGTATCGATGGAAACAGATTATCAGCCGCATCCAGGCTATATACAAGGGAACATATCCGGTCAAAGAACCCTGTTCCCGTAATCTCAGGTCTCACAAGTGTTGTGGGAAATATGAAGAATATTATCAGACAGCATAATTTTGCGAACATTTCCGCTGAAAATATATAATAACATACTTCCCTGCTTTCTCTTGCGATTATCATGTATCCCGATATCCATTGAACAAATGCAAGAAGATATATCAATATAAACGCAGGTACAAACGGAGTAGCCGTATCTAACGGTGTAGTTATATCATAATGATGCATATTACCGGTGATCAGTCTTGTTCCGTTATAAGTCAATATATTAAGTGCCAGCAATGTTGCCACAGGAAGAAAGCTGTATTCCGGTATTATCTTTTGTAGTTTATGTCTCATGTTGTACCTCTTAAATGAACTGCTGTATCATATCTGCGTAATATATACACCGATATATTTTAAACTATAGTGCACGCCATTGTCAAGTGTGGGGGAAGTTCCTGCTTTTTCTTGCTCTTTGATCGTTACTATTCATTTGCTAAGGAGACTGTTTTGTGTTATCATTTCTATTTGCATAGGGATAAAGAAGTGTATTAATACAGAATATTCAAACAAAAAGGATGAGATTGATGAAAGATAATAATGCGAATAAACTCGGCTCTGACAGAGTCGGAAGTCTGATGGTCAATTTTGCCATACCCAGTATCATTGCCATGCTGGTTTCAGCATTATATAACATTGTAGACCAGTTCTTTATCGGACAGGCGGTCGGTCCTCTCGGTAATGCGGCGACCAATATCGCTTTCCCGCTGTCGATGTTATGTACGGCATTGTCACTTACATTCGGTATAGGTGGTGCTTCATGTTTCAACCTTGCAATGGGACGCGGAGACACAGACAAAGCCGGATATTATATAGGCAATTCCGTTACAATGCTTGTAAGTTGCGGCGTGGTCATAAGTGTTATAGCAGAGCTGTTCCTTCCTTTGCTCCTTGTCATGTTCGGTTCTCCGGATGATGTATTTCCTTATGCTATGACTTACGTGAGGATTACAGCGATAGGCTTCCCGTTCCTTCTTATGACAACAGGCGGCGGCCATCTGATAAGAGCTGACGGCAGCCCCAGAATGTCAATGATGTGTAACATGTCAGGTGCGATAATCAACACGGCACTTGATGCTCTGTTCGTCCTTGTGTTCGGATGGGGAATGACCGGTGCGGCCGTTGCAACGATCACAGGCCAGTTCGTATCGGGTATAATCGCCATATTATATATGAGAAATTACAAGACAGTTAAGCTTACTAAGAATATGTTTAT
This sequence comes from Lachnospiraceae bacterium V9D3004, assembly GCA_000621985.1. Lineage (GTDB taxonomy): Bacteria > Bacillota > Clostridia > Lachnospirales > Lachnospiraceae > V9D3004. Next base: position 63,340 of record JHWW01000009.1, read on the forward strand.
TCCAAGAGCAGTTCATCTTATCCAGATAACCAAACTTGGTATTGCTTCCTGCTTCAACCAGCTGTCACTTATGATAGTTCAGATATCACTTAACAATTCGCTTAAGTTCTACGGTGCCGAATCGACTTACGGAGAATCTATCCCGATAGCATGTGCCGGGATCATCATGAAAGTCGGAATGTTGTTCTTCTCTGTGGTGATAGGAATAGCTCAGGGCTCGCAGCCTATAGTAAGTTTTAATTACGGTGCGAGACAATATGACAGGGTCAGACGCGCTTATAAACTTGCGGTTATTTCAAGCGGAATAATATCCATAGCCGCATTTGCGACGTTCCAGCTTATACCGGAATTGATCATTTCTTTATTCGGACTTAACGGTAAAGAAGCATTGGAATTCGGTGCGAAGTTTTTCAGGATATTCATGTTCTTTACATGTATCAACTTCCTTCAGCCCATATCCGCTACTTTCTTCACTTCAATAGGTAAAGCTTACAAAGGAATGTTTCTGTCACTCACAAGACAGTTTCTTTTCCTGCTGCCGCTTATATTCATACTTCCGCCTTTCTATGGGATAGACGGTCTGCTCTTTGCGGCACCTACGGCTGACTTCATGGCATTTATCGTAACGATATTGATGGTTGTACTGGAATTCCGGGGCATGAAGAAGCTTGAGTCAGCGTAAAAGATAAAAGAACAAGGTGTCAATTCGCTCATTACGCGAATTGACACCTTAATCTTTCCGGAAGATCACTTACTTTGATGTGTGATTTTACTATGAACAGATCCCGTTCCTCCATAAGGTCGCAATCTCTTCGTGCATATGCACACTGATTCTTAAAATCTATTATTCGAACTATAGGTCTGCAGGAATCCACCCTGTTCTGTGTCTTGACTATTGCCGGTTCTCCGTTATTTAAAAGAACAACTACTCCATTCGGATATATAGCAAGTTTCGATACAAAAGTCTCGACCATCTTCTTGTCTAATTTGCCGTTTTCGGCATCCTCCCTGAGTATCCGGATTGCCTGCTCATTACTCATAGCTGCCTTATAACATCTCTCTGATGTGAGTGCGTCGTACACATCTGCTATCGCTGCCACTCTCGGCATTGTGGGAATATCTTCCTCCTTTAATCCAAAGGGATAACCTGATCCGTCCAACCTCTCGTGATGAAGCAACGCGATCTCCCTTGCCGGCGGTTCAAGCCAGCCGTCCTCTTCCAGCATTCTGTATCCCCATTGGGCATGACGTTGTATATGCTTACGTTCTTCGGAATTCAGATAACCGTTCTTATACAGAATATTCGGATCCAGTGCGATCTTTCCAATGTCGTGCATCAGCATTCCTTTACCGAGCAGTTTGAGTTCTCTTTTCTTGAAATCACATAACTTTCCGAGGAATAATGCATATATTGCAGAATCAATGGAATGCTGCAATGTAATATCATTGGAAGTACAAATGTCTGTCAGTCCGAGTATCATCTCGGGATTATTCAACATCTCCTTGATCAGTGAAGATACGATAACGTCAAGGTCTTTCATATCCACTGCACCCGTTACTCTTGCATCATCGATCGTATCAGATAATATTCTGGTACAATGTTCTCTTGTGTTATCACAAACTACGGATTCATCATAAATATCATCGCTGACTTCGTCTTCTACATAAATCGATGCAATACCGTTAAGTATAAGCTTGTCTCTGTAACACATAATGTTGTCAGTACCTTTGGTAAGCAATATACTGTCTCTGCCCCATACGTCCTTTGCAAGGATCATATCGGGGGTTGCCATTACAACTGGTATTCGTCTCAAAATTAGCTATCTCCTAACATTTTTTAATTTTTCAGTTACTCATTCAAAGTACATATATCATGCACTTTCTTCCTCTTCTACAATTGAGTGCTCAATAAGCTCGTCGGTATATTTTTTGTAATCGGTTCTGTCAGACAGATGCAGACAATAACCCTGAAGAGTATTATTATTCTTAATACCCAACATGTCAGTATAATAGTAACCGTCTCCGATTGCAACAATATCTTTTGTTCTTTCATTAATTATCTGACGTAAAATGTCCGATCTCTCGTAAACCAATACGCTGTCATCATTATCGGTAACGAGTTCCGGAAACAGATTGCGCGCAGAATTGTTCATATCAAGAAGCCTCATATGTGTGTCCATTACTATAAATGCGTCCTGCATATTGTCAAGTACCATATGCTCGGCCACATTAACGAGCTCGAAGATCATATCATTTCTCAAAAATATGTACATGCACATTCCGGCTAAGCCTATTACCATGGGTGACGGATCCACTGTATCAACCATACCGGTAAGATGAATTATTACTGCGGATATGGGCAGAAATATGGTGATGGGCATAGCAATCTGAATCTTTCTTCCGCCTCTTAATCCCTGAATATAATAATATGTTATCAGTACCAGCATAAATATACTCAAAAACATGGTGTAGTAGGCAAAAAGATTCCTGAATATTCCATTATCAAAATCCACATGCGGATAAAATCCCGATTCAACAAAAGTTACATTCTTAAAAAACAGATCATGATACTCATTAGTCAAAACCAGCATAAGAATGGCAACATCAATTACAACCAAAGCCCTCTTAATGATTATTGACATATTCATGTTAAGATATTCCATTACAACGAATACCATGAAAGTACTTGTAAAAACACTTCCACAATATTCCATCTTAGTCGCAATGACCGCTCCCTCGACCGAAGTACACTGAATCTCAAGCAGATACCCCGTGTTAAGCAAAAACATTGATAATAGTGAAAACTGTATATATTGAACAGGTTTCGCAATATTATTCCTAAAGAGAGTTAACGCCATTACGAGCAACGTGATGCTGACAATATACTCAAGCCCTACCAAAAAATAATACATATTTACGCTCCTACGTGGCAAATTAACTCCCACCCTATTAACAATTACTACTATAACACATAATAGGGGCTTTGTCACCAGTTTTTTTCTGTTTTTTTATATATTTTTCAGTTTATTTTATAATTGTACATAATTTCTTAATTTTTTACACACTGCTATTAAATCAATTTTCCGGTTTCATCATATCCTTTGTATTTTGTTTCTGTTTAATATCCAGGTTATATATTTTTCAGTCCGGATTAACATGTATCATAACATGTTTGATATCCGGGAACTGCTCCTCAAGACTGTCATGCACTGTCTGGGCTATATCATGCGCTTCCCTGAGTGTAAGCTCCCCATTTACCCTGATCTCCGCTTCCACATATATGCGGTTACCGAACAGCCTTGTCTTAATATCGTCTATACCATGCACACCGTCCTGGGATATTATGTGATCTTTAATGTCTTTGACCACTTCTTCACTGCATGAATGGTCAGTCAGACGTCTTATAGCATCTCTCATAATGTCGTAAGCCGCTTTAAATATAAACAGGCATATCAGTATGCTTGCGACAGAATCCATTACGGGATATCCCGTTCTTGCAAAAGCTATACCGATCAATGCTCCGACAGATGATATCGCATCGGATCTGTGATGCCATGCATCAGCCATGAATGCCGAAGATCTTATAAGCTTCGCATAGTATCTGGTGTACCAGAACATTGCCTCTTTGATCACGATCGATACTATGGCCGCAATAAGTGCCAGAAGTCCCGGCACCATAAGTTCTTCATATTCGCCCGTCACAATGTTAAGTATCCCGGCATATCCGATCCCTGCACCCGTTCCGAACAGGATCAGTGCCAGAAGCAATGCTGCTATGCATTCAAGACGCTCATGTCCGTACGGATGATCGACATCCGGTTCCTTGTTTGACATTCTGACGCCGACATACGCAATGATCGTAGCGATTATATCAGACATGGAATGAACCGCATCCGATACCATGGCTCCGGATCCTGCCACTATTCCGGCAAACAGCTTGAAAACCACAAGAAGTGCATTGAAAAATACCGATACAGCCGATACTTTTGCAACTGTTTTCTTTACCTGTTCCGGTTCCGTTATGAGACCTTTACTCATATTAACATCTCACTTTAAATTCCATTTCTATATCTTTATCGTCAAGTTTGTACTTTTCCATTAGCTCCGGTCCGCAACTTGCCGAACCGATTCCGCTGACACCGTAATCTATCCTTACAATAGTATTCTCATCCGGAGAAAGTTCATAAGCATGTTTCTTAGAACTTAGCTCTTCTGAAGAATACTGCGATACATTAAAGTTAAATCCACATTTACTAATTACTCTGAGACCCGCAATATCAAGCATCTTAGCCCCGGTATGATTGCCGTGCTCCTGTGGTTTGATATAATCCACATACTCATCCGAAGGAGTGCTTTCATACAGTCCCACTGTCGTATGATGACACATATCAATGTAATTCTCATATGGCCCCATGGCATAATATGTGAATTTCTCTTCGGTTTTCGGCAGTCTGAATTCAAAGCCGAGCCTCGGCAGATAGAATGTCCTGTCATCGATTTTACCCGACAACCTGATATCTATATCCCCATTATATTCAAATGTATACGTTAATTTATATCTGAAAAACGGAGCTCTCGATATTCCCGCCAGTCTTCCTTCGACAACAACCTTATTACCTTCGCTGCCACACATCTCTATCTTATTGTACAGACGATTATAATTCCTTGAAGACCAGTTGTTCTCATATAATCCCCATGTATCCTTCACATGTCTGTCATTATCGGTAGGAGCACGCCACACTGTAAGTACGACCGGTCTGTCAAACACTGTTTTGTCATTACGCACAAGCTTAGTAAGATATCCGTAATGTGTATTAAATTCACAGTAGTAATCTCTTCCGGTTATTCTGATCAATTCACTGCTAATCATGCTTATATCAACTGCACCGGCATTGTCATTGTTATCCTTGCCGTGGTTATTGCATATATCATCTTGATCGTACGGCTCTGTCTTAACATCAAGTGTATGCTGCCGAAAAGCAAGTGCCTGATATTTATCGGGGGCCTGATATATATCGCAGACCGCATCTTCATGAACGTTCATTTTATCATCAATGAGATATACATTCAGATGAGCTCCGTATCTGCATACATCAGGCAGATCCGGCTTTTGTCCGTCTTTAATTAACGGGATTGTCTTTGCCGTAAGCGGTGGGATATCAGGCAGATCAATCTCTCCTGTGCTTACGCATTCTCCGTCAACTTCCACTTCATAACGCATCCTGTATTCATTCAGGTTGGTAAAGCTGAACCTGTTGGCCACAGTCAGCATGCCGTCATTATATTCGGTCTTAATTCTCTGATATACCGCTTTTGCTTCGAGACTTCCGGCCTTTAACTTCCTGTCAGCGAACACAAGTCCGTCACAGCAGAAGTTTCCGTCATGAGTCTCCTCACCGAAATCACCGCCGTACCTGTAATTGCCTCTCTCTCCGACTGTATGGTCGGCCCATTCCCATATACATCCTCCGATAAATGACGGATTCTCATATACTGTCTGCCAGTAATCCCATACATCACCCGGGCCGTTACCCATAGCATGAGAATATTCACACAAGAAGAACGGGCGTTTTTCGCCTTCTTTATTAACAAAATTCTCTTCAATATCTTTAATGGAAGGATACATTCTGCTTATTACTTCGACTTCTTCGTCACCGCCAAGCCACGCGCCTTCATAATGGGCGAGTCTTCCGTCATTTCTTGCTTTGGTCCACTTAAGCATCTTCTTATGGTTTTCACCGAAACCACTCTCATTACCCATGGACCACATTATTATCGAAGGATGGTTCTTGTCACGCTCAACCATCTTCTGCACTCTGTCAAGATAAGCTTTCTCCCATTCGTTTTTTTTGCAGAGCCAGTCGTCACTTTCCATGTCATATCCCGCACCGTTCCATCTTGTGCAGAAGCCGTGAGTCTCAAGATCGGCCTCATCTATCACATAGAATCCGAATTCATCGCACATATTGAGGAATTCCGGAGTCGGCGGATAATGTGAAGTCCTTATTGTATTGATATTAAGCTTCTTCATCAGAAGCAGATCATTTCTTATATCTTCATCGGACATTGTATAACCCTTAAGAGGATGGGTGTCATGATGATTGACTCCCCTTAACTTTACAGGCACTCCGTTAATAAGAAGTTCTCTCTTATCGCTCACGGATATGCTTCGCATTCCTGTCTTAACAGGTATGAATTCACCTGCTTCTTCTATGATAAGTGTATACAGATACGGCTTCTCATCATTCCAAAGCACCGGTTCATCTCCTTCATTTACCGGGTCCATATCATGATACAGCGTATATGCATGCGAACACTCTATCTTTTCGGTATCAGCTGTAACTGTTATATCCTTCACATGTCCCTTTGGTCTTGAAAGAAGATATACATCCCTGAAGATTCCCGAATATCTGAAGAAATCCTGATCCTCAAGGTAACTACCCGAACACCATTTCCAAACCTTGACTGTAATAATGTTAATTCCTGATATAACATGCTTTGATATATCGAATTCGCTCTGCATATGCGACACCTGGCTGTAACCGACATACTGTCCGTTGATATATAATTCCAGGCATGAGCTTACACCTTCGAATACTATGTAATTATCTCTTTTGCACTGTATATCATCCAGTTCAAGTTCACGCATGTACACTCCGCACGGATTGTCGTCGGGAACATACGGCGGATCTACAGGAAAAGGATAATTAAGATTCGTATAACCGGGCTTATCATACCCTGCAAGCTGCCAGCATGAAGGAACCTCAATCTTATCTTCATACTTTTCTCCCGGATAACTCTCAATATCATCCGGCATATCAATATCCCTTGAATAATATGCAAAGTTCCACTCTCCGTTAAGAAGCGTGTAATAGTCCGATTCCTCTCTTACTCCTTTAAGAGCCTTCCAAAGAGTGTCATATGGAATATAATATGATCTCTGCGGCTCACAATTCTCTCTTATGAAATCTTCACGTTCGTATTTTCTTTTCATAACCTCTCCCCCGCATATCTGCATTATGAGTTAACTTTTCAGTTCCCTGTCATTGTGCTCCCGGCCAATACATCGTAATGACACTTTCACTTGCCTGATTGCACATATGCCGCTTCACCCTCAATCGGCAATGTTCAGTAGACATCCGGGATGCTTAATGTCTTGTACCATAAAATTATGAGAATTCCGTCAAAAAAGCAGGCTTTCCGACAAAAATTCTCATAATTACATTAAGTGCCTGAACACTTACATATTATATTCTACCGAAAGTACTCATTCAATGATATATACTCACCAATTAAAGCAATCTCCCGCCAGTGATTCGAGAATACATCCCGATGCCCAGGGCATCAGCGCAAACCATGTGCTTGAGACGCTGCCGTCCGGATAGTGCTCCGTAAGAAGTCCTTCACTGTGGCAGAATCTCTCGGACATCCATCCTTTGAGACCATAATCATATTCTTTATCAAAAGTATTATATGTCTGGCAACCCCACAGGAGTACATCATCAAGTCTTGATTTAACATAGTCGTCATCCCTGTGTTTTGTATAATATAACATCTCATCAGCGACAGTACTTGACATGGGATGAATGTGTGGATTGGCTGTTGAAGTGATGCTTCCTCCGCAGCTTGACCAGCCAACCTTACTGAGTGGCGGAACTTTTATAGGAGAGTTGTAACAGAACTTGAAAGTGAATTCATATGAAAGCGCATCTCTCATATGGTCAAGGTACACCTCGGCACCGGTCATCATATGCAGATGTTTCATAGCTCTTATATATGCAAGCACGCCTTCGGAGTCCACAGCCTTATCCGTATCAAGAGGCGCACCGTAGCATGATACTTTACTTATGTAAGCGTCATAATAATGCTTTTCACTCTCCTGAAGACTCTCAAGATAAGTTATATCATCATTTAACACGCTGAAATATGCGATTGCGGCAAGGCACCATGCCCCGGCAAACGAATCATATTCGATTCCCGCGCCGGTCTCTGCCGACAACATGTATGGATATTCTTTGTCAAGATTTCTGGTAAAAGCAAGTCTTCTTACAATATCTTCGGCAAAATCCATCCAGTCGTCATGGATGACGAACTTGACATTCTTCTCGTACTCGTACGCCTTACACAGATAATAGATCGCCTGTCCGACAAGATAAGAGGAATGTCCGGGAGTACGAAGACTCTCATACCACCAGCCTCTGTTGCTCCACACACCATCATTACAGGAATCAAAAGGAAGTCCCGACTTGGGATTGATGGAATTGTCCACCATGTTCTGCATGAATGTTAAAGCATGTTCCCTCATAGTCTCATTGCCGATCCTGTAAGATGCCAGAAGCATGGGGAGTGCAACAGCCATTCCGTTTGTCCATGATATGGACGGGATCTTATTGTATGAAAATGATCCGTCTTCTCCTTCAAACACGAAACCTGTATATGCATTATCCTCCGCGATCCATGCATCACGATCAACGGCACCTGCTATGTCGGATACAGCCGTCAGAATATCCGAAGCACTTCTCGGAGACTCATGATACATACCGTATACATATCGTAAGACATTATACAACTCCATCTCATCTTTAGATATATATTCAAATATCATTATATCGAACGAAAGCGTCTCTCCCGCTGCGATCGTATACGAATTATCATCATCAATTGTTTTTCTGTCATATACATTATGGGACTGTAAAAAGAACCATGGAGCGTTCTCATAACCTATCGTATAACCGATGTAACCATCTTCCACCGAACAGGTATAACCGCAATATTGAACAAAATCACCGTCTGTACCCGGGCTCCACGGAGTCACTTCCCCCGAACCTGTACGCACAAAATAAGGAGCTGCCGCTATACCGTACATAAGTCCGTTATCATATGCAAACACAGCCGGATGGGACAGCCTGTCACTTCGAACCATCCACCAGGGAGAAGCAGGCTTATCAAGTCCTCCCCTTCTGATCCTTGGGAATTTTGCATTAACATGAAGAGGTGCCTCACCCCTGTTACTGCCATACATGAATCCCGGCATATAAAACTGCGGATCAGCCATAACCTTCTTATTCTCCGGGGAGGCACCCTTATTTCTCCCGAACATATACTTTGTATGAATAACGCCCTGCCATGTATCACCTGTCTTATTCGCGATACTGATCCTCTTGACAAACGGCGAAGCAGGATTTCCCTCTCCTCCTATATCCTCAACTGCCACCTCAAGCCCGGCATTCAGGATATCGATATACTCATTCCCACCTTTTGCTGCTGCTTCAAACTTCAACTTCATAGATGCTTCTCCTTTCGCGTATCCGGTGTGCCAATTCATTACCCTGTTATATGATCTCATTCCCTTTCACTGCTTAATCCGACTCCCAAAGCGGTTCTTCCGCGGATATACCTGTAAGGAATGTCTTTTACGTCTCTTCCGTGAAGCAGTGTGCCTTCCTCACTTGGCTTCACACCACAATAACGGTACTGTCCGGATCTGTACAACGATACAAGCCCGGCAAACTCCTCTCCAATCATTACTTCAAGCTCTTCCTGAGTAAATGAGCACACTCTTCTTGAACACAATAATCCAATCCCATAAGAAAAAACCATCATATTCTGAAAAAGCTTCCATGCCAGTTCCTCGGAAAGCTCATAATCCCTAATTATCACAGCGACCACCTGATCGGGATTATCATAAAGTTCGCTTATCGCATCTTTGAGCGAATTGCCCGGTGTAGTCTCCTTTGTGAAAAGAAGCTGAAACAGTTTTGGTTCATCTATTGCGAATTTGATCATCTGCATTCCGAATCTCTTAAATGCAGGCGTATAATTGTTAAAATCATCAACGTATTGTCTGAATATGGTCTTTGCTGCGGCAACAACCTCTCTGTGTACCTCATCCATATTTTCAAACGCAGTGAATATAGGTCTGGAAGAAATCCCCATTCTTGCGCCCAACTCTCTTGCGGTCACAGACTCGATTCCTTCGTTTCTTGTCATATCAAGTGCAACGTTAAGGAATTGCTCTCTTGTATATTTTACCTTTGGCGGCATTGAAGTCATCTCCCCTTTTTACGAAATATCTTGCCATATTTTCTCTGAAACATTACATAGGCTCTGTCATATACTATCCAGAACACCTCTCCTGCAGCTATAACTCCGGCAATGAACAATACATCTCCGAGTCCGAAAAAATATCTGTATACCAAAAGCGCCGCCACAAAAAGAATCTGAAAGGCCAGACATTTCAATCCCCACATTAGTCCGGTTTTCATACCTTTCTTAAACCTGGCAGCCTCCAGATATTCAGCTGCAAGTATATATATACTAAAACACAAAAAAGTTAAGCAGTACAACTTGTCCGGTGCAAGCATGAATCCTGCCGCAAATGAAGCGGCCGTATGAAGTAACCCTAAAACAAACGAGCAGTTATATTCAACCACCCCTGTCAGGTATGCCCCGGCAGCAAGGAAAAATACCGTACTGCTGTCAATATAACATCCAAGCATGATAAATATTACAGATAATGCCGTCATTATCCCGGCAAATGCGATATCATTCGACTTTAGATGCATGAACACAGATCTCCTCCCATACATTCGCACAACGTGTCAGCGCACCAGAGATCACAGCAACAGTCACAACATGAATAATTACCGGAACCGCTCCTTCCGTAATATTGTCCGTTCTGATCATATTGCTGTCTGTTTGTATTATTATAATCAGTATTATTACCTGTATTGTTATAAGTATTGTTATATGAATTGTTATTATAATAACCGCCGTTTGCGTATGGATTGCCTCTTCCCTCACGCATATCCATTATCTGACGGTATGCTTCCTGTACTTCCTTGAACTTCTCTTCGGCAAGATCAGCAAGCGGATTATTCGCATATGCATCCGGATGGTATTGTCTGCTGAGCTCCCTGTATGCCTTCTTGATCTCAGCATCACTTGCATTCGGAGATACCCCAAGTACCTTGTACGGGTCTGTCATATTTCCTGTTCCTCCTTTGACGGACTTCCTTTCATCTTATCAAACCGGTTCCATACTCCGGCATATAATATATTCCCCAATATATCCGCATACCTGACACACGGAAGCTTCTCGTAGGCAGCAGCAGCTTCTGCCATATCGTTATGCAGCATATCCTCCACGTATTCGTGGTAATCTTCCCTGTTCATGTATGCCTTAAGCGGATTATAATTATCTTTCTTAATATCCTCTTCAATATCGTCATATGCATCCATTATATATATAAACCTACCCAAATGAAAAGCTAATTTTTCAAAATAATCCGAAAAAATATCTTTTTTATACAAAAAAAGTCCTTTCATCAGCTCTCCAAAGCAGTCTGCAAGCCTATCAATGCCAACATTTTCCATTTTTTCAAGTTCAGATAAACGATTTAAGGAATCAACGATACATTTTTCCTGTTCTTCATACAGTCCGGATGCTTTTTTCATTCTCCGGTTATATAATCGCATACCAAAATATGCTTTTTTCGAATGTTCATCCTTATAATCATCTTCAAAATGATAATATGACAGTATGATATTCATATGAGCAGCATAATCGGTCGCATCGCTTATATTGTATAAATGTTTTTTGGCAGGATGTGTAATACATCTTCCTTTATAAGACCTCACCGGCATATCATATACCGATGTTAGCAAGATTATCAGAAAAGTCATGTCATACGTTAAGGTAAGCTGACCCGTAAAGCCGTAATTCTTCTTTAACAGACTGCATAATCCGCAATAAAAACCTCTGTATGTATCATAATCTTTGATCTTAAGTTCAGGCTTGCGAATCTGCACATAACCAAACAAGGATGCACCTCCGTATCTTCAAGATATTGTAACTGTTAAGCACCTCTGTTAATTGGGGCGTGGCACTAACCGGTTACAAGATATTTTCTGATCATTTCTTCGAGTACTTCCGGTATGACAGGTTTGGACAGGCAATCCGCAAATCCCTGTTCTCCAAAAGCTCTCATATCTTCCTTGGAAGCATTGGCAGTGAGCATGATAACCGGCACACCCACATTCATATGATCCTGGTAATTCATTTTCTCAAATGTCTCTACACCATCCATCTCAGGCATCATATAATCCATGAATATAAGATCGAATCTCCTATCCTTTATCAGTTCAAGACATGCCTTACCGCTGTCTGCTTCGACCACATTAACAAGTGTCTGCTTTAAGAGATTACGGAACACTATTCTGTTAAGGCGGTTATCGTCTACCAACAGAATTGTTGCATTCGGCGCTGTAAATGCCGGTTTATAATCACTCTTTATACCAAGCGATACGTTGTTTTCCTCATATACAACCGGAGTCTTGTCAACGATCTTCTGTGGAATATTGCAGAAAAATGTCGTCCCTTTTCCATATTCACTCTCTACCTGAAGCTTACTTCCCATAAGTTCAAGAAGGTGAGATGTTATATTAAGACCGAGACCGGTTCCCTGAACGCTGTGGTTACGGGCTTCTTCAATACGTTCATACTCATTGAACAGCTTTGGTATATCGGACTTCATAATACCGATACCCGTATCTTTTACATATATGTCAAGGGCGCCGTTATCATCGGCACCGCGCCATTCGACTTTGAGTGTAACACTGCCTTCATTGGTATATTTTACGGCATTGGACAAAAGATTCATAAGGATCTGCTCAATCCTTACGTCGTCACCGGTAAGAATGGACGGAATATTGTCAGCCACTTCAACTATGAACTTAAGTTTCTTTTCTTCCGCTTTGACACGGATCATATTGCTGACATTATGAAGAAGCTTCTCAATATGATATTCCCTCTCCACTATCTCCATCTTACCTGCTTCTATTTTCGAAAAATCAAGTATCTCATTAATGATACCGATAAGAGTGTCGGTAGCGCTTTTTATCTGATTGGCATATTGCAGTATCTTTACATCTTCACACTCCCTCAATATCATCTCATTCATTCCATACACCGAATTGACGGGTGTTCTGATCTCGTGTGATACCTTGGATAAGAATGCTGACTTGGCTTTATTGGATTCTATCTCCATATTGATCTTACGTTCATACAGTCTTACCTGATCGGTTCTGTCGGATGTGCTGAAGTAACAACCCACATAACTCTTGGTAGAATCATATAACTTCTGTCCGGACACGAGAAAATGCCTCATCTGACCGTCCACACTGATACTTTCGTTCCACTCATTATAGTCACCGTCAAGAGTTTTGATCCTGTCAAAATATGTATCAAAATCCTGCTCTATCATCTCAATTATCTTTCTGTCACCTTTATGCATGAACTGGCTGTCATTGCAATATATCTTCTTACCCATCTCATCGAAGAACACAAGACCCGAGCCCAGATGCTCGATCATAAGGTTCTGTACCTTTCCGACAAGCTCCCTCGGAATATATGTCATAGTATAAAAATATATCGCGAGCAACATCGCTACATAGAATATTATTGATATATTAAGGGGCATGTGGAACAATACGCAAAGACCGTCTGCAATTATAAGAAAACCGAACAGTATCAGAACTCCCGAATATTTTCTTTTATAGTATCCCGAAGAATTGATAAATCCATATACCAACATTGTAGCATTGTATATTACAAGTATATAACAGATTGCCAGATGTACATAGTAGAAAACAGTGAAATTGCCGGCTTCAAGCACTTCGTATTTATCAAGAAGCATGACCGGTTCGATCGTATAAACATGTTTGAATATCAGATTAAGCAACAGAGATATGCTGTCAAACATTGACAGAATGATAAACAGCATTTTTATAAGAGTAGCATCAACCGAATAATAAGTATATTCTTCAATAAAGATGCATACAGATAACAACAGCCAGTCGATCATCAAAGAAAACATTGAAAAACCGAACATGGAGATCATTTCATCGTCACTGGATACATATACGATATTGGATACGATAGTCAGAATGGCGGCAAGCATCATTACTGTCATTTTTTTATTGAGAGTAGTCCTCTTCTTCATTATGGAAACACAGCATACCACTATAACCATAACAAGCAAAGACAGTATCAACAGATATAAATTTACCATGCCATCATCCCACTTCCCGCCTAATATATACATATACAAATATATAGTACCAAAAAATGCGGACGTATACAATTGTTTTTTGAACTGCAACAGCAACCTAGTTTAAATTAATTATAATTCCCAAGAAATTGTCTTGTTCTTTCCATCTTCGGATTGCCGAATACTTCATCGGGAGTTCCGTATTCGAGCACATATCCGTCATCCATGAATATAACCTGATCCGATACATCCCTTGCAAATGACATTTCATGTGTTACAATTATCATTGTCATCTTCTGTTCGGCAAGTCCTTTTATTACTTTAAGAACTTCTCCGGTAAGCTCCGGATCAAGCGCCGAAGTCGGCTCGTCAAAACATAATATATCGGGCTTAAGCGCCAATGCCCTTGCTATGGCAACTCTCTGGCACTGTCCGCCGGACAGCTGATGAGGATAATTATTCATTCTCTCCGACAATCCCATCCTGTTAAGCAGATCCTCTGCTTCTTTTCTTATGCCTTCGTTGATCGCCGCTTTATTCTTCTTGTAATCAGGTTCCTTCTTTGCCTGGAGCTGTCTTGCCAGCATAACATTCTCAATTGCAGTGTATTGAGGGAACAGGTTAAATGACTGGAAGACCAGTCCAAAGTGAAGGCGATTCTTTCTTATAACGGATTCACTCATATTCTTCATCATGTCCGAATCATACACTACGTTGCCAGCAACTCTTATAAGTCCGCTATCGGGACGCTCAAGGAAATTAAGGCAGCGAAGCAATGTCGTCTTGCCGCTGCCCGAAGAACCTATGATAGATAACACCTGATTCTCCTCAAGTGTAAAGCATATATCTTTAAGCACTTCGGTTTTACCGAAATATTTGCTGATATGTTCAACTTCCAATATACTCATATTATCCTCCAATACCTATCTGAAATATTCCAGCTTCTTCTCAATTCCGCCAAGCAGTAACGTGAGCAGTCCGTTGCATACCAGGTAATATACTGCCGTAAAGAACAGCGGCCATATTGCACCAGATATTCCCTGTGATCCTTTCATGAATGCCTGTCCCGCCCAGATTATCTCCTGAAGAGCGATTATCCTTGCAAGCGACGTATCCTTAACAAGTGTAAGTATCTCATTGGAGATCGGAGGAAGTATCCTTTTGATCATCTGAAGCAGTTTGACTTTGAAGAATATCTGCCTTCCGGTCATTCCAAGTACAAGTCCCGCTTCATCCTGACCGACAGGAATGCTTATTATTCCGCCACGGAATATCTCGGAAAAATAACATGCATAATTAATTATGAAAGCAACGGAAGCAGCAGTGAACCTGCCGATCTCGCCTCCGCCCCATATGGGGTTCTTCCATACAAGTCCCGGAAAATAATATATAATCAAAAGCTGGATCATCAGCGGAGTTCCGCGGATGACCCATATGAATAACTTTAATATTATCCTTATCGGCGCGATCTTCGATCTGGTTCCGAAAGATATGATAAGTCCCAGTGGAAGTGCACCGATAAGCGTTACGAAAAACAGCTTAAGTGTCTGTAAAAAACCTACATTAAGTGAATCAACAACTATAGGCAGCTGTTCCATAAATGTTTCCATAAATCTTCTTCTCCCGCATATTCTTCCGATCATCTGTTAGTTGGAAGAATATGTCAAACATTACTCTGTTTACTGTTCAATGATTGCAGCCTGTACACCGTATGTCTCGGCACATTTTGTCATTGAACCGTCTTCGTAGCTTGCTTTAAAGAACTTGTTAAGCTCTTCCTTAAGATCCGATCCCTTGCGGAAACCTACACCGTATCTCTCATCATTTAACTTAACGGTATATGTAAGATCTTCATAACTTGTTCCTTCACCAACCATGGCAGCAGCCATAAGTGAATCGATTATTGCCGCATCTGCAGTACCGCCGGCAACTTCCATAAGTGCATTGGCCTGATTACCTACAGGTGTGGTAGTAAGGCCGTTCTCTGTAGCAACCATCTCTCCTGCACTTCCTGCCTCTACCGCAAAGTTAAGATCCTTAACGCTGTCAAGACTCTGATAATCATCAGCTTTGTCAGCAGGAACAACTACGATCTGTGCATTATTGCAATATGCATTGGAACAATCCATTGCACTTGTAACCTCATCGGTAAGTGTCATACCGTTCCATACACAGTCGATATTACCCGAATCAAGCTCCATAGCCTTGTTATCCCAGTCAATCTCAGTGAACTCAGCTTCAACTCCGAGACTCTTTGCAAAATCTTTAGCCATGTCTGCATCAAATCCGATCCAGTTGCCGTCTTTATCCTTATAATCCATAGGCTCAAAATCTGTAATACCTACAACAAGCTTACCCTTTTCCTTAACTGCTGCAATATCTCCGTCAGTTGAACCTGATTCTTTTGCCTCTTCACCTGACTCATCTTCGGAAGCTTCTTCCTTCTTCTCTTTGGCATCAGCGGCATTATCCTTATCAGCTGTATCACTGCTTTCGGTCTTTGCAGAATCGTTACTTCCCGAATTAGCATCATCCTTCTTTCCGGAACCGCATGCTGCAAGTGATATACACATTGCCGTTACCATTATCGTTGTCAATACTTTTTTGAACATTTTAAAAACCTCCAGAATATGTAATTTTATCATACTACTGCGGTCCTTCCCGGCAACCGGAGGACCGCAGAACATTTACATCATATCAATAATCAGGTTATCCGTCAACAAGTTCAACCAATTATGGAGAATCTTTTATCAACCAAGCTCAGGAATGATTCCAAGCGACATGAATAACAGTATAAGAAGAAGTACCGGTGCAATGAACTTGGTCATTACGATAAAGAGACCTCTTCTGTTGAACTTCTCACCGTTCTTTGTAACTTCATTGATAACCATCTCAGGCTTAAGTACCCAGCCGACAAGTACGCAGGTTCCTATCGCAACTACCGGCATAAGTATGTTATTACTTACATAATCGAATATATCAAGTATCTGTGCCGTAGAACCGTTCGGAAGATCGAACTCAAAGTACCATACATTATATCCGAGACATACTACTATGGCAAGAACAAATGCAAATAATGTCTCAATTAGTGTAGCCTTACCTCTTTCAAGTTTGAATTTGTCGATAAGACTTGATACTATAGCTTCAAGTATAGATATGGCACTTGTTATCGCAGCAAATAATACCATTGCAAAGAACAGAGTTCCTATAATATCGCCCGCAACTCCCATACTGGCAAATATCTTAGGCAGTGCAACAAACATAAGTGAAGGTCCCTTTGTCATTCCGTCAGCACCAAGGAATACGATAACCGTAGGAATGATCATTATACCTGCAAGGAAAGCAACAAGCGTATCGAATATCTCTATCTGATTAATGGATTTCATAAGATTGGCGTCATCTTTTACATATGAACCATACGCTATCATGATACCCATTGCTATACTCAGACTGTAAAACAGCTGTCCAAGCGCATCAAGCACAATATAGAAGAACTTGCTTACAGTCACTCCTTCAAAACTCGGTATCAGATATACTCTTAATCCGTCAAGTCCGTTAGTTGTTACTCCGCTTTCATCCGTATGACTTAATGTCAGTGAATATACAGCGATTCCAAGTATAAGGACGAACAGTACCGGCATAAGGATCCTTGATGATCTCTCAATACCCGAAGTTACACCGATGAATATGATCACGGCACATACAGCCATGAATATGGTCATCATTATCATAGGCTCATAGTCTGCGGTAATGAATCCCGTGAAATAATCATCCTGAGCGGCATCTGCACCATGACCTGTTACAAATGCTATAAAATACTTAAGTACCCATCCACCGATCACACAGTAATAAGGCAATATGATACATGGGATAAGACATGCGATCACTCCTAAGAATCCTGATTTCTTATGTAGTTTCTTATATGCCGTAAGCGGGCTCTGCTTAGTCTTTCTTCCTATTGCAACCTCTGATGTAAGAAGCGCAAAACCGAATGTTACCGCAAGGACAAGATATACGACAAGGAACAGTCCTCCGCCGTCTTTTGCGGCAAGATATGGGAATCTCCATATATTACCGAGTCCTACGGCGCTTCCTGCTGCCGCCAGTACGAATCCTATCGAGCCACCGAATGATTCTCTTTTTCTTTCTTTCATTGTTTACCTTCCCCCGTAAAAATATTATGATTTATGTCAGTCGCAACATAGTGTTCCGTTGGCGAAAACCAACGAACCAATGCACACAACCACACTTGTATATCATACTTAAAATTGTGTTTTTTATCAATAGTAATACATTCTTTTAAGATAAAATAACTTTGACATTATATAATTTTTATATATTTTTTATAGTAGGTATTCAGTTCCCGATTAATGGTCGCTATGTACGGTGAACATTGATACATGTCCAAAACATCACCTGCTATCTGATCGCATTATATACCATACTTCTCACAGTTGACAGGTATCCGCTTCCGAACAGATTCAGATGATTCAGCATGTGGTACAGATTATATATATTCTTACGTCTCTTATATCCTTCTTCTGTAGGATTAACTTCCCTGTACGCACTGTAAAAACTACCCGAAAATCCCCCGAACAGTTCCGTCATCGCAATATCAGCCTCGGCATGACCAACATAGACAGCCGGATCTATAAGCCAGGCTTTCCCGTCATTTCCCGTAATGAAATTGCCCGACCACAGATCACCGTGAAGAAGCGACGGTTTCTCCGGCTCTGTAAGGATCTTATCAATATTATCCATAAGTATAATAATGTTCTTCCTAAAAGCGCTGTCAAAATATCTCTCAGCCCTCTTAAACTGCGGTTCAAGCCTGCATTCACGAAAGAAATCGACCCAGCTTTCCTTACAGGTGTTGATCTGTCTTCCCGCACCGATGTAGTTATTCTCCGCAAAACCGAACTTTCCGCTCTTAACATGATCATCCGTATCCGCAAGATGCATTGCGGCAAGCTCTCTGCCGAACACTTCCCAGTAATCCTTAATCTTCTTACCGCCTCTTATAAGCTCCATCATAAGAAATGATGTGCCTCTTTCCCTATCGGTTCCTTTGCATATAAGTTTCGGAGTTGTTATCGTATTCGTTCCGGCGATCGCATTAAGTCCCGATACTTCCGTATCAAAAAAGTCTTTATTTGAGATTTTATTGGACTTGATAAATACCTGCTCTCCGTTAGTAAGCATAAGACACGCCGCATCGTTGATATCACCACCGCCTATATATGACCTGCCTTCTACGGTCACGGATTCTCCGAATTCCGATCTTATAGCTTCATCAAGAGAATTGTAGTCATTTATATGTATTTTCATGGTATGCATTCCTTTTTGAATATGATCATATGTACTGCCGTAATGTCTGCTGCACAAGAGAGGCTGCCACATCTCAGACGGATGTGATCATCCATGTGAGACGCAGGCAGCCCCCGCATAATTAATCATTCATATGTCACTTGCATTATGCCTGTGATGTACTACCTAAAGTTATGGTGATCACTATGTCACCTGTTACCTTGGTCACTCTGTAAGTGCGTGCTTTTTGTGTGCTTTCAGGATCCTTAAGTGCCTTATAATTGCCTTCCGGTGAAACAGTCACCTCAGCTATGGCGTAATCATCCGTAGGTACTACCTCGAAATTAATCTGTCCGTTACCATCAATTAATATCTCTCCGGTGCTACTGTCTCTTGCAGCTGCCGAAGTCACATTCTCGTGCTTAGCCGAAGTTGAATAATCAGAGGTATCGTATGTTGTTATCGTTGCCTCTCCACCCTCTATAACGAATGTAGCATTATATTGTGTTACCGCAGGTGGATTATCAGAAGATCCTGCTTCTTTTACAGTGATCTTAACCTTAAGGTCTCCTGAGATCTTGGTTACTCTGTAATTACCTTCAGGTATCGGATCGTCTGCAGTACTGTCGGCATGTGTCTTTAAGTTCTTATAGTTATCTTTATATGCCTTGTCGATAGTAACACTTTCGATCTCGTAATTATCATCAACAACAACCTTGAAATTAACCTGTCCGCCGTTAACTGTTGGATTACCTTCTGTATCCCATGATACGGCTTCTGTCTGGTTGGTCTGTGTTACTTCAGGATCATCATAAGCCTTGGTTCTGTATGTAGTAACGCTTGCATGTTCCGGAACATCGAATTCAACCTTGTAAGAAGTGATAACAGGTGCCTCAGGATCCTTTTCCTTGGTTGTTACCTTAACGGTAATATTACCTGTGATCTTGGTTATTCTGTAAGTATCAGCCTTCTTGGTATCGGTAGATCCCTTAAGGTTACCATACTTTCCTTCCGGTGTTACTTCAACCTTATCAACTTCATATCCTTCTTCAAGAACTACTGTGAAGTTAACCTGTCCTGTTCCGTCTTTTGTCGCAACACCTGTATCACCATTTCTTGAAAGTGCCGCCTTTGCTTTCTCTGCAGTTCCTTCAGTCTTGGTATAATCCTGAGTCGTGTAAGTTGTTATGCTTGCATGACTGTCAGTATCGAATGTTGCGGTATAGCCTTTTTCCTCAGGCTCTGAAGACTTGAGTGCTGATGATATATCAGTAGTTGTACTGAATATCACATACTTGATATTGATCGTAGTAACACTGCCGGTATCATGAGGATTGAACACCTGGAGTCCTCTTATGCATCCGCCGGCGCATTCGCTCGTTACTTCGAACTGAAGTTGGGTATCTGTCTCTGATGCCTTTACTTTCTGTCCCCAGTCAGGATGCTTACCTTTTTCTCCGTCACCTGTACCCGAACCGTCCGGTACGGTATCTGCATCATATAATGCATGACCGAGATTATTACCTGTACTGTTATATATGATCGTTGCATATTTGTACTCACTGAAATAATTCTGAGCATTGTCCGGCAGATAGAAGTCAATTGCAGACCACTGTGTATTGAACTCTACCGTCATGGTCTTGTCATCATTATATGTGATAACTGCCTGATCCTGCTCATTGTAGCAACAGCCTTCCACAAGCTCAAGCGCAACTACCGGCGGAGCTGTAGCAGCCGGCTTCTCATATTTCGGAGTAGGCTCCGGAGTAGCTGTCTTTTGCGGTCTCGGAGTCTTGGTAGGCTTTGCTTCTGCTTCCTTTGTTGCTTCAGGTGTTGCATCCGAACCTGATGTAGGAGCATTGGTCGGAGCAGCTGTCTGGTTACCCTGCGGTGCTGTAGTTACAGATGCAGACGCAGACGGTGCTGTGGAAGCATTGGTGGCAGCATCCGTGGCAACAGTTATTTCTGAACCTGTAGCAGCATTTACAGTTAAAGTACATTTTACGGCTTTGAATTTCTTAGAGCCCTGAGTTATCGTAGCTGATACAACAGCTTTTCCTTTATTCAATCCTTTTACGGTCACTGAAGCTTTCTTACCCTTTTTTGTCTGTGCGGTTATCTTGGCAACCTTGGTTTTTGGCTTCTTTGACTTATTGCTTACCGACCATTTAACCTTAGTCTTTGCATCTGCATTCTTGACATTGATCTTAACGGTCTTCCCCACCTCAACTTTTGCAGTCTTGGCAATTGACGGTTTCTTTGCTGCTAACACTGATGCCGGTGACACATTGATTCCGGTAATAACGAGTGCCGCTGCAAGTACTGTTGATAATACCTTCATTTTTTTCATTTTGTGGTACTCCTCCTTGTATATAATTATCTGCTCAATTCCCATGAGATCATAGGCATCCAAGACGTAAATCCCGCTTTTCGAATGTAATACCAATGATTACATGGTTTTGAACATTTACACACTGTAGGTATGAGCATATCACTCAATTGTGTCATTTTCGTTACTGTTCGCATTCTCCGATACACTTAACACGGCTGCTTAGTATCACTTGAACACAACCTTCAGGAAATTATACAATCCGTTCTTCCATACGTCCATATTATGATCGCCCGGAATTGTGTAATAATAATGGTTGACATCATTATTTACAAGTACATTATGATACTTTTCGGGTTCGTCACGAACCATCGAATCATTTGCACCGTTCATGATCATTATGGTCGTATTATCCTTATATTCATCCGGAAGTGTGAATGTGTCTTCGGTGAAGTAACCCTTCTCATAATAACCGAAGTTCTCGTATTCAAATATTCCGAATGCCGGGCTGAACGCACCGATATAGCTTATCTTGTCAGGAATATTGAATCCTATATATAACGATTCTCTTCCGCCCATAGACAATCCTGCAATAGCGGTATTCTCTCTTCCCGTAAGAACCGGATAATTATTCTGCATATAAGGCATCAGGTCATCCTGTAATTCATACAGGAAATCGGTCCATGCCTGCATATGTGCATCTGACAGTGAATCTGACGGATTAGGTCCGTCATTGGCTCTTGCACGACAATTAACAAGTACCATGATCATCGGGACGGTTTCTTCGTTTGCAAGAAGATTGCCGTACATCAATTCAGGTTTGCCGTCGAGCCAGTCGTTCTCATCACCGTTGCCGCCGTGACACAGATACAATACAGGGTACTTCTCATCCGGATTATAATCCGGCGGTGTAAGTACTATCGCATGTCTGTCTGTTCCGGTCACACCCGAATGATAGGTGATCTTCTCATAACTACCGTAAGTAACATCACTCTTCTTCATTATGAAATCAGACGGTGTTGATACATCATCAAGCACAAGCGGTGTTCTTGTCGGCGGTGCTCCAGTTGCCTTCGGCGATGGTGTCGAAGTCGGTCTTGGCATCATGTCTTTAGGCTTCGGAGTAGCTGTGGCATTATTCATTGAACCCGGCGCCGAAGTCGAACTTGCTGCCTGTGAAGCCGAATTCGCTGCTGATGCAGCAGTACCCGGAGTGGCACTTGGTTTATCAACGCTTATTAATGCATTCTTTGCCGTAACCTTCACTTTTATCACTCCGAGACTTCTCTTTTTTTTGTTAAGTATCTCAGTTACGGTCACCTTGGTTTTACCGGTTTTTTTACCGGTGATAACTCCTTTTTTTGATACGGTTGCAATACCGGTCCTTGAAGAAGAAAAAGTATATTTTGCCTTTTTATTCTTATTCCTGATCACGATCGTAACTTTCGAACCGGCTTTAACATTAAGATTCTTCGATGCAAGCCTGGCTTTTTTCGCAGCTGTAATACCCGCAGTACCCGGACCAAAGACAGATGATATCGTCATCGTAAGTGCAAGCGCAATACATGCCGGTCTGCGGTGAATTGTTTTTCTCATATAGTTTCTCCCCCATAAGTTATATATACTGTTAAAATCCAAGATACAATAATAACACATTTTTCCATAAATGCAAAGAGGTTAAGCGTCTATTACCGACACCTGATCTTCCCATACATAATCATGCTGAGTCTTATTGTCAGTCTTGTGTCCGATGGCAAGCGCTATCTGGAATGAATAGTCTTCCGGTATATCGAATGCTTTGTTGTAATAACTCTTCCTGTCACCGTTAAGCACATCATATACACAACCGATGATAAGATTGCCAAGGCCGAGGCTTTCCGCAGCAAGAGACATGCTCATTACGGCAATTCCCGAATCCACTTTGCTCCATTTGAAATCATCCTCAGCGCTTATGATGATAAGCACCGGTGCACCGTAATAGAAGTTCTTCGGCTGCTTTTCCTGACCTCTTGATACTCTGAGATCATTCTCAAGTTCTTCAAGGATCTCATTATCACCTTTTACAACCGAAAAATGAAGTTCTCTCCTGTTCATCCCGGTAGGTGCCTCAAGCCCTGCGGTTATGATCTTCTTTAATTCATCATCTGTTAACGGTTCTGCAGAATATGCTCTTGCCGAGCTTCTCTTTTTGATCACTTCCAATACCTGTTCTGACATAATCTGTCCCTCCTTGTGTATGACATTATATTATGTTACTTGTTCATTACTGCTATTCATTGCTGCTTTACGTAGGTGAATCGGAATGCCTACTATATCTGTTGAATATTTTTTGCATTAATACTCAATATCTATATCACCAAGTTTCAACTTCATATCATTTATCATTTTTCCTGCCTTTTCATCAAGCTCTGCCAATGAAGGAAGAAGCTTATTGAACATATCATTTTTGTTGGCCCAGCCAAGTATATAGCTTAACAGCTCGTATTTTGCTTCTCCTTTTGATGCTTCATTTACAGTTTTTAGCATATTTTTCATCATTGCATTATTTTTTCCGGCTTCTTTACCTTCCGTATCATTTTTCTCTTTAAATAATTCGTCGATCAGCTTATCAATGAACCCGTCCAGTTCAATCTCGTCAACATTAACCGTTATTTTCATCGACTGTTCCTCCTTTATGATATCAATATTGCGATATGGTATATCAAGTTCAATATTCTTTATGTGCAATGTGAGCTTATTGCGATCAAAAGTTAATATGTGTTCAATTGATCTTACCCTTTTCTTTATCAATGGGAAATGATGCAAAAATCCTGATATTGGTGCGCTCGTTTTCCCCTTCATCAAATTTGATGCAATGTGGGGATTATCAAGTGCAATTTTCGTAAGAATCCCCAAATCTTTGGTTTCATAATGCCGAACATTAACTGTTAACTTAACAAATTCGCTAATAATATCGCCCCCTTCGGGTCACTCTGATTCTCATTCTGAAATTTTCTCTATGCACTTCTCATTCTGCAATTCACATTCCGCAATACTCATTCTGAAATTCTCATCATCTCACCCTACTATCTTCTGCTCGAATTCTTCAAGTATCTCATTGATCGTAAAGAGATCGTATATCCTGTTTTCAAAACAATAAAGCAGAATGATGTCTCTCTTGGAACTTCTTGAGAAAGCATAACCTGCGCTGTTAAGGAGATCCACCGTCTCATCAAGAGACAATTCGAGCGCCAGCGCAAATGCATATACAGTAGTCTTGGTAGGCTTATATTCGGAATCATTCCTTATCTTTGAAAAATGTCTTCTGTCAATTCGTGCCTTGTTATAGACTTCAGAATCTGTAAGATTCCTTTCATCTATCAGTCTTAGAAGTCTGTCGGAAAATGTCTCTTCGGCACGTGCTATCAGACTTTCAAGCCCATGTGTATTGATGCTTTCACACAGATCTTCACACTTATCATATCCGGCAGTCGAAGCCTCCGAAGGAGGAGGTGCTGTCGGCAGACTCATACCCATACTCATACACTGCGCACTACGGAACCCCACAGGTTCGCAGTCTTCCATCACGTTCGGCATAGGACCGGGTTTTTCCGGCATTATGGCATCCGGCTTTCCTGCCTGCATGGCGCCAAGCTTTTCCGGCAGTGTAGTGCCAAGCTTCCCGGACGGTATGGTGTCAGACTTGTCTGTATGCATGGCGTCAGGTGTTTCTGCCGGCATGGCGTCAGGTGTTTCTGCCGGCATGGTGTCAGGTGTTTCTGCCGGCATGGCGTCAGTTTTTTTCGCTGATATGAGCCTGCTCACTCTATGTGATCCGGTCTTTGAAGCCTCTTCTTTTTCCGGTACATAATTATGTTTTATGTATCTTTTGACGGATCGAATTAGTTTTCTGCTTATCATACACACATAACCTTTCTTCTATCTGAAAAAAGCAAAATATACCGCGATCACTACATGGATCATGAATATCAATGGCATTCCTATAACAAAATACCAGTGTTTTGTCTTATGACGAAACAGATACATGCCTGCCCATGTTCCGGCGCTTCCTCCGATAGCGCTCACAATAAATAATGTCTTCTCCGGAATCCGCCATCTGTTCTTTTTTGCGCGATGCTTATCAAGTCCCATAATAATAATTCCAACTATGTTCATTATAAGAAGATAAACTGCCAATATCTGGTAAATATCCATATCTAAATTCCTTTCATGTTATGTTAAATTCTTCAAGCAAAAGTTCATATACATATTCATGCTTGTATTACGATATGTATCTTGCTGTCTATATATGACAAACATGATATATATACAGTCAACGGTTTTAATGAAATAACCCCGTGGCAAAGCCACGGGGCGTATATAGCTTGGGTTAAAGCCTGCCCCAAAGGGGCGCATTTTCTACAAAATAATCGGGATGACAGGATTCGAACCTGCGACCTCTCGGCCCCCAGCCGAACGCTCTAGCCAAACTGAGCCACATCCCGATGAAAAGGCTTTAAGCCTTTTGACAAAAAACATTATACACGTTTTCTGTAATAAAGTCTACAAAAATATTAAAATGTTTATTTCACAATTATCTTTAACTTTTGGGTTATGCCCGAAGACTGCAGTTTTATCGTAAAACTGCCCTTCTTTTTACCTGTGATCTTAATCTTATTACTCTTGAAGACGATCTTTGCTTTCTTCTTCGTCCCCGAAGTGATCCCGGTGATCTTTACGGTTCCTGTCACATTAACAGTCTTAACCTTTAGTACAACTGTTTTTTTCTTCTTGACTGTAACGCTTTTAACGGATCTGTTATTCTTATATATCGTTATTGAAGCTTTCTTTACAGCAGAAGCCTGAGACGATCCTGACGGATCGGCAACTGTTCCCGTTGAAGAATCGGTTGATCCTGTAACTGTATCTGGAGCTGAAGCAGACTTCTTCGCTGCCGCAGTGGGAAGCACAACATTTCCGCTTATAGGAGAAGCTGTGGGTACATCATTTCCATTCGAAGGAGTTGTTGTCGGATCGGTTTCCAGAGTTGAAGGATCAACTGTCGGCTCTGTGGTAGGAACTGAAGGCACGGTTGTTGTATCCGGGTCGTCCTCCAGCTGCGATGTTGAAACCGGAGTCCCTGTGGGCGCTGCAGTCGGTCCGTCTGTCACATCCGGTGATGCTGACGGCGAAGCGGATGCATCCGGTGTCTGCGTATTCATAGGTTCACTTGAGTAACCGGGGTCAGGCGATTCAATAACACCCAGTTTCACAAAACAACTCAATATCCTCTCACCGATAATATTCGTACCGGTATATGCGTATCTTATCTTACCCGAACGGTCAATTATCACGGTTAACGGAATCGTTAAATCACCGTTGGCATTCTTTGCTCCTGCTGCTTCTGCCATGGAAAACATCGTCTGATTCGCCCTACCGCTTGAATCGTAACATGCGATTATCTTTGATGATATTCCCGCCAGTGAAGAAGACACAAGCTGAGCGGGATTGGTATATACATCGACGCCGATCAGCCTTATATCACTGACATCATCTATATCCTTATCTACAATACTCTGGAACATTGTCTTTACTCCCTGGGATCTCATATCTCCCATTATGATAAGACTGTATTGTGATGAAGAACCTGTAACCGTATTCCCGCCGGGAGTCTTAAAACTGTAGTTCGGCGCACTTACATTAAGCATCTTGTCATTGTAATACGACAGCTCATAAATCGGATATCTGCCCGTGAATTCTTCGGTAAGATATTTGTCATCACGTTTATGGTTGATGAATGCTTCTTCCGACAGCAAAAAATAATCATATACGGGAGATGTTCCTGTCATTCTCGTTGAATCCCATGTGAAATCGATATTAAAATACTTATCTCCGACTTTTACGATGTTCCATGCATGAGGTCCTCCGTTACCTTCTCCGGATATTATCCTGCAATCAATTCCAAGTTCATTCAGGAGTCTGTATGCAAGAAGAGAATATCCCTGACACACGGCAGAGCCCTCTATGAGTGCATGATATGCATCATATTTGCTGTAGGTCTTGTCATAGGTCACATGTGTTACAATATAATCATGAACGTATTTTATAATATCAATAGTTGTATAACCGGTGAAATCCCATAATGCCAAAAGCTCATTAACTTTCTCCGTAACCAGATCCTCCTGTTCTTTTGTTGTATGATATGAAAGAACAAAATCCGCGCTTATGGAATCATCGGTATAAGTGATGTTAAAACTATAACCCGAAAAAGAATAACTGATATAATCACCATCATCGGGAGTAAAATCATATTCTCCGTTGTACGCTTCATTAACAGCATTTGATATAAACTGCTTTGCAGTCGTTCCCGAATAACTGCCCACATATAATATTGATACATTCTGTATCCTTGACTGCATGCAGCTCCTCAGATATTCTACGATGGCATCATAAGAAGTAAGACGCTTAGTTCCCGATTCGGGTGCACCAAACTTCTTTGATTCGACATGTTCTTCATCAGCGGAATATGCGCTGTATATAGGATTTACATAAGATTCGCTTGCATATCTTACTATCCCGGAGTCATCATTTACAGCGGATACCACACCCGGAGCTGACATTTCTACGAATAAAACAGCCGCTATCAGTATTAATACCACAAAATGTCTTATCAGTTTCTTCTTATCATGTCCTGCCATACCAATAACCTCCGTTTTTAATCAGACACATCAAAACAGATCAATAATACACACTTTTCCTAACGTCATATCGCCAAGTCTTTGCAGATGCAATGATCGGTTCTACTACATGGTAACACCCGAACAACCTGGGCTTTTTACAGTTCGACTCCGTTCTTCTTAAGAAGTTCCCTTGCGGATTCAAGCGAATCGATTCCTGTAAGATTCTTGATCGGAGCAAACTCTTTCTCTCTGTCTACCTCATATGACAGACAGTCCTTAAGAAGATGTATGAGATCAAGAACAAGCATCTCGAATTTGTAACCGTTAGGTTCTTCAGGCTTTACCTTGTTGCCGTTCTCATCAATGTGAGGTATCTTCTTCTTTGCCGCATGAACAGGCAGTCTGTCATTCATGATCCTGTTAAGCTCGTCTATTCTGAACAGATAATTAAGTATTACGCCAAAGTTGTATAACGGCTCACCCTTATCATTCTTTGAATACATGAGCTCGTCTGTCATTTCATAATATTCAACTATGGACGGCTTACCGTCTTCAAGACAGAGCACGCCGACCTTCTCTTCAGGATATGCCTTGCTTACGACTTTGGCACCGCCTACGCAGCCTGATTCGATAACTGCACCGAGGAAACACGGATCTGCGATCCTTTGCAATACATTGTCCACTGCGAATACATTGAGCCATTCAACGCCAAGTCCGGTGAATGTCTCTCTGAGTCCCGCATTTACAAATGATGTGTACCATCCGCCGTTACCGTTCGGTGACATTGCGGGCTTACTCTTTTCGGCAAGATATACCCTGCCTTCCATATCCGTTGCCGGCGCCATATCCTGAACGAAGAAGAATACATAATCTCCGTTATATCCAAAATAATCGTGTTCCTTAAAGAATGCCACTGTATCGTCATGGTTAATGTCACTTGTCATTACTGCAAGCGGCACCCATGCATCGGCCTTTTTCACAACTTCCATCAGATTATTGATAAGGCACTCAAATATATAGAGCTCTTTTGTGATCCCGACGTTAAATGTTCCCTTGGGCTTATCATAACCAAGCCTCGTACCCTGTCCGCCGGCAAGAAGAATAGTGCCTTCTTTGCACTGCTTTATGGCTTCGATACCGGTCTTTTCATATTCGTCATGCTTTGCTTCTATCTCTGACAGCCTCACGGCATCAAGAGGTTCAAGCACTCCTCTTTTTTGCTCAAGCTCCGGATCTTTCAGTATATCGGTAAGTGAAAAATCAATCCTTGATATATTGTTAAGCAACTCTTCTTTTCCGCTTTCATCAAGCTCATCATAATATCTCAACAGCTGTGTCTGATTCTTTTCTTTTAACAAACTTTCTATCTCATTATAATTCATGACTGTTCTCCTTTAATCCTGATTTCCGTCTGTTATCCCGGAATATTATCACATTACTTCTTCAATGCCTATAACATGGCCTTCTCTGTTCATAACTCTTGTCATGTAATCCTGAATACTAGTAAGTCTTGTATCAAATTCCATACCGCCGTTTAGTGCCGGCACACTGTGCACATCCGAACCGCTTGTCATGGGAACTCCGAGATTCTTCGCATAATCATAAGCCTGTTTGTTGTATATGGGATCAATAGCATTATTGCCTCTGTTGATAACTTCGACCGCATCCATGAATTTGGGAACAAGTCTTACTTCCTGTATATACCATGCCTCCCTGAACGGATGAGCGTGAACCACCCAGCCTCCGTCAGCTTTTACATGCTTATACTGCTCCTCCATACTCCATGACAGGATATCGCTGTTTGCCAGAAGCCAGTCTTTTCCAAGTCCGTAAATAAGAAAATCCGTCCCCTGAAAACCCGACTCAATTCCAAAGAACACGTCCATACCGAGCTTGTCGCCCTCCTTCTTGGCATTCTCATAACCAAGACAGTACAGATTCACGCGCTCTTCCCACGGAAGATCTTCCGGCACTGTGGTATTGCCGTTAAAGAAATGATCAGTTACTATGATACCGGCATATCCTGCCTCATAATAACTTCTTACCTGTTCAGCTCCTGTTGCGATTGCACACCTGCTTCCTTCTTTCGTATGAAGGTGTGTCTCATACTTGTAACCCATAATTTTTTACTCTCCTGTTTCTGTTTCATTATATCTGTTCAAATTAGTCAGCATTATGTCAAAATCCTCATAATGTCATACTCTCCGAGTTCTTCACCGACATCTATGTATATCTTCATGTTCGGATGCGGACAGCTTTCAATGTCCTCTCCTTCATCATTAACCATTCTCTTAACCTTTACTTCCGATATCTCTCCGGAAGGTTTCATTATCTCGATCACATCACCGACGTTAAACTTATTTTTCTGTATGAATCCGTATAATCCCTCATCATTTTTCCCGTGAATGATCCCAAGAAATGTATATTCCTTAACGTATGTGTTGGAATCGTATATCTGCGTCTCATGGGTAGGTTTGCCGTAAAAGAACCCGGTTGTAAACTGGCGGTACACGCCCTTTTTCACTTCAGACAGATAGTAATCTATCCTGCTGTTATACAATTCCTCACTCTCAAAATAATCGTCTATTGCCTGCCTGTAAGCCCTTGCCACCGTGGCGACATACAGTGCGGTCTTCATTCTTCCTTCAACCTTGTAACTGTTAATTCCTGATTTAACAAGATCCGGAATGTGCTCTATCATGCACAGATCCTTTGAATTGAATATATATGTTCCTCTCTCATTTTCAAAGACGGGAAGATATTCGCCGGGGCGTTTCTCCTCCATTATGTAGTACTTCCATCTGCAGGGATGCGTGCATGCTCCGAGATTGGCATCACGTCCCGTAAAATAATTACTTAACAGGCATCTGCCCGAATAAGATATACACATTGCGCCGTGTATGAATGTCTCTATCTCAAGGTCATCGGGAATATTATCCCTGATCTCCCCGATCTCTTCAATGGATAATTCCCTTGCAGTAACAACCCTCTTTGCACCAAGCTTATGCCAGAACTTAAATGTATCATAATTCACATTATTGCTCTGTGTACTTATATGTACCTCAATGTCCGGACATATCTCTCTTGCCAGCATGAACACACCGGGATCAGATATGATAAGCGCGTCAGGCTTGATCGTATTAAGTTCCACAAAGTAATCCTTCACACCGGAAAGATCACTGTTGTGTGCGGTGATATTGGCAGTAACATATACTTTCTTTCCATATTCGTGGGCGAATTCCACTCCTTCTTTCATGTCTTCTAGCGAAAAATTCTTTGCTCCTGCCCTCAGTCCGTACATATCTCCACCGATATATACGGCATCTGCCCCATATAAAACGGCTATCTTCAATAATTCAAGACTTCCCGCAGGGATCAGCAATTCCGGTTTTTCATTTTTCATATATCGGCTCCTTTCATTGTCTCACACTTACCGCCATTCCGTCTCCCACCGGAAGCACTATTGTATTCCACTTATCCGAATGGGTTATATCATATAAAAATTCTCTCATCCTTGAATGTATGGTCCTGTCTCTTCTGTTAACGGCATATCGCGATTCAAGAAGCATTCCCTCCTGTAATACGTTATCGATGATAACTGTTGCGCCGGGCAGTGTAAGATCATATATCTTTTTCATATATACCGGATACTGCGCTTTCGCGGCATCCACAAACACAAGATCATAAGTCTTATGTTCATCTGTCAGCTTATCAAGCACTTCCGCAGCATCACCTTCAAGAAGAGTGATACGACCCGAAGGGTCATATTTTCCGATATTCTCCTTTGCTTCGGCAATTCTTGCGGGAACTTTTTCTATCGTATCGATTGTTACATCCGGGCTGCATAAAGCCATGTACAGAGCGGAATAACCTACCGCGGTACCGATCTCAAGAATCCTTGATATCCTGTCTTTCTTAATAATAAACCTCAAAAGCTCACCGGTCTGTCTTCGCATAACAGGAACATGCTCCGACAGAGCATGTTCAAAGAGACGTTCCATATATTCGGGCATAACAGGCGACAATGTATCGAGATATACTTCCATGCGCTCATCTGTTACGCTGCCGTTGTATCTGTAATTCATTTTTGTTCTCCCGAATCCTTTCCGGACTCTTTTCCGGAATCCTTTCCTGCATTATTCGTTCCTGCTGCGGAAACCCCGGGCAAAACCGTTTCCTCTTTGTCTTTATCACTTCCGGTAAGCACCGACATGATCTCGGCATAAGTCATGCTTGTATTGAGCTCGTAGCTTCCCGGCTTTATATGCTCGCCACCTTTTCCCGAAGCGGTAAGCTGAGCTCTTATATAAAATGAGTACCGGTTGACAACAAGCTTTGCTCTCTCAAGTCTGGTTGCAACCTGCATATTCGATTCATTTTCACCGACAACAAAATCAACATCAACTCCGGGAGCTTCCTGTACTCTTACCTCTCCGAATACCTGATATGAGAAATCATATACAACATCACACAGCTTGGTAATACCAATGATTACCAAAGTATAAAATATAACGCTGAGCACGATTCCCATAAATACTTTGGCAATACCAAGCATGGTTCTGGTCGCTTTTTTCTCTTTAGCCTTGTTGTCTTTAGCTTTATTATCTTCAGCTTTTTTATCCTGTGCCATATGAATCAGGCCTCCATCACATTACTTAGTTACCCGAGAAAATCAAGGTCCATATCTACCAGATTATATATCTTTTCTTTTATCTTCCACAACAATGTACACAGCTCATCTTCCGTCGCAAGAAAATCTCTGGCCACGTCATGTTGATATATATCACGATATTTTTCTGTCATCTCCTGGCCGTAGTTGACCCATTCGTCAGCAGACATCGACATCAGCTTCATGTTCTCGATCCTGTATTCGTTAACCCTGTTGTATAATGTCTCATGCTTCTTAAGCTCCTCAAGCTGAGATAGATATCTGTTATATACCTCGGAATCTTTGAGGGCTTCCGCCAGTTCTTCCGCTTTTGATATTATAAGCTTATCCACCCTGCTTCACCTCGCTTCATACTCATTGGGGGGTATCAACACTCCATAATAATCGGCAATATCATCGGGTTTCTCTTGGTCTTCTTGCGAATGAAGTCTCCGAGAGAATCCCTTATCTCTATCTTAAGCTTGCCCCAGTCTGTGATGTTCTTGCTGAGGCAGCGATCGATGGCTGCACATACCACTTCTCTTGATTCTTCCATCAGATTCTCGGATTCTCTTACATATACGAATCCTCTTGATACTATATCAGGACCGGCAAGTATCTGGTCACTGCCTTTTTCAAGTGTAAGCACGATTATTATAAGTCCGTTCTCGGACAATAACTGTCTGTCTCTCAATACGATATTGCCGACATCGCCGACTCCAAGACCGTCAACAAGTATTCCCTGGGCTACGACGTTATCCACAACTTTTCCTTCTTCATCACTGAGTTCAAGTACATTTCCGGACTGTAATATGAATATATTCTTCTTATCAACGCCCATGCTCTTGGCAATCTCCGCATGAGTCATAAGATGCCTGTATTCACCGTGAACGGGTATGGCATACTTCGGCTTCGTAAGAGCATATATAAGCTTGATCTCTTCCTGACAGGCATGACCCGATACATGAGTATCCTGTACGATCACTTCGGCACCAAGCTGCGAGAGCTCATTGATGACCCTTGATACGGACTTCTCATTACCGGGTATCGGAGTTGAGCTGAATATTACGATATCACCCGGTTTTATCGAAACCTTCTTATGAATGGAAGCTGCCATCCTTGACAATGCAGCCATGGCCTCTCCCTGACTTCCTGTTGTAATGATAGCAATCTGGTCATCGGTATAATTCTTCATCTGTTCGATATCAATAAACATTCCGTCGGGAACGTCAAGATATCCCAATTCATTTGCCGTCGTGATTATATTGATCATGCTCCGGCCTTCGATCACGATCTTCCTCTTGTATCTCTTCGCGGAATTGATTACCTGCTGCACTCTGTCCACATTGGATGCAAATGTAGCAACTATTATCCTTCTGTCCGGATTGTCCGCAAATATATTGTCAAATGTTCTTCCAACCGTCCTCTCAGACATCGTAAAGCCGGGTTTCATGACGTTGGTACTGTCGCACATAAGTGCCAGAACGCCTTTTTTTCCGATCTCCGCTATCCTCTGAAGATCGATCATATCACCGAATACCGGTGTGTAATCCACTTTAAAATCTCCGGTATGAAATATAACACCGGCCGGCGTTGTTATCGCAAGAGCCGCTGCATCCGCGATACTGTGGTTAGTTCTGACGAACTCAATTCTGAAGTCCCCGAGATTAATTGACTGTCCGTAGGATACCACCTTACGCCTTACAGTTTTCATGAGACCATGTTCCTTGAATTTATTTTCAATGATCCCCATTGTGAGCTTTGTTGCATATATGGGCGCACTGACTTCCTTAAGTACATAAGGGAGCCCTCCGATATGGTCCTCATGACCATGGGTAATAACAAAGCCCTTCAGTTTGTCCTGATTCTCCTTAAGATATGTCACGTCCGGAATTACCAGGTCGATACCGAGCATATCCTCGTCCGGAAATGACAGACCACAGTCAACCACTACAATACTGGTCTTTGTCTCAAATGCAGTAATGTTCATTCCTATCTGCTCAAGTCCACCGAGCGGAATGACCTTTACTGACTCACCATATTCTTTTTTTATTCTCAAAATAAAATACACCTCCAAAATCTACTGCATTATACGCATACCCTGCAATAG
Organism: Lachnospiraceae bacterium V9D3004; assembly: GCA_000621985.1. Lineage (GTDB taxonomy): Bacteria > Bacillota > Clostridia > Lachnospirales > Lachnospiraceae > V9D3004. The sequence goes on from JHWW01000009.1 coordinate 98,444, forward strand.
TTTGTCTTAACTAATGCAACGAACCGCATATAGTACAGAATCGTTATATGTGAATAATTACAATTCGATATCATAATCCTCAAGCATTTCGCTGAATACGCCTGCAATAGCCTTTAATTCCGATTCATCTTCTATAGTCTCGTAATAAACCTCTTCTTCCCCTGTCTCTACCTGTCTGAATATCCACAGCGATCCTTCGTCTTCGGCTTCTCTTTCGCTTGCAAGAAGATAAGTATTGCCTCCAACCTGAGTCTGTTCAAGTATATAAAAATCTATCTCTTCTCCATCATCACCGAATATCTTTATCGACTCACGCATCCTGATCCTCCAATCCTATGTCGCGTTTCAGTCCAAGACTGTCAATATATGACTGCAATATAAGTACCGCAGACAATTTATCGATCACTTTCTTTTGTTCTCTCCTGTCATGTATATCAGCTTCTTTTAACACACGCTTAGCCTGAAGCGAAGTAAGTCTTTCATCCCATAATACAACCTTGAGTCCGGTTCTTGACGTAAGCATACCGGCAAACTCTTCAGCTTTCTTCGCCTGTTCACCGACGGAATTATCCATGTTCTTAGGATAACCCAAAACGATCGTATCAACCGAATACTCTTCACAGATACTCTCAATTCCGGCTAATGTCTTCCTTAATGCATTCTCTTTTGCCCGTGTAAATGTCATAAGACCCTGGGCTGTAATTCCAAGCTCATCACTGACTGCAACTCCCACAGTCTTCGAGCCGTAATCCAATCCAAGTACCCTCATACATACTCCCTGTCATTATATTAACAACTGTTCCGCATTCTGAACATATGTACTCCTACACAGTTGCGGTTTACAGATTGTTCTTGATATAATCCTCCAGAAGTACTTCGATTATCTCATCTCTTTCAACTCTCATGATAAGACTTCTGGCATTCTTATGACTGGTAATATATGTCGGATCTCCGGACATGACATATCCAACGATCTGACTTACAGGATTATAGCCCTTTTCCTTCAGTGCTGCATACACGGATTCGATCACATCCGCAACCTCATATTCAGTTTCGTTCTGAACCTTAAAGAACTGGGTATTATGGATCTCCTGCATATGTTTCCACCACTTTCTGTCTGTTATATCTTAATACTTCTCTATCGGTATTCAAGTATTACTTATCCTTCTATAATAATATATTGTCATGAATTCCGCAAGGAATAATTTGAACTATCTCCCCTTCGGAAACATCTCCTTCGTTATACGGAACCGCGATCTTTACATATCTTTCATTATGTCCGACATGGTATTTTTTGCCGTCTATCTGTACTATCTCTTCAACAAGAACATCCTGCCCTCTGCCTATGAACCGGGATATATACCCTTGTATCAGTTTTTCCGCAAGACTTATAAGCCTGCTGCTCCTCTCATTCATTATCACCGGATCAACCTGCGATGGCATAACCGCTGCTTTTGTTCCATCTCTCTTAGAATATTTGAATACGTGAATTGCAGCAAAGCCAACATCCCCGGCAAACTTAAGTGTAGTTTCAAACTCTTCATCCGTCTCTCCCGGGAAACCTACGATTATATCGGTGGTTATTGCGGGATCTTCATAGTATCTCCTTATAATATTGCATGCCTGCATATATTCCGAAGTGGAATATTTTCTGTTCATTCTCTTAAGCGTTGCGTCACATCCGCTCTGAAGCGACAGATGAAAATGAGGACATACTTTCTCTATCCCCGACAGGCTCTTAATGAATCCTTCCGTAATAATACGTGGTTCCAGAGAACTGAGTCTTATCCTTGCAAGTCCGTCTATTCCAGCCAGTCTTTCTATGAGTTCAAGAAGCGGTTTTCCTCCAAGCTCGGTAAAATTCCCCGCATCACTCTTATCCACACCGTATGAAGATACGTGAATTCCCGTCAGAACTACCTCTTTTATCCCTTTTGAAACGATCTGCACAGCTTCTTCGTATACCGAATCCGGATCCCTGCTGTTAAGCTTTCCCCTGACATACGGTATCTTGCAATAACTGCAGAACTGATTACAGCCTTCCTGTATCTTGATGTATACTCTTGTACGCTCATTTACTGCGGCATTCTTCGTGTCGGCATCTTCTTTTTCGCTGTCTTTCGTCCCGGAGATGTCCGTTCCTACTTGATCTATTCCTACTTGTCCTGCTTCGACACGTTCTTTTCCTGCTTGTCCTGCTCCGGCTTGCCCTGAGGTATCACATGCTTTGTTATTGTAGTCATCCTCTGACACTTCAGGCGCCACACCATACACTCTCATACGTACGGCTTCGTCGATCATATCGAAAGCTTTTTCCTTATCGGCATTACATATTATAATATCGATCGTATCATCTTCTTTGAGTGTGTCTTTCGCGGCGTCAGCAAAGCATCCCATAGCAACAACTATTGCCGAAGGGTTGAGTCTCTTACCCCTGTGAAGCATCTTTCTCGACTTTCTGTCGGCAATATTGGTTACCGTACACGTATTTACGACATACACATCCGCTACACTGTCATAGGGAACAACTGTATATCCCGCCTTCTCACACACGGCTTTAAGTCTCTCGGTTTCATATTGATTGACCTTGCACCCAAGAGTCATAAAAGCTATCCTGCATTTCATATGTTTCAGCTCCTGAACATTTACTAATTTTCAAATAAAGGTTGACATTTCAACTCCTTGTGCTAGTATATAAGGAACAACTAACAAGGAGGTACAGTATTATGACAACAGTAAAAATATTGCTCGATTCAATTGACAAGGTTAAATCATTCGTTAATGACGTGACCGCATTTGATTGTGATTTCGATCTTATATCAGGCAGATATGTAATCGACGCCAAGTCAATTATGGGTATATTCAGTCTTGACCTGTCAAAAAGTATTGACTTGAGCATTCATAGTGAAGACAACATCGATGAAGTACTTAAGACGCTCGATCAGTATATTGTTAAAGACTGATTTAACTTTTCATATTTTTAATGATTTTAGGCGGTTTCCGTGATATGCGGTCTCCGCAGCTGATCGAAACCAAGACTCGCTCTGACTTTGCGGGTCTTTTTTATTTTCTGCCGGCACCCCCGGTAATTACAGCGATTTCAATCGAAAAGCTTGCTTTCCAGGTGAAATTGTTGTAATTACCGGGAGGATGCGCATCACCCTATCTCGATCACCTCATCGGTCGCATATGCTGTCTCAAGAAGTCCTTCGATCACTTCTTCAAGCTTTCTCTCTGATTTTCTTATAACATTCACATTGGGCTTTGTCACCGGATGCTTCGCAACGAATATCGTACAGCAGTCTTCATACGGCTGTATGGATATGTCAAATGTATCTATCTTCTGGGATATCTCAACAATATCCTGCTTGTCAAATGCGATAAGCGGTCTGTACACCGGAAGCTCTTCACAGACCTCGTTGGTCGAACGGAGACTGTGCATCGTCTGGCTTGCCACCTGCCCTATACTCTCACCTGTTATCAGACCGAGGCAGTCACTCTCAAGCGCAAGCTTTTCTGCGATCCTCATCATATATCTTCTCATTATTATGGTAAGTTCGTCATGAGGACATCTCTCATATATTGCCATCTGTATATCCGTGAAGTTGATCACATGCAGTCTGATCTTTCCGGAGTATACCGCAACCTTCTTTGCAAGATCGATAACCTTCTTCTTTGCACGTTCGCTTGTATACGGCGGCGCATGAAAATATACTGCATCGATCTTTACGCCTCTCTTTGCGATCATATATCCCGCAACGGGGCTGTCAATTCCGCCCGATAACAACAGCATTGCCTTTCCGCTTGTTCCGACAGGCATACCGCCCGGTCCCGGAATGACTCTCGAATATATATAAGCCTTTTCTCTGATCTCGATATAGATCATAACTTCCGGATCGTGTACATCAACACTCATTTCCGGGTATTTCTCAAGAAGAATGCCTCCGAGATTCATTCCGATCTCAGGAGAAGTATATATATAATTCTTGTCTGCCCTCTTGGCCATGACCTTGAATGTAAAATTCCTGTCCTCATATTGTCTCTCAACGAAATCACATGCTTCGCAGCACAGGTTGTCCCAGCTCTTATCTTCAACGAGCACAACCGGACATATGGCTGCGATCCCGAATACCTTAGTCAGTCTCTCTATCACTTCATCATAATCATAGTCATCGGATGTTACTTCAATATATATCCTTCCGCGTTCCTTTGACACGTTAAATGAACCGTCACAGCCTTTTAATACACTGCTTATGTTATGACACAGCGCATCCTCGAATACATATCTGTTCTTTCCTTTGATCCCTATCTCGGAATATTTGATCAAAAATGCTTTGTACATAGCTTAAACCTCTTTCCTACTTTATTAACCGGGATAACTATCGGTTATCCGGACTTAATATCTCTTAAACTTTCGGAGCACGGGAATATGCTTTTTTAACATCTCTACGGCATATTCGGCTTCCTCCATGGTCGTCTCGCTGCATAGTGACAGTCTTATCGTTGAATCAACCAGGCTGTCTGCCACACCTATAGCCTTAAGTGTGCCGCTAAGTCCCGGATGATTGGATGAACATGCGGAACCTGATGATACGTATACCCCGTCGGCAGCCAACGCATGAAGGAGCACTTCGCTTTTAACGCCTTCTATGGAGACACTGATAATGTGTGGTGCTGTATCTTCGTGTTCCACCGGATTAATAACAACATTATCAATCTTTCCGACATTTTCCGTTAGATACCCTTTTACTTCTTTCATCCTGCTCACATTATCGGACAGATTCCTGTATGCAAGCCCGGCGGCCACTCCAAGCCCTGCAATTCCGGGTACATTCTCTGTTCCCGAACGAAGATCGCTCTCCTGTCCTCCTCCGTAGATATAAGGAATTACCCTGATGCCGTCTCTGTGATACAAGAAGCCGGTTCCTTTCGGTCCGTGGAACTTATGTCCGCTTACACTCATCAGGTCAATACCAAGCTTTCCGGGGTTTATTCGAAGCTTTGCATATGCCTGTATTGCGTCAACGTGAAATATTATATTCTTATTTAACTTTTTGATAAGTGCTGATATAGCGGCAATATCCTGTATTGAACCGATCTCATTATTTACATACATTATCGATACGAGTATCGTATCTTCCCTCACGGCATCGGAAAGAGCCTTCATGTCTATTAAACCTTTGGCATCAACCGGTATGTATGTCACCTCGAATCCCCTGCTTTCAAGGAACGCTAACGGTTCATGTACCGATGCATGCTCGATCACTGTCGTGATAATGTGTTTTCCGCGTCTTTCATTTGCATAGGCGGTTCCTATGAGCGCCTGGTTATTGGCCTCTGTTCCGCCCGATGTGAATGTGATATTCTTAGCGTTGCATTTCAGAGTACCTGCAATCACTTCCCTAGCGTCATCAATATAACTCTCTGCTTTAATCCCCTTGGTATGCTTGGATGAAGGATTGCCGTAATCCTCCTGCATCACCTTTATTATCATGTCCCGTACTTCGTCCTTAACTCTCGTTGTTGCCGCATTGTCAAGATACGCTTCCATATCTCTTTGTCTCCCATTCATTTATTGTTACTTCACATTGTCCGACAGATTAAACATGATAACTGATAATACCGTCATGCCTGCTGTCTCGGTTCTTAATATCCTGTTTCCAAGAGATATCACGTTAAATCCTGATTTAACCGCCATATCTACTTCATTTTCTTCGTATCCGCCTTCCGGGCCGATAAATATTCCTGCTGACTGCACTGAAGCAATCTGACCTATCACTTTCTTCGATGCTTCCATCCCCTCCGCGTTCTCATAGGGAAGTATGTTCATATCAAGTTCCTTCGCATAACTTATCGCTTCCTTATAAGACATAGGTTCCTTAACAGTGGGTATTATGCCTCTCCCGGACTGCTTTGCCGCAGATTCGGCAATCGCCTGCCATCTGGCTATCTTCTTATGCTGCTTTGTTCCCCCGTCAAGTTTTGCAACGCACCTTGACATCTGAACCGGAATTATCTCATGTACTCCGAGTTCAACAGCCTTTTGTATGATAAGTTCCATCTTGTCATTTTTGGGAAGTCCCTGGAACAGATACAACTTTACAGGTAGTTCCGTCAGACATTCCTCAACACGCTCAACCGATGCCCTAACTTCATCGGAAGTCACCGTATCAATCATACAGTAATGATCATTCCCGTTCATATCATTTACAACGATTGAATCTCCGGGCTTCATACGGAGTACATTTCTTATGTGATTAACGTCGTTTCCCGTGATCAGAGCCGTACCGTCATATATATTATCCGCATCAACGTAGAATCTGTGCATATTTTTACCTCATTGTATCAGCTTCGCAATTTCCTATGCTACAAAGATAAGGCGCATGCAATCCGCATGATCACGGAATGCGTGCGCCTCTTATTGTACTATGTTAATACTTCAAAGTCAAATACCTGTTCTTATTATCTCTTCTTGAAGATACGCTTAATGAAGTTGTAGAAGCCGAAGTTATATACGCCTCCGTCATGACCGCCGCCGCCGTTAGTACCGTCTGTTCCGCCCATTGTTTCAAGGTATACATGCGGTACATCATTATCTTCAAGTGTGTCATGATATTCTTTAGGGAACGTCTTAACAACAGTGTCGTTCTTACCCTTGAATATCATTACAAGCGTATCATCTCTATACTGATCATCAAGCTTGAAATCCTGCGGCTCGAATAATCCCTTATCGGTTACTCCGTTATCAGTGAAATCAAGTATTCCCGGTGCCGGGCAAAATGCTCCGACGTAGCGGAAAGTATCCTGAAGTGAGAATCCAAGATGAAGCGTTACACGTCCACCCATTGAGAATCCGCAGATCGCAGTATTCTCTCTGTCCGGAAGTGTTGAATAATTCTCGTCAATATAAGGCTTTAAGCACTCTTTGAAATCATTGAGGAAGTTGTTGTATCCTCTGTAATGTTCAACACTGAAGAATTCATTAGGTCCCTGACCATTATATTCATTGGCGCAGCAGCTTGGGAATACAAGAATTGCTTCTTCTGCAACTCCCTCTGCTACAGCATTCCATAATACATTCTTAATGTCACCGTCGCCTGTCATCGAATCCTGATTACCACCGATACCATGTGCAACATATATAACAGGATACTTCTTGGATTCATCATAATCCTTAGGAAGTGCCACATTGGCTTTTCTCATAACGATTTCGCCTTCTTTGATAACTGTTGAAGGATAAGTAATGCTCTCCATTGTTCCTGCATTATCTCTGTTATTCGCTTTGAAATTACTGTCCTCAATTACAAAGTTATCATCATCAATGAATTCCTGAAGCGGAAGGAACTCCGACTCAGGTGCTTTTGTAGGCTCTGTTGTAGGCGCGATCGTAGGTGTCGTTGCAGGTGCTTTAGACGGTGCCTGTGTAGGAGCGGTTGAAGGTGCGGTTGATGCAGGTGCCTGTAAAGCACCATCAGTAGCAGACGGTGCAAGTTCCACTGCATTGACCGTTACCTTTACAGTACCGATCTTCTTAGTCTTTTTCTTGAATGTCTCTTTAACCGTAATTACAGCACCTCCTGCCTTCTTTGCCGTAATAACGCCTTTTGCAGACACTGCGGCAATTGCTTTCTTATTTGATGAGAACTTGAACTTTGCCTTTGCTCTCTTGCTCTTGAACTTGATCTTAGCTGATTGTCCGACTTTCAATGTAACCGACTTTGTCTTGAGCACAGATTTTTTTGCAGCCTCAATCCTGTCTGTCTTACCAGGAGCGGCTGACATTGAAATAACCATAGCCGCTGCAAGTGTAATACTTAATGTTTTTCTTGAAATACTCATTGTCACTCATCCATCCCTTTATAATGTTGTAGTATTGATTATAGACACTCTCCAGCGTCTGCACACGGTTAATTATAATATTTTTAAAATGATTATACAAGACTATATTTATGATCATTTCATTTCACGAAGCACTCCGGCATCTCCTTAACGCCTCTTCCCCTGCATACGGCGGGTGTCGGACCGTTATAGGGTAATGGAGCACCTTCAAGATCCGTGATCGTGCATCCGGCCTCTGTTGCTATAAGAGCCGCTGCAGCGTAATCCCACAGCTGCACTCGCATCTCAAAATAGAGATTGCATCTTCCCATTGCAACGCAGCACATATCCCATGCGGCAGTTCCGGAACGGCGAAGATCCACGCAAAGAGGCAGAAGCTTCTTCGCGATCTCGAACGTCTTTTCTCTAAGTTCAGGGTAGTACGGAGCGGTTCCGAATACAGCAAGCGAATCGGAAAGAGGTGTATCCGCCGATTCAATCGGTGATCCGTTCAGGTATGCGCCTTCACCGGCTATCGCCGATAGGAGCATGTCATCGTACGGATTGTAGACAACGCCCATATAAGGCCTTCCGTCCTTTAACAGCGCAACCGAAACAACAGAAGGACGGTACTCGAATATAAAGTTTGAAGTACCGTCGATAGGGTCAAGAACAAAGCAGTAACCGCTTTTCATCTTTGAAGTGAATACATCCTGACCGTCTTCTTCTCCTAGGAATGATGCATCCGGAAGTATCTCTTTCAGTCGAGCGATCAGAAATGCCTGAATCTTTTCGTCTGTCTCCGTACAGAAGTTGGCATGGCCCGATTTCTCCATGATCTTCGGTCTTTTTGCGGTTACCATTATATCACCGGCATAATGTGCGACCGTCTTTATTTTTTCTAACAATTCTATCTTGTTCATATATTGATATTCCTTCTTTCAAAAGAGTATTCTCCATTTTCGATAGTAAGGATCGCATAGGTCGGGCAGGGATCGAATCTCGGTCTGCCGCAGGTTCCCGGATTGAACCATGTCTGTCCGTTGATCTTTTCTTCACTGTACCTGTGGATATGTCCATGAATTATAATGTCGTATTCCGATATATCCCTGTTGATCCTTCCTTTGTCATGTATAATGAATATCTTCACGCCTTCACACTCAAAAGTATTGGTTTCCGGCAGTCCGTATGCCCAGTAGATGTCACAGTTACCTTTCACGTATGTTATCGGGGCTATTTTTTTTAACTCATCCAAGGTTATTTTATCATCAAAATCCCCTGCGTGTATGATATGGTCAACACCGCTTATGCCTGATATAAGCTCAGGCCGAGGATAACCGTGAGTATCCGATATTACAGCAATCTTCATGTTATTTTATGCTCCTTTCTTACGTCAGTCAAACTCTCCACACAACATTTTAACCTTTTTACTTGGATTGGTAAAGTAAAAAGGTTAAAAATCTGAAGCAATTATGACACTATCCTGTAATACACTCCCGATGTCACCTTATATACGATCATATAGAATATCCCACAGGATACTGCGCATATTCCGGCAACCAAAAGGAGGAACGGCATATTGAACAATCCGAAAAGCATAAGGAGCTTATTGACGATAGGAAGAACCATCGCGAGATGAACACAAGCCAGTATGATGGGAATAAGAAATACTGTGAGCATCTGTGAATTGATACTTTTCTTAATATCCCGTCCGGTCATGCCGACTTTCTGCATGATCTCGAATCTCGACTGATCTTCAAAACCTTCGGATATCTGTTTGTAATACATTATCACAACACAGGATATAAGGAATACAATACTGAGCATTATCCCGAGGAAGAACAGGCCACCGTAAGTGCTTACAAAGTCGTCACGGTCTTCTTCCCTGCTGTCGCAGTAAAATGTGTCATACTTTTCTCCGTATTCATCTGCCAGATATTTCGACAGATCATTTGAGAGTGCTATCTGTTCATCCGAAGAAAGTCCGGTATCAAACCTGGAATTCCAGTTCCACATTACGACAGAATATCCATCAATTTTATACTTCGAGAACAACAGAGCTGTATCATCAACATCATTTACAACCAGATATGCCTGCACAAATATCGGAAGACTTGCAGTGGGATCGATATCCTCAAGTCTGTCATCAATCCTTTTTGTGATCTTGAATGTCACATCTTCTATAGTGATCTCATCTCCAAATGCATCCTTCTTAGTTGTTCCGAGCATCGCCTCTCCGACAGGCAGAGTCTCATTTGATCCTGTCAGACGATTATAATCATCAATGTCAATAAAATGGATCATCGTCACATTATCATAATTGATGAATGCATTGGAATTCACTTCATCTACATCAATAACACCTGACTCTTTATACATATATCCGGCAATGTCATATTCATAAAGAGCCTTAATATTGTCAAGGGAAGAACCTTTCTTTTCGGCATATTCTCTGACTGTCTTATCTAATTTTGCGGCGTTCTTCTTCATATTACTGTCGCATCCGTATTTTGCAACATGTGCAACGATCTCGTTGGGATACTGAACCTTAAGACATTCTTCCGAACTGAAAAAGAGAGCTGCCGTCGACGAGAGCATAACAAGGATCATTGTAAGCAGAATGCATATTGACGCTAGACTTGCTCCGTTCCTTTTCATTCTGTAGGTCATTGTTGAAACCGACACAAAATGATTCGATCTATAATAATAATTCTTATTTTTCTTAAGCAGTTTGCAAAGGATCACGGAACCTGCTATAAGGAGCAGATATGTACCGATTATTACAAGTATAACGGCTGCAAAAAACCACATAATGGCCGCTATCGGCTGCTGTATCATAAGAGCTATCGTATAGCCTGCGGCAAGTGCCGCTAATCCTATGAAGCCTATAATATAATGGGATTTTGGAGGTTTTTCTCCTGCTTTTCCCGCCGTTACAAGGGCGATGGGACTCGAGAATCTGACATGTCTTATCGAATTAAGGAATATCAGGAAAAATATCGCGCCGTATATCATTATCGTTCGGATAACCGAATCCCCGGATATCGAAAAAGTATATCTTACGGGAACAGCGATCATTTTTGTCAATCCAAGCTCCGCAAACTTTGAAAGAGCTATTCCACATACAAGTCCTGTGATCACTGACACAGCCCATGTGATAATTATCTCAATAAAGATTATTCTTCCCAGATTTCGCTTGTTCATGCCAAGAATACTGTATAATCCGAATTCTTTTTTTCTTCCCTTGATGATCGACGATTGTGTATAAAATAAAAATATTACGCTGAATATTGCCATTATATAAGTTCCGAACTGCATGAATACCGTGGCTGTCCTGCCACCTTTCATCGTATCAAGTATTCCGGAATAACCCAGAAAATGCATTATATAAAACACAGCCACCATAAGTACACATGTGATGATAAAAGGCATATAAAGCCTTCTGTTCTTACGCATTCCGTCTGTTGCGATCTTAGTATATAATCCGATCTTCATCAGTTCTCACCTCCGCCTCTTGCCATAAGCGTCAGCGTATCACTGATCTTTTCATACATCTCTCTGTCAGACGAATCGCCTTTGAATATCTGATGAAATACCACTCCGTCATTTATAAAAAGTACTCTTGACGCATAACATGCTGCCTTAACCGAATGTGTTACCATAAGAACAGTCTGTCCAAGTCCGTTAACCTTTCTGAACAGTTCAAGAAGCTCGTCGGAAGACTTGGAATCAAGTGCTCCCGTAGGCTCATCGGCAAGAATAATGCTGGGTTCGGTAATAAGAGCCCTTGCCACTGCTGCCCTCTGCTTCTGTCCGCCCGATACTTCATAAGGATATTTTTTGAGGAGATCCGCGATCCCAAGCGGTCCGACGATCGCATCAAGCCTCTCTTTCATATCTGTATGTTTCTTTCCCGCAAGTACCAGGGGAAGATATATATTATCTTCCAGCGAAAATGTATCAAGCAGATTAAAATCCTGGAATACATATCCTATATTATCGCGTCTGAACTTAGCAATTTCCGATTCCTTTATTCTGCTTATGTTCTTTCCGTCAAGGATCACTTCTCCTTCAGTCGCCTTATCAAGTGCTGCAAGGATATTGAGCAATGTCGTCTTACCGCTTCCCGATTCACCCATTATCGCAACAAATTCACCTTTATCAACTGAAAAATTAACATCTTTAAGAGCTTCAACCATCATACCGCCAAAACGTGACTTATATACCTTTTTAACTCCGCTTGCTTTTAATATACACATTTGTCAATACCTTCTTTCTTATTATTTTCATCACACACAGTATAACAATATAAGCAGACCCATTCCATTGAATCTGCTTACATATTTCTTACACATTTGTCACATTTAATTATCATTCAATGCCTATCTTATGCCTGGTAAGATCGACAGTGATCGTTGTTCCGGATCCGGGATCCGATTTTGCCGACAATGTATGCCCCAGATTATCTGCCACCCTTTTACACAGATACAGTCCGATACCGCTTGCTTCCTTATCTTTCCTGCCGTTGAACCCGGTGTATCCTTTATCGAATATACGCGGCAGATCGGAAGCGCTTATTCCTATCCCTGTGTCCTCTATGGCGAGCACACCGGGAGTATCCATATATATTCTGATGCCGCCTTCCTGTGTATATTTTACAGCATTTGATATGACCTGTTCTATGATAAATGCAAGCCATTTTTCATCGGTAAGCACCTTATATCCCGTCGGTTCATAATCAAGCTTTAACTTCTTTACGATAAATTCCCTTGAAAACTTCTTTACACTGTGACGAATTATATCATCCAGTTCATATTCCTTTATCACATAATCCGTGCTTTCGCTGTCAAGCCTTAGATAAGTAAGGACCATATCCACATATGCTTCTATTCTGTTAAGATCACCGCTCATTCTCCTTGCAGACTCGGTATCTTCGAACTGCAGATTAAGCCTCATTGCCGCAATGGGCGTCTTGATCTGATGAGCCCATACGGTGTAATACTCTATCATATTATTGTAATCTTCGGCGGAACATTTCTTCAGATCTTCCATGTCTTCGTTAAGTCTGTTTATAATATTCTGATAATCCTCTTCAACCGGATCGCATGTATCGGGATATTCTTCTCTCATTATCTTATTACGACGATCCGACATCATTATATATCCTGTAACCACCGCCACAAACATAACGATCAGACTCAGAATAAGCGGATATAACACTACTATGGGTTTCACATCAAAAAGAAAATATGCCGAAGAATATATTCCGATAAGCATCACGTATACATGAAGATATCTGCAACGTGCTCTCAGATATTTTAAGAACGATCCCATCACTAAGCCTCCAATATGTAACCGACTCCGAATTTTGTTCTGATCAGATCCTTAAGTCCTGCTGCTTCAAGAGTCTTTCTGAGTCTTCCCACATTAACCGTAAGTGTATTCTCATCCACAAAACTGTCTGTCTCCCAGAGAACTTCCATGAGTTTTTCCCTACTCACAACCTTGTTCTTATTCTGCATGAGGGTTAGGAGTATCCGGTATTCATTTCTTGAAAGCTCGATCTTTACTCCGTTATACATAAGTGTATTATCATTAGTATTAAGCACCGCTCCCGCCGCCTGCAGGTTGAATGAAGACTGATTGAATTCGTAAGTTCTTCTGAGAAGTGCCTGTACTTTTGCGATCAGAACACTCTGATCGAAAGGCTTCGGTATGAAATCATCAGCCCCCATATTCATTGCCATTATGATATTCATATTGTCGGTTGCGGAAGATATGAAAATGATGGGCACCGAACTGGTCTTTCTGATCTCCTGACACCAGTGATAACCTCCCATATACGGAAGCGTAATATCAAGAATAACAAGTTCAGGTTCATAATCCCTGAATTCTTCCACTACATATCTGAAGTCACTTACGGCGCGAACGTCCATTCCCCATCCCTTTAAGACGTCTGTTATTCCGTCAACAATGCCCTTATCATCCTCGACGACATATATTTTATACATTAAAATATCTCCTTGCGGCCTCTTTCACCGCTTCTCTCTCATCATAATGATACTTAACGCCTTTTATCTCCTGATACTGTTCATGACCTTTGCCAAGAAGCAGGATGATATCGCCCGTGACAGCCTGTCTCATCGCATATTCGATCGCATCAACCCTGTCAGGCACTTCAACATATGCTCCGTTATGCTTTGCAAGGCCAACCTTGATATCGTTATTGATCGATTCGATCTCTTCATTTCGCGGATTGTCACAGGTAAGAACCGAGAGATCCCCGTATTCGCCTGTCACTTCTCCCATTGCATATCTTCTAAGTTTTGAACGGTTTCCTCCTCCGCCGTATACACATATAATGTGTGCGGGATCGTATTCTTTTAACGTCTCCATGACACTCTTCGTACTTACTTCGTTATGAGCGTAATCTATGATCACCGAGAACTTATCGGATACATTAACAAGCTCCACTCTTCCGGGAACGCGAACCGAAGGAAGGCTCTTTTTGATCGTCTCCCAGTCTATTCCAAGCACTGTGCACACGGATATTGCGGCAAGAGCATTATATGCGTTGAACACACCCGGAAGCTCCAGCCTTACATTGCCGTTAACAAGTCCTTCAATGTCAAATGATACGCCAAGAAGCCCCTTTTCGGACCATTTTTCAACATCATGGGCATATATATCGGCCTCAGCTGTCATACCGAATGTTACAATGCGTTCACATCCGGCCTCTTTAATGAATATATCAGCTGTATCGTCATCCATATTGAATATTCCCGTATCGCACTGTGTGAAAAGCATCTGTTTGCACTGCCTGTATTCTTCAAGCGTTGCGTGCTCACCGTCGGCTATATGATCCGGCGAGAAATTAGTGAACAGTGCCACATCAAATTGAATTCCCGCAGTTCTTGACATCTTAAGCGCCTGTGAGGAAACCTCCATGACTACATATTCACATCCGTCGTCTGCCATCTTTTTGAATAATTCATGTATTATATACGATTCAGGTGTTGTAAGACCGGTAGTTACTGTCTTATCAAGCCATGCAGCCCCGACCGTGCCGATTATTCCGCAATGAGCACCTGAATGTTCGATTATATTCTTTACCATATAAGCTGTGGAAGTTTTGCCCTTGGTTCCGGTAATTCCTATTACTTTAAGCCTTTTTGCAGGATTGTTAAAATATATCGCTGACATACATGCAAGAGCTTTTCTTGTAGATTTTACCAGAATCTGGGTAACATTTCCATCTACCTCAACCTCATGCTCCACAATAAGTGCCACAGCACCTTTATTTACTGCATCACCCGCATATGAATGTCCGTCGGTTATCACTCCGTCAATGCAAAAAAAAGCGGTACCTTCAGTCACCTTCCTTGAATCATATATAAGGTCGGCAATCTCGGTATCCGCACTTCCGCTTATACATCTGTAATCTGTTCCTTTAAGTAGATCTCTTAATAACATTATCATTCCTCCCACACCGAAGATATGTCTATCTCTGCTTCAAATACAGTATTGGACACTCCGGTCATATACATATGGTTGTCCTCTTCTCTCCAGTCTATGTCGAGAATTCCCCCGATCTGTTCTACGGACACCTTGCGGTCACACCTTCCGGTAAGCACACCCGCAACGACCGCCGTGCAGCAGCCAGTTCCGCATCCTATAGTTTCACCGGTTCCTCTCTCCCATTCTCTTATCTTAATATATTCTCTGTTAACAAGTTCGGCAAATGTTACGTTAGTCTTATTCGGGAACAATGATGTCATATATTCAAGTTCCCTGCCGTATCCGTGAACATCAAACCCAGCCGTATCATCAATAAATGCCACGCAGTGAGGATTCCCCCATGATACTGCTGTGATCCCAAGTGTGATATCCTTAACCTTCACCGGCTGTTCAATAAATTCGGGCATATCGGTGACAACCGGAATCTTTTTCGTGTCAAGTACCGGTTCACCGATATCCGCTCTTATGTTAACTGCTTTATCATTTTCAATAAAAAGCCAAAGATGCTTCATGCCTCCAAGCGTCTCGATCATAAGCTCGGTCTTATATGTAAGCTTGTGATCATACACATATTTTCCGACACTTCTAAGTGCATTACCGCACATCTCACCTTCGGAACCGTCGGGATTGAACATGCGCATACGGAAATCTCCCTTATCTGAAGGACATATAAGAACCATGCCATCCGAACCTATCGCAAAATGCCTGTCAGATACGTATCTGGCAAGCGCCGGCAGATTGGGAAGCTCCTGATTGATCGCATCTATATACACATAATCATTGCCGTAAGCCTGCATCTTCGTAAATCGCACGTTACAAAACCTCCTGTAATGTCAATTCATTGCTCTTTCAAGATCATTTATAATATCATCGGGATCTTCGATCCCTACAGATATTCTGAGGAATTTCTTAGTGATTCCGAGTCTCTCCTTGATATCCTCCGGTGTATCCTCATGAGTCTGGGTCGTAGGATATGTGATAAGAGTCTCTGTTCCGCCAAGACTCTCGGCAAACATTATCATATCCACATTCTTAAGGATATTATATACAGTCTCAACGCTGTCAACCGCAAACGATATCATTCCGCCAAAGCCTGTAGTCTGTTTTTTCGTAATATCATAATCTTTATGATCTTCAAATCCGACATAATATACTTTCTCAACCTTCGGATGTTTTCTTAACCATTCCGCAACTTTCTTCGCATTCGAATTATGTCTCTCCATACGAAGATGAAGTGTCTTGATACCTCTTAACATAAGCCACGAATCCATAGGAGCAAGGCCGTTTCCGTGTGACTTTAACTGAAGCTTGAAATGAGCGGCAAGATCATCATCATTTACAACAGCCGCACCTGCGATGATATCATTATGTCCTCCGAGATACTTGGTTGCACTGTGTATTACAACGTCAGCTCCCAGAGAAAGTGGCTTCTGGAAATATGGCGTAAGGAATGTGTTGTCTACAACCGCAATCGCGCCATTTTCATGAGCTATATCGGAAAGAGCCTGTATATCGGCAACTTTCATAAGCGGATTGGAAGGTGTCTCGATGAATATCATCTTGGTATTCGGCTTGATCGCCTTCTTTACGGCATCAAGATCCGACAGATCGACAAAGTCATATTCTATGCCGTATTTTCCGAATATCGTAGTTGCGATACGGAACGTTCCGCCATATATATCATCCATAAGGATCATATGATCCCCGGGATTAAGCCATGTGAACAGCGCCATATTGGCAGCCTGTCCGCTTGAGAATGCAAATCCGTGCTTACCGCCCTCAAGTATTGCCAGAGTTCTTTCAAGTTCCTGACGGGTTGGGTTAAGAAGTCTTGAATAATCGAATCCGGTCGATCTTCCGAATTCGGGGTGTCTGAATGTAGATGTCTGGTATATCGGAAAGCTTACCGCTCCCGTAAGCGGTTCGCATCCAAGTGCACCGTGTACTGCCTTTGAATCAAAGCTCAGCTCGTCCTTTGTGCTGTAATCTTTGTAGTTGCTAAAATTCTTCACTGTATATCACACTCCCGCATATTATGATTTTTTATCTGTAAGTGTCCGACACTCCGGTCACTTAATATTGCAAATGTTGTGTATTGATGTGCCTCCTACACAATATCATGTAAATAATAACATATTAGCTTCTTACATGCAAGCATGACGTACCAGCCCCTAGACAATCATTTGTTCTTCGTATAATAAAAAATATACTGCTGCATCACACCGGCACACCCCTTATATCTCTCATATGGGAATCCTTCGGGATAATGACCCGAAAGCGCCCTTCCTATCCATACGTCCTCCGGAAATGCATCTATTCTGTGGTAACCGAACAGCATTACGCAGTTAGCAACCTTGATGCCGACTCCGAACAACGACAGAAGCTTCTCTCTTAATGCTTCGTCATCAAGACTCTCCATCGCATATACGTCAAGTTCTCCTTCCGCGGCACTTCTCGCCACTCCCGATATGTATCTGCTGCGATATCCCATTCCGCACGAATCAAGCTCGCTTTCAGACAGGGCGGCAATATGCTCCGCATCCGGAAATGAATATCTGATCCCAGCCGGTGTATCAATCCTGTCTCCGCACAGAGCACACAATCTCTCAACGGATGTACGTATCGCAGGGATCGATTTTCTCTGTGATATGATGAAACTTATGAGCATTTCCCACGGATCCTGTCTCAGTATTCTTATGCCGCTACCGAATCTGCATGCCTCCATAAGAAATAAATCAGCATGGTCAACCATGCTGATCATTTTTGAATAATCAGTATCCATATCGAAATACGATTTCCATATATTGTCATATTCTTCCTGATCGCACGACAATTCAAACAGCTTCTTATCAGTCCGGCTGTCAATACCTTTATATGATATCTCCAGGTATCTTCCGGCATGTATCAGACTGTACGTACCTTCCGATACCGCATTCATTCTGAAACATTGTCCGCTGTCTGCGATCTGTAACAGATCAAGTTCATTACAACTTACTACAGTATTCACGCTTCCGCCTCGAGTCTTTCCGCAATATAAGACGGCATCTCCGCTCTTGTCTTTCCGATTGCCATAGACAATTCGCTGTAGAGATTCCTCTCTGCTTCTTTCAAATATCTCTCATCGATAACAGTACTTTTCATTCCTTTCGAAAGCCTGTCCTGAGTTCTTAGGTACATGGTCTTGATGATCCTGATCAATTCATAACAGTCACAGGAATGAATGGCTTTCTTGTAATCCGCTTCACGCTGCTTCTCATCGGTTATCCATATCTGCTCGATATTAGGTATGTTGTCTATAAGCTCAAGTGCCTCTTTTTTGGAGATAACCTTTCTCATGATCACTTTGTCATTATCCACCGGCGTGAATATTCTTCCTTCAGCATCATCGACAGGAAGAAGGCAATAATATTCTTTCTCTGAATTCCCGCTTCCCATAGTACATATGCTGTCTATCTTACACACACCGTTGGTTCCGTAAATAACATACTCACCGGTTTTAAACATACACATCACTCCAACAAAATAAAAACAAAAACGCGGTTAACTTACCATCACTTATCCTCTCATATATATCTTAACATTATTTCTTCATTGTTGTAAGTATTTTTTTTAATTCTTCCAAAGTTTCCACACGACACAGGCTGTTTCTGAAGCCTGCTGCGTGTTTCATGCCCGATGTGTACCATCCGGAATGCATACGCATTTCCCTTATTCCCGTATATTCTCCCTTGAACTGTGTCAGAAGCTTAGCATGACGAAGTATCATGGATATGATCTCTTCCATCTCAGGCTTTGCGGGAACAATTCCCGTCTTCAGATATTCGATCGTCCTTGAAAACAGCCACGGATTCCCCCGTACACCTCTTGCAAACATGAATCCGTCCACTCCGGTCTGCTCATACATCCTCTTAACATCCTCAGGTTCAAACAGATCTCCGTTACCGATCACCGGGATCTTGACAGCCTTCTTAACGTCAGCTATAACCTGCCAGTCAGCCTGTCCTTTGTACATCTGCGACCTTGTCCTTCCGTGAACGGCAACTGCCGCAGCACCGTTTGCCTCAGCCATCTTAGCAAACTCAACCGCCGTGTTCTCACCTGCCCCGAAACCTTTACGGAACTTGACGGTTACGGGCTTACCTGCCGCATCCGATACAGCCCTGATTATCTTTCCAGCAAGCGAAAGATCCTTCATAAGAGCAGAACCTTCACCGTTATTAACAACTTTGGGAACAGGACATCCCATATTAATATCGAGGATGTCAAAATTACGCTCCTTTATCTTCGCCGCCATATCAGCCATAAGCTCCGGTTCGCTTCCAAACAGCTGAAGCGCTACAGGTCTCTCTGCCTCATCGATCTCCCAAAGCTTCTCAGTATTCTTATTGCCGTAATATATTCCTTTGGCGCTTATCATCTCGGTGTACACTAACGAAGCACCTTTTTCCTTGCATAAAATACGATATGGCAGGTCTGTCACTCCTGCCATAGGTGCCAATATTAAATTACCTTTTAACTTCACATTGCCAATACTCAGATCTCTAAGTATATCCAAATCTCTTTCCTCATTTCCTGGTACATCTGTCATGCACAAACTTGAGCCCGTACAATGTTAAATGTGGATTATATATCTCTATCTCTTTTGATTCTTCAGACAAAAGCTTGCCAAGTCCCCCTGTTGCGACCACTTTGGCATTGGTATATCCGGATTCCTCTTTCATCTTTCTTATTATGTATTCGGTCTGTCCGAGACCGCCGTAAAAAAGTGCTGCCTGAACACTGGTCACTGTATCCTTCGCAAGGATGGTTTCCGGCTTCCTGATCTCCACTTCAGACAGCTTGGCTGCATCTTTGAACAGCGCGTCAGCCGAAGTTCTTATACCGGGGCTTGTAACTCCCGCAAGAAATGTTGCATCCTCAGACACAAGATCAAATGTTGTGGCTGTTCCGTAATCCACAACGATCACAGGTCCGCCGTACAACTCATATGCCGCAACCGCATCCACGATCCTGTCGGCACCAAGCTCCTTTGGATTAGTCGTAGCAATCTTAAGTCCTGTTTTAATTCCGCTCTTCACAACAACGGGCTGAATCCCAAAATACTTGATTACTCCGCTTGTGAGCGAATACATTATGTTAGGAACAACCGATGCGATAATAACATCGGTAATGTCGTCCTTACTTATGTTAACCTGACGCAGCAGATCGATTATCACAAGACCGAATTCATCGGAAGTCCTCGGCAGTTTGGTAGTGATCCTGAAATTACCCAGGAGTTCTTCATCAAACACACCTATAGTTATATTCGTATTACCAACATCAAATGCCAGAAGCAATTCTATTCACCTTCCTGTATCGTATTCTCTATTCCTCTGCAAACATCATCCTGTAATAATTCTCAAGCTGCTCAAATAATTCCTGTCTGTCCATCTTCATCTGCTTGATCTTAAGCTCACTGCCTATCTCATCAAACAAAAGATCCCCTTCATCGGCTGTAACATGGATCAGAAGTCTCCCGTCATCAGCGAATTCAAGCGTTATGATACCTCCCACATCTTCGGTATATAAGACGCACATTATATGCAATTCATCCTTAACGGCATCCGGTAGATTCCCGAATCTACCGTTAAAATAATATTTCTGCTCATATGAACTGCACACGCACAGAATATTGTTGTTATCTGCCATATTCCGTTATATCCTCCCTATGTAAGACCTCTGATATCCAATACCTATTCGATGATATCCGGTGTCTATCCGAGCGTTGCATACATCACTGCCTTGATCGTATGCATTCTGTTCTCGGCTTCATCAAACACAACCGACTGCGGAGATTCGAATACTTCATCCGTAACTTCCATCTCCGTAAGTCCGTATTTGTCACTGATCTCTCTTCCGACTTCGGTATTAAGATCATGGAACGCCGGCAGACAGTGCATGAATACTGCCTGCTCGCCTGCATTCTTCATAACATCCATCGTAACCCTGTATGGAAGCAGATCTTTGATTCGCTCCTCCCATACTTCCGGTGGTTCACCCATGGATACCCACACATCGGTATATATAACGTCAGCACCCTTTGTGCCTTCTTTAACATCCTCGGTAAATGTAATACTTCCTCCGGATTCTTTGGCATATTCCTTACATTTTTCAACAAGCTCGCTGTCCGGAAAATACTTCTTTGAAGTACAAGCCGTAAAGTGCATACCCATCTTGGCACAGGCTATCATTATGGAATTACCCATATTATAGCGGGCATCTCCCATATATACGAACTTAATTCCTTTGATCCTTCCGAAATGTTCTTTGATCGTCAGCATATCCGCAAGAAGCTGTGTCGGATGATATTCATTGGTAAGTCCGTTCCATACGGGAACTCCTGCATATTTTGCGAGCTCGTTCACGATCTCCTGACCGTATCCGCGATACTCGATACCGTCAAACATCCTTCCGAGAACCCTTGCTGTATCGGCAATACTTTCCTTTTTACCGATCTGGGAACTCTTCGGATCAAGATACGTTGCATGCATTCCGAGATCACTTGCAGCAACTTCAAACGAACATCTCGTACGAGTACTGGTCTTCTCGAATATGAGCGCAATGCTCTTTCCCCTGTATATATCTACGGGTATTCCTTTCTTCTTCTTATCTTTAAGCTCTGCTGCCAGATTAATAAGGTATTCTATCTCTTCCGGTGTGAAATCAAGAAGAGTAAGAAAATTACGGCCTTTAAGGTTCATAACTACTGCCTCCGTCAATTAATTAATTCATGGTTTAACATTGTTATTGTTGCTCTTATTGTCGTTTCCGCCAACCTCAACTACTGATTTGACGAGTCCTGCAATTCCCTGTATCTCAGAAGGAATTATGATCTTGGTTGCCTTACCGTCAGCCGCCTTGGCAAATGCTTCAAGACTCTTAAGGGTAATAACCTGATCACTCGGACGCGCTTCATTGAGGAATGTGATACCGTCTGCATTAGCTTTCTGTACGATCATAATAGCCTCTGCCTGACCTTCAGCCTCGCGAATGGTAGCTTCCTTCTTTGCTTCTGCACGAAGAATAGCAGCTTCTTTCTCTGCCTGTGCATCGAGGATCGCTGATTCTTTCTTACCTTCGGCAACAAGGATCGTTGATTTCTTCTCACCTTCCGCAATAAGTATGGCCTCACGCCTCTCACGCTCAGCTTTCATCTGCTTCTCCATTGCATCCTGAATAGCAGCGGGCGGAATGATATTCTTAAGCTCGACACGGTTAACCTTGATTCCCCACGGATCGGTTGCCACGTCAAGCGATACTCTCATCTTGGTATTAATTATCTCTCTCGAAGTAAGCGTCTCATCAAGCTCAAGATCACCGATAATATTACGAAGCGTTGTGGCAGTAAGATTCTCTATAGCCATAATAGGATTCTCAACACCGTATGCATACAGCTTCGGATCTGTTATCTGATAGAATACTACAGTATCGATACGCATTGTAACGTTATCCTTGGTAATAACCGGCTGCGGTGCAAAATCAACCACCTGCTCCTTAAGAACAACTTTCTTGGCAACTCTGTCTATGATAGGAACTTTGAAATGTATTCCCACGTTCCATGTTGCCTGATATCCGCCGAGTCTCTCAAGCACGTATGCCGTAGCCTGCGGAACGATCTTGATACATGAAGTGATAAGTATGATCACGATCACCACAATAAATGCGAACCCGATAAATACACTGTCCTGTATCAATTCACTGCTTTTTGTCAATAATGCATAATTTCCCATAATAAAATACCTCCTGTTTATTTTTTAACCAGTACTTTTGCTCCGGATATACTTACTATCTCCACAGTCTCGCCTGCTTCGATAATACTGTCATCTTCCGTTCTTGCCATCCATTCCTGACCTCTGACATTAACTCTTCCGGATGAATTAATGTTGTCTATACGTTCGATGACTTTTGCATTGGCACCTACCAGACTTTCCGCGTTGGTCTTAATACGGTCTTTGTTGAAATATCTGGTGGCAAGCGGTCTGGTGAATAATAACGTAACGATCGACACCAGAAAGAAAACAACAACCTGCCATATGATATCTCCTCCGCAGACAGCCACGATAAATGCAAAGAGTGCTCCTATGGCAAACCATATGGTAGTTAACCCCAGCGTTATGAGCTCAATCACAAGACATATCGCCATGAATATCAACCAGTAATAGTTCTCCATAATAACACCTCCCTCGTTATATGGTATCCTGTTGATAACGGTTCATCATTACAGTTCACTCTATTATATAATACAAAACGGACGGTGTCAAAGAAAAAGTATTACAAGACGCTTTCATACATGAGAATACCTGCTGCGACCGAAGCATTTAGAGATTCCGCCTGTCCCTTCATGGGAATTCTTATGAGACTGTCGCAACATCCGAGCGCAATATCAGACATGCCGTTTGACTCATTACCGATTATTATTGCCAGTCTCGGCGGAAATATCACATTTCTTATATCATCGCCGTCTAATGCGGCGCCCGCAACCGTTATGCCGTTATTTTGGCAGTGACCGGTTATTGTCTCTATATCATCGGCATATGTAAATGGGACACGGAATATTGCTCCCATCGTTGAACGGACCACCTTGGGGTTATATATATCCACCGTGCCTTTTGTCATTATGATCCCGTCATATCCCGCTGCTTCCGCGGTACGAAGTATCGTCCCCAGATTGCCGGGATCCTGAAGATTCTCAAGGATAATATATCTCGCCGTCTTATCTTCATTCATCTTAAGAAGTTCTTCAAGGGTTATCTGTCTCATTCCGGCAACGGCAAGCATTCCCTGGGGTGTTACGGTATCCGATATACCTGCAAACACCTTATCCGCCACCACTTCACATTCCACCTTTACCAATTCGCTTAACGCCTCTTTTGTATCAAGTCCGGCAAGACGGTTGTTTTTATCATTATCACATGACAAAAAGGCACTGTCGCTACTGTTCAGTGCCTTCCACATCGTCTGTGCAACATATACTTTATTCACGGCATTTTGTTCTATCGCCTCAAATACCATCTTAGGTCCTTCAACAATAAAACAGTTCTGTTTCTTTCGTTCACTCCGGTTTTTTATTAATCTTGTAAGATTCTTCACCTGTGCATTACCGGTACTTTCAATCATTTATTACGTCTGCCTTTCATATATATACTTCATAACATCTGACGAATCCGTTCAGAATTTAAAATCAATCTCTATGCCCTTCAGGTCTTCTCCGAGAAGACTGCTTCTCTTCATCAAATGTATTACCTGCTGCCTTGCCTCCTCTACGTGGGATACGCTACCGGTACCTGACATTACCGTAGCATCAAGCTTTTGGGAATCTGCAATCCCATCAAGAAGTTCTTCTTCCTGTTCACGATCTTCCCTGGATTCTTCAACTCTCTCCTGATTCTCTTTTCTCTCTGTCCTTGCTTCTTCGATCTTATCCTGCTGTTCTTCCTTCTTTTCGCGTGCTTCCTTAGCGTCTTCGGTTATTTCTTCAAGCTCTTCCTCAATATTATCTAAACCTTCCTTAAGGAAATCCCCGATAATATCCTTATTAACAGCTTCCATTATGGCATCTGCAGCCTCTTTTGCCTTAGTCATGGATTCCTGCTTAGGCTGGTTAATATATGCATCTGACTGCTGCTTAATTGCGATACGGTATATCTGTTCAGCCTCAAAAGCGGCATTATCAAATTCATTCTTAGCTGCATTGAGCATAAGAACTTTATCCTGATATTCGGTTCTTGGCATATGTTGCAGTTCTTTTAATCTTGATATCTCGTCCTCGCTGAAATCTCCCGAGAAGATACCTGCTTTATTATTCTGATATTTCTCAAGTAATTCAAGGTCTTTCTGTTCTTCAGACTCAGGGTCAATACCATAATCTTCCATATATTGTTTTTTCTGAGCCTCAGCCTTGTTTATCATACTGTTATAATATCTGACTTCTTCGTATTTTTCCTGCTTGAGTTTTTCAAGCTTATCCATATTCTTTGCAATGTCCTTATCCTTATCCCATGCCTTATTGATAAGCTGCATAGCCTGCTTTCTGGCTGCCTCTTTCTTAACCTGTGCATTTAAAGCTGCACTGTTATCCTGTGACATTCCTCCTGCAAACAAAACATTGCTGTCCTTCTTTTGCTTACCTGCATTATCCGATATGCCTCCAAGACGGATCCCGATTCCATTCCCTGAATTATCAGCCATGTTGATAGTGAACGACATAGTACCCCTCCTTTGATACAATATACCTCTATCTGTATATCGGCATATTCCTCTCAGACTTTATTCCGTTCAGCTCTCCTCCATACTGCTGAGCTTCCTTGCCTGGTCCTCGGCGATAAGAGACTGTATCACTTCCTGAAGGTCCCCGTCCATTATCTCAGACAATCTGTGACTTGTAAATTTGATCCTGTGATCGGTAACCCTGCTCTGAGGATAGTTGTAGGTCCTGATCTTCTCGGAGCGATCGCCCGTACCAACCTGGCTTCTTCTGGCTTCTGCCTCGGCATCATGAGCCTTCGCACACTCAAGCTCATATAATCTTGAGCGCAATACTTTAAGAGCTTTATCCTTATTCTTGAGCTGTGACTTTTCATCCTGACAGGATATTACGATTCCTGTCGGAATATGTGTAAGTCGTACGGCCGAATCGGTCGTATTGACACACTGTCCTCCATTTCCAGAGGCACGGAACACATCGAACTTACAGTCATTCATATCGATCTGTACATCAACTTCTTCAGCTTCCGGCATGATAGCAACAGTTGCTGTGGATGTATGGATCCTTCCGCCGCTTTCCGTAACAGGGATTCTCTGCACTCTGTGAACACCGCTTTCGTATTTTAACATCGAATAAGCACCGTCACCGTCTATCATGAATACGACTTCCTTGAAGCCCCCGAGACCATTTTCATTGGAATTCATCATATCTATCTTCCAATTGTTGCGCTCGGCATATCTTGAATACATTCTGAACAGATCCGCCGCAAACAATGCCGCTTCATCACCTCCGGCACCGCCTCTTATCTCGACGATAACGTTCTTGCTGTCATTCGGATCTTTTGGAAGAAGAAGAATCTTAAGATCATGTTCAACCTCATCTATACGTGATCTGCAATCATTTAATTCCTCTTTTGCAAGTTCCCTCATATCCTCATCTTTTTCATCTTCAAGTATGGCAAGACTGTCTTCTATTCCTGCTTTAAGTTCCTTATACTCCTTATACTTTTCCACAAGAGGAGTAAGGTCATTCTGTTCCTTCATAAGTTTTCTGTACATATCCTGATTATTGAGCACCTCCGGACTGCTGAGCTCATTTATCAGATCTTCGTGTCTGTGAACAACTTCTTCCAAATGTTCGTACATATTCTACAACTCCTTTTAATTAAATCATGATTTAACTGCGTACACAACCCTGTCCAGTCCGGCAAGGTCCTTTTTTATCCTGATATTCTTAAAATCATTCTGTTCCAACAGTTCGCTTACCGCCTCTGCCTGGGCGCAACCGATCTCCATCATAATGATCCCATCACATGACAGATGTTCTCCCGCCCCACTTATAAGTCTTCTGTAACAATCAAGCCCACAAGGACCTGCTCTTAATGCGGTCTCCGGCTCATATATCCGAACCTCGGGCATCAGTTCTTCCATCTCGGCATCGGTAATATACGGTGGATTCGATACGATAATGTCATATTCACCAACTACATTTTCCCACATATCACTGTGTATAAAATGAATCTTTGCCCCGTTATCTTCAGCATTCTTTACCGCAACCTTAAGGGCAGCTTCTGATATATCAACTGCAGTAACAGTGGAAGGCTTTGACAAAAGAGCGATACTTACGGCAATGCAGCCCGAACCGGTGCACATATCGATCACCCTTTTTTCATCTGCATGCTCTATTGCAAGCTCTGCAAGTACTTCCGTATCCTGTCTCGGGATCAGCACCGATTCATTTACAGATATATCAATCCCCATGAATTCCTGGGAACCGGTAATGTATTGAAGCGGTTTATGTCCCGCTCTTTCATCTATCAGCTCAAAATATCTGCCTGTAAGCTCTTCGGGGACAATCTCTTCCTCACGCATATAATACTCACTGCGCCTGATATCACCCATACAATAAGATAACAGATACCAAGCGTCTGTCCGGTAGTCTGTTATACCGGACTTCAGCAGGGTATCTGTACCCATATGAAGCATCTCTTTCAGTTTCATCATTGTGCCCCATCATCCTTGTTATCCATTACAAAATATCTGTCAAGAGCCTTAAGGATCTCATCAGTCTCTTCTTCGCCAAATGAATTGACATCTCCCGGATTATCTATATCATCCAACGGATCGACTGTTGTATCATTCATCTCGCTGGTCTTTGAGAACGAGACAGCGTGGAATTCCTTTTTGCTTTCTTCCTTATTACTTTCCTCTTTCTCCGTTTCTTTTGAATCTTGATCAGCCTTATCTGTATCATCCGTCTTGGTTTCGGGCTCATCGTCAGATTCTTCTTTAGTATCTATGATCGTGAACAGATCTTCCTTCTTTTGCTCCCCTGAAGATTCTTTTTCTTTTGATTCATCCGTCTTCTTAACGGGGTCGGATTTCTTGTCAGAGCTCTTGTCAGCCTTCTTATCGGTTTTCTTTGAGGACACTTTATCTTCAAACTCTAACGGCTCATCATCAAACAGATCTTCGTCTTCGGATTGCTTCAATGCAATATCCATATCGCGGTTTCTGTATCTTCTGCGGTGATAATCATGTCTTCTTCCCTTTTCCTGATATGCTCTCCAGTCAAATACCGCATCAACAGAAGCGATCGCAACCTCAAGCATGCTGTCATCCGGCTCTTTTGTTGTGAGACCCTGAAGCCAGAGACCCGGTTTGCTAAGCAGATTGATTATTATATTATTGCTCTTTCCCGCAAATCTTATGAATTCATATGCAAGTCCGGCAATTACCGGTACAAGCAATATTCTCAAAAGCATTCTGAGCCACAGTATATCAACCTGTATAAATACAAACACAATTATACTTATTAAAACTACATATAACAAAAAGCTGGTGCCGCATCTTTTATGCTCTTTGGTCTGTCTTCTGGCATTACGAACATCAAGCTCATAACCCTTTTCTATACAGTTGATTACTTTGTGTTCCGCACCGTGATACATAAACACACGTTTAATATCCTGCATGAGCGATATCGATTTTATGTACAATACAAACAGAACAAGTCTGATTACGCCTTCAATAACACTTCTCCATCCGTATGACGTGATCCTGTTGCCAAGAAGTTCAGACAATACGAAAGGAAGAGCAACAAATATAGCTATCGCAAGCACAAATGACAATATTACGGTAAATGCCATTGCGATAGAATCACTTTTTTTCGTGTCCTTTTTACTTTTATTCAGGCCTTCTTTAACAATGGTTTTGGACTTCTTAACATCCTTTGTATCTTCTTCGGTTTCGGACGGATCTTTCCATTCCCTTACAACAAGTTCGCCATCTTCTTCATCCAAAGGATCGGCTTTGTCCTCTCTTACAGAAGTCTTTGCCGCTTTGCTGCCTGCTTTCAAGTCATCATTATTCTTTTTGACCTTACTGCTCTCTGTATGTTTTGCAGCATTGTCATCTTCATAGTATTCGGATGAAAATGCCAGTGCTCTCATTCCAAGCACAAGTGAGTCGATCAATGCAGCGATTCCTCTGAAAAACGGCAGTTTAAGGAATACGACTCTTTCACCTATTCCGACAAATACGTCTTTTGAAACTTCTATATCTCCATCCGGTTTTCTGACTGCTACGGCATAATTTGATTTATTCTTCATCATTACGCCTTCAATAACCGCCTGTCCGCCAATTCCCGATGGCTTCATATGATCACTTCCTTATATATGACAACTGCGAACATATTCCGCACTTCGTGCTCCATGTTCCCTCCCCCCGCCAAATGCATGTTCATGCAAGCATGGCACACGCTTGCCGGGTTGGTGTTACAGAAAAAAATAGGTCAGGATACACTTTTACCCTGACCTATAATACACTCTACTAGTTATTCTGTGTTAAACCGTACTTACGATTGAATCTGTCAATAGCACCTCTTGCTGCTACTGCTCTCTGCTGTCCTGTATAGAACGGATGGCATTTTGAACATACTTCAACGTGGATATTATCCTTTGTTGAACCGGTTACAAATTCATTACCGCAGTTACAAACAACCTTTGCCTGATAGTATGTTGGCTGGATATCTTCTCTCATCTTATTCACCTCTTTACAAATAAATCATCTGTCTCCTGACAAAACAACTGCTTCATTATAACATAGCTTTTTTTTCATTGCAAGCACATTTATACTATTTTTACTTTCTTTATCATTTCAACGAATTCATTATTGTTCTTCGTACGCATAAACATGTTGATGATCTGCTCTACCGCTTCTTCAGACTTAAGCCCCGTAAGCGCCCTTCTCATAAGGAAGCTTGCCTCAAGTTCAGGCTGTGTGAGTAACAGATCCTCACGTCTCGTACTTGACTTCGGAAGATCGATAGCAGGGAATATCCTCTTCTCCGACAGATTCCTGTCAAGCACAAGCTCCATGTTACCTGTACCCTTGAATTCCTCGAATACCACATCATCAAGTCTGCTTCCCGTATCAACAAGTGCCGTGGCAAGAACGGTAAGACTTCCGCCTTCTCTCATATTCCTTGCCGCACCGAAGAATCTCTTAGGCATGTATAAGGCTGACGGATCAAGACCACCGGATAATGTGCGTCCGCTTGGCTGTACCGTAAGGTTATATGCCCTTGCAAGTCTTGTGATACTGTCTAACAGTATCATGACATCCTTACCATGTTCAACCAGTCTCTTAGCTCTCTCTATAACCATCTCGGATACACGGATATGGTTAGCGGGAAGCTCATCAAATGTAGAATAAATGACTTCAACATGCTCTCCCTCAACCGATTCCTTAATATCCGTTACTTCCTCGGGTCTTTCATCGATAAGAAGAATGATCAGATGCATCTCCGGATGATTCTTTGTAACAGCCTTGGCAACCTGCTTAAGCAGTGTTGTCTTACCGGTCTTGGGCTGGGACACGATCATTCCTCTCTGTCCCTTTCCTATCGGGGATATAAGATCGACCATTCTCATTGCGGTTCCCGCACCTGCCGTCTCAAGATGAATTCTCTCATTTGGGAAGATAGGTGTAAGATCCTCGAACTTGATCCTTCCCGGAAGAACTCCCGGTGCGAATCCGTTAACCGACTTGAGGTAGAGTAACGCTGAAAACTTCTCGTTCTGACTCTTGATCCTTGTATTACCTACAACTATATCTCCGGTTCTCAGTCCGAATCTTCTGATCAAGGCCGGTGATACGTACACATCCTGTTCACCCGGAAGGTAATTGTCACATCTGATGAATCCGTATCCGTCAGACATTACCTCAAGTATACCGCTCTTAACTTCTCCGCTGTCAAGCTGTTCCATTTCGGTTGGATTTGTTTTTTTATCATCATGCTTGTCACCATCATGCTTATCACCATCATGCTTATCACCGGCATTCTGTCCTGCCACAATACCGGTGGATCTTACTACTTTATCGGATTTAACGACGTTACCTGTCTTTGAAGCCTTGTCACTGTCTTCGCCTGACTTCTCCTCAGACTTTGATACCTGCTTTGTTCCACTCTTTGCAGGCGTCTTTGCATCAGCTTTGGTGACTGTCTTGGCTGCTGACTTTGTTGGCGTCTTTGCTTCCGTCTTTGCACCGGCTTTAGCTGTTGTCTTTGTCTCTGCCTTTGCATCAGCTTTGGCTGTTGTCTTTACGGCAGCTTTTGCAGGCTTCTTTGCAGCGCTTTTCTTCTCAGTCGTTTTTTCATTATCCGACTGCACAAGCTGATCGATAAGCTCCTGTTTCTTCAGACCCGTTACCTTAATACCCCTCTCTTTTGCTATAACCTTAAGGTCAGCAAGCGAATTTTTAGAATAATCCATATAAAACCTCCATATAATACGATGTCACTTTTAAACCAAAAAATAAATACTGTGTGAATAGCAATATTATTAATATCATTTGGGAAATTTAGATAAATTGAATCCAGTATGACACAAAGTGAATTAACTAATTGACAAATATTATACACAATAATATACCGGTTGTAAAGAATTATTTTTGACAGCCAATACCAAAAAAAGCCACCAGCCAAATAACGGTTAGTGACTATTTCTTAACTTGCCCGGTATCATTTTGATACTTGGTAACATCCGTGTAAATGTAAGTCGTATCTGTATCGTCAATAATGATATCGATAATGTCCGACATCCGGGAAGATCCCGGAATTCAATCCAATACCCATCCTCCGTGTGAATAATCGCAGGATATACTTTTACCATATTCTTCTGACCTTTTCGCTTGTTATAAGACTTCATTCGCTCGCAAGTATGCCCCTAATTTATTAAGACTCTTTGTCAATCTGAGTTTTCACATAATCACCCATACTCTTTACAAATTCCTTTGCAAAATCAACCTGCTTCTTTGTCTTCTCAACAGATACAATATAAAAATCATCATAATCACTTTTTCTTCGTATCTCTTCTGCTTCGTTGATTCCTTTGCCATATTCTCTTGGAAATACCTCTGTGTGAATAAAATCTTTGTTAAACGCACCTATTGCCTGACCATGGCTCTTAAACGCCTTTCCTTCAAGAGCCAAACATGCATCCAGAGCATGAAATACAGCATAGTATGCTCTGTTATTAGCCGCCCTATAATCTTCTTCATTCTGATTTCTGATCGCAGTTTTCAAATCCTGCTCTGCAATCTCAATCCTATATAATGCAAGAGCCTTTGCACTACCAACATCATGCGGCATATATCTCAACTCCCTCGTTGTTCACGTTCTTGTAAAACGGATAAGCACCAACCCATTTGTTAAAGAAATCCTCATTCTGCATCAATGTACTGATTTCGATAAAGTCATTATCATAACTCAAATCATAACCAATATCTGATAATCCGGAATCAACATCACTTATGCACTCTCTGGGATAATCCACCAAAACCATAATGTCAATATCCGAATCCATGCGGAAGTCCCCCCTCGCATATGAGCCATAGAGAATAATTTTCTTTATATGTCCACCATACTGTTGAACAGCTTTTTCCACAAACAAATGGAGGATACTGTCGACAAAATCCGGTATATTCTTTTTTCTATTGTCCATACTGAACGCTCCTTTTTCATGATTTTAGTAGTATCATGTCCTATCTATAGAACTACTTACTTTTTTAACACATTTCGCTATTTCTCGGATATTCCTATAGCCTCTATACCTTCCGGCACATTAGGAAGCGTAACCGAAAACGGAATTCCCCCTACTAATACAATCTGATTTAAAAACATATCCACTGCTGTAGACATTGGTATTCCTAAACGTTCTAATACTGATTCTGCATCCTGCTTTAATTCTGGGTTTACTCTTAAGTTCAATGTTGCTGACTTTCCCATGACAACACCTCCATTCACCTACATTGTAACGACATTGTTGTTACATGTCAATTTATTTTTCACGTACAATGGTAAATAGCAAGGTTTTCACGTACAATTAAGGACACGGGGTAAATAGCGGTTCTTCTTCCGGATTTTCAACACACTCCTGTTCTTCTTGTTCTATTTCTTTCATACGTTCTTTTGCTTCTCTGTATTCCTTGACTTCTGCCATACTGCCTGATAATATTGCTTTCTCATACTTTTCATCTTTGATTGATTACTGTTCATACACTATATCCCATAATGTTGAAAAAAAACTCTAGGGTTCGGTCATTCTCATATCCAGAGAAACGTACAACCTAGAGCAGTATCAACAGTACCAAATCAAGCTGGTTATTTATCCAACAACAAAACTTATAAGGAAAGTCAACTTACTATCTTTGCATGACCGCTTCAACGATCACCGTCTTCGGGTCTGTCATACACTATAAGCCCCTCAATCTCCACATCAAGATAATAACAGAGCTTACATATCAGGGCAACATCTATCCTTTGAAAATCGTTACGGCAGTATCTGTTGAAATTGGTCCTCGGTATATCAAGATCCCTGCATATCTTGTTCTTGCTTATTCCTCTTTCCTTAAGTAATTCGTTGATCTGTAATGATATTGTTCCGTATTCCATAACCATCATTCCTCTGTTCTTATATACTCGATACTATTCTATATAATGAATGTCTAAATAATAATTCACAGTTGGCTGATTGACGTTTTAGGCACTCTTTATATCGTCAGCCCCTCCCGGAGGTGGTGC
The DNA here is from genome assembly GCA_000621985.1 of Lachnospiraceae bacterium V9D3004. Lineage (GTDB taxonomy): Bacteria > Bacillota > Clostridia > Lachnospirales > Lachnospiraceae > V9D3004. The sequence continues at coordinate 132,105 of JHWW01000009.1, forward strand.
TCCTACTTGCCTGTGAATGAACTCGCCACATGGTGAGGTATATCTGTGTATGCATGGTCGCTCCCGCTCGTCTCGGACGTAACGGACACATAAACGCATACTTCGCCTGCGGCTCATATGCGTTAAGTGCCGACGTCCTCAAACGCCCTGCATACACAGCCCACCTCACCATGTGGCTGATATTACTGCAAGTCAAGCATAGGGTCACCTCCGGGAGCATGGAGCTTCCTATCAGGAATTGTGTATGCAGGCATAGCGGATTTCAGGTACGCAGGTGCAGGCGCTCACAGCGAACATTAGGAAGGATTGTTAGACGGGGCGAGCATAGCGCCACCTGCGGGAGCATGTTCGAGCGAAGCGAGTTATGCGTTAGCAGGTGGTAATAAGCGGCGCAGCCCCGTCCACAATCCGGACGTAGTTCGCGTGAGACTTCCTGTCCCCTGCGGACCTGTTACCTTATGCCGCCACGCGCAATTCACACAAAGCGGATTATGCTCCCACATGTACCTATAGACTTGATCCGAAAAACATGCTATCATATTAAAATGTATGGAAAAAATCGTAATTGCCTAATTCAAGGCTGAATAATTCAATATGCTTAGCATCGAAAACCGGTGCGGAATGGAGGATATATGAAACTCTGGGGAGGAAGATTCACCAAAGAGACAGACGAACTTGTAAATGCATTCAACGCTTCAATCTCATTCGACAAAAGATTCTGGCGTGAAGACATCGAAGGAAGTATCGCACACGTTACGATGCTTGCAAAGCAGGGTATTATCACAGATGAAGACAAAACATCAATAATCACAGGACTTAAGAGCATTCTTGAAGACGTTGATTCAGGCGCTCTCGTTATCGGTGATGAATATGAAGATATACACAGTTTTGTGGAAGCCAATCTTATAGAAAGGATTGGAGAACCCGGAAAGAAGCTTCACACGGGAAGAAGCCGTAACGATCAGGTTGCACTTGACATGAAGCTCTATGTCAGAAGTGAAATAAAAGAGATAAGATCACTGACTGTGGATCTTCTTAAAACAATACATAATATAATGAAAGATAATACAGATACATATATGCCGGGATTCACACATCTGCAGAAAGCCCAGCCGGTAACACTTGCACATCATTTCGGCGCATATTTTGAGATGTTCAAGAGAGATTACTCAAGACTTACGGATACACTTGAGAGAATGAACTACTGTCCGCTTGGAAGCGGCGCCCTTGCCGGTACCACCTATCCTCTCGACAGAGAATATACAGCCAAGCTGCTTGAATTCAAATGTGCCACCGCCAACAGCATGGATTCGGTATCGGACAGAGATTACGTAGTTGAAATGCTGAATGATCTCTCACTTATCATGATGCACCTTTCAAGATTCAGTGAAGAGGTCATCATATGGAATTCCAACGAATACAGATTCATTGAGATCGATGATGCTTATTCCACGGGAAGCAGCATAATGCCTCAGAAAAAGAACCCGGATATTGCCGAGCTTGTAAGAGGAAAGACCGGTCGCGTGTACGGTGCACTCATGTCAATGCTGACTTCGCTTAAAGGAATTCCTCTTGCTTATAACAAAGATATGCAGGAAGATAAAGAACTCACATTTGATGCCATTGATACTGTCAAAGGCTGCATCACTTTATTCGACGGCATGCTTAAGACAATGAAATTCAATAAAGATTCGATGTCTTCAAGTGCAAGAAACGGCTTCACCAATGCCACGGACGCAGCTGATTATCTCGTAAATCACGGAGTTGCCTTCAGAGATGCCCACGGCATTGTCGGAGAGCTTGTACTATTCTGTATAGACAAGGGAATTGCGCTTGATGATATGTCTCTTGATGAATATAAGAAGATATGTCCGGTATTCGAAGAAGATATATATGAAGCCATCTCAATGAAAACCTGTGTTGAGAAGCGTAATACAAAAGGAGCTCCCGGAGCTACAGCAATGAAAGCTGCCATAACTGCAAACGAAGAATTCCTTAACAACCTATAATAATCAGCACCCCAACGTTCACCTACGCATAACAAAAGTGAACCAGGGGTGCTTAACTTTTATTATTAATCTTTCATCAATTATGATTTCACATTCACATCCAGCTGATTGAACGGGATCGTAATATCATTCTTATCGAATTCTTTCTTGGTATTCTCTAACATATCCCATCTTACTTTCCAATAATTGGGAGTACTGGTCCATACCCTGAAGCCGATATTAACAGAACTTGAATCGAGTGCATCCACGTAAATATCTACAGGCTTGTCGTGGAGTATGTCTGCGTGTGAATCGGCCACACTCTTTAATATCTTTTTGACCTTATCGATATCTTCACCATATGCAACACCTATGATAAGATCAACTCTTCTTTCATTTTCATTGGATACATTGGTTATTACGGCATTGCTCAAAGTTCCGTTGGGGATCACGATCATCCTGTTATCTATTGTAAGAAGTCTTGTGTAGAATATGTCAATATGTACCACAGTTCCTTCCTGTCCGTTTGAAGATATGTAATCACCCAGAACGAATGGCTTGATTATTAGGATAAGAACGCCACCGGCAAAATTTGCAAGGCTTCCCTGTAATGACAGACCAATGGCAAGACCTGCAGAACCGACTATTGCCGCCAGTGAAGTAGTCTCAATTCCTATAAATCCCGCTATCATTACAACAAGCAATACATTTAACACGACTTTGATGAATGACAACAGGAACTTGCATACGCCGTCATCCATGGCGGAACGTTTGAAGCTCTTATCGAATAATTTGCATAACCATTTGATGACTTTACGACCCACAAAGAATATGATAATCGCTGCGATGATCAGTATCAGACCATGTACGGCAACCGGTATCTGTGACAGGATCCATTCCCAGGCTTTCCCGGGCAGTCCCGATACTTTGTCAACTTCTTCGCTTATCTGCTCGGCCGTATCAGCCATTGCTTCCGATACATTATCCGGTACATCCTTAGATAAAAGAGCTATCATATGCATCATCCTTTCAGATTATTCGTTATACCAGTCATCGATCGCATGTCCGTTTTCATCAGTTTCCTTACCGTCGCCATCTTCCTTCTTAGGCATATATTTCTTCATTACGATCTCCATCATATAAGAATACAATAATGCAGACAGTCCCGGAACAAGTATGGGAACTATCGGAAGATACGGGATCAAAAATACAACACCGACCGAGGATATGGAGAATATTATTATAAACGGAATTGTAAAATAAACATGTTTAGCCATTAAAATGATGGACATTTTCACTATATCCGTATTCTTCATGACAAATCTCGATAATATCGGATATACATAACAATACACGGCAAGTAACAATATTGCCATGGCAAGATATATTCCGGCCATTAATCCTTCAACTACGGTAAGATTGTATACAAGAAGCACCATCAGCACGAGTTCGATAAGCCACAATATGGTTGCCTGAACAAAGTTTGACTTAAAAGAGCGCCAGAATTCCTGAAATACATATCCTCTGTCGCGTCTTATCACCTTGACCGTAGTGTAATACAGTGCGGTAAGTGCTGCTCCCCCGGTAACAACCGGAACGCAGAACAACACAAATACAATGCTGAGATATCCGATATCAAACAGCTTCGATAATGATCTCATTAATCTGCTGTCAGTGGAAAAAAGGTCTCTCATCCGCTATATCTCCTCCTGTTTCAGCTCAATCTGTGAATGAACAGACCGCTTCTTAATTTGGGTTCAAACCATGTTGATTTCGGTGGCATGAGCATTCCTGCATCCGCAACGTTGAACAATTCCTCGATTGAAGTCGGATACATCGCAAATGATACTTTCATATCTTCATCCGCTCTTCTCTTTAATTCCTTAAGGCCTCTGATACCGCCTATAAAATCAATCCTTTTATCAGTTCTCGGATCGCCGATTCCAAGTACCGGCGCAAGAAGATATTCCTGAAGAAGCGACACATCAAGAGATGCTACCGGATCATCAATCTTCTTAAGCTCGTCATTTATCTCGCATACATACCATTCATTTTCAAGATACATAACGAACTGTCCTTTCTTAGCCGGCTTAACCGGATCCGCCTTTACTTCCACGATATTAAAGTATTCTTTTAATTTATCAAGAAACTCATCCTTTGATAAACCGTTAAGATCCTTCACTGTTCTGTTGTAATCCATTATCATAAGCTCGTTATGTGGGAATAATACCGATAAAAATGTATTGAATTCCTCTTCTCCGGTGTAACCCGGATTCTGTTCTCTTCTTCTTAATCCCACTTTTACTGCTGATGCGGCACGGTGATGTCCGTCTGCGATATATATGCTGTCGATTCCGGCAAATGCCTTCTCAATAATATCCGTATCGGCCGGATCTCCTATCTTCCATACAACGTGCTTAATTCCGTCATCGGAAGTGAAATTATATATCGGATCGCATTTCTTATATCTGTTCACAACTTCATTAATGACATCATTGGAACGGTATGCAAGAAATATAGGACCTGTCTGAGCATTACATGTGTCGACATGATTGATGCGGTCAAGCTCCTTGTCTTCTCTCGTATTCTCATGCTTCTTGATCACTTTGTTGATATAATCATCAACAGATGAACATGCAACTATTCCGGTCTGTGCGCGTCCATCCATAGTCTGCTCGTATACATAATACGCTTTGTCGGGATCCTGCTCGTATGTACCGTCTGCTATCATACCGTCAAGCAGTTTTCTTGCCTTATCATATACACACTGATCATATATATTAACAGATTCGTCAAACTGGGTCTCTGCCCTGTCAATATTAAGAAATGAAAGTGGATTACCTTTTACAACTTCTCTAGCTTCTTTTGAACTGTACACATCATAAGGAAGTGCTGCCACTTTATCCGCAACATCCTTTCTTGGTCTGATGCATTTGAATGGTTTAATCGTTGCCATAACTTTCCTCCTGCTTATTGATTTTAGAACTTCATCTATAGTATTATAGAGTATAACATTATTAATGTACAGAAAAAAATTATACAGACAATGGATTATTTCCCGAAAATTTGTTATATTGAAATATAAGACATATATATCTTAGGAGATCAGTTATGAAGAATACCAATAACGATATTAATGAATCGTCAAAAAATAAAGAGCAGGCTTCCGAATACAGCGCCAAGGAATCCCTGTATGAAGCAATGAATGCGGCAGGCACCGATGGTTCAAGACCCAAGCTTTTCCAGAAAAAGTTGCTACCCCTGTCATTTACGTTATTCCTTGCACTGGCATTAAGTATACTTTTTTTCTTTATCATATATCATTTTAAAGATGTAAACTTTGGTCTGGATCAGTTCTTCACTTCACTGACCCCGTTTGTATACGGCGGCATACTTGCATATATACTTGTTCCTATGTGCAATTCGTACGAAACACTTATCACCTTGTTCACAAAGAAAGTGTTAAAATCCAAAAAAGGTATTTCAAAGAAAGCCAGACAAAGCTACGCCATTGCACTGAGTATGATCACTGCAACACTCATAATATATCTGCTGATATCTCTCATACTCCCGCAGCTGATCGTCAGTCTCACAACGATCTCCGGCAACCTTACCACTTACTACGACAATATTACGGAATGGCTTCATAACACGTTTGAAGATAATGACGTTCTCCTGGGATATATGGATGATTTTAACGGAAATATATCCGAAACCTTATCAAAATGGATCAAGTCCGAGATACTGCCAAACACCAAGACACTGCTTTCGAGCGTAACCTCAAGTCTGATAGATGTCGTTACCGTATTAAAAAATCTGATCATTGGAATCATCGTATCGATATATCTGCTTAAGAGCCGCGATACCTATGCGGCGCAAAGCAAAATACTCGTTCACAGTATGTTCAAGGAGAATCTTGCCAACAAGATAATCCAGGAAGTCAGATTTGCAAACAAAATGTTCATGGGATTCATATCGGGAAGGATCGTGGATTCGGCAATAATCGGAGTATTATGCTGCATCGGCCTTAATCTGATGGATATGCCTTATGCATTCCTTATAAGCGTTATAGTCGGCGTTACAAACATTGTTCCTTTCTTCGGTCCGTTCATAGGCGGAATACCTTCGGGGCTCCTTATACTTATTGTGGATCCTGTCAAATGTATATGGTTCGTAATATTCATTATCGTACTTCAGCAGTTTGACGGCAATATCCTCGGTCCGAAGATCCTCGGAGAGATGACTAATCTCAACAGTTTCTGGGTTCTGTTCTCGCTTATAATATTCAGCGGAATATTCGGCTTCCCCGGTATGATATTCGGGTGTCCGGTATTCGCTGTCATCTACCATCTGCTTCAGGAACTCATTCTGAAAGGTCTAAAACGGACAGGATATACGCCCACGGGGCAAGAGGCCGAGATATCGAACTTCAATAAGTTTCTTGAAGAGCGGGAGCATGCCGACTCTGCATCAAATAACACTAATCAGGCACCCGAAAGGAATTCGTTGCTTTCATTAATTAAATCTAAAATTAAGAAACGAAACAAATAACAAAAGAAACAAATATTTGACTGATCCTTCCATTTAAGCTTAATGGATTTCTTTGCAGCTGTTGTCGGAGTGGTTGTTGCGGGAGTGGTTGTTGTCGGAGTGCCCGGTGCAGGAGTATTACCGGTGGTTGCATTGGTATTCTTAGCCACTTCTACTTCAAGACCATCGATTTCTGAATCTTTGTGTGCGGCGTCTCCTTTAACCATGTACCATATTTTATATTTTCCGGCAGCAGTTGCTTTAGGAATCTCTGTACTCCAATCAGTTATCCAATCTTTTCCCTCTTCATACTGACCGACTTTATATAACATTGTTCCGCACCTTCAGGTTTAAGCAAAATATCATTTGTCTGATGCCGAATTATACCACCAATATATATATACATCCTCTCCCCATAAAGCCGGTTTGTCATCATAGTACCTTAGTACTGTAACAGTAACTTCGTGTGGGTCGGAATCAGCCGCAACTATTTTGGTGTCCGGTGTTATAATAATTGTCATCGCGAGTAAAAATGCAAGGCCCAGTATAACCCTACATACAGCCCTCATCGTTTTCCCTTCTTTTGACTTTCTTTGGTAATACACCATTGAAATTAACTATAATTATTCACATACATATAAAATAATTGACTTGAACAATCGCAAAAAATAAGCTACAATATATCTATATGTATTAAGAAGGACATTAATATAATAATTGTGATTATAGGAGGAGTGGCATTATGCGATTAGTTACACGTTCAGATTTTGATGGTCTTGCTTGCGGTGCTTTACTGAAAGAAGCAGGTATTATTGACAGTTGGAAGTTTGCACACCCAAAGGATCTTCAGGACGGACTCATCCCGGTTGATTCCAATGACTGTCTTGCAAATGTTCCTTATGTAGAAGGATGCGGTCTGTGGTTTGACCACCATTCAAGCGAACAGGAAAGATTACAGCTTGAAGGAAAGTACAAGGGTGAAAGCCGTATTACTCCTTCATGTGCTCGTATTATATATGAATATTACGGTGGCGAAGAGAGATTCCCCAACTTCACCGACATGATGGTAGCCGTTGACAAAGTTGACTCAGGTGATCTTACTATTGACGAGATCCAGCATCCTACCGGATGGATCCTTATAGGTTTCCTTATGGATCCGAGAACCGGTCTTGGAAGATGGCGTCAGTTCACTATCTCCAATTATCAGCTTATGGAGATGCTCATCGATGCATGTCATTCGATGACGATCGAAGAGATCCTTAATCTTCCTGATGTTAAGGAACGTGTCGATGTTTATTTTGAACAGAACGCAAAGTTCATTGAGATGGTTAAACAGTACACACATACCGAAGGCAATGTTATCATCTCCGACCTCAGAAAAGTCGATCCTATATATTCAGGCAACAGATTCCTTATCTACAGTCTCTATCCCGATCAGAATGTATCTGTATGGATCGTATCCGGTAAGGGCGGACAGGGTTGTTCCGCAGCTGTAGGTTACAGCATCCTTAACAAGACTGCCAAGGTTAATGTCGGAAGCCTTATGTTGAAGTACGGCGGTGGTGGACACAAGAAGGTCGGAACCTGCCAGTTTAACGACGATAACATGGATACCGAGCTTCCTAAGATGATCGAAGAACTTATTGAACTTAATAAATAAACTGATCAGTTTAAGAAGCGTAATATAGAAAAAAAGGGGCATGTTGCTACATCATCATCTGATGCGACAGCCCCTTATTTCATTCCGTTATCTTTCACCACCATAACCGCGGATGTGAAACTCCTGCTTATGAGAACATTCACAGACGCCTCGGCTCTTGTCCTCCCCATGCGTACACAAATTTGCACTTGAAATATAATCCGATATATGATAAACTATCAAAGTTGAATTGCCGTTATAGCACAGTCGGTAGTGCGACGCACTCGTAATGCGTAGGTCACCGGTTCGAATCCGGTTAACGGCTTTTTTTATTTGAAATAACTATCAATTCCGTCGGCCATGCCTTCCGCGATCTTCAACTGAAAATCCGGATCCTGCATTCTTCGGTCTTCATCAGGATTCGTCATGAATCCCATCTCAATGAGAGTTACCGGTATCCTGCTCCAGTTGGTTCCCGTAAGATCGTCTCTTGCAGAGAGTCCCCTGTTCTTTGTTCCCGTTTTATCGCACATTGAATTAAGCACACATTGCGACAGCTTCTTGCTGGCAGAACTCAGATGTGACACATATGGGTTTGAAGCAGACGGGCAGAGCGCTGTAGCGCCGTTTACAGACGAACTTCCGGAAGCATCAGCATGAAGCCTTATATAAATGTCGGACTCCTCATTTGCTTTCTCCGCACGCTCTTTGTTACTGATATTGACATTATTCTTTGTCCTTATCATAACAACTTTATAACCTCTTGCAACAAGCTCCTTTTTAAGCTTCTTTGCAACCGCAAGAGTTAACTTGTATTCGGGAACTCCGGTTACAACTCCTCTTGTACCGCCTGCAACTTTGGCCTTCTTGGTCTTTGCGCCGGGGCCTACGGGTTCGGTACTGCTGTTGCCTCGTGCCTGATGTCCCGCATCAATTGCAACAGTATATTTTGGAAGGATCTTTACCTTAGCTTTCTTAACAACATCTCCGATCGAAGCGATAACATATACTGTTCCCGCTTTTACAGCCGTAAGTTTTCCGGTCTTACTTATTGTTGCATAACCTTTTTTGTTTAAGGACCATTTCACGGATTCATCCGTACCTGTGACTTTGACTTTGAATTTGAATGACTTGCCGGCCTTTATCTTCGATGTACGTTTTGTGAATTCTATTGTAACATCTTCGTTTTCGGAGTCACCGGGTTCTGACACAGTTCCCGGCTGAGGTGTCTTACCGATTGATGCCTCACCAGTTCCGGATGTTTTTCCGGGTTCTGCTGAAGCGACCGTTCCCGGTGCCGCTGTTGTGACCGCCGCGGTTCCCGGTGCTGCCGTAGTGACCGCTCCGCTTCCCGGTGTCGCTGTTGTGACCGCCCCGGTTCCCGGCGCAGCTGTGGTGATCGTTGCTGTCTTCTGCGCTGACGCAGTGATCACAGCCTTTCCCTGTGCTGCTGCACCTGCAGAAGACGAAGTATTAAGAGTTCCCGCAATCAATAAGGCTCCGGTCAGCACAAGACCCGAACCTAAACTTAACATACGTTTTCCATTAAAAATATTACTCATGATATTATACAACCTTCCTCTGATTATTCGATCCTCTCAGTCTTCTTCTATATGCTCCATACCCTGTGCGATTATCGTCTTCACATGGTCATCGGCAAGCGAATAGAATATGGACTTACCTTCACGTCTGCTCTTAACGAGCTTGTTCTGCTTGAGGATCTTCAGCTGATGGGATATCGCGGACTGGGTCATATTAAGAGTCATTGCCAGATCACATACACATACTTCAGCTTCCGATAATACGAATAATATCCTTATCCTTGTGGAATCACCGAATACCTTGAACAACTCGGCAAGGTCATACAACTCATTCTCATCCGGCATATTCTTCATAACCGCTTCCACAACATCCTTATGAATCTCATTTTTCTCACAGCATTCTATGTCATTATATTTCATTACAGCTCACCTTTCAACTTAATTTTTCACCCATAATGCCCTGATAGCATTAAGTACCGCAATTACCATAACTCCAACATCGGCGAATATTGCCACCCACATGTTGGCTATTCCTGCAGCGCCGAGAATAAGACACAATAATTTGACGCCTATTGCGAAATATATATTTTCATACACTATCCGTATACACTTTCTGGCTATCCTTACGGCAAGTGATATCTTACATGGATCATCATCCATTATAACAACATCAGCGGCCTCTATTGCTGCATCAGAGCCCAGAGCCCCCATTGCGATACCGACATCCGCTCTTGACAGGACAGGCGCATCATTTATCCCGTCACCTACGAATAGTAATGCTTCCTTACTCTTCTTATTATTGATATATTCCTCTACCTTGCTTACCTTGTCACCGGGCATAAGCTCTGACCACACTTCATCCACTCCTGTGATCTCCGCAACACTTTCCGCGACTTTCTTCATGTCTCCGGTAAGCATGACTGTCTTCTTAACACCAAGATCTTTGAGTTCTCTGATCGCTTCTCTCGCATTCTCCTTAACGATGTCTGATATAAGAATATGACCGGCATATTCTCCCTCAATAGCTATATGAACCACCGTACCGACACTGTGACAATCCTTATATTCTATACCGAGACGTTTCATAAGCTTGCTGTTACCTGCAGCCACCTTCACATCGTCCACAAGCGCGATTATTCCTTCACCGCTTATCTCTTCTACATCTTTTACCCTGTTTCTGTCAACCTCTCCCGCGTGTGCCTTTCTTATACTCTTACTTATCGGATGCGAGGAAGGACATTCAACATGAGCCACAAGTTCGAGAAGCTCCTCATCCGTAATGTGACTGTGATGGATCCCGCTCACCTCGAACACTCCATGCGTCATAGTTCCCGTCTTATCGAACATTACATACTTCGCAGAAGCGAGCGTCTCAAGGTAATTGGAGCCTTTAATAAGAATTCCCTTGTTGCAGGCACCGCCTATTCCGGCAAAGAAGCTTAACGGTATGCTTATCACAAGTGCACACGGACAACTTATTACAAGAAATGTAAGAGCACGGTATACCCACACATCCCAGTCACCGTAATAACCAGCTATCATGCTTATTACCGGTGGCAACAGTGCCAGTGCCAATGCGCCGTAGCATACCGCAGGCGTATAATATCTTGCGAATTTGCTTATGAAATTCTCGGAACGTGACTTCCTGGAACCGGCATTTTCAACAAGCTCGAGTATCTTCGATACAGTTGATTCACCGAATTCCTTGGTAGTACGAAGCTTAATGAGACCACTCAGATTGATACAGCCGCTAAGAAGCTCATCCCCGGGCTTAACGTCTTCAGGAATACTCTCACCGGTGAGAGCGCTTGTATTCACCGTTGTCTCACCTTCAACAATTATACCGTCAATCGGAACTTTCTCTCCGGGTTGTATGACAATAATGCTTCCGGGTTCAACCTCTTCGGGATCAACCTTCATAAGACCGTTCTCAGATTCAATATTGGCATAATCAGGTCTTATATCCATCAGATCACTTATATTACGTCTGCTCTTGCCTACAGCAAAACTCTGGAACAGTTCTCCTGTCTGATAGAACAGCATTACTGCAACACCTTCAAGATATTCTCCGAGCACAAATGCTCCTACAGTCGCCACTGCCATCAGAAAATTCTCATCGAACACCTGCCTGTTGATAATACCCTTAAATGCCTTTTTTAAAATGTCATAACCTATAATAATATACGGAACGACGTATAACGGCAGGCTTATGTACCACTCCGGCTCATCCTCAAAAGCCAATATTGTTATGACCTTAACAAGCGTTACAATGACTGCAGCGATTATTATACGTAACAATACTTTTTTCTGCTTTTTACTCATATGTTCTCACCCTCTTACAGAGTAACTGTATAGCATTCACTGCAGCTCATGCTCTACAGAAATATCTCACAGTCATCTTCCACTTTCTTGCAATTCTTCAGAACTTTTTCCATAACGTCAGAAGGTTCTGCCCCTTCCTCGAATTCAACAATCATTTTAAGAGCCATAAAATTAACCGAAGCATCCTTTACTCCCTCAGTTTTCTTAGCTGCTTCCTCCATCTTGTTGGCACAGTTAGCACAATCCACTTCAATCTTGTATGTCTTTTTCATAATATATCATCCTTTCATTTTTTCATATGAACATTTGCTCATATGTTTATTATATACCCCTTTTTATATATGTCAAGTGATTTTTTACCTGTGTGATACAAAAAAGGAACCTTTATCCACACATTAACGGATAAAAGTTCCTCTTAGCGCCGTCACCGGTTTGTCAGAACTGTTGCCGTTCTTATTCAGCCTGCTCCGTATCGATCGAAGCAACAACCTCATCAACTGACACGATCTCCGGTCCAAAATCACTTATTTCAACGTTATCGGCTGCTTCCATCGGATCTTCCATCTCAAGTTCCTCTTCATCTTCCCAGAGCGACTTATATTTCTCACGTTCACGTTCCTTTGCCATCATACTGATGTTCTTCGCCATCTGATAGAGCTTGTCATCATATTCCATAAGCTTCTTCTCATCATAGGGCGGAACCGTTGCACCTTTCATGATCCTTCTTGCAACTTCCATGATCTTGCCGAGATCTTCCGCCTCTTTCTTGGCAACCTTACATTCATTCTTACTTGATACGAGATTCACCTGGGCATTGAAACGCTCCATAACACCATTCATATATTCCTGATATTCTTCCTGCTTCTTTGTCAATGCCTCATATGAGAGTTCAAGCCTTGCTGCCTCATTTGCATAGACAACCTCATTGTCGGGATTGAATCTGATGCTATCCTTGATCTCGTTCTGTCTCTCCGCAATCTTATACCTTGCTTCATTATATGTACGAAGTTGTGCTCCGTATATATGTCTTGCATCTGCTATCTTCATAATGATCACATCCTTGTGAAAAAATATACACCTACTCTTTATCTATATCGTCTTGAATGCCGGTTGATATAAGAGCAGTAATTATATTTATTCTGCTAAATATATTCAGCACCCCATATGTTCACCTGCGCATAGCAACAATGAACCGGGGTGCCGAACAGTTATAAGCAATAATATATATACGATCAGTATCCTTCATTCATCATAAGAAGTTCAGTAAGTGTCTCAACACCGAGATCGTTATATATAGGCTCGTAGAAAGATTTTGTGGCGTCATTCCGGAACGGAAGATAATACAGCGTATCTCCGTCTGCCCTGTATACATCTGTTACATAGCAGTCGCCGAAGTCATTTCCCGTGAACGTAAATGGTCTTGTTACACCCCTGAATCCTACACACAGACCTTTGTGGTTATCAACATTCTTAATATTACCGAATATGTTATCCGTAAATGTCACGTTTGTCCAGTTCTCCATGAATACACCGTAATCATATATCGTATCGAAAGTATTGTTATTGATCACAATATTCTCATGCGCACAATTTACAGTCTCGCCGCCGACAGTTTTCTGCGAATACTTGTGAGTACCGATTCCCCTGTTAAGCTTTGTAAATGTGCAATTCTCAACAGTAATATTCTTGCATATCGTCTTATCATCCTTACTCCAGAATATATTGAGTCCACCGGTCACTTTGTCGGGGGTATCGATATTGACGGCCTCCCTGTAGAATGCGGAACTGCCATGCACGCCTGTAAATGTACAGTTATTTATCACTGCGCCGTCAGTTGAATTCAGCTCTATGAAATGATTATTATTCATATTTTTAAATGTAATGTTCTCTATAGTCACATTCTTACTGTGAGCGATCATCATACCCATGGCATCTTTGATATTCTTAAGGTCTATCGTGGCTGTACCTTTTCCGGTTATCTTAACATTGCGAACGCCTTTATAACCGCCAATAGTCTTATTCTTCGCATTGAATACCTTCGGTGATACAAAATGGATCATCCCACCCGCAGCTTTGAAGCGTGCCTTGCCGGAAGTATTGAGCTTGACAAGTTTGACTCCGTCACTAAGCTCTAAAGTAGTATTTGACGGAATGCATAACGAATTGCTTATGTTATAAGTTCCTTTTTTCAACACAAGTTTACCGCCGCCGTCTCTTTCAATCTGCTCAAGATAGGAACGCAACATAAAATAATGCTTTGTATATTTGTTATAATCTACACTGTTGGCAAAATTAACAGGTTTTGTAAGCGGTTTTGTTGCAGGTGTGACAGTGTAGGTTTTCTTCTTTGCGGAAGCGTCGGATATGCTTAAAGCAAATGCCAATGCAAGTGTAAGTATTAATATGCATGATTTTAATAAAATGCTTCCGGTTTTTGTAATATTTTGTGTTTTTGTTATATCCTGTATTATTGTTGCGCTTGTCATTTTTGTCGCATTCGTTCTTGTTAGTATATTTATATTTTTATTGGCAAATGTATGTTTCATTTTTCTCACCCCACTATATTACTCAACGTCAACACATCCTTCGTTAGTCTTGACGGTCATCTCTTATAATATTGTCTCAGACTGTCGAGCCTGCTTCTTAAATAAGGAATATAGACGTTATTCTTGACAAATTCCACATTTCTTTCTATAAAACCGCTAAGCTTGTCCATATATTCCTGCTCGGTGATCGTTCCCTCTGCCACCTGCGACAGTCCAAGTTCCCAGCTTGCGGTAAGCTTCGGATTGAGCATGCTCTTAATGGATGCGGTAACGATCTCATACACTGCCTCTCCGACAAGAGTAGGCGTGTAGATCTGAGTCTTCTTGTTAAGATTGATATATTGAATATTGACAAGCTTCTTAAGTATCTCTGCTCTCGTTGCGCTTGTGCCGATCCCGCTTCCTTTTATCTGGGCGCGAAGATCCTCATCTTCGATAAGCTGGCCCGCATTCTCCATAGCAAGGATCATCTGACCGGAATTATAACGCTTGGGAGGAGAAGTCTCTCCCTCTTTTATATTAACCGCCTTAAGAGTAAGTGCCGAACCTTTCTTCAGATTACTGAACAGTCTTGTCAGTTCTTCATCAGACATGGTCTGTCTGATCTCATCTTCTGCTGTCTCATCATCATCATTGTCAGCGTTGTCATTATTATCTGTCTTGTCATTCCTGTCTGCATCTTTATTCTGCTTATCCTTTTTCTTAATAAATGAATACTTTGACACCGGAAGGAAACCGGGATCGACAAGGATCTTTACAGATGTAAAAAAATACTCTGCCGGTTCACCTGTACCGATCGTAACAGCTATCTTCTGATATACGGCTGCAGGATAAAATATTGCAAGAAATCTTCTTACGATCACCTCATATACTTTTTTCCCGAGATCTGACATTGAATTCAGTGCTCCAAGCCCCTGTCCCGTAGGTATAATGGCATAATGATCCGTGATCTGCTTATCATTTACATACTTTGTCTTCTCAATTCCCTTGTATGCCTGCCTCTCAAGTATATCTGAAGCATACTGCGCCGCAAGCTCATAACCGGCAAGTCCCTTGATGTTCTTATGTATCTCTCCTGCAATGGCGGTAGATAATACTCTTGCATCAGTTCTCGGATAAGTCACAAGCTTTTTCTCATATAATTCCTGAGTTATCTGAAGCGTCTGATCCGGACTGATCTTGAACAATTTGGAACATATATTCTGAAGCTCTGCCAGATTGAACAGAAGCGGCGGATTCTTCTTTTCTTTTTTCTTCTCGATCTGAGTCACGGTAGCAGGCGCCTCCGGATTAAGACGTTCGCATAACTTCTCCGCTTCATTTCTCTCCTTGAAACCGTTCTCCTTATATAAGAATGGGGTCTGGTAATAAGCGGAACCTTCAACCGCTTTCCATTCTGCTATGAACACGCTGTCAGACAATACATCCGGGGTAGTTCCTGTCCGATTGATCCCTTCAGTGTCGGTTCCTTGTGTAAGAGTTCCCGATTGTGCACCATCTTCAGACGTTGTTTTTGGCTGTATGCTCTCTGCCTGCGGGATCCCTGCCGAAAAACTTCCAAGTACCCTGTAGAACGGATCCTTCTTAAAATCCCTTATGGCACGCTCTCTCTCGACGATCATTCCGAGAACACAAGTCATGACACGGCCTACCGATACCGCAAGCCATCTTTTACCCTTGTAATAATCGTTAAGCGTCTGACCGTATGTGATCGACAATATTCTCGAGAAATTGATTCCCATAAGATAATCTTCCTTGGCTCTCAGATAAGCAGAAGCAGACAGGTTATCATATTCCGACAGAGGCTTAGCCTCATTGATCCCTCTCTTGATCTCGTCCTCGGTCTGCGAGTCGATCCATACTCTTCGCTTGTCCTTTGTGTCGGGAACCTTTGCCATTCTGTCAACGAGGCGGTATATGTATTCTCCTTCACGCCCCGAGTCGGTACACACGTATATTCTCTCAACATCGTCACGATTAAGCAGCCCTTCAACTATCTTATACTGCTTCTTGACACTTCCGATTATCTCATATTTGAATTCATCGGGAATGAAGGGAAGTGTCTCCTTTGACCATTTTTTAAGGGCAGCATCATAACACTCCGGATAACTCATCGTAACAAGATGTCCCACACACCATGTTATGACACTGTCATCGGATTCAAGATATCCGTCATATTTTTTTGTATTGCCACCGACAACCTTTGCGAATTCGTTCGCAACGCTTGGCTTCTCGGCTATATATAGATTCTTGGGCATGTTGTTACCTTTCCTTGCTCAATTGTAATACATTTCATTATACTTGCTTTTTGTATTTTTGTCTATACTTTTTTAAAATTCAAAGTATTACGACCAAATCCTATTCGGTCATTTTCGACGTTTTCATTCGGTCAAATATGAAAACATCAATCTAACCAATGTATTTGTTCAACTTGCATATAAGTCGATGTTGTTTGATATTATTTCAACTATGCTAAAGGATGGCAGAACACCAGAAGAGATTTCAGACTTTTGTAGATTTCCGTTGGAAGAGATTAAGGTTGTTCAGGAAAAAATGTTGGTGAAGAACGGTTAGACTGTTGATTTTTATCGTAATATTTTTTACCATTTCTAGGTAGTTTTGTCCGGTATTATCTTACTGTATATGTTTTCTTAAATGATCCGTAATCCTTTTTCGTAACAACTATAGTAATCCTGTCCTTTTTCTTCAGACAAGCGGACAGTTTGAATGTGAACTTGTTACCCTTTATAGTTTTCTTATAAGTCTTACCGCAGACTGTTATCTTGACAACCGATCCTTTAACATTAAGTCTGCCGGTTATCTTCTTAGTCTTTGCTTTAGGTTTAAAATGAGATAGACGTATTTTCTTTTGTGAATTAGTTTTATCAGATCCTGTCACATCTGAAGCATCATGTCCTAATATTGACAATTCCATTGTGACATTTTTTTGTTCACCAACAAATTTTAATGTAAGGAGCATTCCATTACTTTTCTTTAATTTCACTGCATACGACTTCAACCTTGATTTTTTGTTTTTTAGTGAGCTTTATTTTGGTTTTACTGATTGTTTTAAGTTTTTTGTATTTACCTTTTTTGTTTTTAGCATATATTATATACTTAGTCTTGTGCTCATTATCTTTTTTGAGAGCTACCGCTTTTTGGTTCTTGTTATAATACCACTCACCTCCAACGAAAGCACTTAATGCCTTCCATGAATATTCATACTTACTCTTTTTTTTCTTAATCTTTATATTATGTATTGATGTTGTTATTTTGCATACGTCGGATGTTTCAGGATCGCACGTTACTTCGGTTTCACTGTTTTTTAGTGTAACATTTTCGAACTTTCCACCGTACATGTATAAGCTTTTTACATCAGAATCGACGACTACATTCTTTACTGTGCCAAGTATTCCCAGATCAATTATATTGTTATGTCTTTTGGTTTCTTTTCCCTGCTTTACTGTAAGAGTATTTACATCAGCTGTCATTGCACTTATATAATCATCACCATGATGTCCGTGGAACGAACCGTTTATAATAAGCTTATCTATAACCGATCCTTCAAATCCCCCTACAGATATTTCTTCCGGGAAATTGATTTCTTTAATGCATTCTGCACCCATAAAGTTATCTTCTCTTATGTTCTGATAGCTTGTATATATACCTGACATACTTTGCGGTAGCTTAAGTTCCTCAAGTTTTTTCATTGTATGAAAAGCATTTGGTTGTATATAACACACACCTTCCGGTATTATAAGACGCTTTACTAATGTATCTTCAGAGGTAAACACTGCATATTTTTCTACGTCAATCCCCCAGCGCCCATTCGCAAGTTGCTCGATTCGCTGACTTGTCTCCGGAGCTCCTATTGATATTATCTTGTATCCGTCAATCTCTGAAGGTATCACTACTTCTTCACCATAATTGTATATCTTTCTGAGGGTTGCTGACTTATTAGTAACATCATTTAGCACCTGATAACCGTAATTACCGCTGGTTATTATTATATCTGCCGGAGCGGTCTCAGTTGGAGACGGTAATGGCATCTCCTCTGCATTAACTTTATCTGTTCCCGGCATGAATAATCCTCCGATCATAAGCAGTCCAAGAATTCCCCATATTATTTTTTGGATAATTGATTTCATGTTAAGCCTCCTCAGATATTATTTCTTTTTTTGCTGATCCCTACAGCATTTCCATTAACGTATTTCTCCTTGCCAAGCTGTTTGCATAATATAATATCCATACCATGCATGCCCCTTGCTGACATTTTTTTGTCTTTCAAAGCATATTTTTTTACTTCAGCCGATCCATCTTCTTTTACAGTACACTTTTTTATAACCTTCCTCTCCTAATTAATTCGGTGCATATACTTTTACACAAGAAAAACCTATTCCACCGCACTCCTTGTCTTCTTCATTATATAACACCATATATATTTTTCCGTTATTCATTACCTTCATACTATATAATCCATATTTATCACTATCAGTTTTTGATGAATCATCTGCGAACACAGGATCATTTTCAGGATTATATATTATGTTAAATTCATCATGCTTTGTATCACACTGATATATTCCGTTTTTATTGCAATAATATATTTTCCCGTTTTTTATATCACAGCCTGTGAATTGTACATAAGAGCAATACTTTCCTTCAGAATCCATTTTTGTTCCTATCATTGTGTCACCCAGTGGCAGTGTATATTCATTCTTTAATTTTCCGCCTATTGAATATTTAAATATTTTTTTGTTATTATTTGTATACAAATTGCCGGATTCATATTTTATATAATCCCCTTTTAATTTTACAGAATTAATCCACTTTTTCTTGTTAACGTCATATGTTTTTATATAATAATGATATTTCCAATCTTTTGTAAATGTCTGGATGACGCAATATATTTTTTTATTCTTTTCAAGTATGTCACATATATCAACTTGCTTTATTTTTTTGTTAATAGCATTATCTTTCCTACAGTTTATTATTGTTCTTTTTGGGTGGTTTTTTTTATCAGTTGATGAGATATTTATTCTATTCCCTGCAGTATTCGCAACATATAATACATTCTTTTTACTTGTAAATATATAATTGTCTGAACTCCTGTATGACTTATCAATATAATCCGTAATTTTTCCCGATGAGTTAATACGTTTTTCTGCAATCACTCTGTATTCTTTATCATTCTTTGTCATATATGATTCATTTACTAATATAAGCAGATCATTTTGTTCTGATTGTATTTTGATAGATTGAATCTGATATGTATCATTAATTATCGTGTTTGCATAAATAGTATCAGATACGGAATACTCCGCTGCTTCCATAATCTTCGAGCTAGTAAATATCTGCATCATACATATCGCACCACATATAAATATACCTCTTTTTATTATATTCATTTTCATTATCGTTAACCTCCTGTAACTAATCCGCATAACTTAAATCACGTATATTCTCACTCCACAATACACCTAATCCATTAGGACTTTGACGAGAAAACGTGTATAACTTTTCTAATTTAAATTGATCATTATAACCTTCAATATCATATTCAGAGCAATTTGGAGGACAGTCATTATTCCAACATGCTAATATATTGGCACATGCTTTTTGGGCTGCTATAAATCTACATCTATAAAACTCCGTATTATCAGTATTTTTTATTTTGGATGATACCTGGGGTAAATTTTGTGATAAAATATAATTTCCACCATAATTAACATATGCTCTATGTGCATATGTGTCTCCCATTATATGCATTGCAAACCCCAACATTATTAATGCCGCTCTATGATTTGTAAAACTGTAACCATATTCATTTTTCATCCCTTTTAAAATATTAATAATACAGTCTTTGTTTAACTGTGGCTTCACAATAGCACATTCATTATAGTCTCCAGCATAATTATCCGGATAATTCATTTTTTGAGCCTCAGATATACCTTTATTATTGCATTTAATTGCCATATTCATTATATATTCATACACTTTTACATAATTGTATCTACTTGTTATTGCATGAAACATTCTCAAATCTAACTTCCATGGATTTTTTTCAGTACCGTCATAATAATCAGCCGAATACCATTTATCTGGTGCTTTAACTCCGATTTTAACAATTATTAATTCTGAAGAGGTTAATCCTCCTGATTTTTTATTAGCATATTCAACAGTATCAATATGCCCTTCAAAATCTTTTGCAATTTTCACACCTTCCTTCAACCTCTTTTGAATAATCGTCTGCAGTCTCCTCATTCTCAAACTCTTCACATATTTCCTCGCAACTATCGCCTTCATAATACAGTTCGTTAAAATCATCATATATCTTACATGCATATTCATAATCAATTAAATAAAATTCAAGCTCTTCG
>JHWW01000010.1 GCA_000621985.1 Lachnospiraceae bacterium V9D3004
GCGCCTTGTCCACGCACACATGGATTATATCACATCCACGATTTCCGATATAGACTCAATGATCAATTCGCTGGTCGAACCTTATGATAATGCTGTCAAGCTACTGTGTACCATCCCCGGAGTTGACCGCAACAGTGCGATCACTATCATCTCTGAGATTGGTACTGATATGACACAGTTTTCCAATTCCAAACGTTTATGTTGCTGGGCTGGTCTGACTCCTGGTAATAACGAGTCAGCCGGTAAGAAGAAATCTGTTCGGATCACACGTGCCGGTGTCTACCTCAAACCTGCATTGGTGCAAGTTGCCCATGCAGCCGTGAAATCTGACAAGTCTCCTTACTACAAAGCCAAATACGAACGCATCATGAAACGTCGTGGTAAGAAACGTGCCATCATTGCGATCTCTAGGATGATCCTTACTGCCGCCTATCAAATGCTGTCTACCGGCGAAGTGTGGAATCCTATCGATCTTTACAAAATTGATATGCCTGCGCCTCTCAAGGAAAAGCAGAAAGAGAAAGCCATCAAGCAGGCCAAGAAACTTTTAATTGCCGAGGGTATTTTTACAGCGGAACAACTCGCCTCGTAAAAGTTCTTATCAAAATCAACTTTGTCTCAAAAGGCTATTTTTAAATAGCTTGTTTCAGTGCGCCAGTTTTTGGCTGTCCTCTACTTTCTTTCACACTAATCTCCTTCCGGGTTGGTGTTTCATTCCGCACTTCGTGCTACATGTTCCCTCCACCTTGCAAAAAACAGGTTAGCGTAGACTAACCTGTTTTATAATACGTCATCGTTTATCCTTTGTCAACATTATATGTATGAGATCAATATCCCATATTTGTCTTTTACTTCGGCGATCTTATCTTTGACGCCCTCAGTGCTTCCTTTACGTGTGACCTCACATATATCGGTTATCAGTTCATCAAGTTCTGTAAGACCTACATTTCCAAGAGTTCCTTTTAATGAATGGGTAACATCGAATATCACTTCCGCATTCTCTGTCTCTGCTGCGTTGAACAACATATCAAATGCCGTATCGGATAATACAAGTCTTAAAATCTTCTCATACATATCTTCTTTGCCCATATGATATTCTATTCCTTTGGCAACGTCTACGCCGTGTGCCTCCAGCTGTTCTCTTAATGCAGCATCCATATTATTCCCCACTTTCGTTAACATATTACCATCTTCGGCCTTACGGGCCGGATCCCTGACAGTGATATATTCTTATGTATCTGTGCCTGCAAATGTTCAACATCACAGTTATATATGATATTATAGACCTACAGACACCAAAATGCAACCTTTATGTTATCCCAACCGGATCCATCGATCTTAACAGTGTTAACAGGTGCCTGTGTTGTTTTAGTTTCGTCTTTTGAAGACGTATCCGGCTGTGTGACTGCTTCTCCCGTATACTCTCCGTTTACGACGCCTCCGATATTCGTACCACCTGTCACCTCGTTATAACCCTGGTAACAACCATCCAGAGTGGTGGCAAATATTCCGATAGATTTGTTGGTTCCAACTATTCCTCCGACATATTTTCCGGAACCTTTGACAGATCCTTTTACTCCGTCAAAATAATACCCTTCTTCATCGGGATCCATTATACCGATCGGCGTCAATTCCGAACCGATATCAATATCATTATCCAATATTACTCTGTAACCTTTATATGTGTTGCCGTCATTTACGGATTCCGAGAATTCCTTCAGATCTTCCAAAGTCATATAATTCTACTTCCCATACAGCCGGTTGACAGCCTTTTTTAGATTTGATAAAATTATTTACATAGAGACTATCTGATATCATCGTTTTTTTTATATTTTTTATGCAACTGATACATCCGATATTGCGGTAAATATAATAGAGGACTACAGGAGATACGACTATGAGTGATGAGGAGATTATCAAGCTTTTTTTCGATAGGGATCAGCAGGCGATCAAAGAGACCGCTGATCAGTATGGGAGGAAACTGTATTCACTCTCCTTCAAAGTAGTTTATGATTCAGGAACCGCTGAGGAGTGTGTAAATGATACCTATCTTCGAGCTTGGGACAATATCCCGCCGGATAATCCGGCATCGCATTTTTATCCGTATCTGGCCCGGATCGTGCGCTGTTTTTCTATAGACCGATACAGGCATATGCATGCTAAGAAACGCGGCGCAGATATCGTTTATCTGACTGATGAGATTGATTCATGCCTGATGAGCAAGGGGCCCGGAGAGGGAATCGTCGACCGTCTCGCATTTTCAGAGTCAATGAACAGGTTTTTAGAAGGATTAAAAAAAGACCAGCGCTGTGTGTTTATGCGTCGCTACTGGTACATGGAAGATATTAAGGATATTGCAAAGTTCTACGGTTATTCGGAAAGCAAAGTCAAGTCGATGCTGATGAGGATACGTAATCGGCTGAGAGAGCATCTGCTGATGGATGGCATTTTGGTATGATGAAATTGCAGGAGCTTGATTATCTGCATGTGAATTCCGGCTACGAACTATGATAAGGAGGTGTCACATGAACGGACTTGATTTTTTGGATGGATTAAGTGATGTGGATATGAAATATATTGCGGAGGCTGATGAAAGACCGGCCGGACACGTAGTTAAGTGGCAGTATTTTATGTCACTGGCGGCCTGCTTTGCTCTGACTGTCTTCTCCGGCGTGATGCTGATATTCGGAAATGGTTCCGATACTTCATCTGTTGAAACAACTGATGGTCTGGCGAGCATGATCAGCTCTTCGACCGGCCTTCTGTGGATGACCGCCACCGCAGGTGTTCTCGGAATGATCGTTTCAGTGGTGCTGATCATCAAGTGTCCGAATGGACAGCCTGAAAAAGGAAAAAATTATCAATGACCCAAAAATTTTGATCACAATTCAAAAAACCTCCGGAATCAGTCTGATATGATCAATTACCGATTCCGGAGGTTAATTAATGTGAAATAATTCCCACACTTGTATGTTTTTATTTCATTTTTTATTTCATGTTCTATGTTTTATTTCATGTTCTATATTTTGTTTTCAGATATCTTCTCAACCCTCTCTGAACATCTGTTTAATAATCTCCGCATTCGGAATAACCATTGGTCTGAGAAGATACTCCATTATCCTCGGTGCACTCTTTATCGCTCCCTCTGCACCTGTCCCGACAACAAGAACAGCATTGAATGCATATAAAAGTCCCATTTTCTTCATATATACTTCCAATTCTTCCGGCGAAGTGATCCCGATATATCCTGCAAAGAACATCTGTCCAACCTGCATGATCATTTCTTTTGGCATACCAACAGATTGTTCAATAACCGATCCAGGGGCCTGGGGGGCAGATATAAGATCACGGAAGATAGCGGCAAGATCATAGATCGGCGGTCCCATTGTAACCTCCGGCATATCGATCAGTACAAGTTCCCCATCCTGTATCATGATATTGCCCGGATGCAGATCGTTATGAATTATGGTATCGCAGTCAGGAATACTGTTAATAATATCCGCTAACACTGATAATTCTTCATCAGAACACCATTCCTTTAATTTGGGAAGCCGCTCTCTAAGAATATCTCTGATGTTCGCAAATGTATTCGCTGGTACGTGTGTATTATGAAGTGTCTTTGCAAGCTCAACATATTTACCAACATACTCCTTAAGTTTTTCGGGATGGGCTGCCATCTGATGACCTAAAGTATCAGACTTAAGCATTTCAAATACTATGCCGAAGCAGTCTCCGCATTTTACCATATCATAAGCGATTACAGATGGAATCCCATTTACGAATGCGGTCTTTGCAAAATTACGTTCTCTCTCTATCTCCTCAAATGTCATCCATGGTTTGTATACTTTTACTATAGTATCATCATCAAGACGATATACTGTACCATTACCGCCTTTTCCAATCTCCGGACAGCCTTCCACGGATATGGTACGAAGCTTCTTATTTACATTTAAGAGTTCGGTAAAACCTGTCGTATCGAATATATCATATACTTCAGGTGAAACATTCATAACCGTAACTTCTTTTCCAATCTGTTTACGAAGCTTCATCAAAACCCTTAGTCCTGCACTTGATATGTACTCAAGCGCATCTGCGTCAATGTAGAAATCATCAGGCTGAATCTCATTAACTGCCTTCATGATCTCCTCTTCGACCTGAGCTGCATTACCTGAATCAACATGCCCTTCCAGTCTTATTACTCTTTTCCCATCCTGTGTCTGTGTTGTTACTTTCATGTTCATCTCTCCTGTCTGCTAAAATTTTATGTAAATCACTCTCTTTCCACCTTCATCCTATGCTTGCACGCATACATTTCCTTGTCGGCCAGTCTCTCGGCATCATGGATCGAGTAGTCCTGACCGGTGGAGCAGATCGCATGTCCGTAGGCGAAACACAGAGGGATCTCGCTCTGTTCGATCTCGTTAAAGTCATCAATCCTTTGTAAAAGCTCCTTTACCACTGCCTGATACGTGGTCTCGGGATCATCACCGTAGATGATTGCCAGAAATTCATCACCGCCCACACGGTATGCTTCTCCGTGGTCTCCCACCGCAACAGACAGGATATCCGCAGCCGATTTAATAAAATGATCTCCGGCCTCATGGCCGTAGTTATCATTTACTTTCTTAAGAAAATTCAGATCCAGTGACATGATCGCAAAGGTAAAATTCTCCTTATCATCTTTACTTTACTCAAACAGCTTTTGGGAAAGTTCTTTTTCCTTCTCAATATAGGCTCCCTTGTTAAAAAGACCGGTAAGGGCGTCCGTCGTAGATTCGCGCTTGTATATTTCCATCATTTTTGCATTGCGCTTCATTTTCTATACGCATATTAAGTATAAATGCCGAGTACTCTGTCGGAGTGATGGAGATGGCTATTCTGTTCTGTTTGTCTGCCTGCTTCAGTGAGACCACATGAAGCGACAGGCCCACGTCCGTACCAGACAGTCCTGCCGCATTCTGATCATACCGGATAAGATCGTATATCGAGTGAAATACAAATACCTCTTATCCTCCGTCCTTTCATGAAACATTCCTTTCTATTGTTATCTGTTAAGCCACATCTCACCGTATATGGTTTCATCTGATGTATTACCGCCGGTTATCTCTCCTGCGCCTTTTACACTTCCGTCTTCACGCTGGGCGAACATGTAGATACGGTTCTCCATTGAATTATAATCATCATCGAACCAGACTGCTCCGTCATTCAATTCCGCTGCTGTCCTGTTGTCATCACATAATACTCTCTCCCATGGCAGATTGTTGGATAGACCTGAGCTTGATACTCCGTCCTGATACGGAACGCGGTCTCCCAATGCAAAGGCGATCCTGGTTAACGGTGTCTTAAAGTAATCATTCGGCATGGATGACATCATCTTCCTTGTATCCGTTCCCTGGTTCTTATTGTACTTCTTGGCGTTGTATATAGTTGTGTAATACATATATATCTTCGGGCCGCTTGTTCCTGCGTTCAGATCAGTATCACTCACCGGCTTATAATATATCTGGTTCAGCTCGGTAACAAATCCATCGGGATTATAAGGCTTATCCACGGTACATATTATGTCATAGATCGCCTCCTGAAGCTGGTTCTCTTTCTCCGTCTCCTTAGCTTCCTTCGTAGCCTTCATACGGATCTTATCCTCGTCAAGGCTGTAACCTTTGTAACCCATATATATATAGTTCCCGCCGGCATTCTCATTCAGGTTCATATCGATGAATTCAGTACAATCCTGTTCAAGGAGCTTTGTAAGTGCTTTTTTCTTCATTATATCAGAACCGATGAATAATTTATTAAAGTAGGTCTTCTGGTCATGCTCATATTCGGCATGGATATAATTGTAAAGCGAGGTGTCGCCGTAGGGCTTCGAGGCATCATCTCCACCCTTGCCATCGGGCCTGTCGACTACAAGTGTAGTTGACTGACCGCTTATGAATAAATCTTCGGTGACAGTTATATCAGTAATGGGTTTGCCCGGTGTGGCACCCGTATTATAAGTGTAGTACAGATAATATTTGCTTCCGCCTGCTAAAGTTATCGGCGTAGTATTACTTGCGCAGTAATAGGTCATGGAGTCCACCTTCATTTCCTCAGGTACGGCTTTTTTATCTGTTTTGTACAGAACCATTCCGGTAATGGCTTCATCCTCCTTGTCGGTTCTTGATACACTTATATAGGCAGCCGGACTCTTCTTGCCTTTCTCAGGTTCCGTAGCTGCAATTTCCTTTTTAGTCTGATTTCTGTACCACGCATCCTCCTTTGGTACCGATGCATTAACCGGGATTACTTCATCACTTGCCTGGGAAGTGGCGATAAGAAGCGCCTGGTAATCCACCATCTTATCTACCTCATAGAGCATATCTTCGTTATCATATCCTGATTCTTCCCTTGTATATGCGCCTACAAATACACGGGAGATATACTTCTTCTTCACAGCCGGTCTTTTCTTATAGATATATAATTCTTTGCCGGCGTCATAATGATCGTTAGAATCATTGGTCCACTCCGGATATGATATGTTGAAAGCCTTGGTATTGTAAGGTCTCTTAAGCTCCTGGATAGATGAGAACTCACCTGTTGCGGCATTTCCTCCAAGAGTCTTCTCTCCGGACATATCCGCTACTACCTTGCCATTGATCAGCTCACCATCATGTCTTTTACTGCTGATAACAATATCATCAAGGGTCAATGGTTCTTTGTCCGATATGTAACCGCTCATGAATATACCCGTCGGAAGAAATGGCATCTTATCATATCCGTAATCGTAATCACCCATAAGAGTAGTTGTATAGGTTTTCGTTCTTAGTTCTTCATGGCGTCCACTAAGACCGTTAGTGCTTATATATGCATTCTCGGGAAGCAGTCCTCTTCCATTAAACGAAATATCCTTATCCAAGAAATTGGTATATGACTGCAAAGGTCTCTGGAATACTATACTTACTGCGGCGTAGCTTTGCTGTTCGGCAGCTTCCCCAAGATTCTTCTTGCTGTACTTCGTTGTTTTATTTACCGTATAAGGAAGCTCGGACTTATATAATGTTCCCTGATAAGCCTGCACATCATATATGGCACGGTAAGGATTGTAACTCCACAGATAGCCTATATGAAGATACTTCTGGTTGCTCTCATTCAGGTAACCTTTATAGTAATAAGATTGTGCAAGATTAATATCACCGAGCAGATTTGAATTCGGAACAGATTTCATCTTGTCTACAAGCTCGGTGAAAGAAGATTTGACTGCAGCGACTTTCGACCAGGTAGCATGTTCGGAATCAGTACCGAAGGTAAAGTATATACCCGACAGATATTTCGTACCTTCCGTATATTTCTCTGTGGGTTCATAGTACATATATCCGTCTGTCTCATTCCATGAATACTCATCTTGTGATGCATATAATGTATACTGGTAAGGCGCAAGATATCTTCCGTCACCCCAATTGTTTAACTTGTCATCGGAGGATAGTCTTGTTGTATTAAAGTTATAGGGAAGTCCGCCGAAGGTTGTGACAGGAACCCATCCTGCTTCCGCCTGATCATGACTTGAGAGCATATGAATCTTTCCTGCAGGAATAGGTGTTCCGCTTTTCTCATTCTTGCTGTAATATAACCCGTCCAGATTCGAAGGAAACTTCTCATCTTCTTTATCACTATCCGCCGGGTAACCCAGTGTTCCGGCGCAGGCATAATTAACACACCCGAAAGTCAATGAAGAGCCGTGCTCGAAAGATGCAACACGGATATCTCTTATGGCATTGGAGGGATCGGTTGTAATCTTATAACCGATATAGGTATACTGAGTATCTTTATCACCATTTGTAATACTTTGGTATCCTTCTTTACGATTTCTGGCATCCGGCGTAAGGTTCTGATCCCATACCTGGAATCCCTTCTGGATTATCTTAGCCTTTGCCTGAGACTCTGTTCTTGCCGAACGTACTATCATATCCGCATAGTATTTTGTTACAGCAGATGTACCGGATTCTGAAGTGTTAACAGCCGAGGCTGCGGATTTTGATTTAAGAGAATCCTCTGTAGTATAAAATATATATATTCCGTTCACATCATCATATTCCATGCCCGAATTACAATTACCGGGACTTATCTCACCGAAGAAGGTTAAGGATTCCATTCCGTTCCGGTCTGCCGAATCGCCATAAACCACCTTAAATGGATCTCCGGTTTTCGGAACTACCAAAGGACTTCCGATCCTGGTGTCAGTTGTCTGATATAAGGAAACCCAGCCTCTATGAGCCCTGTAACCGTCCAGATCACCTTTTGAGCCGATATTATTCAGGGTGACCTTATACTTAACCTGAACAGTCTTATCCATTGTGTCCATAACATCGATCAGATAATCGGGAATTGTTGAATATTCGCTATCGGCGGCCTCCTTCGCCAATTTGACGAAATAGGTGATAAGCTTATATAAACCGTATCCGATGAGAACAATAAGATCTACGACCAATACATAGGACATGATCGTACTGACTGTAGTTCCGATTGCCACTAATGAAGAACACACACTGGTAATACCGGTTACTACCGTTGTTAACCCAAGCTTTGTAAGCACGAATCCCACACCTGAAAGAACTAACGGCAGTCCATAGGAACCTAGTATGAAGGATACGACAAATACAGTACCGCTTACAATTCCCCACCATTTGTTTACTTCTTCTACGATATCATTTGCTTTATCAAGATCAGTAGGTGTTTCCGCGTCCTCAAGGAGCTTTCCTGCCGAATTCTGACGGATCGCATCACTTGTGTAGGCAAAAGTCTTAGTGAAGAGTTCCTCATTTGAACCACTCCATATGGAGAAATCATCTTCACCGAGAAGCTTGTATACTTTCCTTCTTGCTTCTTCCAGTGTTTCATCATAGAGGTCGGTTTTCTCATTTTCTTCAAGGGAACCAATTACAGACATCAGACCTCCGACGCCGATCATCTGACGTTCCGCATCGGTAAAGGAGTCAACTACCGGATACAACTGCCTGTAATCAACTTCTTCACTTGTCAGTTTGCCGATGTTGACAAACCATTCTCCAAGGGGCATATCGTCATTGATCTTATAATTATTAAGCTGCTCATAACATCCCATGTAGAGAAGACTTGTATCCTTCTTATCAAGTTTTTCGGTATCATCCATTGCTTCCTCAATATCGGAACCCTCCTCCTGAAGTTCATCGATCCTGTCTTCATCAAAATTACACTCGGCATTCTCATACAGAGCAGTAAAGTCCTGAAGCTTCTTGAACAGAGTCTTGGCGCTGTCCATGTAATTCTGATCCATTGAATCCAGTTCCTCTTCGGTAAGATTGTCCTCTTCCACCTGTTCCCACAACGGATTTTCTATGACTTTTTGCGCCCAGTTCACCGTGATCGCATTACCGTCTTCATCTTCTTCATTATTGTAAGGAGCCATACCGGCATACAGGAAGGATATTATGGAATTGACAATACCGCTGCTTGCGGTAGTAAGCAGCTTGGCATAGAAATCCCTGTCCTGATCGTCGCCCATACCTATAATATAATCTCCAAGGCCCTTTTCGCCTGCTTCGGGAACGTATGCCATATTAAGACCTTCATAGGCTTCTATTGCCTTTGGGCTTCCTTCATGGAAATAATTGGTAAATTCAACAGCTGCGGAACAAAGTGCATCTGCAGCAGCATAATTAGACTGCTTATACTTTTCTTCAAGCTTCTTGTAATCCCGTATCTCGTATCCTTTGTCCATGGCAAGAAGACCAAGCTTACGGACAGCTTTTGCTTTGTTATCCGTAGTCTTATAGCCGATACATACATACTGACCTTTTCTTGTTCCTTCGTTAAGATTGCTCTTAACAGCAGTATAGCCTTCGGCTTCACATTGACTTACGGCATTACTCTCGTTAACTCCGTAGAAGACTTTGATATCTTCGATATAAGACGCGAAGCCGTCTTCGCCTGCAGCAAGCAGTCGGGTATTCTGAACCCAACCCGCCGGATCAAGTAATGAAAAATTAAAACACAGAACCCAGGCTATCATTATTCTTAATATTCTATGCAATGTTTTTTTACGAAATACTTTCCTGCGTCTCATACCTGAACCCTCCTCTTTCGTATTGTTATTGATGCCGTTATAATTACGGCGCTTATTATTGAAAACAAAATAACTAATTTTATATTACCATCGGATATAAGCGATGCCGACACCGACAAGGTGGTCTTTTTCTTCACTTTTTCCTTAAGTCCGACGGAACCTTTCGCCGGATGAAAATACTTCAGATGGTATTCACTTATATCATAACCCAGCCGTACTTCATCATCATCCGTGGAACCAATTCCTATATAGGAACCGGATGTAAGTCCCACATCAATGACTCTGGCTGTAGAAGAACTGCCATCCTCAAGACACAGATCATCACCATCTTCGTTTTCGCAGGAATTGTCCTGAATGATCACTTTGCCTTTAAGTGCCAGATCATAACGGGAATCCACATATACGCCTCCCCCGTATCCGGTGGCGTGATTTTCAGTTATCTCTGAATCAACAATGGCAACAGCGTCATCACATACTGATACGGCACCGCCGTTATCGTCAGATTCGTTATCCGTAAACACGCATTTATATATCATGGTCGGTATATGTGCGTCACCGTTATCGCCTACATATATGGCTCCTCCGGCATCTACTGCATGGTTGCCGACAAACTTGCAATTTCTTGCGGTAAATCGGGTTCCTTTTTTTGATTTGGTATATCTTATGCAGACCGCGCCGCCGTCATTGGTGGCTCTGTTTTCCGTGAATACAACATTATTAAGTTCAACCACGCATTTTTCAACAGCAATGGCACCGCCGTCGTCTTCAACATAACAGTTCTTGAAGGTGGCATTTTTAATAGACAATGTAGCTGCCCTTGCAAATATACCGCCTCCGTAGCAGCTGTCGCCGCTGTCAAGTGTATGACAGCTTGATATCATGCCTCCGGTCATGGTAAAGCTGGTTTCTTCCCGTTCATCCATGTCCCCTTCTATATACACGGCACCACCATGTTCATTTGTAATACAATCATATATAGTGCCGCCCTTCATTGTAACCTTGCCGCCTTCTTCTATATGGATTCCGCCAGCCGTGTCATTTCCTGCGCCTCCGGTGATGACTCCGCCTTTAATTCCGTCATAACCTGCGCTTTCAGGATTGGAATCCTTTATCTCAAGATTACACTTTCCTTCCAGGTATATAACACTGCCATCATCTTCAGGTTCGTTATTCAGATTTCTTTTGATGTAATGACCGTTAAGATCAAGAACAACATTGTCACCTTCGGAAAGTGAAAGCATTCCTCCAAGATCACAGTCAGCGCCGAGAGTAAGAACAGCCTTTGACGAAGACGAGGATTTGGAAGTTGAATACAACCACGCGGTTGTTATATCAGCAAAATCCTTCTCAGCCTTTAAAGCTCCGGAAGAATTATATACCTCCACCGTATGAACTTTATTATTCTGGACCTTTTCAACATTTTTAATGACTTTTACTTCCGAATCGTCATCAGCTTCGCTGATCACATATTTATCATCCTCAGATTTGAATGTGAAGTAATAATTTGCAGGAAGAGAATTATTATCACCATATCCTGTAGTTACTACTTCTACGATCTCAGGCATTGAGAATACGATACGGGCTTTTTTATTGAACTTTTCAGTGACTTCCATTACTTTGAAGCTTTCAAAATATATTCCGTCATTGTCAGTATCAGCCGCATAATTATTCTTAATGCTTATGCGTCCGCCGGCGAAGATGATCCTTCCGCCATTACTATGTATTCCTCCGCCGGTAGTATCGGCAGAGTTATCATTGATCTTAGCATTGTTCATTGTAAGAACCGCTTTATCTTCAAGATACAGACCACCTCCTGCTGCTGCTTCGTTCATGGATACGGATACCTGCTTAAGTGTTAGTTCAGCCTTACTGCTTACATATATTCCGCCGCCGTTTCCCGTATTCATTCCACCTGTAACCGAGCCTCCTCCTTCTTCAGAGGAGTCAACCAGTGTAAGCTTTGCTTTATTCTCAAGGAATAATGCATATCCGTTATCCGCTCTCTCATCAAGTCCCCTGTTAAGATCATAACCGTTAAGGTCTATGTTGATCATAACTCCCTCAGGGATAATAAGAGCGCCTTCTTCCTCAGTCGGATACAGATCCGTCGTAAGCCTGTATACGATATCTTTTTCAGACGTCTCATTGATCAGATTCTGAAGATCAGTCCAGGTGCCGACCTCTGTCACTTCAAGATCAGCTGATGCGATCGTACCCCCTGATAACACTCCGGTTACCGAAGCTGCCAGTGACAATATTAAGACAGGAATTATAAGCCTGATTTTCTTGAACATAGCCTTCCACCTCGCTTAATTCTGTTTACTTACAGTCTTTTTTTTTCAAAATGAAGAATCTAACTGCACATAAACATATGATACCCACCGATATGAATGCGATAAAATACCATACCCTGCTTCCGTCAGAGATCAAAGAACCTGTTACTGACATGTTCTCATTCTCCCATTGTGCGTAAAATGTAATTACATCTCCTCTTTTCCGGGTCAGGTTAATTACCGTTCCTTTGTTTGCTATAGCTGTTCCCGTTCCGTCCGGCTCTGAATTCCATCCGGTGAACTTGTAGCCGGATCTCTTGTATTGATTGGTTGGAAATGTGAATTTCTTGTCATAGGTTACGGTTCTGTTTGTTACTGTTCCCTTAACATTCTCCGCATTTTTATCAAATTGTATTGTATAGGTGATAGGTTTCAGAACGGCTGTTATCGTATCATTATCCACACCGAATATGTAACTGTATCTGCCTGTAAGTTCATCATATATAAGACTTCCGGAACTTCCGTTTTTCTTAAGCTTAGACAGATAATAACCCGGCGGTGTGTCAAATGTATCGATCTCCACTGTTTCCGACTGATAACCTTTTTTTGTCATGATCTCTTTGTCATCCATGACTACTTTGATCTTCAGAGGAAAGACGAACCTTACCGTTATTCTCTGTTCATAATTCCTGAATAATTTGCTTCCGGTCTTATATTTTATAAGAAAGGTACTCTGATGATTGCGCCCGAGATCACTGCCAACTTTCAGCTTCCTGCCTGAGCTGTCTAATATCTCAACTTTATCATTGTCAGGGAAACTCAGATTCTCAACTGTATAACCGTCATTTCCGATATTCCAGTTAACACCGTATTGGTCAACTGCCGTAAGTTTGATAATGCCGTCATCCGATTTTCCTGAATCGATCTCTCTTTTGTACTCCGCATCAAAATTGGCAGGATAGGGATAATCACTTGCTGCAGTATCAACATAAGTATATCTGTGGAAACATCCCCAGTCTGCCACACGGATATGGGTATTTCCACAATTTACACCATTGATCAATACTTTTACATTGGCCTCCCAATCACGCCAGCCTCCACCTGTTCCGAACTTGGTCTCAATAAGAACTTCTGTAGGAAATATATCGCCACAGTTGATATCGGATCTGTACCAATATCCGTCACCATGATCTACATCATTCTGTATATCACTTGATTCATATGCCTTGACTCGTTTTCCTTTGCCGTTATTATCTTTACCATATATATATACATAACAATAATCCCACCAGTCCACATCATCCGTCACATCAATATATATCGAACATTTATATC
Source organism: Lachnospiraceae bacterium V9D3004 (assembly GCA_000621985.1). Taxonomy (GTDB): domain Bacteria; phylum Bacillota; class Clostridia; order Lachnospirales; family Lachnospiraceae; genus V9D3004. Next base: position 13,687 of record JHWW01000010.1, read on the forward strand.
CTGAATTCCTTGCTTTGAGAAGCTTCCTGGTCTTTGCCTCCGGATAATCCTCATCCATAAGTATCGTATATTCATCCGAGTCGCAGGTGAATACCTTATCCGGTGCAATATCATTATGATCACTGTAATCTTCGGTCAGATCCGTTGCACTGACAGCAACTATACCAATATAACTCTCGTCTTTTAACTGTCCTTTGATCTTAATCTTCATAAATGAATAATAGGCTATATTATTGTTGGAAGAATCGTTGATGGAAGTATTATCGTATATATATATACGACCTCCGTTAAAGGTTATCCTGCCGTTTTTTGAACTGTTGTCCATATAGACTGCGCCGCCTTTTTTTGCACGGTTATGGGTTATATCACAATTCTCAACAGACAGATTCCTTCCAAGATAAGCAAATCCACCGCTTAATTTTGTCTGGTTCTCAGAAGCAGAGACATTCTTTATCGTAACATTAACTCCGGTATATGCCCATAACGCCCCTCCGTTATTCTTTGCTTCGTTCTGAAAGAAGGTTGTGTCTTTGATAACAAGACTGCCCCGGCCACAGGCAATTGCGCCTCCACACTTATCAGACTTATTATTCTTAAAATTACAGTCGCTTATCGTATATTCCCTTGCAGAATCAAGACACATTCCTGCGCCGTTAGATTTACTTATATTCTCATTTACAGAAGATGAAGATATCTCAAGTTCGCCCTCATCATATATACCACCGCCAAATGTAAATGCATAATTCTGCTTTATCCTGGAACCGGTAATGGTCATCTTTCCTTTGTTGTATATTCCACCGCCGTAGAATGACTTGTTGCCGGTAATATTACAGTTTTTAATAATTACACTGGTTCCGGGCTCGGTATAGATGGCACCGCCTGCACTTTTTGTATTGTTACTATCGAATTTCTTTATTCCAGAGTCTCCGAAATAGAATTCAAACTGTCGGAAAGAAACCTGATCAAAAAGATCACTGAGTCCGTCATTGCCTTCACCTTCTTCCGTAACTCCGTTCTGATCAAGGGTAACATCCTCCATAGTTACGGAGCCTTTCTTTACATATATACCGCCCCCGTATGTGGCAAAATTATCACGAATACATATTCGGTTTATCTGCAGAGTACCATTATCTACAATGATACCACCGCCCTTTTTTGCAATCCCTCCATATATCTTACCTGCATCGGAGGATGAACTATCGATGATCTTAAGAGTAGAGCCGCCTGATAAGAATATAACTTCTCCTTGAGAAAGCCCGCTCTGATCATCGATCCTGTTACGGAATATACTGTGTCCGTTAAGATCCAGTATGTAACTCTTTCCGTCCTCAAACTTCAACGCCTCATCCATGCTGATATCTCCGTCAAGAATTACCTTTTCTTTTTTGTTGAATGATTTTTTTAAAGTATTCTCATCAAGAATTCCGTTTGGTGAAGACTTCGGAACCGGTGTAACTTCTTCATCAACATTATCAGAAGATCCGTAAGTAGCCTCATTATCCGAACCGGTATCCCTCACTGACCCTGTATCAGGCTTAACCGCCAGACCTTCACCTGATACTGCCTGATCATTTTCACCTGCAGCGTATACCATGCTGCCCGAAAATGGGAGAATATCCATGAAGTTCCATGCAATAAAATATACCGCCAGTATAAAAGATATTATTCTTTTTCTGATATGTTTTCCTTTTCTTTTCCCTTTCATAATAATTCTCCCTCCAATTATACTTTTTCCCTTTCAATTATATATCCGTAAATTACCTTGATACGGTTGCTGATCTTTTTCGTTTATTTATAAATGTCATAAATATACCTGTTGCTACGGCACCGGCAATAAAACTTAAAGTCAGATATAATATCATGGATTCGTCGGAAACTATGGATCCCGTAGTCTCTATATCAGCAAACTTGACGCTTTCTTTTGCGGCTTCGTTATTATCGGTTTTATAAGCCTCTTCATCCTGCTTATAATATATACGCAGTTCATGATTTGTAGAAAATATCAGCTTCTGGTCATGAAGATTATAGGCATTTTTTTCTCCGAACATGTGAATACCGGTTGAATAACCATCAGGAACTGAAGATGAATCATTTCCAAGCTTGACCAATAATGAATCCGCAAGTATCGGCGTTGAGCGTTCATATTTCACAGTATACAGAGCCAGCCATTGTTTCCCTGTTACATTTCACGGCACTGTAATAAGCCGTATCATTCCTGTAAAATTCTTTTTCACCTTTTTCATTTATCTTTGTTATATCTGTTTCCTCAACCATATATTTTGGTATCGGAGAAAAGTCCACGTCATAACTGTTGGATGAATCAATAATTGATACTGTTATTGTTGCTATAATGGCAGCCAGTCCACCAAGACCTATTGCCACAATATTACAGGTTGTAAGACTTCCGGGTTCATTTCCTGCCTGCAGAGCTCTCTGGCGTAAAGCATCATTTGTCAGACCTACGGTTCCCGGTTCAAATATCTCACGATTAACACCTTCATATACTGAAGCAACCGGTATATCTTTTAATTCTTTCATTCTATTTTCAAGTTCCAGAATACTGTTTAATCCGGCGTCAATCAGTTCCTGCATTGTCAAAAAATCAAGTCCTGCGATCTGACCTTTTGAAAGAGACTCAACCATAGGGTATAATTTTCTGATGTCGTTTCCTTTAAAATTCTTCGCTGGTTGAGCAAAGAATTCACGCATATTTTCATCATCGGTTTCCCTTTCTTCAAGCTCCATGCTTACAGCTATTCCGATAAAATCCTCCGTCTGATCGAATGTTTCTTTCTGGAGTTCGCCCGTATCCTCGATAAGCTCATCCTGTTCATCAGAAGTCATTGAAGTGATATCCTGTTCAATATTTTCATTCATTTTATCAGTTATCTCTTCAACATTTTCTTCGACTGCATCATTCATATCTTCATAATTAGCAGCAATGCCTGTAAATGAATTCCATTTTTCCAGAATTATCTTTGCTTCATCATTATATTTTTTATCAAGCATTTTATCGATCTTTTTTTCATGTAAGTCTCTCCCTATTTATATATACATCATTGTAAATAATCTTATTTATTTAGTTATTTCATTCTTCTTTCTGCGTCCGAAGATAAAAGTGCATATCCAGACCGTAAATCCTCCGGCTGCGAACGCAAGTACAAGTTTCATAAAATTAGAACTGTCTGAAACAATTGAACCTGTATCTTCTAATTTTGCATCTTTGTTACCGGTTTTATTATCTGCCTCGTCATCTGCCTTGGCATCCTGATCATCATCTGATTTTTTATTAACTTCCGTATCCTGCTTGAAGTAAATACGAATGGCTTCCGGTTCATTGTGAAGCAGTTTTTTGTTCTGAAGATTATAAGCATTCTTTTCTCCAAACATATGTATACCTGTTTTGTAGCCATCAGGTACATTCGAAGAGTCATCCCCTACCTTAGGAAGTAATGAATCTGCAAGAATAGGTGTAGAGTCTGATTTTTTTACTGTATAGAGAGCAAGCCATTCCTTTCCGACATCTCCGTTCAGATCTCCCCTGTCACCCACTTCATCTAAACGTTTTTTATGTAATTCTTTATACTTTGCGTCATTCAGGGATCTTCTGTTACATTCAACAGCTTTATAATAAGCGGTCTCATTCCTGTAGAATTCTTTCTCACCTTTTTCATTGTAACGGGTAATATCTACTTCATCTACCATATATTTCGGGATAGGAACGAAATCAGTTTCATAAACCGCCATCTCATCTAAAAAATGTGAAACAACCGTTGCAATGATCATGGCAACACAGGCCACAGCAAATGCAATAGCTACTGCTTTAGCTATTCCGGCATATTTGTAATACTTTGACGGTTGTAATCCATTACCTGATGTAATGCTTTCGCTTCTTGCCACAGCCTCTGATATACTGCCTTCACGTTCAAGAACTTCTTCCATCGCAAAGTCGGATTCATAAAAAATATTCATAGCTTTTGTAGTAAACGATTCGTATTTTCCATACGCTATAAAACCGCTTATTCCTAAAGTTGCTGTAACTCCAATCATGATAATGGTTCTGCTGCTTATTGTGGTTGTTGAATTCCTTTCCGCTTCCGCATTAGCCTGAAGACGCAGTGAATCACTTGTAAGTCCTACAGCTCCTTTTTCATAGAGCTCTCTGTTAACTCCCTCATATATTGAACAGGGCTCCATATCTTTATACTCATCTTTCTCTATGTTGCTTACATTATTGAAGCCTGCATCTATAAGCTCCTGTAGAGTTACAAAATCAAGTCCTGCGATCTGTCCTTTGGAAAGGGACGCAACGAGGGGATACAGCTTCCTTATATTATCTCCCTTATATTCAGTGGAAGGTTTACTGAATATTTCAAGGAATTCTCCATCATCATTTTCCTTATCCGCCATCTGGTCGCATACAGCAACGCCAATTGCCGTCTCAGCCATCATTACAGTATCAGACTGTATATCTTCAAATTCATGAAGGTAATCCACCTTTTCATCAATATCCATGTTTTCAGTTTCTTTACCTGATAAGTCATCTATTTTTTCACCCAGTTCCTCGTCCTGATTCATTAATTCATCATGAACATCCTCATGGCTTTCAGCGATCTCAGCAAAATCATCCCACATCTCAAGGATTTTTTTTGCTGCATCATTATATTTTTTATCCATTTTTTTATATATATCGCTTTTATCCGCACCGGGATATTTATCTTCATATTCTTCCATAAGTTTATCAAAACTCGTCTCTTCGTATCTGTCGATCCATGTATCATCCGAAGAGTCAGCAGCTTTTACAAGCAGTTTTTCAACCATTGATATTCCTGTCAGATTACCCTGCAAAAACAATGTAACTGCATCAACATGATTCTTCTTTTCATCATCAGACAGAGCATTATATGCCTTATCACCCATCTCATATTTTGTTTCATTTAAGAAAAGATCGCCCAGAGGCTTTCCTCCTGTATCGTCATCTGTGAACTTATTGAGCATATCGTGAACTATACTTGCTTTCTTATAATTGATCGTATTCTTCGGCTTATTATAGTTTTCACGATATTCCTTTATTGTTGCCATGAAACTGTCAACAAAAGGTTTGATCTTGGTGTCCATATAATTCTCTAACAGAACGTTATAGTCTTCTACACTGTAACCGCCTTTCATATTCATAACAGCAATATCGGTGACAGCATCATTCGGATCTGACGTTGTCTTATATCCGAGATATACTACCATATAATCAGGATAACCTTTTGCAAGCCACGATTGCGGAGTAGATCCGCTGTTAAGGTCTAATAGCTTATCATCATATTTAAGAATGGTGTACCCCTCTGATTCAAGGTATTGCTTCGCTTCATCTGACGTATCTCCCATACCAAGCCTTATATCACTTATATAAAGCTTCTGACCGGATTGTGCGGAATCTGCCGCGCCTGCCTTTTTCGTAACAGGCGCTAATGCAGTAGTAACGGTTATTGCAGCCGTCAAGACTCCCGCAATTATTTGTTTTATTACTTTTTTCATCGTTTTGTTCATAACCTGTTCCTCCCCTCATTTTTTCCTTTCACTATTATATCCGCAAACTATTTTGCCGGGGTTGCAGATTTTTTTCTGCGTCCAAGAATAACCGTGCATACCCATGCCAATATTCCTCCGGCTGCAAATGCAATTACAAGATACATAAAATCAGTACTGCCTGAAACAAGTGAACCTGTATCTTCGATTTTGGTTGTCTTATCTTCTTTTGGAACACCGCTATCCTCCGCAGGTTTCCACACCTCTTTATCCTGCTTAAAATATATACGGAGATCATCAGGTTCTTCCCTGAGCAATTTTTTATTTTGAAGATTGTACGCGTTCTTCTCACCAAACATATGGATTCCCGTCGTGTATCCGTCAGGTACATTGGAAGAACCATCACCTGTCATAACCAAAAGTGAGTCAGCCAGGATCGGTGTGGATTTCTCATACTTTACAGCGTAAAGAGCCAGCCACTGTTTTCCGTCATATCCGTTCAGATCCCCGTGGTCACCTATTTCACCAATACGTTTATTGGTTATGTCATCATTTTCACTTATACCATATCTGATACAGTCAACAACCTGATAATACGCGGTCTCATTACGATAAAACTCTTTTTCACCCTTTTCATTAATCCTGGTGATATCCGTTTCATCTACTATGTATTTGGGAATAGGTGAATAATCAACAGCCTTGTGTTCTTCAACAAACCCGACGATTGACAGTACGAGTCCTGTTATCGCGACCAGAACCACCGCCATTGTCACAGTAATCTTTAAAGCTTTCCATAACCTTGCAGCGGAAAATTTATTTGCGGAAGCCGTAGCATAATCAGCTGAAGAACTATAATAGACTCCATCATTATAGTACATAAAGTCTATTTTGTGAGCCTTTTCCAATTTGAGCGCTTCTTCAGCCCTACTTGCAAAATATTCTGCTCTCTCCGTCAGACTTTCTATTTTTCTGTTGATAGGCTCAAGGCCCTTCATTAACCCGTATGATCCCCCTACTGCAGTGATAACAAATATAGCGGTCCCGACATACCTCATAACGGTAAATGAACTCACGTCGTTGTCTTTCTCTAAAGCATCCAGTCTCAGGGCGTCATTGGTCATAGCCACTGCCCCAGGTTCATAGACCTCACGATTTACACCATCGTAGATGGAAACCTTTTCGACAGCTTTGATCTGTTCCTCATCCAGATCTTTTATGTTGTTCAGTCCGGCATCGACAAGCTCCTGCAATGTCAGAAAATCGATTCCCGCTATCTGTCCATCCGAAAGAGAAGCAACCATCGGGTAGAGTTTCCTTATTTCATCTCCTTTGAAATTATCTGAAGGCTGCGCAAAAAACTCACGCAGATTTCCATCGTCATTTTCTCTTTCATTCAATGCTTCACTTACTTTGACAGCTATCACTTCTTCTGCCTGATCTATCGTCTCAGTCTGAACATCATCCATTTCGTTGATGGTTTCGACGAATTCCTCGTCATCCATTTCCGTAAGATCCCCTTCGTACGCTTCTTCGAATCTTTCCGTTGATTCTTCTGCGTTATTTATAAGTTCATCCTGCTTATCCTCATAATCATCCGCTATCAGCGCAAAGTCATCCCAATACGTCAATAATGCCTTTGCCGTATCATTATATTTTTTGTCCATCTTTTTGAGAATTTCATTTTTGTCCGCGTCGGGATATTTGTCCTCAAATTCTTCAATCAGCTTGTCGTAACCGGTTTCCTCTAACCTGTCGATCCATGTGCTCGTCGAGCTGTCTGCCGCCCTGACAAGGAGCTTTTCCATCATCGTTATACCGGTCATATTTCCTTGCATAAGGAGTGTGACGATATCCATATGTTTTTTCTTTTCCTCGTCCGAAAGCGCCTCGTACGCTTTGTCACCCAGCTCATATTTTGTCTTATTGAGAAGAAGATCTCCGATCGGTGCACCGCCTGTATCATCATCCGTGAACTTATTCAGGATCTTTCGAACCATGTTAGCCCTTTTATAGTTGATGGAATTTTTTGACTTTTTGTAGTTTGAGCGGTACTCCTCAATCGTGTCTATGAATTCCTCAACGAAGGGTTTGATCTTTGTTTCCATCGTTTTTTTGAGTAGATATTCATAATCACTGAAATTGTATCCGCCCTTCATATTCATGACCGCGAGATCCGTGATACCTTCATTCGGATCAGTCGTCGTTTTGTATCCAAGCGCAACTGCTTTCTGATTGGATTTGGATGTACTCTTTGCATTGAGATCCACAGGCTCGCCATCCTTTTGCAATATCGAGTAGCCTTCATTCTGGAGTCCCATCACCGCATCCTTCAATTCATATCCTATGCCAAGTTTCACTTCCTTGACATAAAGTTTGGAATCTTCGGATGCCGCATCATCACCGGATGCAGATGCATACTTACCAAAGTTTGCTAAAGGTCCGGAGACCATAAGTGCAGTGACTAAAAAGACTGCAATGATTTTTTTTGTGATTTCCGTAATCTTCATCGGAATTCCCTCCCTTAAAGTTTTTATAATATTAAGGCCTTCACCCTATTATCCGTAAATCATATCATGCTCGTTGCATTATTCGAACCATTTTTTAACTCCGTGTGCCAATACCGGAAGAATAATGATAGTTACAATGATTCCGATAGACATAGACACATACCAGTAAACCGAACCGAACTCGAATGCATATTCCAGAAGAAATGCCATACAGTTCAATATACATATGGCGTTGTAGGGGCGTATCGACCTTACAATACCATCCTCCACATCCGGAATTATCAGATGCTTGATGTGGAAGTACAGCGAATACAGCGGAACCAGTACAGGGATAAGCATCATAAGCATCTCCGCCGTGTTGAATTCATCATATATAGCAAACAGTATCAATCCCGCATAGATCGCCACAGGGATAAATGCCGCGATGATACGATATTTTCTGTTTGATTTTGAACCGTCATCACAAAGGGAATCGAGTGCTCCGATGGATGCGCAGATCAAAAACAGAAACTGTGCAAGCTGCACAAGTGATGAAACCCTAAAGGTTTCCATGTTCATCTTGCTTTTTACAAGAAGCAGATCCAGAAATCCATTGAAGAAACGGCAGCCAACCATACATACCACCATCTGGATAAACAACGGTTTTTTCTGTCTGAAATACTTAAGCATTCCGATAAGTGTGACAACAAATGCCGCTACTGTGTATATTATCTCAAATACTATCTCTACAGACATTTTACGCCACCTCCTTCGCTGCTTCGGAACCCTGTCCCTTGAAGGTCATAGGCGCAAGCGCAATGTAGGTTGCAAGTGGAAGCACGAACCCCAGATATTTCAGATCTGTCTGTACAAGCGCATTATAGATAGCGTGATAAGCAGCCGCCACGCTCAATATGGCAAATATACCGGGAACCAGCAGTTTTTTCTGCTTCATTACGATGCTTAAAACTACTCCGACCATCATAGTCGAGACAGAGTGCATCAGACCTGAACCGAAGCCCCTTACAAACGCCCACAGATAGTTAGCGCTTTCGGGATCACTAATGACTGCCCTCAAAAGGATAACAATATTTTCCAGCACCGCAAAACCTACTCCCAGACCAAAACCACAGGATAACAGCTTATCTCTCTGGCTTGAAAACCTGAATGCGTATACAAGAAGCGGTATCGCTTTCAGCATCTCCTCTATTATTGGCGTTGCGGTTGTGGTGATATAATACACATCTGACAGGCCTATCGCCCGGATCACCGCGCCGCTGACTTCGGAAGAAAACAGGCAGATAAACAGTCCCAATGCCACACTTCCCGTGAGGAGTCTTGACTCTGCCTTCACCGTTATAGTCATCATAAATAACGGGATCATTATACATATAAAACATATGTATTCAATCGTACTGTCCATATTATTCCCCTTTCTGAGTACAATTCATTTATTACTAAATTCATTTTATTACGTAACTGTATCATATCCAATGTTCGTATTCACGTAATTCAATATATCCTGTGCCAACTCAGGTTCAATATCGATCATGACCGGAGGTAAGGCGCAATTTCTGAAGGTGTTCGGAATACCGAGGGCATCCCTGAAGTCAACAGGAATAGCAGCCTTCATTTTCCTGTCCTGAGGACCCATAACCTTATTCACTGTACCGGCATAGAGAGCAGCAAGAAGAGCCGCCGGGCGAACCCCGCATTCCTTTGCATACTTCATATATTCTCTGGCATCTGCCCTGATCAGATAGTGACACGGCTTAATATCTTCATCTTCAAAACCTTTCTGGATAACAAACGGAGTCTTATCCATAAGTCCGCCTCCCTTGGCATCTACCTTCGGAAGCTTTCTCTCTTCGAATACTTTTTTCGCCACCTCGAAAGGTTCTGCATTTGCATCATCACAATCCTTTATCTCCGGTACATATACATTACCTTCTGAATATGCAGCATAGGAACACAGCATTTCCTCCATAAATGATGTTATTACTTTACCATCGGTCAATCCGTGGAAAGCCGCTACTGTTACTATGTTATCCTTATAGAAGACACCAAACAGATGTTCAGCATAATCAGTCTCCTCTCAGCGATCAAAAAAAATCACATGATTTACAACATCAAATACATCAAGTGGGTTATAAGTTATATATGGAATAATTAACAGAACACTCTTTTGTGCATATGAAAAAAAGATAACACAAAAAACCACATTTTTATGTGGCATTCTACAGCTTTCACGCGACAACTCTGAAAAACTGTCGTGCTATTGCTTCTGCTTTCTATAGATTTTTCGTTTCCCATAATCTCCACAACCCTTAGTATAAGTTACATACTTTATCTTATGATACCAAAAAAAAATATTATTTTTCAACAAAGTGTGCCAGATTGGCAAACATATATTACATTCATTTAAACTCCAGCCTCTTGCTTCTGCTATTTTCCTCAGTTATAATAGTTTGAGTGCTAAACATTTAGAATCGTACGAAAAACGGAGTTAGATATAATGAGTATGCTTTTTGCCGAAAATCTGAGAAAATTAAGAATCGAGAGAAATCTGTCAAGAAGGGAACTGGCAGAACAGTTATTTGTTTCCCCTTCAGCGATATCCCGTTGGGAAAACGGCAAACGTCTGCCCGATATCGAAACGATATGCCGTCTTGCCGAATATCTTAACGTGAATGTCGACAGACTGTTAAGCACAGCAGCCAAAAGTGACGAGTGCCCTGCCGTCATCATGGTGGACGACAGTAAGATCGTCCTCAACGGAGGTCTTCCTGTTCTTGAATCGGCACTGCCAAATGCTTCGGTCATAGGATTCACCAAACCGTCGAAAGCGATTGAATATGCTAAATCAAACCAGGTAGCAATAGCGTTCCTTGATATAGAACTCGGAACTGCAAGCGGACTCGACTTGTGCACTACACTGCTTAAGATCAATCCTCTAACCAATGTAGTGTTTCTCACCGCCTACGAAGGGTATGCAGTCGATGCCTGGAGTACCGGTGCAAGCGGATATATATTAAAACCTATCACTGTGGAGAATGTTCAGGCTCAGCTTAAAATACTGCGACATCCATTCGCGTTGGGAGGCACAGGCGTATGACGGCTGATACGATACTTATCTATTCTTATTATTTTACAGGCGGCGCATTGTTTCTGCTCGCATTGCTTGGTCTGGCAGTTTCCGCAAAGCTCGCAATAATAGACAAACACAGCAGACGATTCTTTGTTTCATCTTTTTTTATTCTGGTACTCAGTATCATCGCCTACTTAACCGACCTGCTTGTCTTTTCAGATCCGTACCTTGCCTCTATAGAAAAGATCGCTTCATTTTTTGAAACCCTTCTGCCCTTCCTTCTTATGCCAATACTAAGCGCTTATATATTACATTGTTGTGAAGAAAAACTACGAAACAGTGTCTTATTCAATACAGAGCTGGTTTTGTGGTTCATGTTGTTTGCCCTGTTATGTGTCTCACAGTTCACGAAGGATATCTACTACATTACCCCGGATAATCAGTTTGTCCGCGGCAGGTGGTATCCTCTCCTGATATTTCCTATGCTGGCATTAATGTTAGTTAATCTGGCAGGCGTGATCCGCAGAAGAAAAAAACTCACAAAAAAATATTTTATAGCTTTTCTTCTCTATCTGATCCCACCTATGATCGCCATGATAATACAGGCATTTGCCACGGTATTTCTGCTGATAGTAATTGCCGTGTCCATCAGCGCATTTTCTATGTTCTGGATAATTATAACAGACCAGCACGAACAGTATATACGTCAGCAGAAAGAGATCGCTGACCAGCGTACCAGAATAACCATGCTTCAGATGCGTCCCCACTTCATATACAACACGATGATGAGCATCTACTATCTCTGCGAGCAGAATCCAAGGAAAGGTCAGCAGGTTATAATGGATTTCATAACCTATCTTCGAAAAAACTTCAATGCCATCGCTAGTAATACCACCATTCCGTTTTTGGAGGAATTAGAACACACACGGGCGTATCTTGCTGTTGAACAGGCACAGTTTGATGATATCCTTTTCGTTGAATACGATACACCACAAGTACAGTTTCGAATACCTCCGCTTACACTGCAGCCCATCGTTGAGAATTCCGTTAAACACGGAATGGATCCGGACTTTGCCGAACCGCTGCGCATCTTTATTAAGACTGAAATAACCAAATCAGAAAATAAGATAACTGTAAGTGATAACGGTCCCGGCTTTAAAATGACAGGAAAGCCGGAAGCGCATATGGCTCTGGATAATATACGCTTCCGCCTGGAGTCGATCGGCGGGCAGCTGACGATAGATTCCGGAAATAACGGCACTAAGGTTGTCATCACGGTTCCAAAGAATGTGCGTTAATAACCCCTATCCAAGCTGCTTTCCACCTGTAAGGGATAGTTCCATATCCCTTACAGATTGGATTGCAGTGTTTATGTGGGTTGAGAGAATTTGATGTAAGATTATTTTAACAAAAAGAGACCGGGATATCTTATTATCCCAGCCTGATAATGTATAATTTCGAATTTCATTTCTATTAGAATATAGAGATAATCTCTTCTTTCATCCAATACTATGATAAACATGAACGTATTATACCTTAATCTTCTCCGAATCCTGCTTCACAAAACAAAACGCTTTTGGTGGTTTCTTTTCCCACAGCTTTGTTATATCCAACTTATGTCTTTTTAATGTTCTACGAAATTCTATAGGTTTCATCCTATTAACTGCACTCTTAAATGATCCTTCACTCATGCTTTTCGTAAGTTCCTGTGCTTTAATAACATCTGTCGAATTCACTATCTCATCTTCAAAATTTAGGACCTGTACAATCGTCAGAAGTTCAACATTTTCACATTGTTTTTTCAGTAGTTCAAACTTCTTTACCTTTCCCGGCATCAATAATGATGGTTTTTCCTTAAGTGCCTTTATAAGTTTTTCCTCACATTCACCTTCAGTGAGATACACACATTTTCTATTATTCATAATTCATCCACCTCCAAATCATCAAGAAGCGAATCATCCGGAAGTGAACCAAATACATCATTATCCATAGCACACTTTACAGAGTCTGTATTTCTCTTGAGATGATCCGAGGCAAATGTTACTGTTACCTTATAATCTCCGTTATCAATCTCTTTTTTCATAAATGCAAATGTATGCTTAGGCAGATTCATGTTAAGCATATCGGTATTATGAGTTGTAAATATCAACTGCTCATTATTACCCAGTCTCTCAACCATTAAGCCAAATATACGTTTCTCTATATCGCTCTGAATGAATGAAAAATGCTCATCACAATAATAAAAACAGTTGTCCTGAGAAATCATGGAAGCAAGAAATACAGCAACATCAATACCTTCAACTGTTCCGCTTGATAATAATTCCCTGTTAAGGAGTTTTCCTTCCTGAATAATTATTTCCTTACCCCGTCTTCTGATAACAAATGAATCTTTGAGTTCTTTTGCTACTGATACATCTGTCAGAGTCGGATCAAGAGTACCAATTACTGCTTTCAAAGTCTTTAACAGAACAGACTTTTTAACATCTGTAAGTCTGAGGGAACTCTCAATCTCGGGATATGCAAAACGATAATCTAATGTTCCCACCATTTTCTTAAGCGTCTTAAAGTTCTGAACAACATCTTCTGTATGATCCTGCAGTTTATCAACCACCATTTCATATGAATCCATCTCACCTATAGCCGCTGAATAATATCTGATACATACATTATCTCCATCCACAACTCCACAGAAACGTTGAAGTACATTCCCTTCATTTACAAAGTCAACCTGGAATTCAGCAGGGTATTTCCCAGAATAAAATTCACGTAAATGAGCCTCATTAGCTTCTTTAATCGAACTAAATATCTTAAGCAAAATCCGACCAAGACTTGTTTTCCCTACCGCATTAGTTCCCATAAGGACAACAGCCTTTTTATAACGAAAGCGACTTCTCCCTTCCAGAGCTTCGCTACCTAACAATGATACAGACAACTTTCTGGGATATGAGAAGTTCATGTGGAAATCATCAAATCCATATACATGTTTAAGTTTAATATCCATAATAATCATATTATCCGCCTCGCAAATTCGCATAATACGATTTTATGATAACGAATATAATAGATAAAGTCAAGTAACAATTCCTCACATCCACACACCTGCCTGCCCTCATGGTCGCAGTCATAATCCACCTTATATTTCCCCGGCAGGACAAGTTCCGATATTGGCACAAACTCATACCCCTGCCCCTGCAGGGTCGTTATCATTGTTTCAAGTGCCGCCGGCGTATACTTGGCGCCGTTGTGGCAGAGGATAATGGAGCCTGAACCCAGATGCTTGTGATTGCAGACCGTATTGATTATTGAGTCGGTGCCGTAATCTTTCCAGTCTAAGCTGTCAAGTTTGGATATGTTCTTTAATCCTTCATTTGTAAAGTAGTGATAACTCGGAGCATGTTTACCCAGGTGATTGCTCGGAGTTTCAAAAACACTGTCAATGAAAACAGTGAAATAATTATTGGTAGGATCCCATCCTGTAGGATAAAAATTATAATTTGAAAATAAACATCTGGTAATATTGATCATGTCACAACTTCTTGTATTGCCATAATAATCTTCATATGAGATATTCTTCTTATAACCCCCTACCAACTTACCGAAATTACTTCCTCCTTCAGCATCCGGAGTCTCACTGTTATTATAACAATAGTCAACGATCTGCCATCCGTCCATATATCCGACAAGAGCTCCGACATAATCGTTACCCTTGATATATGCCAGGTTATAACACTGACTGACTTTTGCATCTCCCCATTTACATTCAACATTCATTCTGTCAACAGGAGTTATAGAGCCTCTTGCTCCGTTAAGCATTCCAACAATTATTCCCTGATTCTCTCCGGCTATACCGCCTACTTTTTCATTTCCTTCAACATCTGCACTTACGGTAAGATTCTTCACGGAACCGTTAAGACCTATAAATCCGAAAAGTCCCTGATAATTCTTATC
Organism: Lachnospiraceae bacterium V9D3004; assembly: GCA_000621985.1. Lineage (GTDB taxonomy): Bacteria > Bacillota > Clostridia > Lachnospirales > Lachnospiraceae > V9D3004. The sequence goes on from JHWW01000010.1 coordinate 28,729, forward strand.
GGAATTCTTAATGGAAAGCCCTGTTATCTTATGACCTTTTCCGTCAAATGTTGTCGCTCATTACGATATCATGAATCTTTACAAGCTGTGTGGCAGTTTTGATCACATACGGATCGTCAGCGTTTCCGCTTCCCGTCCATTCTCCCGCTGCCTGTGCAACATCTGTACCCGGAATAAATGCACTGTCTGTCACAATTCCTGTAAGTATCATACATAATGATGCTAAAATTAATAGTGACATTATTTTCACTTTCATACCCAGATCTCCCTTATATACACCCTGATCATCCTATATATAACATGTCATAAATTGCGTGTCATAAAACCTTTCAGGATTCCTGTTTTACTCCGGCTATATCAATACTACCGTACAGTTCAAGGCAGGCATTAACCGCCTGTGTAACAGCCTCTGTAGTAACAGTTGCCCCCGAAAGCGCATCAATCCCGTTTTCGTTTTCTTGCCCCTCTTTGTTGATAACAACTTCATCCGATAACCCTTCGAATTGTTTCTTGAATTCCGGTTCCGTACATTCTGCTCCGAGTCCGGCAGTCTCGTTCATGGACACGATATCTATCCCTGCGATCTTTCCTTCCAAGGTTATTCCGACAGATACCGTCACCTCTCCGCTGTACCCTTTCGAACCGGCGATAAATGCATAGCCTGCGACATTTCCATTGCTGTCTTTCATGACTGCAGCGTCGGTTATTTCAGTGTCTTTACCACTTGTATATTTTTTAACCATATCGTTTAGTTCGCTGTCTTCGTACGGTGTCAATTCATTATTACCGAATGCTTTTTTGTATGCTTCTTCTCTTGCAGCTTTCGCTCCCTCACCAATAGAGGATCCGGTCATATTGAATACCATCACAAGGATCAGTCCGATCACTGCCATTATTCCAAGTAAGATCAGTCCGTCCCTAAGAAAACTGTCTCCTTTTCTCTTGATCCTGTATCTTGCCATGTCGAATCTCTCCTATCCGGTACATTGTATATATATCATCTGACACATTAGCTGCCTGATCGTGCATATGCTGTTCTTCCTTATCTGCTCCATTTATACAGCTGTGCATACGCTCCGTTTTTTTCCATCAGCTCGTTGTGAGTTCCGCTTTCTTCGATCCCGTTTTCAGTGAGCACGATTATCCTCTCTGCATTCCTTATCGTTGACAATCTGTGTGCGATAACAAGCGTCGTCCTGTTATGAGCCAACCTCTCGAGCGATTCCTTAACTATACTCTCACTCTCATTATCAAGAGCGCTTGTGGCCTCATCAAATATCAATATTGACGGATTCTTAAGGAATACTCTTGCGATAGATATTCTCTGCTTCTGTCCTCCCGAAAGCTTGATACCACGCTGTCCTATATCCGTATCATATCCGTTCGGAAGTTCTGATATGAATTCGTGCGCATTGGCAAGTTTTGCAGCCTCAATAACTTCTTCTTTTGTGGCGCCCGGTCTGCCGTACAGGATATTGTCATAGACTGTTCCCGCAAACAGATATACATCCTGCTGCACGATTCCGATATTATTCCTCAGACTCTTCAAAGTCACATCTCTTATATCCTTACCGTCGATCGTTATACTTCCCTTTGTAACTTCATAGAATCTCGGTATCAGACTGCACAATGTCGTCTTTCCTCCGCCCGAAGAACCTACGATCGCAATATAAGAACCGGCAGGCACATTAAGATCGATATGCTTGAGTACCCTGTGGGCTGTATCATTATATTTGAAGGACACATCATTGAATACGATATCTCCTTTTACATCAGTAAGCTCTACCGCTTCGGGACTGTCCTCAATATCCGGTTCGATCTCAAGGATCTCAATGAATCTTTCAAAACCGGAATAACCGTTCTGAAACTGCTCAGTAAAATCTATCAGTGTTCTTATAGGATCGGTGAATACATTTATATACAATAAAAATGCGATGAAATCAGCAACATTCACCATTCCTTTTGCCATCAGGATCCCGCCGGTCATTATTACGACCACATTGATCATCATTGTGAATGCAGTCATTCCCGAATGAAAGAATCCCATATAAAAATAACTGTTCTTTTTTGCTCTTAAGAATCCGTCATTTCCTTCCTTAAACTTCTCATTCTCAATCTGTTCGTTGGCAAATGATTTGACGACTCTTATTCCCGACAGATTATCTTCTATCTGCGTGTTGATCTCTGCGATCTTGATCCTGTTCTGCCTGAATGCCTTCTTCATTCTTTTGTTAAGAAAATATGCATATATAAACATAGGCGGAACAAGTAAAAAAGCGGCAAGAGTAAGATATCCGCTTATACTTGAAAGTATCACAAAAGCACCGATTATCTTTATCAGTGATATCGCAACATTCTCCGGTCCGTGATGCAAAAGCTCGGTAATATCGAACAGATCACTTGTGATCCTGCTCATAAGCTGTCCGATCTTCTGATCATCAAAAAATGAAAACGAAAGCTTCTGATAATGCGCAAAAATCTCTGCTCTCATATCATATTCCATCTTCGCTCCCATAACATGTCCGATATTGGATATAAAATAATTGGAAATGAACTGTACTAAAACAAGAGCAATAAGAATTATTCCGATCACGGTGATATTTCTTACTGCCGTATCCGGATCCATATCGGCAATTCCCGAAGTTATATATCTTACAGTAAGCGGTATGATAAGTGCTATTATCGATGCAAGAAATGCAAAGAACATATCCAGTACAAATATCCCAATATACGGTTTATAATATCCGGCCATTCTCTTAAGATTTTTCTTCATAATTATCTCACTTTTTCAGGGTCAACTTTTTCCCATACAAGTCCTTTCTTACATGTTGCTTCTCTGCTTTCGTCCATAGGCTGCGGCTTACCGAAATAATAACCCTGTGCGCATTCGCAATTAACTTCTTTTAAGAAATTAAAATGCTTTTCTGTTTCCACGCCTTCCGTCAAAGGTTCTATTCCCATAGCTCTTGCGGCGCTTATGATATATGTTAATATATCTCCCGTTCTCGGAGTATTTTCCATACTTTTTAAGAATATAAGATCAAGCTTCAATACGTTAAATGTATATTCAGCAAGTATATTTAACGAAGAATAACCGCTTCCGAAATCATCGATCCATACATGATAACCGAGATCGTTGAATCTCTGGGTTGCAATTCGAAGCAGATCGGAATTATCATTAAGCGCGCTCTCGGTGATCTCTATGTCTATCATATTGCACGGTACATCATATTCTTCTCTTGCATTTTCAAGTACTTCGAATATATCGCATAATTCAAAATCAAGCCTCGACAGATTGATCGATACCGGAACGAGCGGCTCTCCTTTTTCTCTCAAAATACTGTAATCTTCACATACTTTTTTTATCATATAACTGTCTATCTTATGTATCAGATGGAACTGTTCAAGCGTATCGATAAAATCAGCCGGAGACAAGAATCCAACCACAGGATCGATCCATCTTGTCAGTGCTTCATAACCGCATATCTCTCCGGTTTTTACACGGATAACAGGCTGATAATATACTTTTATATAATCATTCTCTATTGCTTCATCAATGTGATCGATAACGTACTGCTGTTTACGAAGTTTCTCACGGATAAGCTCATCATATATACAGAAATTAATATCATGTCTGCCCTTCACACTGTTACAGGCAAGCCTTGCATGATCACAGGCAAGACCTACTTCAGCGAATCTGTCATCAATAAAATATATTCCCGCTTTCAGTCGTACGCGTTTGTTACTGTCATCCATTCTGAGCACTTTCTGAATAGACGAGTCAACCAGCGATATGATCTGCTCCTTATCTCTTGATGCGATACATACAACAAAATGATCATCGGAAAATCTTGCTACTATACCTTCGGAAAAATATTCTCTCAGAATGCCTGCAACCGCACACAGCAGTTCATCGCCGTTTCTGAATCCATATCGTTCATTGTATAATTTGAAATTGGTGATATCAAAATGTATAAATGCAACTTCCTGTCTTCTGTATTCTGGCGAGACCATCAAAGACTGCACGCGAAGATAGAAGATCGACATATTGAACAATCCCGTAAGGGAATCCGTCTCATTGCCCGTAGACAACACCTGTACCTCCGCAAAACTGTTCCTGCTTCTGTTAAGATATTCATCAAGATCAACATCAATTATAAATACATAAAAATAACTCTTACCGTTCTGTCCGTGAAGAAGATGTCCGAAATCCTCAATATATCTTATATCACCCTGTTTTGTCTTAATACGATATCTGACATAGTCATGTCTCTTTTCTCCAAACATCGTCTGGGCATTGATCTCGTTCTCTATCTTCATAAAGTCTTCTTCATAGACCATCCCTTTAAAAGTATTCCCTGTATACTCTCTGAAATCTTCGATCGAATCACAACCATACAATCTTACTATATTATCATCTGCAAATAATATTGTTTCGTCACCGGATGCTTCATATATGAAAAATCCGCCCGGAAGCCCGGTTGGAATATGCAACTCATTCGCAGATGTTAATGCATTCTTATTCACTTCAGTAATCATAGCTCACCCGACCCCTTTCCTGTCTGACCATATTCATTGCGTTGCTGCAGGCAGCAATACTTCAAACAAATTATACTACAACATATTCCGTGCCGCAATAAAAATCCGCGGGGCAACGGGTTGCCTCCGCGGACGGTTAGTGGGAAGAATAGTACGCTATTCTATTACAACTATTTCGACAAGTCTGCCGTACTGCGGATTGCACTGCTTTCCGTCTCCACGATACAGATATATCTTGTCTCCGACTTTCAGATCGTCATATTTTACTTCGGTGTTTCCGGCAAAGAAATGACAACTTCCGCCTCCGATCACGGACGTGTGATCAACACTAAATATCCGTCCGGATTCGTCGGTAAATGAATATATATCACCGTCTTTTTTAGTGACTGTGTAGCTGTATTTTTTTCCGATCATTTCCGGATTTTTATCTTTAACGGCAATAGACAGAACATTCTTGTAAACGATCGGATCCGTAAGCCCGAGTGCCCCCGATAATGTTACCGTGATATGATCGCCGACCTCAAGACGCTCATAACTGATCTTATTATCACCGTTTGTTATATTGGCTTTGATTGCAACGCTTCTTGTCATTGTTGCATAATAAGAATAATCTTTTTTCTGCGAAAGATACAACACATTACCGTCTATATCACAAATATATGCATCATAAGATCTTATATCCGCAGGCACCTCGGTAGGCTTCACTGTTGCTGTGGGTTTCGGCGTTGATGTGACCTTCGGAGTTGACGTGGGCTTCACGGTAGCAACCGCAACCGGCGGTGCTGTTATCGGAACCGGTACCAGTGTCGGTACATCGTCATAATCAATATCACCGATTTTTTTCCTTACCGTTACTTTTATCGTACTTTTCTTTTTTCCATTCTTCATCGTGATATTGGTTTTTCCTGTTCTGTATGCTTTTACCACACCTTTTTTTGTGACTGCGGCAACTCTCGGTTTTGAAGAACTCCATTTTACTTTTGACGCTTTTTTCGGTGACGCAAGCTTGATCTTTTCACCCGGTTTCATTGTGATCGAATTAACACTTAAAGAAGCATCGGCTTTTGCCATAGGCAAAACTGCCATAGTACATGCGAGTAATCCTATTGCGGCGGATACTGTTTTTTTCATATTATTCCTCCTTTTTCCGGTGATTTTTTGGAGATATTTACATACATTGTTGCTGCTCACTACTTTGATTTTAATTTTCCCTACTTTTTGAAAATCATTACTTTCTATAACGTTATCAATGTAGCACCGGCACTTGATGCCATTGACCTGAATACATATCTGTCAGGTGCGACTATCACAGCCAGTTTTCCACATTCAGCTATTGCGCCGTATCCCGAATCAGGCTTTGCGCCTTCCGCGAATGATACGGATCTTAGATTATCACAATTATTTATACAGCCGTATGCAAGTTTTTTGATATTCTTTCCGATTGCAAGTTCCTTAATCCCGGATACATTCACGAGTGCATCCTTGCCGAGTGTTTTTACGGATGATGGAACGGTAAATGTTTCGCCTGATTTTTTTGCAGGATATATTAAAAGTGTTGTCATATTTGAATTATACAATACTCCGTCCGACACGCGGAATTTTCTGCCTCTTCCACCGGTGAATTCCGAAAGTTCCTTACATTCTTCGAATGCATTGCTGTCAAACTTGGCAAGCGATGAAGGAATATGAGCTGTCTTTATTCCGGTTCCTCTGAAAGCTCTGTAACCTATCACTTTTACACTGTCGGATATTGTTAAAGAAGCAAGATCAGAATCGGCAGAAAATGCTCCTTCACCAATATTATTTACTCCGTTTTTAAGTACCACGGTGCGCAGATTATCCATTGATGCAAATGAAAATTTTCCGATATTTTTTGCCGACGTTGTCAGACTCTTAAGATTGGAATTAAACTCAAATGCATGTGATCTGATCGTATCAACACTACCCGGCACAACAAATGATGCATTCTTTTTATTAAGAGGATACTGAATCAATTTTGTCTTATTTTTATTGTACAATACACCATCCGCAGAACTGTATTCCTTATTGTCCGAAGCCACGTTAATAGAGCTCAAATTCACGCAGTTGTTAAATGCTCCCGGATTGATTCCCTTTACACTTGCAGGGATCTTTATCGTTGTAAGACTCGCGCAGTTTGCAAATACACGGTTTCCTATGTATGTAACTTTCTTCGGAAGTGATATGTTCTTAACTTTTGTTCCTCTGAAAGCGCTGTTTCCTATGTAACGCATGTTGTCATTAAGTTTTAATGATGTGAGTCCGCTGTCTGCAAAAGCCTTATCACCGATCGCATAGATCTTACTGTTAAGAGCGATCTTTTTAAGGTCGCTGCATCCCTTAAATGCGTCGGCTTTGATTATGGAAACTTTAGCGGGAATATTTATTGTTTTAAGGCCGCTGTTTTTGAATAAGCTTTCAGGAATGTCTTTCATATTGCCGGGAAGATTAATCTTTTTAAGTTCCGTACAGTTTTCAAAGACACCGTTTCCAAGTTTTGTGCCGTTACCGGCGAATTCTACCTTTTTAAGTCTCTTGCATTTGTAAAAAGCGTCGTCACCGAGCTCTTTTAACTTTTTCGGAAGTGTGATGCTCTTCAGCATATAATTTTTCGCAAATGCTCTTTCCTGAATGTATTTTATATTTTTTCCGATTTTGATATTTTCAAGCTTATAACATTTTTCGAATGCACTGATCCCGATCTGCTCAAGTTTTTTGGGAAGTCTTACTTTCCTAAGATTAATACACTCATAAAAAGCGCTTTCCGGTATAAATTCGAGCGAATCTCCAAGATCGATCTCTTTTAATTTTACACAGTTGGAAAATGCTCTGATATCAATATCTTCCAGGTTTTTAGGCATCTTTACCGAGGTGAGTTCCCCGCATCTGCTGAAGGCTCCGTATTGGATCCTTAATACCGTATCGGGAAGGCTTATCGACTTATATGTGCTGTCCGCAAATGCGTTGTTACCGATGGCGGTTACTTTATATCCGTTAACTTCAGCCGGAACATTTACAGAATCTCCCTCAACCTTACACTCCGTAAGCGTTGCCTCTTCATCCGCGATGCTGTACGTCATATTATTTTCAGTGTAATTCTTTTTTGCGTATGCGTTGTCCGCCAAAGCAAATACGCAGACGAACATTGTTACAGCTAACCCTGTGATCATACCCTTAATCTGTGTTTTCATACCCATTCTCCTCACTTTTTTTATATCCGGTAACTGCCCGGTTAATTATAGTTCGCGGCTGTTTATTTTTTCTTACACGTTTTCGAATTTTTTTTTAAATGTTGAGTCATTTTAACTGTGAACACTCCCGGATCCTTTCAATATTCCACGCATCCTCACATTTCTTAACTATATCTTGGATGTAAAAATCTATATATTTAATCATGAATCCGTCTCTGTATCACATCATTATATATCATCATGAATTCGTCTCAGCGTCAAACGAGTCCGTACGATACCTGGCGCACTCTCGGATGTATGAATTCTTCATCATCCGGCATCAGATTATGCATATATACTATTGATATACCTTCTGAAGGATCTGCCTCACACCATGAACCGAATGCGCCTGTCCATCCAAACGCACCGACAGAACCGTTATTGCTTCCTTTTTCATTACTTATAATTGTTCTTACACCATAGCCGTAACCGTAACCTCCATTATATACATCCCTGAAACCATCCGGTCCCGGTGCGTATTCACCGTTCTCTTTTTTTGAATACAGTGTCACAAGTCTGTCCTTCGTGTCACTAAAAAATACTGCACCAGTGTTATCCATTCCAAGCGGATCGTATATAAGCTCCTTAAGCGCTTCGTTGATCGGCTTGTCACATAAAACTTCCACGAGTCCCGCAGCGATCTCACTTGAAAAACCGTATATCCATTCTTCACCGGGATTACATTTTAACGGCGCCTTTGAAACTGCATCAAGCTGTTCTCTTAATGTGTAATATCCTCTTTCATATAACATCATCATTGCGGTATATAGCGGCAGTTTTGACATCGATGCCTGTCTGAAAAGAGTATTTTTATCTACCGGTTTTTTTGTATGAATATCAGTTATACCATGATAACCTTCATACAATACTTTTCCGTTTTGTATCACATGAAGCGAGCATCCCGGAATTCCTCTCTCATTTATAAATGATTCCAATAATCTGTCTATATCTTTTTTTGTTGACATGTTTTTATCCTCCCATATCTTATTCCGAGAATCGACTCTGCTTCTCTCACCTGCTCATCTGTCGGAGGAGCGGTGTCAGCAAGTGTGTAAGGAATATTCAGATTCTCCCATTTATATGCACCCATCGAATGATAAGGAAGTATCTCGATTTGCTCCACTGTTTTAAGCGAATCTGCGAATTCCTTAAGATTACGAAGTTCCCCCGCATCGTCAGTGACTCCCGGAACAAGAACTCTTCTTATCCACATAGACTTCCCATTATCCGAAAGCCACTTTGCCATCTCAAGTATGTTCTCATTTGGTTGTCCCGTAAGCTCAATATGCCTAACAGGATCTGTCTGTTTTATATCAAGTATAACAAGATTGGTATAATTCATCAATTCGGTAAATTTACTGAAAAAAGGCTCTTCAAAAGTAAACGGATTCCCCGACGTATCAATCGCCGTATGAATTCCCTTCTCATGAGCCATTCTGAAAAATTCTATAAGAAAATCTATCTGAAGTAGCGGTTCGCCACCACTAACTGTTATTCCTCCGGTATCGCCCCAATAGGGCTTGCAGCGATATGCTTTCTTAAATAAATCTTCGGGAGTGTATTTTTCGCATTGCGTATCACGGAGATTCCAGGTATCGGGATTATGGCAATATCTGCAGCGCATATTACATCCCTGCATGAACACAACATACCTGACACCGGGACCGTCCACCGATCCGAAAGACTCTAACGAATGAACATATCCTGCATTATTTTCTACATTCATATATGATCACTTCCGGCTAATGTGTTTTTTCACTTCGTTATATAATCCATTATATAATCCAGGCCTTCGGAATCAAGCATTCCGACTTCGTTATATAATATCTTGCCCTTCGAATCAACAACAATAGTCTGTGGGATGCTTCCCTGTCCGTATGCCGAATCAAAAGATCCCGCATAATCGTAGTATACAGGGAAAGAGAATTTTTTTCTTTTTACAAATGATCTTACTGTGGAAAGGCTTCCCCTGTCTTCACAATTTATCATTATAAACTTGACTTTATTACCATATTTTCTATAACAGGAATTGAAGTCCGGAAGTTCTTCAACACAAGGGCCGCACCATGTAGCCCAGTAATTGATTATGATGGGTTTTCCAAGATAATCGGTAATTTTATACTTATCACTTCCACGATACAATGTCACATTTTTAAGCTTGCTTTTCGGACGTTTTAACGTCTTTACCGTTACCGCTTTTGTTTTTTTCGTAACAGAATTTTTTCCGTTATTTTTTACATAGGCCGCTACTTTGAACTGATACGAAGTGCTGCTTTTTAATCCTGCAAGATCATACTGCAAACCGGTCGTTGTTTTTATCAATTTGAATCCGCCGGTTGACGGATCGCTCTTATATATCATGTACCCGCTTGCCCCGGATACTTTGTTCCATTTTAAAGTAACAGCTCCCGAATAAGCAATCTTACGTGTTATTCTGAATGAACCTTTTGCCTCTGCCGTATCTGTCTTCAGATTGCTGCCCACCACAATAAATGAGCACATTAAAATCACTGCAAACATATGCATGATCTTAAGTCCTGTTTTTTTGATCATCTTTTTTTTCATAACAATCCTCCCATTCCTATTTTTTTAATCAAATAGTATTCGTTTGATTTTCCCATACAGGTGATATAATAATCTGTCCGGTTTCAAATATTGCATTCTCTCCAACCACTGTATATTCAGCAGCAAGGGCGACAGATACTTTATCCCCGACACTAATGGTATTTATGATATTATCTTTACATATTTATATTTTTATATATTTGCATATAGATTCAAGATGCCCTGCCGCATTTATCTGCCATTCCTTTCTGTCAAAGATATAATATACATTATTGTCATCAAGCTCCTCAATTTCTAACAACGTCATATTATTAAATCCTTGAACAGAATAATATGGATACACACCCACTGGACGTAACACTTTCTATCATTCACTGACAATATATTCTATCAATATCACAATTCCTGAATGCTCAACAAATGATACTTCACTTAAGTATTATATCATAACTCCCATATTCTGCATCTGTTTTAAAATCTTTTTCTGATTGTAATTCATAACCATCAGGAATCCTATACACATGGATGTCATATTCCATGGGTTCACCGGAATATATTATCTCACCGTTATCATCGGTGGTCTGCATCGTGCAGGCGTCTGAAGTACATATCTGAATCTTCACACCGGGAACCGGATCACCCTTTTGATCCGTACACACGAATCTGTAGGCACTTGCAGAATTATCGCCGTTATCACTGTAATCTACGATATCTGATTGCTCATCCTGCATATTATCCGAAGCTGTCTGATTATTATTTTGAATACTATCTGAATCAACCTGATTTCCGTCACTGTCACCGGAACCTTCGCCACAGCCACACATACACATTATCAACACCATTATTATTCCGATAACGATCCGGTAATATTTTATTTTACTCAATTTATTTACCATCTCCGTTTTTTCCTTCTTTTGTAAGTTCCTGCAGTATATTATATTTTGTGAGTGCGGAAGTCTGGCATGCATTCAGACACTCTCCGCATCTTATGCATTCTGCAGAATTCGGCGTGACGTCGGGTTTTATCCCCATCCTGCATACTTTTTCGCAGGCTCCGCAATTCGTACATTTATCTTTGTCGAGTTTGTATCTGTACAGCGCCACAGGATTGAATATGCTGTAAAATGCTCCGAGAGGACACACGTATTTACAAAATGGTCTGTAATATCCGATCGATGTGACGACAACGATAAGAAGAAGCGCCACTTTCCACAGGAATCTTATACCTATTATATCACGAAGTGATTCATTTAGGGAAACAAGAGGAATTCCTCCGAACAAAGTTCCGCTTGGGCATATGTACTCGCAAAACCATGGCTTACCGATACCGGTAGCATTCAATGCCATAAGCGGCAACAGGATCACGAACAATGCCAGAACTATATATTTTATCCATCTAAGAACCCCATGTCCCGGAAGATTCTTTTTCTTTTTAAATATCGGAATCTTGTACAGAAGATCCTGAACAAGCCCGAAAGGACATAACCATCCGCACACGAACCGACCGAACAGGCTTCCGAAGAATATCAGTATTCCAAAACAATAAAATGCCGGTCTTGAGGCAGGGCTGCTAAGACCGGCTTGAAGTGAACCAATCGGACATGAACCAAGCGCTCCAGGACATGAATAACAATTCAGCCCCGGAACACAAAAATCCTTTGATTTACCTGTGTATATTTTTCCTGTCACGAACCCATACAGATAACCGTTCGTAACAGCTGTCCATATTGCCTGGACGATCAATCTCAGATGTCTGTTTTTCTTTTTTTTCTTATCCAATTCCTATACACTCCAGACATACGTTTGTTGTTTTTTTTTCGACGCTCTCTATATCGCCGTTCATTATTCCGACATTTATCAAAATGATCGCAACAATTATCAGTAAAAATGCTATGATCAATCTATGTTTTTCACCATGCATTACTTAATATACCTCTCTACGATCTCTCTAAAATCGTCTTCGGATCTTCCACCAACAAAATTCTCAAGTATCTTACCGTTCTCGTCAACAATATAAGTTGCGGGAATATAAGTCAGGTCTGAAAACACACCGGTAAGCATGTCATAAGAAGGCACAAGCTGCTTATATGTAACTTCTGTTTCATTATATGCGATATCCTCGGCAATATCAATCATGTTATTATCAATCTCTCCGTTACCGTCGACGACATCTATGCATATTCCAAGAACCTGAAGGTCGGGTGCGTATTCATTAGCGATCTTTTCAATAAATGGCATCTCTTCTATGCATGGGCCGCAGTAAGTCCCCCACACATTGATCAGTGTGATCTTATGACCTTTCAGGATGCTCTCATCAACAGCATTTCCTGCAAGATCTGTAACTATGAATCTGCTGAAGTCAGTGTTCGAAGTTTCCGTCTGATCTGATTCGCCTTCCTGATTCGAATCATCTTCCTGACCTGATGCATCTGTCTTTCCCGACGTACCTGCGCTGTTCGAATTAATCCGATAATTAACGATCGTCACTCCGACGCCTACAGCTATAACCATCAATAATATTACAATAACCCATACCTGTTTTTTCATGCTTTTCCTTTCCGTTAAGCCAGTTTCTTATGACATGTTCTCGCTATGACATCCTCCTGCTGCTTTCTTGTAAGGTCGATGAATTTGACTGCATATCCCGACACTCTGACTGTGAAATTAGCGTATTCTTCTTTCTCCGGATGTTCCATTGCATCGATAAGTTTTTCAACACCGAATACGTTCACATTCAAATGATGCGCTCCCTGGGCAAAGTATCCGTCAAGTACACTTTTAAGGTTATCAATTCTCTCGGTGTCCGAATGGCCAAGCGCCTCCGGATTAATGGTCTGAGTGTTGGATATTCCGTCAAGAGACCAGTGATATGGGATCTTGGCTACCGAATTAAGCGATGCGATAAGTCCGCTCTTTTCGGCACCATATGACGGTGATGCGCCCGGCGAGAACGGGGTGTAAGCCTTACGACCGTCAGGCATTGCTCCTGTAGCTTCACCGTATACAACATTTGAAGTTATCGTAAGGATCGAGGTCGTCGGTTCCGAATCGCGATACGTATGACGACGTTTGATCTTCTCAAGAAATGTCTTAAGTAGCCATACACCGATCTGATCTGCCCTGTCATCGTCGTTGCCGTATCTTGGGAAGTCGCCCTCGATCTCAAAATCTTTTGTAATTCCATCCTCGTCACGGATGATCTTTACTTTGGCATATTTTATGGCACTGAGTGAATCGATAACATGAGAGAATCCGGCGATTCCGGTTGCAAATGTTCTTCTTACATCAGTGTCGATAAGCGCCATCTCTGCTGCCTCATAATAATATTTATCATGCATATAATGAATGAGATTAAGCACGTTAACATATATATCCGCAAGCCAGTCAAGCCAATATTCATATTTTTCAATGACCTCATCATAGTCTGCGTATTCGCTTGTGATGCGCTCCATCTTCGGTCCCACCTGGATGCGGTGCTTCTCGTCAAATCCGCCGTTGAATGCATATAACAGCGCTTTGCCAAGATTGGCACGGGCTCCAAAGAACTGTATCTCTTTTCCTGTCTGGGTTGCCGATACACAGCAACATATTGAATAATCATCGCCCCATACCGGTTTCATGACATCATCATTCTCGTACTGTATCGAGCTTGTCTTTACAGATACGCTTGAAGCATATTTCTTAAAATTATCTCCAAGTGCCGGCGAATAGAGAACCGTAATATTCGGTTCGGGTGAAGGTCCCATATTCTCAAGCGTATGCAGGAAACGATAATCTGTCTTCGTAACCATCGAACGACCGTCTACTCCGATACCGCCTATCTCAAGAGTCGCCCATGTCGGATCGCCCGAGAACAGCTGGTTATAAGCAGGGATTCTTGCGAATTTGACCATACGGAACTTCATTGTAAGATGATCGATAAGTTCCTGTGCCTGCTCTTCCGTGATAATTCCTCTGTCAAGATCACGTTTAATATATATATCAAGAAATGTGGATATTCTGCCTACCGACATTGCAGCGCCGTTCTGTGTCTTTATGGCTGCAAGATATCCGAAATACAGCCACTGAACGGCTTCCTTGGCATTCTTCGCGGGTTCGGAGATGTCATAGCCGTATATTTTTGCCATCTCTTTAATTCCGTTAAGAGCGTTGATCTGCATCGCGATCTCTTCTCGGAGACGAATGACCTCATCATACATATTGCCGCATCCGCAATTATCCTTATCCTTCTTCTTCGCTTCGATAAGATAATCTATTCCATATAATGCAATACGTCTGTAGTCACCGACTATTCTTCCTCTTCCGTAAGTATCCGGAAGTCCGGTAACAACATGTGTCTTTCTCACCAGTCTCATCTCCGGCGTATATGCTGCGAATACCGCATCATTATGAGTTGTAACATATTCCGAAAATATCTTTTTAAGTTTGGGGTTGATCTCGTAACCATATGATTCTGCTGCCTGCACAGCCATCTTGATACCGCCGTAAGGCATGAATGCACGTTTAAGAGGCTTGTCGGTCTGAATTCCTACGATCTGTTCCATATCTTTGAGTGACTCGTCGATATATCCCGGTCCGTATGCCGTAAGACCTGTTACAACTTCCGTCTCACAGTCAAGCACTCCGCCGTTCTCACGCTCCTTCTTCTGAAGCTCCTGAAGCGTTTTCCAAAGCTTATCAGTAGCCTCTGTTGGGTCTGCCAGGAATGATTCATCGCCGTCATAAGGTGTGTAATTCTTCTGAATGAAATCTCGTACGTTAATCTCGTCTTTCCATATCGAACCTTCAAATCCTTCCCATTGCTTGTAGTCTTTCACGAAACAACCTCCTTATATTTACCAAATATATATACAATATATCGTTGTCAATATTTACCTACCACAATATGTTGTGGCATTAAATAGTGTATCATATCTTTTTAAAAAATCAAGGGGTTTTTCATGAATAATTGATGGCAATTTGTTACTTCTTAATAAATACGAAAAAACACCCCGATCCATCAGCGCTTAAACGTCTGTGAACCGGGGTATCTGACAAATGTTGGATTCTGTAAATATTCCGTAAGTGATTCCGTATATTACAGTGATGCTTTTACCGTTGCATTCTTATTGAGCTCATCCTGAATCAAACCGAGAACTGCCGGTGAGAATGCAAATATCGGGAATAATAAGCAGAACAGATCATTCTTTGCCTCTCCCCTTCTGACACGTATCTCATTAACCTTCTCAGATGACTTATATGCCCAGAATATAAGATATATTCCGCATGAAAAGATTGAATAAACCAGTACCATTGCCGGTGTTTCATCTTCTTTACCATATAATGCATTGAGTTCCTGTGCAACTTTATAAAGCCATATTAACCAGTATATACCGCATGTTATTATTGAAAGTAATATACAAAGACCGATATTCCTTTCCGTGATAGCTGTACCTACTCCGGCACCGCTTCCGGCATACTGATAGTTTCCTCCCTGCTGCTGATAACCTTGCTGGTAATTCTGCTGATAGTTCTGTTGCTGATTAAACTGCTGCTGATTAGGCTGCTGCTGATTAGGCTGCTGTCCCTGTTGTTGTCCGGGCTGCTGGTTAGGCTGTTGTCCAAAATCAGGTTGTGGATTGTTGCTTCTTGGTGTGCCGCATTTCGGACAGAACTGACCGTTATCCGGAAATTCTGCACCACAGTTGTTACATTTCATAATAAATTACCTCCTCATTTTATTCACTAAAATATTACTCCCAATTAATGATTCCGTCAACACTGCCGTCATTTGATCTTAACGGTAAATTTGGCTTTACATTTTTTACATACAGCGGTTATTACCGCTTTTCCTTTGCTCTTGCCTGCGGTAACATTAACCGAATCTCCCGTCTTCCTGCTTAGTTTTACTTTCTTCTTATATTTTGCGGCTACCGACCAGGTAACTTTTCCTTTCAGGTTTTTCTTAACGGCCTTAAGTTTGATCTTACCGCCGCACTTTACTGTCTTCTTTCCTGTAATTGATAATCCCGCTTTCTTCTTTGACACATCTCCGGTCTTATCCGTACCGGCATTGTCTGATGTTCCCTGTCCCGACAATCCGGACTTACCTGCTGGAGCCGGCGTAGGCGAAGCGTAACCTGCTTGATCCTTTGCCTGTCCGTTATCACCTGAAGGAACTGTCGTAGGAACAATGTCTGTTCCCTCATCAGGTGCTTTTGTAGACGTCGGTTCCTTCGTTACTGTCGGAGCTTTTGTAGGTCTTGGCGTAGGCGAAGGCGTCTTATCCGGGAACGGATATGTTGTCGGCGCCGGTACATCCGAAGGTCTCGGAGTCTTAGTGGGAGCCGGCGTATTAAGCGCACTTGAATCAAAGTCGAATACTGCATAGCTTGCAGCCTTATCATCAATCACATAATCCTTATTATATACAACCGCCTGAACAATGTTGGAATCATCTTCACGGTTAATAAGATTTTCCGGGACTTCGATACTTGCCTTTTTATTTTCAATATTATACAGATATGCACCTTCGGCAGTCTCGATCCTTCTTCCGTTAACTATGAATTCCACATATTTTGCTGTATCCTTACCGGCATCAAGCGTAACAGTTACCTTATTGCCGTCTTTCTTTACCGTAACCTTATTGTCACCGGATATCGTATTGCCAAGCGATGTATACAATGTGTTGATATCCTTGAACTGCGTATCGAACCATTCTATTCTCTTCTCAACGAATGTCTTAAATGAGTACACAGCCGGGTCGAACAGCTGGCTGTCCACACGTCTCACAACACCGTCTATAAATGCATCACCGTGATACTTCGAATAACTCCAAGACCATTTATCATCATTGGCTTCGGAAGCACGCCTGTATTTTTCAGCGAGCGTATCTATAACACCTCCGTCCTTTATGAGTCCCTCGAATACGGTATTCCTTGTCGACTTATACTTATTGTACAATTTTAATACAAAATACGGATCTTTCACAAGATATCTGTTCCACTGGTACTTCTGGTATTCCTGCTCGGCAAATCCGCCCTGTGAAGGACTGCGTCCGGTAAGCGTTGTCTGCCACTCGGTATAATTAAGCAGCTGTGAACTGCTGTACATACATATGTTACCGTATCCCCAGTCATAATCCCATGCAGGTCCCATGAATATCTTGCTGTCAATATCTTTGTACATATATGTACTGTTCTTCATTGAATCCCAGTTGTTCGTTATCTCACACACAAACCAGTATGCAACAAGTGAATCAAGGTCGTACAGATCACTGTAATGACAATCCATTCCCATGTAATCACACAGCCAGTCTCTGCTCTTTATCGCACTCTCGAACGCATTTACGTAATTTTCAACGTAATCCATCATAGCCGGACAGCTTACAGCGAATTCCGGTGAATCTACATACATCGGAATAGTATTTGATGATATGAACGATGACGGATATTTATTCTTGTCATGGGGACTTCTAAAGTCCATTCCAAGGAGGTAACCACCTGTGATCGCCGGAATCTCACCGCCAAAATAATCACTGACTTTATATTTGTTGCCTCCGTAATTGACTACTCCGGTTGTAATAAAGCTGAGATCCTCGCACATCGCCTCTTCGAGATTATCCTGGACGAGGAACAGGTTCTCCTTGCAGATCGCTTCCGCTATCGTCTCCGCAAGACCTTCCCAGTCATATACATTTATTCTTGATTTTCCTATTCTTACATGCTCGCTAAGCTGGTATACTCCTTCGTAACCACCGTTAAGTATAAGCACAACACTGGTTGACGCCATGGCATATTCAAGCCCCATATCTTTTGAGAAATTATGTGTTATCTCATTTCTCATATTGGTATGGTCTATCATATTGGCAAGAAGTACCCAGTGCTTGTTCTTACCGTTCTCGCTAAGACCAAGAAGATTGGACTTGGATTCAAGTTTCAGTTTATACGGTTTCTTAACGCCGAATGCCACCGCCTGACTCCACGTGGAATTACCTCTTCCTTTTATAGTAGTCCTTCCTTCGTACATATTCTTGACATCACTGAATTCATTGTTGCCCTGAACCTTGATGTCAGCACCTTTATAGTTATAATTACTCGTTATCTCCGCACCGTCATCCGTGTCAATATATATTACCGGAAGCTCACTGAAATAAAGCGAAACTTCCCATCTCATCTCAGTATTGTCGGCTTTTACTTCCACGCTGATAACCGACTCAAGATCCTCTTTTTTCGGCGTGTATGAAGCCGAATTGCTGCCGACATTCACACCGTTAACCTTCCAGTTGTATGTAAATGTGGCACCCGCTTTGTTATAATCGACTTTAACTTTAAGAGGTTTACCGACTTCGGCATAACTGTTTTCAAAATATGCTTTGATATATACTTCGGGTATTACCGTGATCTTAAAATCTTTCTTATAACCACCGGCTGTCGTTGCAGTAAGTACCACCGGCGTATCGCTGCCGATCTCACTTCTGTCGGGAACCGCACGGTTTCCGTCAATATGCACTACCTTATCACTGCTGCTGGTCCATGTAAGATCATATCCTCCGACAGATGAAGGAAGATTTACGGCACTTTTAACTCCCAAAGCACTCTCTCCCGATGCATATGACAGTTCAAGACCGGCAAGATAGATATTACCTGCCGCCTTTGAATCGAGACATATCTTAGGCACCGGATAACAGCCCTTTACAGCCTTCCAAACACCGGAATCAAGCTTACTTGGAAGCGTACCCGAAGTAAGCGACGCTTTTGACATCACAGTTGCTTCCTGTGAGATTATGTATGAAGAATCCTCAAGATAATAACAATTCGATATATTGGCCACATAATCCGTATTGCCAAGTTCGGGTGATGTTACAGCATAATTCATATATCCGTCATACTGTATCGAACCGACATTAAGACAGCCTGACACTTTGCCGATCTTTGATTTTGCGATCCTTCCGACTATACCGGCAGAATATAATATATCGTGCCTTGTACCGCTTGCGTTAACGTCGACACCATTATATATATTGGTAATGTATATATTACTGTTTCCGCCGGATATCGTAGTACGGCATTCACCTATGATACCGCCGATCCCAACCGTGTCGCAGGCAGATGTGGTATTGCCTGTTATCGTTCCGTTGACAGCCGATATGTTATCGATCTTTGTATATCCGTTAACTTCTCCGGCCAGTGTACCTATGGCCGCAAAGCCTCCGCTAAAGTCGGCTCTTATATCAACATTCTCGAATATGAGATTCTTTACTTCCGCAGTTTTATTACTGCTGTCACTTCCGATTATGCTGAACAATCCTACCTGGGCACAGTTACGCGAACCGCTGCCGCTTGCTGAACCTGACAGATCGATGGTCATGCCCGATATAACATGTCCTTTGCCGTCAAATGTTCCCGAGAACACATTCGCACTTGAATGATCACTGTCACCTCTGATACCAATATAATTCTCAAGATTATTTGTTTTTCCTTTTCCTCCGATGGGGATCCAGTCCTGACCGGACAGATCGATATCCTTTGTAAGAACATAATCCCCATTCATTGGATATTGCGATGAAGTACCTATCTGCGCAAGCTGTGCGGCAGTCGATATCTCAATTGTCGAAGCCGCCTTAGACCCGGCAGGCCGTGCAAATGCAGCACACATAATTATTAAAAATAATCCGGTAATTATCTTCTTCATGTAATATCTCACCATTAGCACACCTCTCATATCTGTCGGAGTCTGTTTCGGCACATGACTTCACTCCACTTTCGTCATCTATTATGATACCTAGCATCTTTCCACTGTATAACATACTGTTATTCACATTATATCATTCCGGTATCTGAGCCTCATATACTTCTTTATTATTGATTCCCGAAGGCGTCTCTGTATATTCGAACAATGTTGTCTGAAGATCTTTTATCTCAAAATCATCAACGTCTTTTCCGTTATACATCTCGTCACAATACTTGAACAGTTTGACAACATCATCATTAAGGATATTATGTCCCATCGATGCATCGTGAAGATTGATTATGATATTATTGCTAAGGCCGAGCATATCGAATACATCTTTAGCCTTACAGAAGTTGTACCACAGACTCGGTGTATTCTGCCATATGTCATAATTGAATCCGCCGATGAGCATAAGCGTTCTGCCTTCCGATGCATACAGAGCCGACAGGAAATGCTGATCAAACGGAAGCTGGTAGATATTCCTGAACTGCAGGAATCTCTGATTGAACCAGAATGCTTCACCGCTGCTCTGTATGCTTCCGAGTGTTTCAATGTCGCCCTGCTTATATGTTGCCTTATCCATATAACCGAGACTTGACACATCATATTCCTGGGTTACTTTAGCATCGGGATTATATCTGAATACACCCATTCCGCCGCATCCCGAACATGTCGGAAGGGCGATCTTGAATCTTCTGTCGAATGCCCCTGTTATCGCTGTTGCTTTACCGTATCTTGACACACCGCCTACAATTGCGAATTCGGGATCGATACCGTAATCTCTTCCTGCGCCTTCATTAAGCGCATCAAGCACCTTACTTGCTCCCCATGCCCATGCCATGAGCACACCGGTCTGCTCACGCCAGTCCTGCATATTGTACGGGTACAATGTATAGAATGCACCCTGTCTCGCGTTGCTGTCTGTAGATACCTGACCTACATCATAATTGATGACCGCATATCCGTGGTCAAGAGCATACTGCTGCTCCGAAAGACTTCCGAGCGCTATTATTACAGGCCATCCTTTTTCGGGTGCCGTTCCACCCGGCGTAACCACCTCAACTTCAAATGATGCGCTTCCGCCCTGAACCTGTCCTTCCTCTGAGCCAGAAGTCTCTATATTGATCTTTAGTTTCGTATCATTTCTGTCATAAGTAACCGTCTCACCTGAGCCGTCTCTCCACATTCCGTACATGTAATACTGATACATCTGGCGGATCTCTTCAGCGCGTCCTTCCCAATTCTCCGCTGTCACAGGTGTTCCGTCAATATATGTAAATATATCCGGTATCGTCTGCTGTTCTTTAAGTTCATTAACCTCTACAAGATTCGCAAACGGGATCGGAGTCGGTGTCGGAACCGGTGTTGCTGTCGGAACTTCGGTAGGCTTTGCCGTCGGTTCCGTATTCTGTTCCGGTGTCTTAATAACACCTGATGTTGCTGCCGGTGTTGCTGCGGTATTCTGCGTCTGTGCCGGTGCAGCGGTTACAGTGTTGTTATTCGCTTCCGGATCCGTAACCTTTACATTGCAAGTCATCTTCTTTGTCTTACCTCCAAGCTTATATGCTGCCGTTATCTTTGCAGTACCTTCTTTGATTCCCTTTACAACCGCATATGCTTTGTTTCCTTTTGTATTCTTTCCGGTTATCTTCGCTACCGAAGCTTTCTTCGTACTCCATGTTACTTTTGCTTTCTTATTACCGTTCTTAACCTTGATCTTAACTGTCTTGCCAACATTAACACTGCATGACGACTTGTTGAGTTTCGGTTTCTTTGCGGCCTGTGCCACATCCCCATTAACCGGTAAACTTCCTATGCTTCCTGCCATCAATGCACATACAGTAACCTGCATAATTAATAATTTTACTCCTTTACCCACAATACCTCTCCTTTCTGATGCTTAATATCAATCCCCGCCAACCAATTCATCAAGTTCCTCCTTGGCATCATGCAGTTCCATCATCTTCTCCGGAACCCCGTCAAAACTGCCGGCCTTCAGAACATGTACAATATCAGTCAAAATATCATATATGGGAGTAATTCCGAGATTGCCGTATACGCCTTTCATCGTATGGGCAAGACCATGGGCGTTCTCAATATCCTTATTGAGAATATACTGATCAAGACGATCTATATCTTCATTCACACAATAACGCTCAATAAATGACAGATAAAGCTCTTCATCGCCGACAAGCCTCTGAATCGCTTCATCCGTATCACAGCCCCATATAAACAACTTCTCAATAACCTCGGTATTATCCTGATTCATAATATCTCCCCTGCATTATATCTGATCATCCACGGCGGTAACATGATACCTTAAATCTGTATATAAATAATATTAACATTTTAACACAAATGATATATATATTCAAGGAAATTGTCAGACATTAAGATGGTGCGCATAGGAACCATTCACAGTCCCCCACGCTTTTAACCCATAGCCCATCTGCTTCGCAATTTCCCATGAAAAAAAAGGCTGTGGAATTAACTCCACAGCCCCCGTAGTCAATACTATATGACCATATGTACACCCAAAATGCCGCTCCTTGAATTTTGACTCCTAGCATATGGCTAGGTGGGCGACCGCAAACAAATCTCTGTCTTCCGTTGTTTGTATATACTGCATAAAGCAGCAGTGACGGCCCGACATTAACTTGAAAATGTAGGAATCCCGTTTAAAGTTTTGTAGGTTCAAAACATCAAGGTTTATCGAACATTTCAGGCTATTTATTAATGTAAGTACATATTATCTCATTTCTTGAAAAAAGTCAAGCTTTTTTTATACTTTTTTATATTTTTTTTATAATTGCCTGTTTCATTGTCAGTTTTCGCTTCTAAATGTCAGACAAATCCCTCATGTGACTGATACGATGCTGTTCCATTCACGATGTTACCGGGCATTTATTTTGCGATAACTGTCTTGATCGTGCTGTATGCACCGAATACATTAACACCCTTTACGGTCTTGAATGCTCTTACCTTGAAATAGTATGTCTTTTTCTTTGTAAGGCCGGTCTTTGTATAGCTGACCTTCGTTGCTCCTTTGACATCCTTGATCTTGGTGAACTTTCCTGAGCCGGTCTTCATATAGATCCTGTATCCGGTTACACCTGTGATCTTCTTCCACTTAAGCGTGGCTTTTTTGATTCCGGCCTTAGCGGTAAGACTTACTGCCTTGAACTTGGTGTAGGTGTTGAGCTTTGTGGAATATTTTCCGTAATTCTTAACCTTATTGACAGTTACGTATGCTCTTACACGATATCTGTAGTTGGTTCCCGTCGTAAGTCCCGTATCTGTATATGTGTTGTTGGCACATCCCGCTACCTGCTTAAGATATGCATATTTCTTGGTTGTAGGATTATATCTGTATACTCTGTAACCCGTAACACCGTCTATCTTATTCCATGTAAGAATGATCTTATTCTTATAATTGCCGCTCTTTACAAGATTGGTAACCTGCGGAACTATGATATTGAATGACTGGATCTTAACACCGGCATACTTTCCTTTTCCGGTAATGGTTACGATTCCGGTTCCAAGCGCAATGTTATTCATATAAGACAGAGTGTAATCCTTGTCAAGAACAAGCTTATAGGTTCCGTTCATAATACTTACGTCAGGTGTGATCTCTTTGCCGGTAAATACCTGATCCGGGATAGCATCCGCTACAAGCGAAGCTATGTTATAGCATATACTGAAGCTTCTTTTGATCGTGAATGAGTATCTTCCGCATCCCTTTATCACGACGGTTGCTGTTCCCGCCTGAATATTATTCTCATAAGAAAGCATGTAATCGGTATTCTGTGTCAGAAGAACATCTCCGTCCTTAACAACAGGCACGGGCTTGATCTCACTTCCGGTATAATATTGTACATCTATTGCTGATACATTGATACCGACAGGCTGCTTATATACATTGATTGTAAATACCGCCGAATCATAACCCGGAGCCGATGCCATTACAGTAGCGGTTCCCGTTGATAATGCCTTAAGGACTCCGTCTTTGCTCACGGTCACAACCGATGTATTGGCTCCTGTCCATGTAACCGGAGTGTTACCTCCGACTGTAGCTACATGAAGCGGATATTCAGCTTTGCCGTCAGTCATATATAATGATATCGTACGAGTTGCCGGAATGAGTTTTTTCTTCGTTGACGGAACAAATGTGAAGTCTGCCTTATGACCGTTACCCATATCAAAAGTATATTCGATTCCCTGCGGAATGGAATTCTTATTCTCGACACGAAGAGCTGTTCCCGTTACTTCTGCGGTGAGCGCCTGTCCGGTAACGGCACCTGCTGTCTTTACTGCCGTGATCCTCTCGACTTCAACTCCGGCTTCGCTTGTGATTATCTCTCCTGCCGTATTAACGAATATATCTCTTTTGTTGCCGTTAACAACCACTCTGTCCTTATCGAGCTTTGTATTGGCAGCAAGATCAAGCATTGCAAGATTATTGCCCGATGCATTGAGTGATGTCAGTTCGGTATTGGCTGTAAGATCAAGTGAATACAGTTCATTATCCGACACATCAAGCGTATTCAGTTTTGTAAGCCCACCAAGTTTGATCACTGTCAGCTCGTTGTTGTTGCATGCAAGTGAATCAAGAGTGTCCGTAAGTTTGATATCGAATATCTTATTGCCCGAACACTCAAGTCCGGTAAGTGATCTTAATCCGCTTACATCAAGTGTTACGATGTTATTATACGAAACATTGACATTTGTTAATCTGTCATTTTCCGACAGATTGATGCTTGTAAGCTGGTTGTTGCTTATATCAAGTGAAGTAAGCGCCTTATTATCTTTCAGATTGACTGACATAAGCTGATTGTCCGATACATTGAGGATCGAAAGGACTTTGCATCCCGACACATCAAATGTTGACAGTTCATTACCCGAAGCATCAACATAACTCAGATCGGCGTTACCTTTAAGATTAAGTCCGTCTATCTTATTGCCGTCACATATCAGTGTACGAAGCTGCTTATTCTTACTTGTATCAAGTGAAGAGAGATTATTACCTCCCACATTAAGATATGTTAACGCAGTGTTGGAGCCCAAAGATATGCTGCTTATGCTGTTGCTGCTGCAGTTAAGCGACTTAAGCGAAGTAAAACTTGCTATACCGGTCAGATCGCTAATATTCTTTCCACGGACATTGATCAATGTGACCGCATCAATCTCCGCCTGTGAAAGCACATTATTCTTATCGGTGTCAAATGATGTCACACATGCTCTGAAATTATCATCAGGGAAATTAACCTGATTGATGGCAACATCCCCCGCAGCCTCAGCCACGGAACAAAAAACAACTCCTGCAACCATTCCGGCTGCCATACATAAAGTCTTTTTAATATATCCTTTTAACTTCATATAAATCCTCCCCTTCTGTTTTAAACACCATGATACTATAATTGAAATATGGCAGGATTATGACACTATTATGACAGTATTATGCCTGCATTTAATTTATTGTTTGATAATATTCTTTACGGTTTCTTAATGAAAATGGTGAACAAATTTATAATCTAACGATTGACAAATACCATGCCGTATAGTAAAATAACGATAATAATCAAAGGTGATTACACTCGGAGCACCTTTGATTTTTTTTATACCTTTTTTACGGGTCACATACTGTTGCTTTTATCATTAATTTATTACCCAATATCTGTCCGGTTCGTTTATTGAGCTCATCCCTTCCTAAACTACAGGCAGATAACAATAATTTAATGATTACCATAAAGTTAGTTCTCTATTCCCCTAAGGCAGGTCTTTCAAAGACCTGCCTTAACACTTTTAACCAATATTATTGTTCATTTCTTTAATCATATATACTTTCTTTCTTAAAAATGTTATAATCTCCACAACCGGAGATCCGCTTTTTATATCCGGAAGACAATAATATATGGTGTAAAAAATACAAAAGAAAATTGCGATACAAAAAATGAAGTCAAAAAATGTGAAATCGAAAATGCAATGAACAGAAAATTAGAAAGGAGTTTTATTGATGTTAAATGCAAAACTTATAGTGGACAAATATTTCCGGACAGGCGAAACCGATCCGAGGATCTTCGGTTCCTTCATCGAACATCTCGGACGTGCGGTATATGAAGGGATATACCAGCCTGACAGTCCTTTTGCGGACGAACACGGTTTCAGAAAAGACACGATCGAACTTATAAAAGAAATCGATGTACCGGTTGTAAGATATCCCGGCGGTAATTTTGTATCGGCGTACAACTGGGAAGATTCCGTAGGTCCGGTTAATGAAAGACCAAAAAGAGTGGAGCTTGCCTGGCAGGTCATCGAGAATAATCATTTTGGACTTAATGAATTCGCTGACTGGGCAAAACTTGCAGGCACAAGTCCGATGATGGCTGTCAATCTCGGAACCAGAGGAATAGATGCAGCCCGCAATCTGGTAGAATATTGTAACTTTAAAGAGGGAACCTATTACAGTGACTTAAGACGCAGCCACGGTTACGAGAAGCCTCACAATATCAAATTATGGTGTCTTGGAAATGAAATGGACGGGCCATGGCAGGTAGGTCACAAATCAGCTGCCGAATACGGTTCTCTCGCATGGGAAACCGCAAAGGCCATGAAACTTGTCGATCCTGATATCGAACTTGTTGCCTGCGGAAGCTCGGGACTTGGAATGCCGACTTTCGGTGAATGGGAATCAACAGTACTTGATTACTGCTATGACAGTGTTGATTACATATCAATGCATACGTATTACAATAATCATGCCGATGATTCAGCCGATTTTCTCGCCAACACCGTAGGCATGGATGATTTTATCAAGTCGGTCATAGCTACATGCGACTACGTAAAGGGCAAAAAGCACAGCAAAAAGAAAATTAATCTGTCATTTGACGAATGGAATGTATGGTATCACTCAAACGAAGCCGACAAAAAACTTGAAAAATGGAGCCACGCTCCTCATCAGCTTGAAGATGTATATAACATGGAAGATGCATTGCTTGTGGGCGGAATGCTGATCACGCTTCTCAACAACTGTGACCGCGTAAAGATCGCATGTCTTGCACAGCTCGTAAATGTCATAGCACCTATAATGACTTCCGATACCGGTGCATGGAGACAGACAATATTCTATCCTTACATGCACGCATCCCGTTACGGAAGAGGAACAGTTCTCACAACGATAAAAGATTCACCAAAATACGACAGCAAATCCTACACGGATGTTCCTTACCTCGACAGCTCCGTTGTATGGAACGAAGAAAATAACACGATAACAATATTTGCAGTAAACAAGTCTTTCGAAGAAGACATGACTGTCACCTGCGATCTGAGACAGTTCGGCAACCTTAAGATCAATGATCATATTGTTCTTACTCATAAAGACCTTAAGGCAGTGAACACCGAAGCAGATCCCGACAATGTAGCTCCTTCACATGTCAAGGATGATACTGTCGACAACGGAAAGATCACTCTAATTCTTCCCTCTCAGTCATGGAACGTGATTAATATTGCCATTATGTAAAAATGTCTACAGCGTCTCGTTAGTATCGGGCTGTGCAGGTTCCGAATTATCCACCGGTGTCTGATTATCATCGGGCGCCGGCTGGCCCTGATCGGGTTCGGGTCCTGCTGCCGGTGCCTCGGTCGGTGCCGGCGCCGGAACATCCTGTGGTACATCCTGCGGTGTATTGTCCTGCGGCACATCCTGTGGCGTATTGTCCTGCGGCACGGTACTGTTCGTATCAGGGATATTCTCTCCGGAATTATCCGTATTCTCGGAATCGTCCGGAACATATTCATATGAGTCTATGTCATCGGGAATATTATCCCATTCTTCCTCATCTTCGGGTTTTTCCGTCTTCTCAGGTTTTTTAGTTGCTTTGGATTCCTTTTTCTCTTCATTCTCTCCCGCATATTCGGGGAATTCTATATTCTCAAGTCCGTCATGTATATCATTCATAAAATCATGCCATATCCTTATCGGGTAAGTGTTGCCTAACAGATCATCCACACTTTTTGGAATATCATATCCGACCCATATAGCAGTTGTGTAATATGGCGAAAAACCAACAAACCATCCGTCTTTTTTATCGTTGGTGGTTCCTGTCTTGCCGGCACAGGCCATATTATCAAGAGCATATCCACGTCCTGTTCCTTTTGTAAGTACGCCCTCCATAACGTCCGTCATCATTGCTGCAGCATCCGGATCGTATACCTGCTCGCAATATCTCATGCTGTCATCATATATCTTATTACCCTGCGAGTCGGTTATCGTGACAATACAGCTTGGCTCCCTGTACATTCCTTCATTTGCTATGGCAGCATAAGCCGATGCCATCTCAACGGGACTCACGCCGTTTGTCAGACCTCCAAGCGATGCCGCCTGCGTATAATCACGTCTCGATATCTTTGCAAAATTCATCCTGTGAAGATAATTGATGCAAACCTCCGGCGTCATCTCCTCAAAAAGATTCCACGCAACCGTGTTGACAGACTGTTCCACTGCAGTCCTTACCGTAATATTACCCATATATGATGCATGCGAATTCTTTGGTCCGTCCTCGATCGGAGCATCCTTAACTATGTCATCAGGTGTGTGACTCCGTTCAAAATAAGGTGTGTATATTATGATCGGCTTGATGGAACTTCCCGGCTGCCTGTAGCTCTGATAAGCTCTGTTGAATGTATATCCGGTAACATTCTGTCCTCTTCCTCCGACGACCGCCACAACGTTTCCGTTATTGTTGTCTATGCACACGCCGGCTCCCTGGAATTTGAATATTCCTTCTTTATTCTTGCCCTTACTGAACTTAAGCTCATCATTTATCGTCTTCTGAAGCTTCTTCTGCAGCTTCATGTCAATGGATGTGTATATCCTGTACCCCTCACGGAACAGTGACTGCTGACATCGTGAGTAGGTATCGTTATACAGCTCCTTGTATTCTTCTTCATCCTCTTCCGAATTGAATATATATCTGAATTCAAACCCGTCAAGCTTCATGAGCACACGAATGGCGCAATTCTGTGCGTATGTTTCCACAAAATTACGTTTCTTGGTCTCCGGGATATTAAGTTCTATCTCATAATTATACGCTTCGTTATATTCAACATCCGTTATCTTGCCGTCTGCAAGCATCTGATCAAGAATCCTGTTTTTACGTTCAAGCGTATTCTGCTTATTTTCTATCGGATCATATCTTGTCGGGCTGTTTGGAATTGAGCATATGAAAGCTATCTGCGCAGTGTTCAGTTCCTTGCAGCTCTTATTAAAATATCCTCTGCTCGCAGCTTCGATCCCATAATATCCGTTTGCGAAGTATATGTTATTCAGATAGAATTCGAGTATCTGCTCTTTCGAATATTTTTTCTCGAGTTCAAGTGCAAGGAATATCTCCTTAACTTTCCTGTTAAGCGTCTGTTCGGTACTTAGGAATATGTTACGCGCAAGCTGCTGGGTGATCGTACTCGCACCTCTTGTGATCTCTCCGTTATTTTTTACCAATGCGATAAATGCGGCACCGATAGCCTTAAGGTCGATTCCGTTATGCCTGAAAAACTTCTTATCCTCGGTGACTACCATTGCGTCAATAGCCTGCTGCGGTATCTCCGACAAAGGAATATAGTATAAGTCTTTGTCGGCTTTGAGCACGGCGATCTGCTTTCCCTTGGCATCAAATACGAGAGAAGTCTCAGTTGCCCTGAACGTATCTTCCGTGGATTCGGATACGATCTTTTTCGCCTCATCCCTTGCCTCTTTAATCTGGTCTCCGTATTTAAAGTACAGAAACAAAGTCACGCCGATCATTGTAAGCAGCATTACCAGAAATATTATTTTTATAGTAAGCCACAACTTCGGATGCTTTTTTTCTTTCTTCTTTTTCTTCTTACTTCCGGAAGCAATATCTGCCATATTGAAAAACCCTTTCTCTATGCTCATATGTGTATACACATTGCATAATAATATAGTATAACACTATATCCCAATATTAACAAGTTGGCAAATATCCGCCCATGTGAGAGCATATCTGCTCATATAATCACAGCAGGCACTTGTCGGGTTTGTGCAACAAAAAGAGACGGGGCGCGCCCGTCTCTTTGATATTTTTAAAGAAGATTCAATCAATATTTTCCGAAGTCTGCACTTAGCTTGATCTCATCGTCATAATTCCCTGTGCTCTTGGAACGGATGTTGTTCGTGCGGCTGCCGGAATAATCGTTATAATTTCCTCCCTTGAGCTTGAATCTCTCGATCGCTGCAAGAAGATTGGATGCCTGTCCCGAAAGCTGCTCGCTTGCTGCTGCACATTCTTCGCTTGTAGCCGAATTGGTCTGTACAACCTGCGATACCTGCTCGATAGCCTGATCGACCTGGGCGAGCGCTGCTGCCTGATTGTTGGAAGCCTGGGCAATGTTACTTGTAATATCAACAATCTTCTGAACCTGCTCAACTATATTGACAAGAGCTGCCTCGGTTTCGTCGGCAAGGGAAGATCCCGCATGAACTTTATCTATGGAGTCTTCAATCATTGCCGCTGTCTCTGTAGCTGCCTGAGAGCTCTTGGAAGCAAGATTACGTACTTCTTCCGCAACCACCGCAAATCCTTTGCCGTATTCTCCGGCACGGGCAGCCTCTACCGCTGCGTTAAGTGCAAGAATATTGGTCTGGAATGCAATATCATCGATCACTTTGATTATCTTGGATATATTCTCGGACGACTCGTTAATATCTTTCATGGCCGCCTTCATCTCATTCATTCTTCTGTTGCCGTCGGCAGCATCATTACTTGCCATATGTACAAGCCTGTTTGCTTCATCCGCCTGCTCGGCATTCTCTTTTGTCTTGGCTGCTATATCCCTGATTGAAGCGGTCACTTCTTCTATGGCACTTGCCTGTTCGGTAGAACCCTGAGCAAGTGACTGGCTTGCCGCAGCAACCTGACCCGATCCGGTATTGACTTCAATTGACGCTCTCTTGATCATGGACATTACTTCGTTGTTATCTTTAACAAGCTTCTTAAGAGCATTGCCAAGCTTATCCCTATCCGAACGAGGCTTGACATCAACTGTCAGATTATAATCCGCTATCTCAGCCGCTTCGGCAGCACCGATACTTATAGCACCGGCACACTCTTTGAACAATCCCATTATCTCGCCGAATTCATTATTGCCGAGATCCTTGAATTCTATATCCGTATCACCTTTTGCAATGCTCTCGCTCACTTCCGAAAGCTCAGCGATTGATAATCTGATACTCCTGATTATTATAACTTCAAAAAATACCGAGATAAGCACGCCGACTACAAGACATATTATAAGAACAGCCTGGGCGCCGCCACTCCAGAATGAAGTATCATCCCCCGCAAGATTATTTATCGCCATAATTCCAACAATACAACTTATCAACGTCATTACTATCGAAAATGTATACCCCGCAATGAGCCTTGCTCTAATTGATATATCTTTCATTTCCCTGCCTCCTGTTATTCCTTTTTAGATCGTATGGATCTATACCTCTCCCTATTCTTCCTCTTCTTCGTCCTCACTGTCGGCATCCGGTTCTTCTTCCTCTTCCGGATCCTTGATCAAACGATCCGGATCAATGAGAAGTTTAACCGAATCATTCACTTTACCGATGCCGTATATATATCTGTCAACCTGATCATGCAGATATCCGAGATCCGGCGGCGGAAGTATATCTTCTTCGGAGATATTGACTACTTCTTCGATCTTCTCGACTATAAGCCCCACTACCGTCCCTTTAACATCTGTAATAATTATACAAGTTCTGTCATTATATTCCAGCTGATCGTATCCGAACCTCATCCTTACATCTATAACGGGAATTATCTTACCTCGAAGATTGATCAATCCTCTGACATAATCCTCGGTCTCCGGCACGTCGGTAATACTCTGATAAGTGATAATCTCATTAACGTATCTGATAGCGATCGCATAGCATTCGCCTGCCGTTATGAATGTCATAAAACGGTCCTTCTGTGTATCCGCCGCAGTTACTTCAGTCTCTTCTTCCGCTACCGCATCCTTAACTTCATCACTCACATGATCATCTCCTCTCTGTTAGATTGCAAAAAATCCCGCGGGGTCAAGGATCAGAGCCAGACCACCGTCTCCAAGCTGGGTACAACCGGACAATCCTTTTATCTTCTTGATGTATGGCGGAATGGGTTTGACAACTATCTCCTGCTCACCTATGAGTTTGTCGGCAAACAGACAGATAACCCTTCCTTCATTCTCCATAATAAGAATCGATCCTTTCTCAATGTCCTGTTCGGCATTATCGATATGGAACCATTTTGACAGCCTTATCACAGGATAACATTCTCCTCTTATCATGACACATTCATCCGCTTCATTCTCATGTATCATCATCTCATGCTTAACCTGAACGAATTCCCTTACACTGCCCGTCTCTATCGCATAATATGCTTCGGCGATCTCCATGATCATTCCGTTGATTATCGCAAGTGTAAGCGGTATCTTCATTGTAAATGTGGAGCCGCTTCCCGGTACACTGTCAATATCAAGCGTACCTCCGATGGACTGGATATTCTGTACGACAACATCCATTCCGACTCCTCTTCCCGAATATTCAGACACTTTCTCTTTCGTTGAAAATCCGGGATATGTAATGAACTGATATACTTCCTTGTCGGTCATGGAAGCCTCGTCTCTTCTTCCTATCAGTCCGTTTTTGCGGGCCTTCTCAAGAATCTTCTCCCTGTTCATTCCGGCTCCGTCATCCTGAACGGTGATCCATACCTTACCGCCCTCATTCTTTGCGGAAAGATATATATGAGCCTTCGGGTCTTTGCCTGCCCTCTTTCTGTCGATAGGAAGTTCAACACCATGATCCACCGCATTTCTTATAAGATGCATAAGCGGATCGGATATATGCTCGATTATATTCTTATCAACTTCCGTCGCCTCACCTTCAAGTACAAGCTCTATGTCTTTTCCAAGCTTACGCGACACATCGAATACTATTCTGTTCATTTTCTGGAACGTATTGGTAAGCGGCATCATTCTCATCGACATGATGGCGTCCTGCAGATCCGAAGATATCTTCATCAGCTGCGCAGCCGCTTTTCTGAAATTACTGAGTTCAAGACCCGGAACATTAAGATCTTGATTCTGTAATACAACCGCCTCCGATATTACAAGCTCACCGATAAGATCCATGAGCACGTCCATCTTCTCGACATTAACACTTATAAATGACTGTTTTGCCGCCTGTTTGGTCCTCTTGGCAAGTTTCTTCTTCTTACCGGGTGCCTTGGATTCGATCACGAAATCACCGGGCTTTAATTCAGCCTTTTCCTTCGGGCTTTCCTGCTCCTGGTCTTCATGTAATGTAAAATCAAATCCCATCTGGTACTCTTTTGGAGTACATTCCTTGACATCTATCTTAATGATTCCAGAACCGTCAACAAGCGCCTTGATCTCTTTGTCCGTCGACTGGGACTGAAGCAGCACTCTGAATCCTTCCTCAAGGATCGTATCGGCAGACTTCTCGTTAACGAGAATGTCATCCGGCGAATACAGAAGGTCTTCGGCAATGTCCTTCAGCGCATACACCGCATTGTAAGCTCTTATGTTGGCCATCTCGGTGTCTTTATGATATGTAATTACAATCCTGTAGAAGTTACTTGATTCTGTAGCAACCGGAGCAATATAAAACTGCTGAGGCTGTGCGGGTGCGGGAGAAGACTCTTCCTTACCTGCTTCAGCATCTTTCTTGTCTCCCTCAGATGATTCGCCTTTGATCTCGTCGAGAAAATCCGATATCTCTCTTACAAGATCACCCGAATCACCGTCAGCTTCCTCACCATCGCTTATCTTTCCGAGTTCCTCGGTTATAAAATCCGCCACTGCGAGCACATGTTCAACAAGCTGCATATGCGGAACATCATCGGAACCGTTTTCCCTGATATAATAAAAAACATCTTCAAGTTTATGGGCCACTCTTGTGATATCATCAAACATCATGATACCCGAAGACCCCTTGATCGTATGCATTATACGGAATATCTCGTTGATACCATCCTCGTCAAAGCACTCTTCGTCCTTCTGCTCCAGAACTATATCCTGCAATTTTTCAAGTAACTGGCTGTTTTCAAACAGGTACATGTCTAACATTCCGTCGTTACCCTGTTCACTAGACATAATGCTGCCCCCCTTTCAAGTAAGCAGTAATATATACTGTATATTGGTCAGTTTATTTTTCTTCGATAAGTCCGAGACGCCTCAGCGCATCCTCAAACCTGTTGACATCTAACGGCTTGGCAGAGAATACCGTACATCCAAGTTC
This sequence comes from Lachnospiraceae bacterium V9D3004, assembly GCA_000621985.1. Classification (GTDB taxonomy): domain Bacteria; phylum Bacillota; class Clostridia; order Lachnospirales; family Lachnospiraceae; genus V9D3004. The sequence continues at coordinate 63,115 of JHWW01000010.1, forward strand.
AAAGGCCATCTTAACGTGCTTCTCTTCATTAAGCACTGTTGTCATTATAATCTTAGCCATCTTCTCCGGCGGAATATTTCTCTCTTTCTCGATATCCCTTATTCCCTTGAGTGCCTGATAACCGTCCATAACAGGCATCATGACATCAAGGCAGATAAGCTCGTAGCCTTCTCCCTCCTCAAGAGCAAGCATGAATGCGTCAACAGCTTCCATTCCATCTACGGTAACATCGCAGTCGCCGTACTTTGACAGGAATTTGCTCATATATTTTCTTGTTGCAAAATCATCTTCTGCTAATAGTATTCTCATATTCTTCACCCCTGCTTAATTATATTAACGGTTTTCTGTAAACCGCCGGCCTTACGTATTCAAACCCGGTCCGTTCGCTGTCAATACTTTCCGTCATACCTATGAACATGTATCCTCCCGGTTCAAGAATGTCGTACAGTTTCTTAAGTAACTGCACCTTAGTGTTATTATCAAAGTATATCATAACATTCCGTATAAATACAGTATGCATTTTCTTTTTAAACAAAAATTTATCCATTAGGTTAAATCTGCTGAATGTGATCTGTTTTCTTATATTGTCGACAACCTGAAAGGAATCTCTGTCGAGCCTCTTAAAATATCTCTCGCGCCATCCGAAGGGAAGTCCCGATAACGATTCCGTCGGGTATATTCCCCGCACCGCTGTCTGTAATGACTGTACGGATATATCGGTTGCAAGTATTCCCATATCCCACTCAAGATCGTCATTTCCAAAGTAATCATTAAGGATCATCTGAATAGTGTAAGGTTCTTCGCCGGTGGAGGCCGCCGCGCACCATACACGCAGATCCCTTGTCCCCGCAAGTCTTGTCCTCAGTCCCGGCAACACCTTATCTTTCCAGAATTCAAAATGCTCGAATTCTCTCATGAAAAATGTATAATTTGTTGTGAGAATATCAACAAATATCTTTGCTGTTTTTCCTCCGGGATTGTTCTTTATTTCCCTGATAATATCCGAATAATTTCCGTATCCCAGCCCGGACATCTTTCCGTCAAGCCTTCCTGCAACTACGGTGCGCTTATCCTTAAGCTCTATTCCATATCCTGAATGCATGTATTCAACTATCTGCCCGAATTCAATGTCACTCATCGGTGCGATCCTGCCATCCGGAAATAAGATATTATCTTCTGACATATGCTTCATATATGCTACCCGATTCTGAGCTGATTCTTAATTTTAACGAATATATCAAATATACCGGGATCATATATTTTATTCCTGTCACTCTTCATATGCTCAATAGCGTCTTCCACACTAAGCTCGGCATTAGTGCCGTCGGTAAGCTCCTGAAATGTCATTACCAGACTTATGATCCTTGCTGATAAAGGTATCTCCTCGCCCTTAAGTCCTTTCGGGAACCCTGTACCGTCCCATCTTTCATGATGATATCTCGACAGATCCATTACCATTCCGCAGAATTCATTATTCTCGCAGTCCGGTTCTATCTCAGCGATCATATCCGCTCCGATATCGGGATGCATCCTGTATTCATCCATATCTTTTTCGGTCATTGTTCCCGCTTTGATCCTCGGAACGATATCTTTTGATATTGCGATCATTCCGATATTGTATAACGGTGCCGCAACTTCGATATTCTCAATAAATGTATTGGATATAAGTTGCTCATATCCCGTTGAAAGCTGTAAGCTCTGGGCAAGTATCCTGCAATTATGCTTTGCATTATCGATATGCGATATCGGTATATTACTGAGCCTTGAATTGATAGCGACAAGTCCGTACAATACTTTTCTCTTCTCATTCTCTATCTGTTCGGACTGTTCATCAATAAGTCTGTTAAGCCTCTGGTTATATTCCTCACGTTCCTTCTGCATCTTCCACATTCTGAGATGGTTTGTGATACGTACCGATACCTCTGCCGGAACAAATGGTTTGCATATATAGTCAACGCCTCCGAGTTCGAATCCTTTGACCACATCATCTATTCCCGAGAATGCCGATATGAAAATAACGGGAATATCCCTTGTCTTTACGTCTGCTTTTAATATCCTGCACAGATCGAACCCGTCCATATCCGGCATGGATATGTCAAGTAATATTATTCCGGGTGAAATCCCTTCTTTTAACTTCTGAATCGCTTCCTCACCACTGCTTGCAAGTACGGGATTATGATTCATTCCCGATATTATTCTCTCAAGTATCTTTCTGTTGGGAAGCATATCATCAACTACCAGTATCTGTTCCCTGCCCAGTTTTATATCGCTTATCATTAACTCTCTCCCCCATTTTCAAGAACCTGCGACAAATTACCGCAAGCCGTGATCGCCTTGTCGTGGTCCTCCTTACGCACTGCCATCTCCAACCTCAAGATCGGAAGTTTCAGATCTGCCGGATATCCCGTAAGTACCTGTTTCAGACTGTCAGCGAACATTTCCGCTTTCTCCCACGATTCCATCTCTACACACAGTATAAGTTTTTCCAGTATACTTTTGATCGTTTTAATATCCGCTGCTACGGAATTCTCTTTCTCTGTATCATTTCTATCCTGTTTGATCAGTTCTTTAACGGCTTCGATGGTTGTTACATTATTCTCTGCTTCGCTGTCTATCTCGCTCTCGGGCACTTTTACCTGAATTGAAAATGAGAACATGCTTCCATGTCCGTGTTGGCTCTCCACATTGATGCTTCCGTGCATCATCTCAACTATCTGCCTGCACACCGCAAGCCCGAGTCCCGTGCCGCCGTACTTTCTTGAAACCGACGCGTCAACCTGTGAAAAACTCTTAAACAATTTGTCCCTGTCTTCGTCTTTTATTCCGATACCGGTATCCATTACAACGAAGAATAATTCAACCAGATCCCCCTGCTGCATCGTCTTAACTATCTGTAGCGTGATCTTCCCCATCGATGTAAATTTGATCGCATTGGATATAAGATTATTGATTATCTGGGATATATGATACGAATCTCCGATCACTTTGACCGGAACATTATCATCCATTGAGAATACGAACTTCAGTCCCTTCTCATTGATCCTTGCAATATGTGTCTCTATAATATGATCTATGAATTCCTTAAAATCAAATTCCCTTTCCTCAAGCACAAACTTGCCGGCTTCAAGCTTGGAAAAATCAAGGATATTATCTATTATCTTATTCATATCACCGCAACAGCGTTCTATGATGCGAAGTGTATTATTGATCTGCGGTGTAAGTTCGCCATCAAGGGCATTACGCGTATGTCCGAGTATTCCGCTAACGGGCGTGCGAAGTTCATGGGTAACGTTTGCAACAAATTCGTTACGTTCTTTCATCGCATTCTCAGCATCTCTTTTGGTCCATCTGAGTTGCTTTTTTACATCCTCGTATTCGGATATATCCATCGCAGAACAATAATACATGTTTTCACCGGGGCACTCTTTTATTGATGCCTTAACCGGAAAACATGTATGATTATTACGGTATACCGACGTATTGATTATCTCATCAAGAGCTTCAACTTTAAGGACAACCGAATCTTCCGACATACCAAAAACACCCGGCATCACATCGGATAGGCTTATCTTTCCAAGCTCCTCAGCAGAATAACCGGTAAGCAGTTCCATCTGCCTGTTCGCCCAAACGATTTTGCCGGAGTGATCGTATATGAAAACTATATCCAAGCCATTTTTTGCCACGTCAGACAATACATTGTCCAAATTGTTCATACATTTGCTCCATTTTTTTTATTTTATTATGAAATATTTTACTACTATTTCAATTTTTTTGCAAGTATTTATGCGGTTTTTATTATTAGTGGGGAACTGTGAATAGTAACATTAGCCATAAAAATTGGCCACGGTATAAACCGTGGCCATTCATCTACGAACCTTTTACAGTCCCGCTATATTGTCTGTTATTACATCTGCACTCTACTTATCGTTACTAACAAGTGAATCAAGATGCTTCCTTACATCTTCGGTTACATCATATACCTGTCTGGTAGTGTCAACTATCTCATTTGAAGAACCTACGATGGTCTGGATCCTCTCTTCGGTATCGTTAACGATATTCATGAGAGATTCGGCATTCTCAAGCAATTCATTGATCGAATTACTGATATCTTCTTTCGTCTTATTGCTTCCGCTGACTGTCTCCTTGGAGCCTTCGGCAAGCACTTTGATCTGATCAGCCACAACCGCGAATCCCTTACCTGCGTTACCTGCCCTTGCAGCCTCGATCGATGCGTTAAGAGCAAGGAGATTGGTCTTGTTGGCAATGCTTATTACATCGCTGTTATTCTGTTCCAGGTTATCAAGATAACCGCCTATCCTGCCAAGTTCTTCATGAAGCTCTCCGGAGAATCTCTTAACTTCGGCAATGGATTCCATAATGCCGTTACAATTAGCGGCATTGTTCTCGCACTCGTCCGCCATACTGTCGAGAGAAGCATTAAGTGCTTCGAACTGTCTGCTTATATTGGCTGACATATCTTCTCTTATCTGCTGTTCCTGTGCGTTAAGCTCTTCCATGTCTGCTATGAGAGCATCATTATTGAGTTTCTCTTCATATACGATATCCCTGTTATAATGAATACAGTTTTCCTTGAAGTTGTATCCGTTATATATTGCCACAGCCATCTGTGTACAGTTGCTGTATCCGCAGCCGCCACAGTTAAGACAACGCTTGTCTTCGGTATCTTTTCTCATGCTGATGAATATCTGATCAAGTTCTCTCTCCGAAGGTTGCTTAACTGCACATCTTGCGCTCTTATCCGTGTAATGTCTGATGAAATCTTCAAGCTTAAGATGCGCAAAACTCTGATTGAGCTTTGCAAGACGCTGAGCCGGTGTGAGAGCTCTTGCCCATGCCGACTTCTTACCGCTCTTCTTGCTTTCCTTCTTGATCTTATTCATAAAGCTGTAAGCATCGTCCACGCATCTGAGATGAGGTTCAACCGCCGGACCGTATATACAACCGCTGCGGCAGTTAAGTGCATCTACGAACAGATAGGAATTGGCTCCGCTCTTAAGCAGTTCCTTGTTATTCTCAAGGTATTCATATACATGCTGCTCGCCTTCGATCTGTCTTATGAATACATCTTCACCAAGAAGCCAGTATACATTCTCCTTGAGGCCACCGGGCATCGGGTATATCGAACCGAGTCCGTAATCAATCTCATCCTTGTAAGGAGTACCTTTAATGTTATTCTTTCTGACATATTCCATCAATTTGATAAATGTAACATTATATTCAACATAATTATGTGTATTGGGATCGTCTATCTCATTCTTCTTCGCAATACAGGGACTTATGAATGCGATCTTGTCTTTAAGTCCCATATACTTCTTGGCATATATCGCTGCACACATCATGGGACTGTGAACCGGCATAAGCTTTGGAAGAAGCTGTGGAAGATGCTTCTCTATATAGCCAACCACTGCAGGACACGGCTGTGAGATTCCTCCGTAATACTTGTGAGTCTGAATATATTTTATGTAAGCCCATGTGGTAATGTCGGCACCGTAAGAAACGCTGATAACATGATTAACACCACAGGCCTTAAGTCCACCGATAACTGATTCGTATTCGTTGTAATAATTTGCCTTGAATGCCGGAGCAAGGATAATTGATATCTTCTCACCTTTCTTAAGATCCTCAAAGAATCTGGCGGTATCATCATTATATTCTCTTGCATTATGTTCACACGCCTCAAAACATGCTCCGCAGGCAACGCAACTGTCCGGATTAACTGTTACTTTTCCGCCTTCTTCATTACTGGCAACATTGGCTCCTTCGCAGCTGCATGCTCCGATGCAACGATTACAGCCAACACACAAATCATTGGTATACACTAATTGTCCCATAATGTAATATACCTCCCCTTGGTAAGTGTAATTATGTCAAGTTTCATATGATAATGAGAATATTATAACACAATCGTACATAATTCGTAAAGATTAGTTTTAAATAATAAATTTTTTATTAAAAGGGTGGCTTTTCCATCTATATATGGTATAATTGTCAATCGGGAGATTCAACATCTTGTTACTATAAGGATTCCCGGATTAGAGGACATTATGAAAAAAATTATTACTGCCGGAGGCGGCATATTAATTATAGGACTTATACTGTTAATTTCTTCTTCATTATCACCATCACTCGCCATGGAAAACCGCGAACCGGAAGAATATGAGTATGAATATTACTATAACGATCCGGACGACGCGGAAGGCGGCAATATGACACAGGACGTGATATATACCGCAGGCCCTTTGGATCGTGTACAAACTTCTACTGCTGCCGATGATGATTCTTTTAAACTTCCTGAGGAAATAGACACCGATGAATACAGTCTGACGGTATTCGTTAACAAGGAATATTCTCTTCCTTCATCGTATGTACCGAAAGAACTGGTCATTCCCGACATCAAATTCTACGGAAACGGACCTGAAGAAAAAAAGAATATGCGAAAAGAGGCTGCGGATGCTCTCGAGAAAATGTTTGCTGCCGCAGAAAAAGACGGTGTGATCCTGTATGGCGTATCAGGCTACCGTTCATATGAAAGACAGACCGAGATATATAACAAGAACATCCGCATGCGAGGGATATCCGTTACCAGCCAGATATCTGCCTATCCCGGACACAGCGAGCACCAGACCGGGCTTGCAATAGACATATCCTGTGGGCAGCTGTCGGGAGCTTTGTCTGAGAAACTTGCTTATACCGCAGAAGGTAAGTGGGTTGATGAAAACTGCCACAAATATGGTTTTATAATAAGATACCCGAAAGACAAAGAAAATATCACCGGTTACAGCTACGAACCGTGGCATATACGTTATATCGGAACCGAGATCGCCGAATATCTGCATGACAATGATCTCACCCTGGAAGAATATTACAATTACAAACCTTCCAAAGACATAAGTGAAGATATAATATCCGATGCAGCAACTGCCGAGAAGGTCAATACATTCCATACGCCCGCACCAAAAAAGACGGCGGCGCCTTCAAGACAGAATACAGCAGACAAAAAAACTGATGACAGTAAAAAGAATTCCGATGCTTCATCTGTCGATAAAGAAAACGTAAGCAGCAAACACAGCAAAACCGACACTTATGAAAATGACGAAAATTATTATGATGAGGATATGTTCGTTGAAGACGACGAAGAAGATATAAAACCGGAAAAAACAGCAAAACCGGTCAAAACCGTAAAACCGGAAAAGACTGCAAAGCCAACAAGTGCCCCACAGACTGCGGCACCTGCAAAACCGGCAGACGAACAGACTTCTTCACAGTCATCACAGGATTCGGAGCAGACAGAACAGCAGACGGATCAACAGCCTTCACAGCCTCAGACCGATCTTTCGTCACCTGACGGTTCCGAAGGACAGGCTGAGCCCACTCCCTTGATGTAGTCAGCCAAAGTACTGTGACATATCCGCTGTGACACATTTGAAAAAATACGGCGACAGACCATCTCGGCTCTCAAGATGGCCTTGCACTATATAAAATATATAAGAGGTATATTGAGTTGAGAACAATATTAATAATATTATCACTGATAATAGTAACCGTACTGAGTATTCCATTATGGCTCATTGAGCTGATCATACAACTGTTCAATCCAAGACTCTCCCACTCCATTGCCCAAGGCATTGTTACCGTGGTATTCAAAATGTGGGTATGGTTCTCGGGTACCGAATACAAAGTGTACGGAGTTGAAAAGGTTCCGAAAGACGAACCTGTGCTTTATATTGCCAACCATCGTTCCTTCTTTGATATACTGATAGCTTATGCCTACGTTCCGAATCTCACTTCATTTGTATCAAAGAAAAGCATAGGATATATTCCGTGCATAGGACAGTGGATGTACTTCTTAAGCTGCGTGTTCCTTGACAGAGACAGCATCAAAAGCGGTATGGCAATGATCAAGAAAACCACTTCGATCATCAAAGATAAAGGTTATTCGATATACATCGCTCCGGAAGGAAAGCGTAATTATTCGGATGAATTGCTTCCGTTTAAAGAAGGTTCTTTCAGAATTGCAACAATAACCAATTGCAAAATTGTTCCTATATGTTATACTAACACAGAAAAGATATTCGAGGATCATTTACCCTGGGTACGAAAAGCGAAGTCCGTTACGATGGAATTCGGCGATCCGATCGACATAAGCGATATGGACCGAAGCGAAAAGAAGCACCTTGGAGTAAAATGCCGCGATATCATCCAGAAAATGTACGATGAAAGGAGAGCACAATGATAAACCAGTCTTCATTGCCGGTTTTATTGGCGTGGAATACCGCTTTTACCGTCCTTGCGATCATCCTCGGAGTCGCATTGATAGCCATAATAGTATTGAGCATTCTCGGCAAAAGGATGCAGAAGAAACAGGCGGAAAATGAAGTTGCCATGCAACAGAGCGCCCAGACCATGTCAATGCTTGTAATTGACAAGAAAAAGATGAAACTCAAAGAATCAGGGCTTCCGCAGATCGTTATCGATCAGACGCCGAAATACATGCGCAGAGCCAAGGTTCCAATTGTCAAAGCAAAGATCGGTCCAAAGATCATGTCACTGATGTGTGACGAGAAGATATTCCCGCAGATACCTGTAAAAAAAGAGATAAAAGCTGTAGTAAGCGGAATATACATCATGGATGTCAGAGGTTCGCGCAACAATCTTGAAGCAGCGCCGGTCAAAAAAGGATTCATGGCAAAGATCCGTGACAAAGCCACATCAGTGGTTAACTCGGAAAAAGAAAAGTCAAAAGACGAAAAACCCAAGAGCAAAAAAAAGAAGTAATACAACTGGGTTGTTTTAAATTTACGGACAAAATTTTCGGGGACGGCCGGGACACAAAAAGTGTCTCAGCCGTCCCCTTATGTTTATCCGTGCTTTTTTACTGTGTCGAAACAACTTTAATATCCACGGTACATTCCGATACAAACGAATAATTGATATCTAGCATATAACGTATCTTAATAACTATCGCATCATCGTCTTCTAGCACGATCATATCCGTTGTGGTCACTCCCATGACCAGATTGCCAAACGGTGTGTCGTAATTTGTGATGCAGTTCTTATCTTTTTCGAATACCAAGCAGAAATTCATATCGCCTTTCTTCAATATCTCAACACAGTCACCGTCAATCTTGATCATACATTCTGTAGTGTTGTTATCTTCATCCACCTCGATATACTTAATGTATGTTTTTCCATTCTTCTTGTAATATCTGCCTTTGGACAGCACTTCAACGGGGCTCTCCCCATCTAAAGACAACTGTACTCCGGACACGGCAACCAATACATCTCTCTTCATGTGACTCTCGCCTTTCAATCCATATATAATCAGCTTTTCTCAATATCAACGCACTCAACCGACTCGATATCGCAGGGTAGTATATTACCCGCAAATTTGCCGAAACGAATGGCACTGTCGCTTACGAAGAATCTGTGCGATCCCCTGTTCTCATCCGACATCATATCACGCTCTCTAAGTACGCTCTCAAGCTCCTTGGCTGTCTCGTACGCCGGATTGACAAGCACCACTTCTTCCCCGACTACTTTTTGTATGGTTCTTCTTATTAGCGGATAATGAGTGCATCCGAGGATAAGCGTATCGATATCATATGATAACAGATCATACAGATATCTGTCCGCGATCTCAAGTGTTACAGGGTCGTACAGCAAACCTTCCTCAACAAGCGGTACGAACAGCGGACACGCCTTTGAGAACACCTGAAGTGACGGATTAAGATTCATAAGAACATTGCTGTATGTTCCGCTGCTTACCGTTCCTTCGGTGGCAATAATGCCGATCCTTCCGTTCCTTGTAGCCTTGTCAGCGGCAATGGCTCCGGGCTCTATAACACCGATCACCGGAATGTCTGTCTCTGCAGCAACTGTCTCAAGAGCATACGCACTTGCTGTATTACATGCGATCACTATTGCCTTAACATTCTTTGTTCTGAGGAATCTTATTATCTGTCTTGAAAATGTAATGATGGTTTCCTTTGATTTGCTTCCGTAAGGAACTCTCGCAGTGTCACCAAAATACACTATGCTCTCACCGGGAAGCTGACGCATTATCTCGCCCGCAACGGTAAGTCCGCCCACACCGGAATCGAATACCCCAATAGGTGCATTATTCATATGTCCTACCTGTCCTTTCTGACACATGCATTCTCAATAAGCAGATTGACCAGTTCTTTAACCTCTACTCCCGCATCCTTCCATATCATCGGATACATGCTTATGGAAGTAAATCCGGGCATTGTATTGATCTCATTGAATACTATATCATTACTTCCTTTTTCCAAGAAGAAATCAACTCTTGACAGACCGTAACCGTCAATAACCTCAAATATACGGACCGCCGCTTCCATGATCTTCTCCTTAACGCCATCGGGAAGTTTGGGATTCACCACGGTTCTTGAATCCGCATTGTTATATTTTGCATCAAAGTCATAAAAATCCGCTGCCGCAAGTATCTCACCCACACCGGCTGCAACATTTTCTCCGTTCCTTGACATCACGGCGCATTCGATCTCCCGTCCGACTATCGTCTCTTCAACGAGTATCCTGCCATCATGCACCGCTGCTTCTTTTATTGCGGTAATAAGTGCCTCTCTGTCCTTAGCCTTTGATACGCCTTTTGAAGAACCGGCATTGGAAGGCTTGACAAAAACCGGATAATCAAGCTTCGATTCGATCTTCTCCACAACCTTATCAATACATGTAAGTTCCTTGGCAAATACGGCAACGCATTCAGCCTGCCTTATATGCAATGTATCGACAAGTCTCTTGGTAGTAAGCTTATCCATCCCGGCAGATGATGCAAGCACACCGCATCCCACATATGGAATTCCGGACAACTCGAATAATCCCTGAATGGTTCCGTCTTCACCGTACAGACCATGAAGTATCGGGAAGATAACATCTATATATTCAACCGAATAACTGTTTCCGTCATATATCATTATTCCATGATTCTTCTTATCGGGAAGCACCGCAGCCTGAACTTTGCTGTCTCTCCACGAACCGTCTTTAATGCTTTCTCCCGAATCAACCAGAAGCCATCTGCCGTCCTTGGTAATTCCTATAAGTCTTATGTCATACTGATCCCTGTTTATGTTTTCGATTATTGTTCCCGCGGATATACATGATATATCATGCTCCGAAGATTCTCCTCCGAATACTACCGCAATTTTCTTCTTTTCCATTAATTTCACCATCCGTTTTAATTCTTCACCGTAAGGAATGTCTTTTTGTGAATTCCTGACTTTAATACCCAAACATTAGAATTATACTACATATCACTTAACCATTCAACTATGTATATACACATCCGTCAACTTCTGCTATACTGATTCTTGACATATTCCGAACATATTATTCAGAACACTTTAATCATATTGGATATTGCTGCTTAATCGACAACTGTTCGCATTTGCAGTAATCAAGTTTAGACAGGAGAGATATAACATGTCATATTCAATAAATGCATATGCAAAAATTAACATCGGACTTGATGTACTAAGAAAGAGACCGGATGGCTACCATGACCTGAAGATGATCATGCAATCCGTGGAACTGCACGATACGCTGACATTTTGCATCTCGGAGGGTGATTCGGTCAACCTGACCTGCAGTGACCCCACACTGCCCTGCGACAGCAATAATCTTATCGTCCGCTCGGCCGAGCTTTTCCTGAAAGAGATGAATATTACCAAAAGTATTGATATTATACTTGAGAAAAATATCCCTGTGGCAGCAGGAATGGCCGGCGGAAGCACTGATGCTGCCGCAACATTTATCGCATTGAATGATATATTCGAAACCGGTCTTACAAAAGATGAACTTATGAACCTCGGTGTCACTCTCGGTGCGGACATTCCTTTCTGCATTATGGGAGGCACTGCCCTGTCTGAAGGAATCGGGGATATCCTCACCCCCCTCGATCCGCCGAAAGAAGCAATTGTCCTTATTGCAAAACCCGACATATCGGTATCTACAGGCTTTGTATACGGCAACCTTAAGCTTGATGGAGATGTCGTCCATCCGGACATAGATAAGATCCTTGCTTCCCTGTCAAAAAGCGTCGCAGATACCGGAAGGTTGCTCGGAAATATACTTGAATCCGTAACGATCCCGGCTTATCCGGTAATTGATGATATTAAAAAATGCATGTTAAGGCACGGAGCGCTCGGCTCTCTTATGAGCGGCAGCGGTCCGACCGTATTCGGATTATTCGATGATGATTCAAAAGCCAAAGAAGCATATGATGCATGCCTTGCCATAAGCGACAATATGTACTGCAAGCTGACAGGATACCAGAATTTTTTCCAAAATTTTCATTAATTCTGTATATATTGACAATTATTTTGCCACATGATATAATGTGCAAGCAGACAATACACATACATACACACGCACACTATAGAAAAGGAGGTTTCTGGTATGAAGAACACAGGAATTGTTCGAAACCTTGACAATCTTGGCAGAATTGTCATTCCAAAGGAAATGAGAAGAGTTCTTGGCATAGAAGAAAAAGATCCGATCGAGATTCTTATCGAAGACGACAGAATAGTGCTGACAAAGTATAAACCTGCAGATATTTTCACCGGAGAGACTGAAGATCTTATCGACTACTGCGACAAGAAAGTATCTAAGAATTCTGTTAAAGAGATGGCAAAGATTGCAGGAATTATTGAATAAAAGCTAAAGCAATGTGTATTAAGGCTTAATCCGGCTTCATCATATATGCAGTTATAATTATCAACTAGCGTATCAGGTGAAGCCGTTTTTTTACTACTATCGGGAGGACACATATATGAGCATATTATACTTCGATTGTTCAAGCGGGATCAGCGGCAACATGGTCCTTGGAGCTCTTACTGAACTTACAGAAGGCAGACAATACCTTATAAATGAACTGGCAAAACTCAATCTGGATGAATATACTGTTGAATATTCAACACTGTCAAAAAACGGTATCAGAGGAACTCATGTGCATGTAGCGTTAACCGCCATGACTGATCACCGCACCCTTAAAGATATTAATGCTATAATTGATGGCAGCACACTTAATGATAATATAAAATCACTTGCAAAACGCATATTCCTGCGGGTTGCATATGCAGAAGGAAAGATCCATTCCACTCCGGTGGAAAAGGTTCATTTTCATGAAATAGGTGCAACCGATTCCATCGTGGATATAGTCGGTACAGCAATTCTTATTGACCTGTTAAACCCGTCTCATATATATTCGGGTATTATAAATGACGGATACGGCTTCATCAACTGCGCACACGGAAAAATAAGCGTTCCGGTTCCCGCAACAAGCGAGATATTCGCGAAAGCGAATGTTCCCATAAAGCAGCTTGACATCAACACTGAACTCGTAACACCTACGGGAGCGGCTATAATCGCAGAACTTGCCGAGTCCTTCGGTCCAATGCCGGAGATTATCCCGGAAAAGATCGGATGGGGCGCGGGAACCAAAGATTTTGATATTCCCAACATACTCAAAGTCACTATGGGCAAACCATATGATTCCCCGGTAAGCTTTGAAGAAAACCGGAGATCACCTACTGCAAGCCACTCCGGGTCAGTTGCCACAAAGGAACCGGATATCCCTTCAAATAACAGTGTCACGGTCTTTGAGACCAATCTCGACGACTGTACCGGAGAGATACTCGGATATACGATGGACAGGTTATTTGACGCAGGCGCACTGGATATATTCTATACTCCGATATTCATGAAAAAGAACCGTCCCGCATACATGCTCACCGTTATATGTGATAACGATATGACAGGGGCAATGCAGGATATTATATTCAGAGAGACTACTACGATCGGTATACGCATGCACACAGACAGACGTTATATTCTTAACCGCAAGAATATTACCACCGATACACCTTATGGGCCGCTTAAAGCAAAAAAAGTAACCCACAACGGCAAAGAGTACATATATCCCGAATATGAAAGTGCAAGGGAGCTTGCCAAGAGAAATGAAACTCCTTTAAAAGAGATATATTCCCTTAAAATGGATATCAAACGTTAGAATGTATCATCCTTATGCATGAAATAATAACCCAAGCTGTTCATAGTACAGATTAAAAGGAAGTGCTACGATGGATTTACGAAAAATAATTGACGATATAGCTTCAGGGAATATATCACCCGAAGAAGCAGAAAAACTTATACAGAACTCCCGTTATGAAGATCTCGGTTATGCAAAGATCGATCATGATCGTAAAATGCGCTCCGGTAACGCAGAAGTGGTATTCTGTCAGGGAAAACCTGATGAATACCTTACCGGGATATTCACGAGCATTCTTGATACCTCGGGAGAAGTTCTCGGTACCAGAGCTACCGAGAGGCAATACGAGCTTGTCAAAAAAACGATACCTGATATCGTCTATAACCCGGTATCAAGAATATTAAAATACGAAAAGCAAAAAGAAAAAATCGGCAATGTTGTCGTGTGTACGGGTGGAACATCAGATATTCCCGTAGCGGAAGAAGCGGCTGAAACCGCTGAATTCATGGGAAGTTACGTTGAAAGGATCTACGATGTGGGAGTAGCCGGAATACACAGACTCCTCTCCAAAAAAGAGCTTTTTGACAAAGCAAATGTAATCGTAGCCATAGCCGGCATGGAAGGAGCTTTGGCTTCCGTTGTATGCGGACTGGTTCGCGTTCCTGTGATAGCAGTTCCCACTTCCGTTGGATACGGTGCAAGCTTCGGTGGTCTTGCCGCCCTCTTGGGAATGCTTAATTCCTGCAGTAACGGCGTAAGTGTCGTCAATATCGACAACGGCTACGGTGCGGGTTATATCGCGAACAGGATCAACCGCATGGCAGAAAGAGGCATGTAATCCGTTATTATGTAATACGTCACTATTTGATCAGTTCATTATATATATCGCGTTTGGACACTCCTCTGTCCTTTGCTGCAAGTTTCATGGCTTCTTTCTTTTCATGCCCTTTAGCCATATAATGATCAACATGTTCGGCTACCGACAATTCTTCGAACCATTTTCCTGCTTCTTCAAAGACAACATCTTTGGGGCAACCGGCGATCGTTATCACGTATTCACCCCGGGGTTCTTCATTTTCATACATGCTTATTGCTTCATCGATCGTTGTATAGATATTCTCTTCATGCTTTTTGCTGATCTCTCTGGCAAGAGTGATAACCCTGTCTCCAAGATACTCCTTAAGTTCCTTAAGAGTCCTCTTGAGATGATGTGGCGCCTCGTACATCACTATCGTTCTCGTCTCATATTTTAACATGTCAAGAACGCCAGCACGTTCTTTCTTATCAGCCGGAAGAAATGCTTCGAATACGAATCTTCTTGTAGACATCCCCGACATAACCAGTGCCGTCACGCACGCACACGGTCCCGGAAGTGCGGTAACGGTTATTCCGGAATTCACAGCCTGTCTCACAAGCTCCTCACCGGGATCTGATATTCCCGGCATTCCGGCATCGGTGATCACCGCGATATTCAATCCGTCAAGAAGTTTCTCCACAAGAACTTCAGCCTTTGCGACCTTATTGTGTTCATGATAACTTGTAAGCGGCGTATGAATATCAAAATGAGTCATAAGCTTCATGCTGTGTCTTGTATCCTCAGCCGCGATCAGATCTACAGCTTTCAAGGTCTCCACAACCCTGTAGGTTATATCCTGAAGATTCCCTATGGGCGTGGGACACACATACAATATTCCGGCCATACGAACCTCCTGTAATTTTCCTCTTGCACTTTTTGGATGTTATGGTATAATAGTTTAGTGTATTTGAGTTGCGGGTATGGTGGAATTGGTAGACACAAGAGACTTAAAATCTCTCGAGGGCAACTTCGTGCCGGTTCAAGTCCGGCTACCCGCACGTTAGCAATGAGAAGTACAAAAAACCAAGAGACACTTTATGACAAGCTTGCTTGTCGAAGAAGTGTCTCTTGGTTTTTTACACGGCGAATGCCGTGGGACAAGTGACGGATAGCGAGCTACTCGTAGCGAGCAGACGGCACTTGTATGCACTTCTCATTGCGTGTTTACATCACCATATTCTTGATCACAACCGCAGAATACGGATATAATACAATATTTATGAATCCCTGACTGACCGGATATGTCTGTGCATTCAGAGAATAACCGTTCTCTGTTGAAGTGATCAGAGAAACCATTGTTGTCTCATAATCCATTATCTCAATCTGCCATACGGGAACCGATATCTCTCTTATTGAACCGCCGCTGTTTACGGCAACAACGAACTTGTCGGTATCATCGAATCTGCCGTAGCATATCGTCTCTTCTTCCTGATTAAGGAATATGATCGAACCTGTCTTAAGCGCTTCATAATCTTTATGAATACGTATCATCTCACGATGGAACTGAAGCATCATCATATCTTCATGCCCCCATGGGAATGTACGCCTGTTATCGGGATCCGTCCATCCGCACACGCCGGCCTCATCACCGTAATACAGAGTAGGTGCACCCGGCCATGTCATCTGCACAATGACTGCCGCACGCATAAGTGACGGCATAATACCCTGATTTGCTTCAAACGGTCCGGATGAATTGGTACGTCCCACTTTACGGTTGGTTCTTGTTAAGAATCTTGAATGATCATGATTTGACAGTTCGTTCATGGCCACAAGAAGCGATGGCGTTGTCATATGAATCATATTCTCCCTCATCGCACCGAAAAATGCCCACGAATTGCCTCGAAGATCATCCCTGTATTCGTCGCTGTGCTTCTCCATTCCCGTAAGGAACCATGACAACGGCTCCATGAAAGCATCATAATTCATTATACTGTCCCATTCGTCGCCGCTGAGCCACGACTCAGGATTACCGTAATGCTCCGCAAGAATAAGCGCTTCGGGATTGGTTTCCTTGACACTCTTTCTGAAATCTTTCCAGAACTTGTGATTAAAATTCTCGCTTCTTCCCAGATCGGCCGCAACATCAAGTCTCCAGCCGTCTGCATTATAAGGATTTCCTACCCATTTTTTTGCAATACTCATTATATAACTGTACAACTTTTCGGAACCTTCATAATTAAGCTTCGGAAGCGTGTCATGTCCCCACCATCCGTCATAGCTTCTGTTGTCCGGCCATGCATTCTCATCGTTGAATTTGAAAAATGTTCTGTAAGGGCTGTCTGCATCCACGAATGCACCTTTTTCATAGCCCTCACTGCCTTCATATATCTTCTCGGCATCAAGCCATTTATTAAATGAACCGCAATGATTAAATACGCCGTCAAGTATAACCTTTATTCCGCGCTTGTGCGCTTCTTCCACCAGCTTTGCAAATAACTCGTTACCTGCCTCAAGATTACGCTTATCCGTCACTCTTGTCTTGAAACGTACAGAAGGCGCCTTATCCTTATCGTCTACAATGATCCTTCCAAAATGAGGATCTATATAATCATAATCCTGAATATCATATTTGTGGCTGGAAGGTGATACGAACAACGGATTAAAATATATCGCATCTATTCCTAATTTCTTCAGATAATCAAGCTTGGATATAACACCGTCGAGGTCACCGCCGTAGAATTCACCTACGTCCATTGCCGCAGGATACTGATTCCAGTCTTTGACTTTTGTCACCGGTTCGTTAATATAGACATATTCTCCGTCAAGAACATCATTATCGTGGTTTCCGTTGCAGAATCTGTCCACGAATATCTGATACATAACGGCTCCCTTGGCCCACTTCGGAGTCTTGAATCCCGGAATGATCTTAAAATCCGCATATTCCTCCCTGTGTGCAAGGACGCCTTTTCTGTTGTAGTATATTACGTAGAGTCCGCTGTATATCTCAAAGTAATAACGGACCGGATCATTGCCCACTGTGATCGTTGCTTCATATATATCAAATAATCTGTTATATTCAACAAAACTCATTTCGTACTTGACACCGTTGGCAACAAGATATATCGCTTTAACATTGGCACGCGATGTACGGCATCTTATCGTAACTTTGTCGCCCGGTTCCGGTTCTTCGGGATTCCTGTATCTGATACTGCCATCACTGAACACGGCATTGGCAATAAACGGAGATGACTTATAGTCTGTATATAATTGAAGTTTTTTAGAATAACTGAGCTGGTTCCAGTTTATTTTAATTTCCATACTTTATACCTTATCTCCTTCCCGGCAAATGTCTGCCCATGCAAGCGTGACAATTGCTTGCCGGGCCCATGTTCTGCAAAAAAGTAAAACAGAACAGATATATGGGGGTATCTGTCCTGTTTTGGAGAAGGTATTTTTGTTACTTATGGGGTGTAGCAAAAACTATATAATGTATTGGGGTTTACAAGACAGAGTATATCACCCATTTTAATTTCAGTGTGCACAAACTTTTATTTTTTTTGCAGTTTTCTTTGTCATTTTTAACTATCGTTTTTGTGCGTTTTGACAAATTCGTGCATGAATCATGTTTTTTCTAACGGTTTTATTGTCTATTATGCACAAAGCCATCATTACATCAGCATATGAGCATCCGAATTATTGTACATATTCATCAATCAAACAATGCTTCAAATTCTTCTCTCGTAATGCGTTCCTTCTCAAGCAGCAGATTTGCACAACTCTCAAGTACAGACATATTCTCCTTAAGAAGTCCTGTTGCTTTCTCATAACATTCGTCAATTATTTTCTTGACTTCCGCATCTATAGTTGTGGCTGTGCTCTCACTGTATGATCTTGTATGCCCAAAATCTCTTCCTATGAATACTTCATCATCTTCACCGTAATTGAGCATTCCGATCGCATCAGAAAATCCGTACTTCGTAACCATATCTCTTGCAATACCGGTTGCCTGTCTGATATCCTGTGAAGCACCGGTTGTAATATCTTTGAATACAAGTTGTTCCGCAATCCTTCCTCCGAGAGATACGATGATATTCTGAAGCATCTTTCCACGGGTGTTGAACATCTCATCTCTTTCAGGTATAGGCATTGTGTATCCTGCCGCACCGAGTCCGGTCGGAATAATGGATACTGTATGTACTGGTCCCACATCCGGAAGCAGATGGAACAATAACGCATGTCCCGCTTCATGATAGGCAGTGATCTTCTTATCTTCATCGGATACGATCTTACTCTTCTTCTCAGGTCCGATCCCGACTTTGATCAATGCACCCGTGATATCTTTCTGGCTGATATAACCCGCATTACATTTTGCGGCATTGATCGCAGCTTCGTTCAACAGGTTTTCAAGGTCGGCACCTGTCATTCCGGCCGTTGATTTTGCTATGACTCCCAGATCAACATCATCACTGAGAGGTTTATTTGCCGCATGTACTTTTAGGATCTCTTCTCTTCCCCTTATATCGGGCCTTCCCACTTCAACTCTGCGATCAAATCTTCCCGGTCTCAGAATTGCCGGATCGAGAATGTCTACCCTGTTGGTAGCCGCCATAACGATTATTCCTTCATTTTCTCCAAATCCGTCCATCTCGACAAGCATCTGGTTAAGTGTCTGTTCTCTCTCATCATGTCCGCCGCCGAGTCCGCTTCCTCTTCTTCTGGCAACTGCATCTATCTCGTCAATGAATACGATGCAGGGCGAGTTCTTCTTTGCATCAAGGAACAGATCTCTTACTCTCGATGCGCCGACACCGACAAACATCTCTACGAAATCAGAACCCGATATGCTGAAAAACGGTACTCCGGCCTCGCCTGCAACTGCTTTTGCAAGAAGGGTTTTTCCTGTACCCGGGGGACCTACCATAAGTATTCCTTTTGGTATTCTTGCGCCAAGTTCCGTATATTTTCTGGGACTCTTAAGGAAATCCACAACTTCCTCAAGCTGTTCTTTTTCTTCAATAAGTCCGGCAACATCTTTGAACTTCTTGCTCTTCTCATCGGGTCTGGTCATCCTTGCCCTGCTTTTTCCGAAATTCATAACCTTGCTGTTACCGCCGCCGCTGTTTTGTGAATTGAGCAGCGTGAACAGGAATATTATCATGATGAATCCAAGCACGTACGGCATTATCGTGATCCACCACGGTGTCTGTTTGATCGGATTGGTAGTATATGTGAACATGCTTCCGTATTTTTCATCGGAAGCCAGTTCGTTAAGCTGCCTTTCGATCTCTCCCACATCGGTACAATTGAATTCGACCGATCTGGTACTCTTGGCTTTAAATGTTACGGCAACCTCTCCTGACGGAGTCTGCTGCTCCTGTGATATCTCAACCTTATCAACCTTACCGTCTTTGATGTCATTGATCAGGTTGGTCGCATTATACTGTGTAGTGTTGCTTTCATATAAAAATGTTGACAGATACAGGGAAAGAGCCAACACGATAAGTAATATCAGAAAAAAGCCGTTTCCCCTAAATTGTTTTCTCAATTGATTGCCTCCTGTGATCTCTTATTCTTCAAATCGTACAATTCCTATATATGGCAAGTTGCGGTACTTCTGTGCATAATCAAGACCGAATCCCACAACAAACTCATCCTCTATCTCAAAACCGTTATAATCCACATCTACCGGAAATTCCCTTCTTGCAGGCTTGTCAAGCAGTGTACAGACCTTAAGACTTGCCGGATTGCTGACACTTAATATCGATATGAGTCTGCAAAGCGTTCTTCCTGAATCAAGTATATCTTCAATTATGAGAACATCTTTATCTTTGATGGATGAATCAAGATCTTTGATGATCTTAACGCTTCCCGATGTTGTTGTTCCGTCACCGTAACTTGACACCTGCATAAAATCAAGGATTACAGGTGTTGCAAGCTTCTTTGCAAGCTCGCAGGCAAAGAAAACGCTTCCCTTCAATATGCATATCATGTATATTTCCTTACCCTGATAATCTCTGTCGATCTCCTTTGCAAGCTCACCGATACGATTCATTAGTTCTTCTTCAGGTATCATTACCTCAATCTTCTCTGACATAAGCGCATCTCCTATCACAATCCACATTAATCTGCAGCACCTTCGTTGTAGCTTCGCTTACGTAGTAACCCATGCTGCTTCTTCCGCCGATGATCCACAATACATGATCTCCGTCAGCAATGACATATATACTGTCTCTGTACCTTCTCGGGATCTTATTATCGATCACATATCTTGACAGCTTCTTTTTGTTGTCTTTACTGATGTATATATAATCATCCGGCCTATATTTTCGCAACACCAATTTGGTATTAATTTTACCATAATCAAACCATTTAGTACAGTTATTTTTTGGAACCTCGTCGTGGCTGACATTATTTTCCAGTAGCGTGCAGGTCAACACCGGACCGTTACAGTATTTTTTTTCATCAGGCAGATATACCCCTGTATCAGGAATTAATTCCATTCCTTCTTTTGCAGGAGAAATGATCATAACATATTCATTATCGTCATCTGTCTTCCCACTATCCTTCGTTATTCGTAGATTGCCGTATTCAATCTCTGCAGTAAGCCCGTAAGGAAGACTTACACTCTTGCCGGTTCCTCCTTTGCATAATTCATAGATCATGTCAATATGTCTCTGTTCAATATCCTTCATACTGCGCGACAATTCGCCTATCATTCTTCTGATGATCTCCGATGCCGCGATCTTTTGAATTGTACATATACAATCGGTGCTTATACTGAGTGTGCAGGTCTCATCCGTCTCATCCGATTCTCTTATCCAGTCTGAACGATAGGCTGTATCAGTCAGACCCAAGGCACAAACTACATTCTTCTCATAGTATTCCCTTATACTGTTATCATACCATTCATATATATCGGCAAGCTGTTCCGATAATGCTCCTATATGCTGTACGGTCTTACCGTTGATCTTCAAAAGCTCCGGAATTATTATATTCCTTATCCGATTCCTGTCATAATCACTGTCTGAATTGGTGCTGTCCTCTCTATAGTCCTGGTTTATCATTTTCAGATATTGTATTATCTCATCCTTGGTGGCACATAAAAGCGGCCTTATTATCCTGTCTCTCGAATGTGGTATTCCCATCATTCCTTTTATGCCGGTCCCCCTGCACATACGAAACAGTACGGTTTCCGCCTGATCGTTCAAATGATGTGCAACAGCGATCTTATCCGCCGAACGACGAAAAAGCTCATCTTCAAATTCACGGTATCTTATGATCCTTCCTGCCTCTTCCTCGGTCATCTTCATTGATACGGCAAGTTCGGGGATATTATGTATAGCAAGCCTTATAGGAACATCATATTCCTTCGCAAGTTCGCTGCAGAACAATGCGTCTTCGTTTGCTTCTTCTCCCCTTATTCCATGATTGATATGAACCGCATACAAAGTGAGCCCGTATATTTCCTTAAGGCGTAACAAAATCCTGAAAAGACATACGGAATCGGCCCCTCCGGATAATCCGATCACTATACTGTCACCATATTCTATCATTTTTTTCTCTTCAATGTATCTGCATATTTTTTCGAACATATCTCTTCTCCGTAAACAACAAAACCGGCTAAACAACGATATTCTGTCTGCAGTATATCGGCTGTCTATGCCGGTCATATATTCATTTTATTATTAACTGTCATGTCCCTTTCGGATCAGTCTTCCGCCTGACCAACCTCATTCCCCGGTCAGTCTTCTTCCGGTTCAAACACAACATCTCCGGGATATACAAGTCCAAGCTTTTCTCTTGCTATCCTTTCAACATTCTCATCGGACTTAACATATTTTTTGTAAGCATCTATATTCTTCTGCTCTTCTTCATATTTGCCAAGCTGCTGTTCGTATTTTACTTTCTGCTCATGAAGTTCCGCATTCTTGGCTTCAAGATTGATCTTATTATATGTGATCACAACAAATAACACCAGTACCGTAGCTATAACTACCATCAGCCCTGATTTGCTTTTTCTCTTTCTACTGTTGTTTTTCTTCATTAAATCCATATAACTCACCTGTTTTTATTTGTAGCGCCTCTATGCATTTTACAAAAGTGCATAGTAACAGATATATTCATTCTACACCAATCGAATGCTTTTTTCAAGTGTTTTTTACAGTATTTTCTAGTTTCACAAATATTTAAACAACTCTTTTGCTTCATCCTTGTTATAGGTCTCCTGAACACTGAGAACTTCGACCTTAACGTTTTTATTGCCGAAGCTTATGTCAATTATATCTCCGACCTTAACATTGGCTGATGCCCTTGCAACTTTGTCGTTGATCATAACCCTTCCCGCATCGCATGCCTCATTGGCAACTGTTCTTCTTTTGATAAGGCGGGATACCTTAAGATATTTATCCAGTCTCATTTAAATCACCATATTCCTTTTTAAACAAAATCGGGAACTGCAACTGCAGTTCCCAAATATCATCATTATCTGATATGTTATTGCTCTTAATTACTTGTTAACAGCATCCTTTAACGGCTTGCCTGCCTTGAACTTAGGAGCCTTGGAAGCTGCAATCTTCATTGGCTTGCCTGTAAGCGGATTCCTTCCTTCTCTTGCTGCTCTCTCTGATACTTCGAATGTACCAAATCCAACAAGCTGGATCTTCTCACCCTTCTTTAACTCATCAGTAACAACTTCTACAAAAGCCTTAAGAGCTTTTTCAGCATCTTTCTTTGATAATTCTGTTTTTGCTGCAATTGCATCTACTAACTCTGTCTTGTTCATGAAACAATTCCTCCTCGATTATGAAAAAAAATATTCGCATCACTAAATCTTTAATAATGCTATACATTATTTATACCTATAAAATAAGCATTTGTCAAGCTATTTTCCAAATTTTGCTCCCAATGTTAATGTGAAGCAGTAACCGCCCCGCAGCCACAGCCGTAAGCAACGGGTGATCTGTCTTAAATTAGACTGAGCACCATTTGCGACGGATGCGTAGCAGACGGGCTGTGGCCTGCGGGGCTGTGAACACACTGGATTCACTTCTTTACCTTGATCGTCACGGACGCCTTAACCTTTTTGATCTTAGCGATAACTTTAACCTTACCCGGTTGTTTTGCAGTAAGCTTAGCCTTAAGCTTTCCCGTGGACTTGATAGATGCGATTTTTTTCTTATTGACGCTCCACTTCACTTTTCCGCTAATGCCCGTAAGCTTTGCTTTAAGCTGTATGGTTTTGCCGGCCTTAACGCTCTTTTTGCAGGAGATACTGATCTTCGCCTTGCCATCCTGTGTCTTATCATACTGTGTCTTACCGCCAGGTGTCGGTGTATGTTCGGAACCGGGCTGTGACGGCTGCGCGGATGAGGAAGCAGAGCTGTTACCGGATGCCTGCGCAGAAGGTGCATCGGTTGGTTTCGATTCGTCTGCAGGCGTAGGTGTACCCGTAGGACTTGCTTCTCCGGTCGGCTTCGGAGCATCCGTCACCTTCGGTGTGGCAGTTGCCATCGGCGTATCTGTTGGTTTCGGTGTGTCTGTTGCCTTCGGCGTATCCGTTGGTTTCGGCGTACCTGTCGGCAAAGGTGACGGGTTATCGCCAAGGTCAGTTACTTCGATCGTCCTGTTAACAACCACTCCGGCGTTATTCTCAAGTCTGACTTCATATTTTCCGTTATATTCAATACCTATGCCATTTGACCAGGTTTCGGTTATATCCTGTTCATTTCCGGAGTTGATGAGCACTACCTTCTTAATTCCTGATACACCGGTTGTGCAAGTGATATCAAGCTTCTTGGCACCTGAATCTTTGGATAATGTCACCTCGGGTATTACCGTATCCTGCATGACATTTACCGTACGGGTGCTCTTATTGCCTGCCTTATCTTCTGCAGATATCGCAATATTATAATTACCGTCCTCAAGTCCCTTTATCTCGAATTCTTTTGCACCCTTATATGTCTTGTCATTATAACTGTAACTTATCATATCTTCGGATATGTCAGCGAGTTCGTCACTTACCTTAACCCTGACTACAGCCTTATGAGTTGTGATCCATGAATCAAGATCGTCTTCGGAACTTACGCTTATCATTGCCGGAGTTTTATCGGCTATTATACCGTCAGTACTTATTATCAATTCATTTCCCGCCTTGTCGGTTATCTTTGCATATACTACAGCCTTTGAATCCGGTTCTATGGTTATGCTGTCATCCGACCAGTCGTTATCATTAATTGCTTTCAGTTCTTCAATACTTACGGCTTTATCTGATTTGTAATACATGATGCTGTCGATTCCGCTTATCTCATCACTCTCATTCTCTACCTCAACAACTACAGTATCATTGAAGAACAATCCGAATGTTATCGTGTTAAGGAATTGTCTCCATGCCGATTCCCCTGCCGTTATCTCGGCTTCGGGAAGCGTCTTATCGATATTTACGGTGTCGATCGTGATTTCGCTCACATTACCGTTTGCATCTTTGAAGAACAGTTTCTCAGGGTTAAGACCTGTTCCTTCTCCTGATATGATATAGGAGTCTGTATAATCTCCGAGAGCAGTTTCCGACACGGTATAACCATCCATTGGAATAAGCGTGACATCGGATGTGTACCAACCGTTATTCTTAAGATCTCCGTCAAGAATATACGCATGATCTTCCGATGCTGTCTGTGTTACATTTACGATACAGCTCTTCCTTGCTTCAAGGTGATCGTCATCACCGGGAACCGTTACCGTGACCATGGCTTTTCCGGTATTTTTACCGAGTACAGTGAATGTTATTACACCGTTATCCTGATCTTTTACGATATTTTTTTCATCTATCACGGCAATATCATCGTCATCGATTTCGATTTCTATATCATCATAATCTTTGATTCCGATCCCCCCGACATTGATCACGGTTTTGTCATTTACCGTAATGGCGTAGTATCCTTTTGCGTATGTCAATGGCTGTGCGGCCTTATCGATAATGACACGTTTTGTGACTTCTGTTTCCGTATAATATAATGAATCATCTCTTCCCACAGTAAGTCTTATATCGTATTCACCTGCGTTACACGGCATATTTTCACTGTATTCGTCTTTATCTGCCTCGCTTGACATCACGGTTATCGTACCTTTACTGTCTGTTACAACTTCATAATCAGCTATCGGAGATCCGTTATAAGTGTATCTGTCATTCATCTTAAGTTCACAGTCCGGATGTTTATATATCTTCACTGATACGGAATAATTATATGTCTCACCGTCATCTGTCTTTACCGTAACAACAAGTTCATTTACACCTCTTCTTGATACAGGCACAGAAAATTCCGTTGCTCCCGATGCGGATACACTGACAATCTTATCTTCCTTATGGACGCTGTCAACAAGCGAATAAGATATCTCCGATACATTGGCACCTTCGTTATCCTTTGCCACCGTAACTTTAATATCCGCGCTGTCATCGTATGCGTTAGCTTCGCCTTCTATCGGATCACCTGAGATATCTGACGATATACCGGGCGCTTTCTTGGTATTTTTAATGTAAAATGTGCATACATATGGTTTGCTCTCATTATTAAGTCCTGATTTAATTATTACGGAAATGCTGTTCTCACCGTCTGACATATTGGAAAGCTTAAGTTCCGGTACCCATTCCGGATCGCCGTTTCCTTTGTATCTGGCTATAAGCGCGTTTTCGTCAGCCGGTTTGATCGTAACACTGTCCTTAAAATACTTTATTCCGTCCACTTCTTCGCTGTCTCCGGTGATCACTATGTCATCATCCGATATCTCGCTTCTGATATGGAACTTCCTTATCGCTCCCGATGCCGTAGCGGTATCGGTTCCGGTTGTTCGTATTACATTGGTTGCGGTTGCAAAGCAGTAAAAATCACCCGATTCATTTACATCCGGAGTCACTTTGATCGAATTGCCTTCACCTATCTTAGTGTAACCTCCCGTAGGATTACTCTTGAACCATTCTATCGTAAGCGTTCCCTTATCGGCCTCATTTGCAAATGTTGCTTCGGCAGACATGGTTACGGATTCTCCCGGATCGATACTTGTTACTAAAGGTGACTCGTCCGTATAATCCGGATACCCGTCGGTATATTCGAATTCCGGAGCTATGGCATCAGTGTCCTTCACATGTTCCTTATGTGAATCAAGAATCACATTTGCCTGATAACAGAAATCATCCGTAAGGTACAGTCTTGCGGATAGGGCCATGGTTCCTTCACCGGTTACAGTGACCTTACCGTCTTCATCGATCGCAATATCATCAGAGTTTTCATCCGAGACATTCTCAAAATCAACCATATCAGGCGGAAGTTTGGCGGCTCCACTGCTCATTTCGGCCCAGAGTGCAAGATCAACGCTCTTCTTCTCATCAATATATATTCTGTCGCCTTCTTCTACCCTCTCATCATCAACCGTAAGATATACGCCTGTGATGTCCTTGATATCTTTGTCATCTACGGTAACATCGTACTCACTTTTTCTGTGATAATCGTCCTCAACCGTTATCTTAACTTCGTGTGATAACAATGACTTGGTCTCTTCAGGAACATCCACGCTAAAGTCAAATGAACCTCCGGTGAATCCTGACTCTTCATATTCAACCTTATGCCCGTCGATCTTAATTCCCAGCGTTACTCCGTCATCTGTAATTCCCGAGATATCAATCTTTCCGGAATTGACCGAATCTCCCGTCTGTGGCTTAAATACCTGAAGAACCGGTCCTGCGGTATCCAGTCTTATCGATTCTTCGGCAATTGATGTATCACCTGCCTGAGTCTTTCCTATGATCTTAACTTGATGTTCACCGTCATTAAGCGGATTTCCGGATGCATCCGTAAGGCTTACCAGCGGCAGCTCTGTGGCATATATCGTACTGTCGCTTACAAGCTCATCATCTACATATACCATGGCCATTACCGGTTTATCCGAAGTAACTTTGATTCCAAGTCCTCCTTCGGGAATATTCGTATACAGCTTGCTTGTGTACGCAGTGGATTCATCTTCTTCGGACAGATATGCAGTTTCATTGATGTAACCCTCCGGCCAGGTGATGCTTATTGCTGCAGGATCGGGATAAGGCACATATACAATATCTTCTGCTTCACACTCCGCTCCCGGTGCCACATTTGCAGCGCTTATCACCGAACCTACACCTTCATCGGTATCTGTTTCTGAAGCAAGCTTCTTATACGGTCTTACCTTTACTTTATAATTACAGCCATCCTTTGAAGTATTTACCGTGAGGATAAATGTACCGTTTGTTATACTCTCATTTTCAACATAAGTCGATGTTCCGGTATTAACATTCTCAGTGTCAGCTTCCCCGCTGCCCTCATTTTCATTCTCTTCGGTACCGGTCTGAAGTGCTTCCGTGATATCTGCGGCATCAGACATTATTTCATTGCCGTCTTCATCAACAGGAATCGCTTCGGCATATACTCCATCCATTGAAGAAGGATCATATCCTTCCATGGATACTTTTATTCCGGCATCACCGTCTGCTACGACATTCACCCTGCTTATGACACCCGAAGGAGCCTTAGGATTGGTATAATCTATCTTATTCTCCGTAGTCTTCTCTTCATGTATATCAGCGCCGTTACTTACTCCGTCGATCATCTCGGTCACATAATACGAACCGCTCGGAACATATCCGGGAATATCTACCGCGAGCGTACTCATATCGATCTGATACTCATCTGCAGCATTACTGCCTCCGAATATCTCATATGCGTATTTATCATCATCTGTTCCAAGATATATAACTTTGGTGCACTTAAGACCATTTGCCGGCACAGCGCTTACACTGTCTTCCACTCTGAGTGTTCCGTCATCATTAAGCGATGCGGTAATATTATCGATCTCGGGGATCTCATCCATGCTGAACATCTCGGAATACGATACCGTAGCTTTGTCTGAATATATTGCAAGCTCCGCCGCTCCTTTAAGCTCATCTTCCTTAAATGTCATGAGTATAAATGAACCTTTGTCATCTTCACCGAATGATATATTGGCTGTTTCGACATTGGATCCGTCTTCATTAAGCGGTCTCAGTTCATGTTCTTTTCCGTCTATTGCCGCTTCTATATCAGACGCATCAATGCCCCGAACCGTGTCCTTAAGATCATAGTACACCTTGATAAGTCCGTCATTTCCCGTCGCACCCGGATTAATGATCCTCAATCTTCCGTCCTCATCCACCTTAACGCTTGGAAGGCCATCCGGCGAACCGAAATGAACACTGTTGGTGCCCGAAGTTCCGTCATCTTTTTTGACAGTTGTAGCTTTTACATTGATATCACCGTCTGTTGTTCCGACAAGATTGGCGTTACTTATTCCCGTGGTTCTGTTATCTTCACCATCCGAGTGTCCCTGTGTCGGAACAACCATATCTCCAACGGATATCTTACTTCCCGAATCACTGAAAGTAATGGTGAACGCCATTCTTACACCCATTATCGTTGTGCTTCCGTATATCTTTTCTTTGTCGCCTCCTACTTCAACACCTGTGATCGTAAGATCCCTTCCGAACAGCAGATCGGGAAGTGTCAGATCGAGACTTCCGAACAACTCCAGATTCGGTGCTTTCTCGCCCTTTACAATAAGTTTTGCGGACAATATTCCGTTAATCACATGCAACATATATATCCTTGCTTTAAATGAAAATGATATATCCGGATACCATGTAAAATCTCCGTCTACACTTCGAAGTATCGGAAGCTCGCATATCTCAAGCAGCTCACCGTATACAGCCGCATGCCTAACGCCTACTGTTAATCCGATCCATCCTTTCATTACATCCACAATACTGATCTGACCGCCTAACGTAATGTCCGTACTCGGTATATTATTCTCATCTTCTCCCGGATAGAACAGACCGTATAATCCCCTTATCTGCCCTCTTCCTCCGTGAATGAACACGGCAGGAGGAATCAAAGGCGCTCCCGGTTTAAGGCCTCCCACCTGAAGATTGATGATATTAGGCACCGGAATGCTGTGCTTCTTGGAAGCGATCACTTCAACTTCAAACTTGACAGCAAATGTCGCAAGCCCCATGGTACCGCTGACATTCACCAGATAATCCCTGTTGATGGTATCTATCTTCAGACCTCCCACTACTTTTGCGGGAATTGCTTCGATGTACTTTGGCACAAAAACATTGGCATCGGCAATAATTCCGATATGCCCAACCGATCCGTCTTCTTTCTCACCGAATCTTACATCATCAACATTAATATGAGAATGAATTCCATGTCTTACGCCGTCATATTTGTCGGCATACATGAAACCTAAGCTCATCCTTCCTCCGAAGGAAATCGTATTGTAATACGTATCGTTCTTTTTTATCCTGTTAAATGTTCCGAAATCAAGTTTGAACAAGAATCCCGTGATCTTCTGAACCACGTTACCCAAACCGTTCAATTCAATCTTTACCGGGTTTGACTTGCCGCTTGAAGTATCTTTTTTGTCAAGCGAATACTCTCTTCCGTCCTTAAGTTTGATGAACGATTCGTCTCCCCACAGGTCATGCGAACCGCCGAGGATTCCGGTTTCACCGTCAAGCCTTACCTGAACGCCGTCTATCTTGCCGTTCTTATCATATGTATAATCGATCGAGAAATCATTTCCGCTGTATGTTACTATGCGGTTGATGATTATATCTTCCTCGGATGCATCACCCACGATAGGCACAGTGTAAGTGCCGTTCACATTACTTCTGTACAGATTACCCGAGAAAGTAAGAAGATATTCGTCTCCCAGTTTATCAAGTTCCGATGCATCGTTAAACATCTCTATCCTGTATCTGGTGCCGGCATCTTTTCCTTCCTTTTTGATAGCAACACCGCCTACCGGAGGATTGACAAGATTCTTATCATCACTGAATATCAGTTTCATATTATCGCTTGTTATTCTCTCCGGAAGCCCGACTTCTTCTACGGTAAGTGATGCGCCGGGCTTAATGATGAGCCTGTACTGTCCGACCGGCATCTCGTCGGCAAAGTTGATTATCATTCCCGTATAATCCGAATTGAATGTTATACGTGAAGAATCGATCACCGAACTGTCACCTGTGGCCATATTCTCAAGGATCAGCTCCCATTCCGTCTTGTCTTTGAGAATCTCGTAGCCTTCACCCCTGATAAAAAAGTTTCTGTTGCCGTTGTAATACAGGTATTCCGGTCCGCCGGATATTATGCTCACAGCCGGTTTCTTTCCGGTATATCCCGGTGCCAGTACACTTCCCTTTGCCGAACATAACGCCATACGGTCAAGGAATGCGTAATCATTCCCGTTATCCGATGAGCTGTATTCATACACATTCAATGCATATTTCAGATATCTTATACTTGGCGGAAGATGCTTTACATGTATCTTCCAGTTAATGAATTTGGTCTGTCCGACTTCAAAATTGGTTATATGTATAAGATCTTTTCCTTCATTTTCCTCAAGAGCAAGGTGCTTACCGTTCTCATCCGTAATGTCATTATAATCAACCTGAAGGAATTCCTCATCCACCATAAGCTGAACCGCCACATTGGCGCGAAATACCGAGGCGGGCATCGTATTGCTAAGCTTCGTCTGAATATTCAGAATATTGTCCTCATAAGCCGATGATTCGCCCATGCTGTTATCTTTCAGCACGAACATATCCTTGTCAGCTTTTACGGTCATCTGCATGGTATCATTCTCTGTGACGTTATTATTGGCACTGATCCCATAGAAGAAGCTGTACTCGGCTCCGTTTCCGGGTGCTATATTGTCCTCATTCCAATACAGTGCAACGGCGCTGTCTGCAGTCTTGTAAGCGTTACTGTTGTCGACAAGCTTCATATTTTCGTCAATATCAAATTTCCACATATTGGAAGCCATGTCAAACCAATGTCCGAATACCATGGAATCCGGCTTATCAAACTTCTCATCCGGATAACCGTATGCGGCAACTCTGGGTGCATAATTGTTGTCAATCGCCCTGAATTCAGAAGCTATCTCATTCTTTCCAAACTGCGCAGCCCTCGTATACTGCTTATAGGTTCCGTTAACTCCGTTTTCCGCCATCTCGTATACAGCCCAGTCCTGTGCTCCGAGACACGTATCGAGAACCATACGAAGTCCTGCCTTAACATATTCATCTTCAGCGATCCCCGTATTACTTATCTTGTAAGAGATCTGAACGGCTCCAAGCCTGTCATCGGCAGAATCCATCAAAAGCCTGATCTTCTGGGTTACATTCACGTTCTCTTCGGTTATCGCATAAGTCGATACAACCGTGTTGCCGTCTTCTATATGCGGTTTATTAATGAACATTCCTTCATGAACGTTACCGTATATATAATCTTTACCGTCTATACGTATTGTTGCAAATGATGTGGCATCACCATCCGGATCATATAATAATCTCTTATTGTTATCGGTCTTTGTAAGCACATCGCCTTCGGATGTCTTAAGAGTATATCCTCCGTTTTTCCTGCTCACCGATAAGGTTATAAAGCTGTTACCGAGCGTAACCGTATCAGCCGTCTCTTCTTTGATCCTGATACTGTTGGTTATTCCTGCCTGCGCCACTTCAGGAAGGGAAGCAACCATAGCAAATGCCATAACACAAGCAGTTATTCTCTTATATATCTTATTCATTATTCGCATGATCATTTCCCCCCTTTACAGTACAACCACGTGATAGATATGTATCGACAGGTCTTTCAGTTTCAGCATTATCGTGTATGTACATCCTCTTTCCGCACTTATGCTCATTCCGTCAACCTTATTACCCTTATACTTCATCTGGGCTCCGGTGTAGTCACCCTTCGCATAATATACGGATGCCTTAGCCGGTACTCCGCCAAGTGTTAACGTTGTATCATCGGCAGAATAGTACCCGTTCTCCTTAAGAGGCGTACCGTTAACGCCGAATTCCTTAAGTTCCGGATATGTCTTGACTTCCGCTACGGTAAGTATGAATATGAATGATACTCTGCTCTTTCTTCCCGCTTTGTCATAAGCTTCGACCTGTGCGGTGTATGTTCCCTTCATAAGCATGCCGTCAGAAGTCACATATTCGGGCAGAATAATATTCTTCGTTATCTCAGAAGGAGCGCTCACATCATCGGACACTTCAAAATATCCCGCAAGTATATCTTTAAGCGATGCTGCTTTATCTTCAGTCGTACGTCCTGTAAGCTCCGCTTCTCCTACCGCAATTGTTTCACCGGGGCTTGTGATCTTTGGCGCTTCCTCATCAAGTCCGGTTACCATGATCTCCTTTTCTGTCTCATTACCGGCTGTGTCGGAAGCTTTGATCACGCATGATCCGTTCTTATCTATTGTAAGATCATACTCTTCTCCCGCTTTAACCAAACCGGTTTTATATGACATGATAACATTACCCTCATCGTCTGTTTCCACAACTTCTTCGGTGCCATTTCCCGCGTACCATATATATCCGTCTTCGGTAATGCTTGCTTTATATGCCTTGTGGGTAGCTGAACTCTTAGCTGAATCTTCGGTAATCGTAAGCTCCGGAGCCTCGGTATCAAGTGTGATATCCACTGATTTTTCCGTGGATCCTGCTGCCATATTATAAGCCTTAACAGAATATGTTCCGCTCTCTGCAACACAGAATGAAGCTTCTCTTGTAAGCACCATCGTAATGGGGCCGTTATCCTTAAGGAGCTCTCCTTCATCGAATTCCACGGCATCCTTCGGCGGTTCAATATGTATATCACAATCTGCCGAATAACTTCCGGCAGGAAGCGAATCGATCGCCTTTGCGGTAATCTTATACATGTTGCTTTCAGGTACATATTCCTTTGTAAGTATCAGATCAGGCGGTTCCGGATTAGATCTGATCTTATCCGCCGATACGGTTAGTCTTGCCTTACTGCCGTTAACCGCAGTTGCATCAAGTATTACCGTCGCATTCTTATTGAAGTTTATGCTTGCTTTCTTCTCATTTGCATATACCGTAAGGTCTGATCTCGTGCCGTCAGGATTAAGAAGTTCAACCGATTCCAAGTAAAGATTCGCGCTGATATCCACAAGCTGCGGTTCGCCCCAGTCGGGTGTTTCGGGGGTTCTTGCCTTTTCTTCAAGAATAAGCGGTTCCCTGTCGACCTCAACCTGTCTTGTAGTTATATCAGCTATATTACCCTTGCCATCGGTAAGTTTGAATGTAAATGTTCCGCTCTGTGTGAACAGATGATAATATTCAACCTTCTTACCCGCGTCCACTCCGGTCTTCTCCAATGTCTGAATGCCGTTCATATCCCGAAGCGAAACACCTTCGGGAAGGTCGATATATGCCTTTGTCTGCGTAAGACCGCATCTTACATATCTGACATTACCCGTTACCAGTTGTCTGTCGGTGATATTGCTTACTGTAATATATTGTTCAACCTTTTGTCCTGACAGATCTTCTATGGTAACCTTAACCGATGCGTTTACGGAAAATATTACAGTTAACGGATCATTCTCATCAAGAACCACTTTTTTATCGGAGACTGCTGTTGTGCTGTTGTAATCTTCCAGTGTGACCTTAAGCGGATTAATCTCCCCCGCCGTATCAAGATCTATTGCCCGGATCTTTGCATATACCTTTGAATTGGTAAGAGGCGCTGATTCGGGCACACCGGTATTATCGGAATATTCGGTAATATCAATGGTCTCTGCATCATTTCTGATATAATAATTGATGCCGTCTATCACAGGCGCCGAATAATCCTCATCATCTGCTTCACGTTCCGATATGCAGTCAACCTCTGCCGGAATATCCATTACATATCCGTCAGCATATCTTACCGTGAACTTATATGATCTGTTCTCCGTAAATGTATACGAGTCTCCGTCTGTAGACAATATCTCGGTTCCTTCAGGAATGATCAGCCGTACATCTACAGGGTCATACTTATTGGAACTGTCCGTGATTGTCTTGGTTCTTGAATATTGTAATTCATATTCATGCCCCGTTCTTGCAAAACCACCGACATCATAGGTAAAGTTGTTAATCCTTACACCGGAACCTTCATTCTCATCAGGTGAATATATATTGATAACAAATGAAGCATTACCGCTTGCCGTTACTTTCGCATACTTATATACGGTAACTGCGGCTTCACCTTCACCTACCGTCATCATCCT
Organism: Lachnospiraceae bacterium V9D3004; assembly: GCA_000621985.1. Taxonomy (GTDB): domain Bacteria; phylum Bacillota; class Clostridia; order Lachnospirales; family Lachnospiraceae; genus V9D3004. The sequence goes on from JHWW01000010.1 coordinate 98,094, forward strand.
CAATTCATCATCTGTCGGAGTGATCTCATATCCATCACCCTTAAGCGAAGCAAATGTCATTCCATAAGCATTCTTGTAACCGCTGTCAAGCTCTATCGTTACTGTGCCGTCATCATTATATGTCTTCTCGATGTCAGGCACCCATGACTTGTCAACAGCGTTAAGCAAAAGCGTCTGTTTTCCCGTATCACCTTTCAGGTCGACGTAATTAATTGTATATTTTCCATTGTAATCGAAATATACTTTTGTTGATGTAGTATATTCTGCCGGATCATCTTCATCGTCACCGGATTCCCTTGTTATGATCTTAAGCGGTTCATTGAATACAAGAGTCTGGGCGTTGGTTCCCACAGCCGGTGTAAATGATATCCTGTTTCCGTCAGGCAGTGCAGGCACCGTATAACCTATCGTCTTATATACATACTGGCCGGTTCCGTTACCGAATCTGAAAGTTATAACGTAATTACGGGCAACCTTGTCAGCCGGAAGAAGAATGTTAGTCTTTACTGTATACCTGTCGGTATCGGTCAGACCGTCATTTGCACTGCCGGAGTATACAACGTTCACCATTCCGTTACCGGGCGCCTTATCATAAATCTCAGGTACATATTCGGCTTCCTGCCACATACTTGTATAATCATTCTCATCTTCATCAGTATCCTCAGAATATATCTGCTTATACGTATCCGATGAAAATGCGTATTCGACCGTAGGAATATACCCTTCGTCTCCGTTCGAATTAAGATCAAGTTCGAATCCGGGTGTGTTATTGGCATCATTTCCCTCATATATGATCGTACCGAATCCGTCATATGAATCCTGTATTGTCTTAAGACCTGCCATATCGATATCATCATTCGTTACAATTACAGGAATGTTCTCACCCATACCAGAAGAAGTTGTTACCGTGGGGGCATGAACTTCGGCATCTTCTGACAACGTGATCTCACTCTCATTACCTAGAGAATCCGCTACCGTGACAGTTAATGTATCATTCACTCCGATCCACTTCGAATAATCTTTTAGCAGTACCGGTTCTTCAAGATCTTCAGGCGTTCCGCCGTTAACAGATTCACTTGTTACCGTTATCTCATCAATACCGCTGTGGTTATCTCTGATCTTTGCGGCTCTTACGTACTTCTTATCTGTTGCGGGATCATTCTTGTCCGGTTTCACAACAGAATAAAGTTCTGCCGAAGGGCCGACACCGTCTATCGTATATTTCCTTACGATGAATCCCGATTCATTACCCGCAGCATCGATCACCTGTGATACAAGATATATATTATTGCAATCCTTCGGACATGCGGGAAGAGTAAGATTCTCTTCAAGTCTGTCTCCATCCCATCTGTATCCCCAGTTATTAAGAAGCGGTCTGTTATCATCATCCGTCTTAACATTAACGTAACCTGAACCGTCGTACTTCTTCATGTATTCTTCTATTGTCAGTTCTTCGTAATCATTGACCCAGCCTTCGCCTTCAACATAATGTTGTCCGGTATAACTTTGAACGGTCGGGACAGTGATATCATCTAACATGTCACTGATGAAATTACAGTTGTCGTCAATGAATTCATCCGTAACAAATGCATATCTGAGTATTCTCCTGTTCTTTCTGTCAGTGTCCTTTATCTCAGGTTCATTCTTAAGAACATACGTTGCGATCCCGAGATATTCACCGCTTCGGTATACATCTTTTGTTTCATCTGCCCAGACGGAATATGTATATATCAGTTCATCACTGACACTTGTATAATACGAGAAATCAATACCGTTTTCCATACTCCACAGATACAAAAGGCAGTTGAATTCCACATATTCATCCTTACCCGAAGACGGTTCGGGATATGAATCCGGCATCGATTCGTGGTACTCATTGTAGCTTTCAACATAATCATCATATTTATCTGCATAATAATTCTTCTTGTAAACCGACAACTCAGCATCAATATCGATATCATTATCTTCTTTCCACTGCTTAAGCTCTTCGTACGTAACAGTCTTTTCTTCTGTTTCACTTCCTATCGAAAGAGAAACATCCGGTGCGCTCCTGTCATAAGTATATACTGCAAGCGGCACTTCTACAGACACCATCTCATCCGCATTATCAGTCTCGCTTCTGAAGCCGTTTTCATCCCTGTTACGATAACGACCCGAATAATGATCTTTGGAAGTTATAACAACCTGTTTGCCGTCTTTATCAGTAAGATATGTTGCAATATGAACATAAGCAGCATAGGTTCCGTCCTTCGGAAGAGTATACGATGTTATCTTCGTTACTTCATCGTCTTCATTCGTAAACTCTTCTTCCGATTCCATATATGCATTGATATCAACGGTTATTCCTTTTGTATTAACCGTGTTATCCGTACCGTCCTGATATCTTTTATAAGTAACATCCTCGAATGAACACGGTAACGGTATTGTACGAACAGGCTTATCTCCCTTTTTTTTGTAACCGAATATCTTATCTCCTTCCACATCATCCACAGGCCATATCTCGATATAAGAATTGGCATAATCAATATCCGTATCGGGATTAATATACTCCGATGCATTTTCTCCGAGCACGAATGTAACAGGTTCAACTATGCTGCGATGCACCGAAGAAAATGTTGAGTTCCCCTGATATGCATCATAACCGTTCAGTGAATTGTATTCTGAATCCAGTTCAAGGAACAATCTGTTTGTATTGGAATACGTGCCGTAAGTGCTTATATCACTATCCTGCAGTTCAAGATCGGGATACTTTGGTCCTCTCTTAACGAATTCCTCATCAAGTATATCAAGAGTATATCTTTTAACCGATCCGGTTACCTCCTCACCGATCTGTTCATTGACATTCTCCGTCACCGTGTCTTCCTTAAATGATCCGTCATCGTTATATGAGATATCATGTATTAAATATCTGGTCGTCTTTGTAGTATACGGAGCAAATATAAGATCGCATTTCCACTGCCATGAAGCTCCTCCGAACACACCGAGAGAACCGTAGCGCGGCTTGTCGGGATCCGCATACTCGTCTTTACTTACTGTATAATCACCGTTGCAGCTAAGCTTTATATATTCTTTTCCGTCAGCCTTCGTATATATGACCCCGTTCATCCTTAAAAGTTCAAGTTCATCTTCGCTAAGTCCGCCCTCAGCCGGAGTCCACAGATATTCAAGCGGAATCGCGCTCGTATCGAATACTATATCAAGCGGATCCTCTTCAGACGCTTTAAGTCTTCCTCCGATAAGTTTTCCGGCATTCGGCATTCCATCATTTCTTATAAAATTCCAATTGCCTGCATTCCAGTATATGTCCGTCGTCGATCTGATAACGAACTTATAACTGTTGGTTCTCTTAAGCCTTCCGCTTCCGTCTTCAAGGAACGAACCCGGCGCATAATCGATCTCAATATCATCTTCATTCGCCTTTGAGTATTCAACGAACTGCTCAACGTAATGATTACCGTCTTCATCAGTGCTCTTTATCGGTCCCACATCAGAGGTATCCATATACAGATCACAGTATTCGACACTGCTCAACCCGTTACTCTCATCATGATATGCCACGTATGCGATCTTATCAAAAGCCACTCTCACAGGCACGTCAAATGATACGAACATCTCATCGCAGATCTCATAATCATATATGTCCTGTTCGGGAATATATACCATTGCATGTCCATTATTACCGTAGGTAAGTTTGATATCCACATCTTTCGTCTCATTCCCCTGAAGATATCTGCATGAGACTTTATATGTCGATTCCGCATATCCTCCGTTTTCTTTTGTTGCTTCCGATGGATCATCAAGTGGCTTAAGACTGTATGCAGGCTTGCCTTTTTCCTTTAATGTGTTGTAATCTATGTTAAGTCTGTCCGATACGGTCTCTTTATCATCAAATGCAGGATCATTACTGATAAGCAGCTCATCTTTGTTAACCTCGTCACGTTTAAGTCCCAGATCAGCGGGGTCAAGCAGATATACTTCATATTTGCCGACGTCATATGATGAACTCTTATAGCGCGGCAAAACCCGAAGCGTGATATTACCGGGCATCTGTTCTTCGGCCTGTTGGATGTATTTTCTTACTACCGGTTCCATCCTTTCCGTCGATATCATTGTCTCAATATACGGATGCACAAGTCTCATCCATCCCGTCTTGCTGTTAATATTACCTGCCTCATCAACACCTTCCAGTGTTACCGGTACTATGACATCTTCTTTTGTTCCCGCTTTGCTGTTATCAACCCTTTTTGCTTCCACGACAACATTACCCGAACTCCAGTACAATGGATCAAGAGTTATTACTTTTGCATAATTACCTGTTGTCCCTGCTTCAATATTGCCTTCGAATACCGGATCATCAAGCCCCTCTGCAATTACCCTTATATGAACTTTCTCATTTACATTACCGATCTTAAGCACTGCATCCTGCATGGGTGATGCGCAAAAATCCGTGTCATCACTGTTATTCACATAATTGATCACTGCCCTGGATGGTATATCAACGTTATCGGAATGTGAATCCTCAATGTTCATATACACGTTAGGCGCAGACTTATCATAACTTACATTGGTATTCTGCGGAATGATCGCCGACTTCCAGTCGGATATAAGCTCCAATCTGTTTGTATCTTCACTATAACTGAATACTCCGTAATTCTTTGTATGAGTCATCTCATCTCCGGCGAGATTCTTAACCGTTCCTTCAAAATATATTGAATTAGGGTCATAAATGCCGTCATCGTCACAACATACAAGATTAACATTCTTATGCCCATACCAGCCGGTTATCGGGACGTCATAATGAATAACGGTATTCTCGGATTCCGCTTCGTTATTGATCTGCTTCATTGCCGCTTCCGAATCGGATGTTGTATTGATCTCATCGGATTCTCCGTATGTGATTATTGTATATTGGGGATTTCCTTCATTATCCCTGTTCGTATCATCAAGTTTTGCAACACATATATCTATAAAACCGCCGTCAAGGGCTCTGTCAAGAGTGCCGTTCTTTCCATATCTGTACAAAGCTGTGGGAAGCTTGTCAAGGTACACTTCCGTACCGTTATAGACAGTCCATCCCGAAGGATCAAACGTCTCTCCCGCATTACGTATCTCACTGCTTTCACGAACCACTTTATAGAATGTGGTATAACCATCTCCGGATCTTGCGCCGGTAATGGTCATATAAGCCGCACCCCTTTTATTATTCTGAATTGAAGGAGTCGCTTCGTTACTTCCAAGCATGGGTTTATTGGATGCATCATTCTTATCGATCCTTAATGAAGCATTAAGCGGTACCATTCTTGCGTTGGTATATACTCCTCCGCTAACTTTGGTACTGTATTTTTTCGTTTCATCGTTAAATGTGTAATTACGTCCCACATACTGAAACGGAATAAGGTATTCATCAAGATAAAATACCGGTGTTGGAACAGATGTATCAAGCTTACAGTTGAATACGACATCTATACCGACATTATCACCTTTTTTAACATAACCGCTCTTATTATCCGTATGAATATTGATCTCTTTTATCTTCGGATCCGAACCGTCATATACAGGCATTCGTTTCACATCATTGCCGTTGATATCTTTGCCTGCTACCGGCTGAAGCGGAAAACCTTCTTCAACAACCATTCTGTTGCCGCCCGCATCCTTAATCGCTCCTTTATACATTCTGTCCGTCTCATTAAGCTGAAGAGATTTTCTTGTGAATATTTTGTTATATGTCTCTCTCTGCTTCGGATCGAACTTCTGACATGCATTGATCCATTCCATATTACCGTCACGTCCGGTCCTTGTTACCTGCTTACCCAGTGCCGGTATTGAAAATGAAGTATGTTTCCACCTCTCATCCAGATCAAGCTTAAAAATCAGACAACTGTCTGAAACTTCCGTTCCGCTGTAATTAATACTGCTCATAGTTCCGCAGTAATCCGCAAATACGGTACTGTTCTTCGTATTCTTTTCCACTCCCGATGAATCGGTGATCGCAAGCGCAAGTCTCGGATACGCCCTAAGATAAGACGATCTTGTATATCCGTACTTGCTCTCGCTGTAAGCCGTCAGCTCCGAATCCCTGTATAACATCTTGCCAAGCTTTACCGGCCCGTCAAATCTGAGAACTACATACATATCATCGGCGTCCGCTTTGGTATATGAGAGAATACCCCTGTGATCTTTTCCGTCTTTTGCGGTATCCCCTGCAGGAATTGGAAGATTGGTAAGATATGCCTCCTCAAGCATGGTTTCTTTGGAGGGAAGCAAAAACTTAAGAGCCGATAACCTTACTTCATCCGCCATCTTTGAAGAAAGTTCAAGATACAGATATCTGAAACCGTCACTTTTATCCTTATTGATCTTATTGATATCTATATTTCCAGACATTGTAAGAGTCTGTCCGGCTGTCGTACATATCTGTGACGCGATCTCTTTTCCTGTACTGTCTTTTAATACAACTTTAAATCCCTTCCCCGTACTCTTTCCGGAAATGCTGTCTACTTTAATTGATATATTGTAATCAACGGTTTTTTTACTTCCGTCAATGAGATCGTTTACCATGACCGCTCTTGTATATTTTTCATTTTTACCAAGCTTCATGGAACCCGGAAGAAAACCGGCACCTGATTCGGATACACTGGTAGCGTCGCTTACAACGAATCCGTGTCCTCCGGCAAGATAATTCTGACTTGAGATTATCTTGCCGCCCCGGTTGAAAGACGTATATCTGCTTTTTGAATCATAAGTGATCTTATTATTACCTTTAAGCTTATTATTCAGTACGTAGATCTTATTAATGATATCTTTTTCCTGTCTTATTATATCAAGACCTTTTCGCTTATCATTGTATGTACTGCAATAATTATTCCAATAGGTATCTCCGTCATTAAACAGATATTCAAAATAATTGTGAGCAGCAGCATCCGCTCTCTCATTCTCGCCGTCAGCACTCACAATACTAAGATTAGGCATCAGATACAGATCGTCGTAATCATCGAACTTAACATTATCCGGTTCTGCAGCCATGGCAACGCTTACGTCATCGTTACTTTCGCCTCCCGTAAATAACGTTCGGATAAGGCCTGTAACGTTCATGTCAAGCACAAGCAATACCGCGAGCGCACATGCGATAATCCTCCTGATAAGAATAGTTGCCTTCTTCCGCTCCTTCATATTCTTCCTCCTTGCTATATCCGATGCATTTTCTGATGCTATGTTTGATTCTATGTTAGATTTTATGTTAGATCCCATATCTGATCTTATGTCAGTGTTTTGGATCACATAGTACATACATGTTATCATACATAATAACTGAATCTTTGTAAAATGTATAGTAACCCCAGGGCTACCTTTTCACATATTTAGAAATGAGCAGAGGTGAAAGCCTCTGCTCATTTCTTTTTGTGATTCATTAATTCAATTTTCCCAGAAATCTGGCACAATCAATAATAACCCTCTTATGTACGGCTTTTGCAATACATTTATCTTCATCCCAGGCCTCTGCTTCAAATGTCAGATTCCTTCCATCAACTTCTGTAAGAGTACTTACAGCCCATACTTTTTTGTCAGGGGGAGTTGCAGCTATATGGTTTATCTCCATATATACCCCTACCGTTGAGGATCCTTCTTCGATGTACGAAGCCACACTTTCAAAGCAAGCCTGTTCAATAAGTGCAACTACAGCCGGGGTAGCAAATACATTAAGATCACCACTTTTCATGTTTACGGCAGTCTTGTCCGGACTTACCACTGTATCCGCCCTACCGGTTATGCCTGTCTTCATGATCATTCTCCTTCTGCAAGTACTTCTTCGTATTTATCGATGATCAGTCTCTGAATCTCTTCTCTTGTTTCTGAATTAACCGGATGAGCTACATCTTTGTATTCTCCGTCTCCCATCCTTCTGCTTGGCATAGCAATGAATAAACCTTTTTCTCCCTCAATTACTTTGACATCATGTACTACAAATACATCATCGATTGTTATTGAAGCTACGGCCTTCATCTTGCTTTCTTTGTTGATCAGTCTAACTCTTACGTCTGTTATCTTCATAAATTATGCTTTCTCCCTTCCTGTAAATCTTAACCCCTATTTTCATTATGATCAGAATACATATCTTTCATTCTGCTCAACAACAACTTTCACGGAATCCGGACTTCCCACGAAGGATGAGTTGGCTCTGATTGTATCCCTTGTTTCTATAATGCAATTCTCAATGTACGTGTTATCCCCTATATAAACGTCATTAAGAATAATAGAGTTCTTGATCGTGCAGTTGTTGCCAACATACACTTCCTTAAACAGAACAGAATCATACACCTGTCCGTTTATTATACATCCGCTTGAAACTATACTGTTGCGGACATTCGAACCCGGATTATATTTTGCGGGCGGATGATCCTCCACCTTGGAATATACATCCGGATATTCCCTGAAGAAATAATGTCTTATCTTATCATTCAGGAAATCCATATTGGTTTTGTAATATGAAGCAACCGTTGCGATATTACTCCAGTAATCCTTGTGCTCATATGCATATATTCGTTTGATGCCTTTGTATCTGATTATGATATCTCTTACGAAATCATATCTCTCTTCTTCATCGGCGCTCTCAATAAGTTCAATAAGAAGCCTTCTTCTTATAACGTATATACCCATTGAGACCATTCCACTGTCTGCCTGAACCGGCTTCTCTTCGAATGACGTTACCCTGTTGTCATCATTCACCGTTACAACACCGAATCTGCTGGCATCATCCATATTGGACAGATTATGTGTAACTATCGTTATGTCTGCATTCTTATCAATATGATATTCAAGCACCTTGCTGTAATCCATCTTATATACTCCGTCACCGGAAGCGATCACAACATAAGGTTCATGACTGTTCTTTAAGAAATCTATGTTCTGAGCAATGGAATCCGCGGTACCTCTGTACCAGCTTCCGTTGTCAGGTGTTATCGTAGGTGTAAATACATACAGACCGCCCTGTTTTCTTCCGAAATCCCACCATTTTGATGAATTAAGATGTTCATTAAGTGATCTCGCATTATATTGAGTAAATACAGCCACTTTCTGTATATGTGAATTAGACATGTTACTGAGCACAAAATCTATACATCTGTAACCGCCGGCAATAGGCATGGCCGACAATGCCCGCCTGGAAGTAAGTTCCTTCATTTTGTTACTCTTGCCGCCTGCTAAAACAATTCCAACCGCTCTCATTATCGCTCACCTGCCTTTATAATACTCTCTCCGCTTGCAAGATTGCCGCCGGGATAATCATCACGGGTAGTTCTGCCGTATATAACGGAATTCTTGCCGATACCCACTCCGTCAGGAATAACGCTCTTCTCACCGACAACCACAAGCCCAAACCTGTATATATCCGGCTTCCAGCTGTTAACGGCATAATCACCGGTACCCAGTCTGCAATTAGCGCCTATCTCACAATTCTCGGCAATGATCGCCTTATCAACCACTGTGCCTTTCTTTATAATAGTTCCGTTCATGATAATGGAATCTCTTACAACAGCGCCTTCTTCTATGATAACATCCGAACCGATGACAGAATTCCTTATCTCGCCGTACACATCGCATGCCTCACCCATTATCGCTTTGTCGATAACGGCATTCGAGGAAATGAACTGCGGTGCGATCCTGTCACTCTTCGTATATATCTTCCAGAATTCTTCGTACAGGTTAAATATCGGAATAAGGTCAATAAGCTCCATATTGGACTCCCAATATGAACCAAGTGTTCCTACATCTTTCCAATATCCGTTGTACTCATATGAAAATACCCTCTCGCCCTTCTTGTGACAATATGGAATAATATGCTTGCCAAAGTCACAAGCCGGCTGATCCTTAAGAGTGATAAGAGCTTCCCTGAGCACTCTCCAAGAGAATATATATATTCCCATCGATGCAATATTACTGCTTGGATGTTCCGGTTTCTCCTCAAAGTCAAGGATCTGCTTATTGTCATCGGTTATAACAACACCGAATCTGCTTGCCTCCTCCATAGGCACGGGAATACATGCGATCGTGATATCGGCTTTCTTCGCTTTATGGAAATCAAGCATAACCTCATAATCCATCTTGTATATATGGTCTCCTCCGAGTATAAGTACATACTCCGGATTATAATATTCCATGTACTCAAGATTCTGATAGATCGCATTAGCTGTTCCGGTATACCACTCGCTTTTCTTACTCTTCTCATATGGAGGCAGAACCGACACCCCGCCTATATTCTTATCAAGATCCCAGGGTATACCGATTCCTATGTGTGTATTAAGTCTGAGAGGCTGATACTGAGTTAGTACACCCACTGTATCTATACCTGAATTAATACAATTGCTCAGTGCAAAATCTATTATTCTGTACTTTCCCCCAAATGAGACAGCAGGCTTCGCAACGTTCGCCGTCAAAACCCCAAGACGGGAGCCTTGTCCGCCTGCAAGCAACATGGCAATCATCTCTTTTTTTATCATGCTACCACCTCAATTGTATTATTTTGATAATTATATCATATTTATTAAAAAATGTGAATATATATATCAATTCTTTTTATTTTTTTTTAAAAATTTGTACATTTAATATTGTTTTTTATATTCTTATATTTTATCATATCATATAAACACAGTTTATCGTTCAGATAAGCAAAAAGATAGGATGGTAATTCATTATGTATCACATTGACTACAACACTCCCGCCAATCTGCATTTCATCGGAATAGGCGGGATCAGCATGAGCGGTTTTGCAGAACTCCTTACAGCAAAGGGTTTCCGTATAACCGGTTCCGATTCACACAGATCCGACATAACGGATCATCTTGAATCACTGGGTATAAAAGTATCATACGGGCAGAAAGCTTCCAATATTCCGGAAGACACGGATCTTGTTGTATATACCGCAGCAATATCCGAAGACAATCCCGAATATGTCGAAGCGAAGCGCCGCAACCTTCCAATGATGGTCCGCGCAGAGATGATCGGACAGATCATGAAGAATTATTCAAACGCGATCGCTGTGTCCGGCACACACGGAAAGACCACCGTTACATCCATGCTGTCACACATATATATAGAGGCGGGTCTTGATCCGACGATATCCGTAGGCGGAATACTTGATATCATCGGAGGCAATATAAGGATCGGCAATTCTCCTAACTGGATCATGGAAGCATGCGAGTACACCAACAGCTTCTTAAGCTTCTATCCCACTACTGCGATCATACTTAACATAGAAGAAGATCATCTTGATTTCTTCAAGGATATTAATGACATAAGACATTCGTTCCATTCATTTGCAAAACTTCTTCCAAAGGACGGACTGCTTGTTATCAACAGCTCGATCGATAATTACAAAGAGATATGCGACGGTCTTGAATGTAAGGTCGTTACGTGCGGAATTGATGATCCGGATTCAATGTTCTATGCCGACAACATCGAATACGATGAAAACGGCTGCGGCTCCTACGACCTGATCATTAATGGTTCTGCAAGCGGACGTATAAAACTTAACGTGACCGGACTTCATAATATAAGCAACAGCCTCGCGGCCATTGCGGTTGCGTATACGCAGAATGTAGATGATTCATCAATAAAAGAAGGTCTGCAATCTTTCAAGGGTGCTGACCGCAGGTTCCAGAAGAAAGGCGAGATAGCGGGAATAACGATCATTGACGATTATGCCCATCATCCGTCGGAGATCAGGGCGACTCTGACAGCGGCACAGGCATATCCCCACAGAAAATTATGGGTTGTATTCCAGCCTCACACATATACGAGAACCAAAGCATTCCTTAACGAATTTGCCGAAGCACTCACTCTTGCCGACGGTATTATAGTTACGGATATCTATGCCGCAAGAGAAAAAGATCCCGGAGACATTTCGTCGGAAGATATAGTCAAACAGTTGGAAAAACTTGGTAAAGAGACGTTTTATATTTCTTTATTCGATGATATTGAAAATTTTATATTAAAAAACCTGGTAAACGGAGACATGTTAATAACTATGGGTGCCGGAGACGTTGTAACTATTGGCGAAGACCTTTTGAATTTCTAGTTATTCACGTTATCCAACACTTTATATTTTCTTAAGAAATGAATAAATGTTGAATAACCTGCTCATTTATTAACCAATATATTCGGATAATTCCGAATACTTGATATAAAACATCAGTTATACAATGGGTTGTTAACGTTATTCAACATTTTTATTCTACTCTCTTCGAATCCCGAAGGGGCTATTTTCAAGCCCGGAACTATGTGTTATAATGCCTTTACTATCAAATTATTGGGGGGCTTCGGAATTGAACAAAGGCAACACGATCTTACTTCATAATAAGACCGAATGTACATTTACCCAGGTATCAAACACATTCATTGACGAATATATGCCGGACGCAAACGGAACATATGTGAAAGTATATCTTACATTATTACGACTTATCAGCGATTCACGCGTTAACATATCAATAGAAGGTATTGCAGATGCTCTTGATCTCACGGGAAAGCATGTCACCAAAGCTCTGTCCTATTGGGAGAAAAAAGGCCTTCTTGTTCTGTCAAGAAATGATACCGGGGATATTAAAGATATAACATTCAACACTCCGGTAAAGAATGCCGAAGATTGTGCTGAGGTTAAAACGGACGAACCGGCCGTAAAGGATATCAATTCATATACAGCCGAAGATATCAATCGTATCACTTCGTCTGAAGATTTCATATGGATCACGAATATTATCGAGAAATACATGCAGCGAACGCTGACTCCGACAGACATCGACCTTGTTGTCTACCTGTATGACTCGTTAAAGTTTTCCTCTGATCTGATATTCCATCTGTATGAATATTGCATTGACAAAGGCAAGAAGAATTCCAAATACATACAGGCTGTCGCTCTCAACTGGGCAAAAGAAGGCATAGATACCGTTGACAAGGCCGTAACACATTCCACGGCTTATGACAGCAACTACATGCAGATAATGAAGACTTTCGGGCTTAACCAGCCTCCGGCTCCTGCGCAAAAAAAATATATCGATACGTGGCTTTCATACGGATACGATCCGTCCATGATATGTGAAGCATGCAGCCGTACGGTTATCGCAACAGGCGGTGCCAATTTCAAGTATGCCAACGGCATTATCGACCATTGGAAAAAGAACGGCATCAAAACACCGGAAGATCTGAAGATCGCCGACAACATTCATTCGGTGAAAACAGAATCGGTCAGATCCGGTCCGGCACCAAAATCACAAAATGCAAAGAATTCATTTAATTCTTACGAACAGAGGAATTATACTACCGAAGACTACGTTTCGCTTGAGCAGAGTCTTCTGAAAAACTAGCATCTTTGCGGAGGATATCTGATGGATACAGCAACACTGTCCGACAGGCTTAAAAGAATATATGACCTTCGCCGGGCAAACAATGTTCATATAAGAAAACAACGCCTGGAAGAAATATACAACGCGATACCGGAATATAAAAGACTTGATGACGCTCTTCCGGACATCGCAATGGCACAGGTAAAGTCTTTCTTCGGGAAACATGACGTTTCGGATACCGATGCTTCAACTAAAGATTCTTCCGGTTCATTTGAAAATAAACTGGATGACATAGAAAACTGCAAGAAGCTGTTGTTGGCAAAAAATGGATATTCCGAAGACTATCTTGATCCCGTATATTCGTGTCCGGACTGCAAAGATACCGGATATACAGGCACTGAAAGATGTCATTGTTACAAAACCGAATTCATGAAGATAATTCATGAAACTTCCGGTTTGAACAGGCTCACGGATATACATAATTTTTCAAATTTCGACATAGAATACTACCCTGATTATTATATCGAAGAGGGTGCCGATTCTACCCCGCGAGATAATATCAGGCGTATTCTTAATGCGTGTAAAGAATTCATCACGCACTTTGATGATACGCCGGACAACCTTCTGATATACGGTCATTCCGGAGTAGGCAAGACTTTCCTTACACACTGTATCGCCGGTGAGTTGATAAAGAACGGACATTCCGTCATTTACTTGACTTCATATCAGCTCTTTGATATTCTTGAGACGAAAGTTTTTCGTTCAGGCGAGTTAAGCGATATGGAAAGCGGAATATTATCAATGCTGTATGACTGCGATCTTCTTATAATTGATGATCTCGGAACCGAAAGGATCAACAAATTCACGGAAGTACAGTTATTTGCCTTAATACAGGAAAGATTGAATGGCAGACATTCAACGATCATATCCACCAATCTGTCATTTGATGATATAAATAACAATTACAGTGAGCGCATTTTCTCAAGACTGATGGGCAATTACAGACTTATCAAGCTGATCGGCAATGACATACGCATCACAAAAGCCATAAAAGAAAACGGAGGAAGAAAATGAGTTTAGATGATTCTTATACTAAAAAAATCCCTTACGGGGAACTTGGACTGATCGCCCTTGAAAGCAGCAAGATGATCGGCAGCAAGGTTAACAACTATATTGTTAACTGGAGAACCGACAGAGAACATGAACATGCTTCCGATGCAGCCTTCACCGGCTATAAGAAGAATTCCTATCTTGTCGAAAGCGTGTGTCCGCGTTTTGGTTCAGGTGAGGCAAAGGGCTTTATCAAAGAGTCTGTAAGAGGTATGGATATATACATTCTCGTGGACGTATGTAATTACAGTCTTACTTATTCCGTATGCGGATATGAGAATCATATGTCTCCGGACGATCATTACCAGGATCTCAAAAGAATCATTGCCGCTATCGGTGGCAAGGCAAGAAGGATCACCGTAATAATGCCATTCCTGTACGAAGGAAGGCAACATAAGAGAAGTGCAAGAGAATCTCTTGACTGTGCGCTCGCGCTTCAGGAACTTACCGATATGGGTGTTGAGAGCATACTTACATTCGATGCCCACGACCCGAGAGTTCAGAACGCGATCCCCTTAAAGAGTTTTGAGACGGTACAACCGATATATCAGTTCATTAAAGCTCTTCTTAAAAATGTTCCTAATGTATCACTTGATTCCAGACATATGATGATCATAAGTCCGGATGAGGGAGCGATGAGCCGTGCCGTATACTTTGCAAACGTGCTCGGTATCGACGTCGGAATGTTCTATAAGAGAAGGGATTATTCAACTATAGTCAACGGCCGCAATCCTATCGTCGCTCACGAATTCCTCGGGACCGACGTGGAAGGAAAAGACGTTATCATCATTGATGACATGATATCTTCCGGTGAAAGCGTGCTTGACGTATCAAGAGAACTTAAGAGACGTAAAGCCAACAGAATATTCATTGCCGCAACTTTCGGTCTGTTCACCAACGGGCTCGACCTGTTCGATGAAGCATACAATAACGGACTTATATACCGTGTGCTTACAACGAACCTCGTTTACCAGACAGACACTCTTCTCTCAAAAGAGTATTATATCAATGTAGACATGAGCAAATATATCGCATTGCTGGTTGATACACTTAACCATGATGCATCGATCAACGACCTGCTCAATCCTACCGAGAGAATCCAGAAAGTTCTCAAAAAATATAACCAGCTGTAAATCCTAAGCGGAACGTTTTTTACACGGGAAATGCATTGCAATTTCATATGCAACAAAAGGCTGTATGGATACTTGGGGAACATCTCCCCGGCATCCATACAGCCTTAATTATTCTTGATCATTCGTAATTGTTCTGGATCTTATGAAAATATTATGATTCCTTCTCGCTATCCGTTGATGATGGCGAACCACCCATAAGCGTTTCATAATCCATCTTGATTCTGTTATCCATCGTCTTCATGACGTCTTTTATCTGAACTTCACTGTATACGCTGTTAACAGACAGATCGTATATGTGATTGTTCTCAAAAGCAAGTACCATAGGTCTCATGATCGAATCCTTATTCTCGGTAATTACAAGTCCCTTCTTACCGTTGGTGAGCTCTACGCAAACACCCGGATTCATGATATTGATACTCTTGATGAGTGAATTAACAGCCTTGACGCTGTATTTTCTTTCATGGTTCATAAGTTCCCTTATAGCCATGATCTCGGAAGTAGGCTCCTTATAAGATGTCATCGCGGTAAGCTTATCATATGTATGCGCGACATACAGAACATTAAGCGCTTCGTCATCCGATACCCTGACATCTCCTTCATCCTCTTCCACAAGATAATCATGAAGCTTTAATACATATCTCTTGAGACTCTTATCAAAATCCCCTGCCTGAAGTACATCATTTGTATATTTTCTAACCGACTGCTTCTCTTCGGTTGATAATTCGGTAAGATGATTGAAACCTGACGGGAACATAAGCTGTCCGACATCATGTATTACAGCTGCTTTAACCACATTAAGCTGTTCGGATACGGTAATATCCATATTGTTGCAGATCATGGCTGACAGGATCGCAACATTAAGTGCATGCTTGTATACAAAATCATCCGAACTTCTGAGATTCTGAACAAAGTTGATCTTCCTGTCAAGTCTTCCGTAATTCTTGATGATCACATTCACGAGCCAGTCAAGCGTCTTAGGCTCCTTTCCCGAAGCCATAAGCTTAAGATCATCCCTTATACTGAACACGGATACCGTCTGGAATCTCTCAAACTGGATATCGTCATCCGTCATAGGCGGAAGCGGCTCTGCCGGTTCAAGAATATACAAACCGAACAATCCGAAGTTCTTGACACCATATATACTCTGCATGGTCAGCTTACTGTCCCTCTCATGCAGAAGTACACCGCTCTTATTATATATAGGCTTTCCGAGCCTCATTCCCGGCTTAAGATCATCAACTTTGACAAATATCATTTTCTCTCCTCCTTGTAGTTGTATCTGAATATTAAAGTGGACAGCGGCGGTATTACAAGTTCGATCGAATTATCCCTGCCACCGCAGAATATCTTATCCGACTTTATATTGGCTGATACTTTTGTTCCGTCTCCACCGTATTTGACATCATCCGAATTCATTATAAGTGAATATATTCCCTTACACGGAACCGGAATTCTGTATTTATCATGTAATACCGGAGTGAAATTACATACAAACAGTAATTGTTTCTCCGGAGTGGATCCTCTTCTGACAAATGATACTATACTGTTACTGTTATCGTCACAGCTCATCCATTCAAATCCCATCGGGTCGTAATCATTGTAATTAAGCGCATCATAAGTGATGTAATACTTATTGAGCTCCTTTACATATCTCTGCATGCCTTCATGTTCGGGATACTCTAACAATTCCCAGTCAAGCTGTCTTGCTTCACTCCACTCTCTTGTCTGGGCAAATTCCTGACCCATGAACAACAACTTCTTACCGGGATGACCGTACATGAAACCGTATGCGGTTCTTAGGTTCGCAAACTTGGCTCTCATGTCACCCGGCATCTTATATATCATTGATGCTTTGCCGTGAACAACTTCGTCATGTGATAATACCTGTACAAAATTCTCACTGTATGCATACATCATACTAAAGCATAATTTGTTATGATTACCCGAACGGAAATACGGATCAGTCTTCATATACTCAAGGAAGTCATTCATCCATCCCATATTCCACTTGAACAAAAATCCGAGTCCTCCGAGTTCAACAGGAGCCGTAACACCGGCCCATGAGGTAGACTCCTCTGCGATAATATATACTCCGGGCTCTTCCTTCGGTACTATGGTGTTAAGCTTATGAAGCATCTCTATCGCATCGAGGTTCTCTTTGCTCCCGTCCGGATTGGGCAGCCATTCGCCGTCGTTCTTTCCATAATCAAGATACAGCATAGAAGCAACAGCGTCAACCCTTAATCCGTCTATATGGTATTCTCTTGCCCAGAACAGTGCATTCGCTATCAGGAAATTACTTACTTCCGTCTTTGCGTAATTGAATATATATGTTCCCCAGTCGGGGTGTTCTCCTCTTCTTGAATCCGGATGCTCATACAGAGCCGTTCCGTCAAATCTTCCAAGACCGTGTTCGTCTCTCGGGAAATGAGCAGGAACCCAGTCAAGTATAACTCCTATACCGAGACTGTGCATATAGTCCACAAAATACTTGAAATCATCAGGATTACCATACCTGCTCGTCGGTGCATAATAACCCACAACCTGATATCCCCATGAACCGTCAAACGGATACTCGGCTATTCCCATAAGTTCGACATGTGTATAATTCATCTTAACAAGATAATCACCGAGTCTGGCTGCAGTCTCCCTGTATGAATAGAAACCATCCTCTGTACCGTCATTTTTCTTGCACCACGAACCGATATGACACTCATATATGCTCATTGGCATCCGTCTTCGTTCGTTACGGTCGATGCTCCTTCTTCTCTTTATCCAGGAAGAATCTTTCCATTTGTAATTATATATATCATATACAACTGAAGCATTGCCCGGTCTTAATTCCGCATAATTGCCGTAAGGATCGGTCTTATACAGCTTGTCGCCTTTGCATGATGTGATCCTGTATTTGTATACCGCACCGCTTTTTACTCCGGGAATGAACAGCTCATATATTCCCGAGCTTCCGTGTCTTCTCATCTGGTGCATTCTGCCGTCCCACATATTGAAGTCTCCGACAACGCTGACTCCCCTTGCATTAGGCGCCCACACCGCAAACATGGTTCCTTCAATTCCACCAAGTTTCATCGGATGAGCTCCAAGCTTCTTATATATTGAAGTATGATTGCCTTCAGCAAAAAGATATGTATCAAGCTCGCCTATCACCGGTTCAAAGTTATACGGATCAGCGAATTCAACAACATCATTATCACCGTATTCCACCTTGACGGTGTAGGACTTAATACATCCCCCAACGATGTATGCTCCGAAAAATCCGGTATCCGTTATACTGTCAAGCTCATATTCCCTGTCAGTCCTGTCATCAATGATCCATATTCTGCGGGCACACGGACGATATACCGTAACTATCTGGTCTCCGTCACATTTATGAATGCCAAGCAGATCGTGGGGGACATCACACTCTTCAGCCATTAAGGCATCATATATATTCCAATCGATCCATTTCTTAACTCTGTCCAAACCCCAATATACCTCCTTTATGGTAACTGTCACCATACTATGTAATCATTCAGCGTTCAGGTTCACTTAGATGCGTTATCTATGAGGTTCATAACTTCCCCTGCCATTGCTTCTGCCTTTGAACCTGCATCCTCCATATTCTCACCTACAACACCAAAATAGAACTTAACCTTCGGTTCCGTTCCTGAAGGTCTTACGCAAAGCCATGCATTATCACTCATGTCATAATACAGAACATCCGATACCGGAAGTCCCGTGTCCTTTACATCTCCAGTAGCAGTGTCCGTGATCTTACCGGACTTGTAATCGCGAACTGCCGTAACCGTGTATGCACCGACTTTCTTCGGCGGTGTCTCGCGAAAACTCTTCATGATACTCTGTATCTTGAGAAGTCCTTCCCTTCCCTGGAATCCGACTGATTTTACTTCGTCTCTGTAGTAACCGTATCTGTCATACATTGCAAGCATTGCATCCCACAATGTCATATTCTTCGTCTTATAATACGCTGCTGCCTCGCACAGCTTCATAGTTGCAACTATTGCATCCTTATCCCTTGCATGGGTTCCGACAAGGCAACCGTAGCTTTCCTCGAAACCGAACAGATAATGTCCCTTGCCCGTTGTCTCGAATCCGAGTATCTGCTGTCCGATATATTTGAAACCGGTGAGAACTTCAATAAGATCCACATCATAATACTTTGCGATCGCATCAGCCATATTGGTGGAAACTATAGTCTTGATCAGTTTGCCGTCTGCCGGAAGTCCTCCATTCTCTTTTCTCTGTCCTATCTCATAATCGCCTATAAGACATCCGGACATATTACCCGTAAGAGTGATATATTCGCCTGTCTTCGAATCTTTTACATATACGCCGAGTCTGTCCGCATCGGGATCGGTCGCAAGGACAAGATCGGCATCCTTTTCCTTTGCAAGCTTAAGCGCAAGTTCGAATGCTTCCGCAGCTTCCGGATTTGGATAGCTTACCGTCGGGAAATCACCGTCCGGAAGTTCCTGTTCCGGGACAACATATACATTTGTAAATCCAAGCTCTGCAAGTATCCTTCTTACCGGAATATTACCGGTTCCATGTAACGGAGTATATACGATCTTAAGCTCTCCTCCGACTTTGTCGATACAATCCTTACGGATAACCAGCTTCTTAAGCTCTTCCATGTAAGGATCGTCCACATTCTTACCTATGACTTCATACAGGTCTTTCGCTTCTGCTTCTTTCTTGTCCATCGTTTTGATAGTTGAATAATCCGTGATGGCCTTGACCTTATCCATGATACCGGTGTCATGAGGCGGTGTTATCTGCGCACCGTCTTCCCAGTATACCTTGTATCCGTTATATTCCGGCGGGTTGTGACTTGCCGTGATATTGATACCCGCGATGCATCCGAGTTTTCTGACGGCATACGATAATTCGGGAGTAGGTCTCAGGCTCTCGAATATATATGCTTTGATCCCGTTTGCTGCAAGGCATAACGCTGCCGCATCGGCGAATTCGGGCGACATTCTTCTTGAGTCAAATGCGATAGCAACTCCTTTTTTCTGTCCGCCCTCCGATATTATGTAATCCGCAAGCCCCTGCGTGGCTTTGCCTACGGTATATATATTCATTCTGTTGGTTCCCGCGCCGATTATTCCCCTTAATCCCGCAGTACCGAATTCAAGTTCCTTATAAAAGCGTTCCTGAATCTCTTTTTCATCTTCCGCTATTCCCTTAAGCTCCGACTTCGTTGCTTCATCAAAGCAGTCACCTGTAAGCCATTCGTTATAAATCTCCTTATAATCCATATCTCAAAAACCCTCCCTTATATAATACTAATATCTTACTGTGTGGTCAGCTGCGGAAAGCTCCATGTGACATCCTGTCCGTCATTCGGAATAACAACCGTGTAACTCTTGGTCTGATATCCGCTGCTGCTCAGTGTAATGGTTTCATTACCTATAACCTTCGGGAACGAGCAAGGCGCGATCCCTTTGTATTCCCCGTTAAAATATACCTCTGCCCCTGCAGGCTCCTTGACCGTTATCGTGTGGTCTTTGTCATATACAACAGACTTGTTATCCGAAGTATCCGATGAATCGGAAGAATCATTAGCCGAATCAAGCGAAGTCTTCGTCTCCGGAGCGGAAGTGACCGTCGCAGAGTTATTGTTATTATTGGTACCGTTATTACTGTTGTTATTATCTGTATTGTTATTATCTGTATTGTTATTCGCAGTATTATTGTTGCTTGTACTGTTACTTGAATTATTATCCTTATTATCTTCCGTATTATTCTCTTCCACATTGGCATTCTCTTCCGTAAGATCTATTACCACCGTGGGATTGGGAGACTTCACGTTAAGAAGTCCCGAATACGGTTCGTATCCTATAAGTTCTACCTTGACATCATGCTTTCCGTAATTGAGCTCTATCGGTTCATTATATTCCGTCAGCTTGCCGTTAATGTACAGATCGGCACCGTAAGGTGATATATCGAATATTACATGCCCCTTATCTTCAGGCTTCTGTTTGAATTCGGACATGTCAAGCAACGATTCCCTGTTACGCAATATCTCAACCGGCTTGGTGCCTTCAAGATCCCCGTTACGCATCGTAACTTCATATGAACCTTCTGGGACGACCACCAGCATATCCTCTGTGACCGGCTGGTTGAGCGTATAACCGATATACATCGTTCCTCCGACAAAATCACTGTATGAAGAAGGACGTATGTAGCCGTGTCCTTTCTGTACTATGAGGGAATATACCTTTCTTCCGATCCCGTAAGCCTTAAGCTTATCCACTTCATTAAGGCTCATTAATTCCTGTATGGTATCTCCTTCGATAACAACAAGATTACTGTCATATTTATATTTTTTATCACCAATCTTCATTATCGATTCTTCATCACCGAGCGACCAGTTTTCTATGTCATCATAACTCCATGAATCTTCACAGGGTTCGATCTTCATTGCGGTCATTGTAACACCGTCGTATTCCACCGAAACCAGCATTCCCGGTTCAATCGACGCCACTGTCGTCAGTGAATTGCCTGAATTGTATATCTCTGTATCTTCCGCAATATACAGACTCATATCGCTGTTATAATTAAGATCCAGTATATTGATCGCGAGTCCGGAAGCATCTATGCTTTTAACAACTCCGGAAAATTGTGCATCTTTTGCAACGATCTGGGAAGGCGACTTTTCAGGTTCGGCAAACTCCCCGGTATCATCACCGCAGGACGCCGCGGTAAGCATCATGCACATTATTACGGTCAATATGATTTTATATGTTTTTTTCACAGATTTTCTCCTAATCCTTGTATCTTTGTATTATATCAAACTTTAAGTTTTCTTTCAACAGTTGTTCTTCTATAAATTTGGTTGACTTTTACCCCGACAAAATCTATAATAAGGAACTAGATTGGGTGTTTGTCTATTTATTAACAATGTATTTTTTCTTTATTAGATAAAGAATGGACAGATGCTTAGATTTATAACAGTTAATAAATATTTAAAATGGGAGGTTGTTTTATGTCAACAAAAGCAAATTATCCGATATCTGAGATCGGAGCAGGCAAAGTAGGTTTCTCAAAGACACGTTCTATTATTGAAGCTGCTTTCTATGGAAACAATGTAGTAAAGGTTGATACTCTTAAAGAGGCTTACAGACTCGCTAAGAATTCACCGGGAACAATCGTAACAGATATGCCTATATACAAAGGCGAAGAATTCGGTCTTGACAAAGATGCAAAGGTTCTTCTGTTCAATGACGGAGCAGTTACAGGCCGTTACGCAGTAGCTCGTCGTATCAAGGGTGAGCCGGGCGTAGACGACGCTAAGCTTGACAAGGTAGTTATGGATGCTATCTATAAGACCCGTTTCAAGAAGTTATATCATGCTACATGCTGCATCGGTCTTGATCCTGAATTCATGGTTAAGGCTCATCTTCTTATTCCTGAAGGAGAAGAGAATCTTCTCTACAACTGGATGATCAACTTCCAGTACATGTCAGAGTATTATGTAAAGATGTATCGTGATTCACAGCCTGTCGGCGACGGCAAAGAGCCTGATATCTACATCTTCTCAGATCCTCAGTGGGTACCGACTCCAAGTCCTGATGTTGATTACAGCTGCTTAAGCGATGATCTTACATGCTGCTACTTCGATACCAACCAGAACTGTGCTGCAATCCTTGGTATGAAGTACTTCGGAGAGCACAAGAAGGGAACTCTTACAATGGCTTGGGCTATTGCTAACAGAAATGGTTATGCATCATGCCACGGCGGACAGAAAGAATACACTCTTGATGATGGTTCCAAGTATGTTGCTGCTGTATTCGGTCTTTCGGGATCAGGTAAGTCAACACTTACACATGCTAAGCACGGCGACAAATATCCTGCAATCAAGGTACTTCATGATGATGCTTTCATCATCAATTCAGATACATGCTCATCAATCGCTCTTGAGCCTACATATTTTGATAAGACAGCTGATTATCCGACAGGATGTCCTGACAATACTTTCCTTCTGTCAGCTCAGAACTGCTCGGCTACTATGGATGAGGACGGCAAGATCCAGCTCGTAACAGAGGATATCAGAAACGGTAACGGACGTGCCATCAAGTCAAAGCTCTGGTCACCGAACCGTGTTGACAAGATCGACGCTCCTGTTAATGCGATCTTCTGGATCATGAAGGATCCTACAATTCCGCCGATCGTTAAGCTTAAGGGATCAGCTCTTGCATCAGTTATGGGTGCTACACTTGCTACCAAGACTTCATCAGCAGAGCGTGTTAAGGCAGGAACAGATATGAACGCTATCCGTATCGTACCTTATGCTAACCCATTCAGAACATATCCGCTCGTTAACGACTATGAGAAGTTCAAGAAGCTCGTTCAGGAGAAGAACGTTGCTTGCTACATCGTTAACACCGGTGACTTCATGGGCAAGAAGGTTCAGAAGGAAGACACACTCGGAATCCTTGAGACTATCGTTGAAGGCAAAGCTAAGTTCGAGCAGTGGGGACCATTCGAAGATATCGAGATCATGAACGACTGGTCAGGCAAGACCGGCGACTTCACACCAAACCTTGATGATGCTGATTACAAAGCTCAGCTCAAGGCTGCTATGGAGACTCGTGTTAACGCTGTTGAAGGCTTCGCTAAGGATAAGGAAGGTTATGACAAACTTCCTGACGAGGCACTCGAAGCTCTTAAGAAGCTCGTTAACGCACTTTAAGATTAATTTCAATTTTCCTACAATTTTCTGTGCTTCATGCACACCATTAATATACATTGCAGGGACTGCTTCTTGGCAGTCCCTGCTTTAACTGTTCAACAACTTTTTATAATGGGGAGAATAATGATAACGATCAAAAAAACACTATCCGCAATTCTGTCACTTGCACTTGCAGTGTCAATGACTGCAATAATACCGGCCACGGCGGGTGCTTATGACACATACGCAGACGACACCAACGCTTATAACACGCATGCCAATGACACTGACGCTTATGATACATATGCCGACAACACCGCGATTCATGGCACATATGCCAATAATACTACCACTTATTATACGGTCGCAGAAAAAAAAGCCGAAGTTTCATTTACCGAAAAAGATCTCGAGAACTTCTATACTTACGAGATAATCGGCGGCTCAAGCGCCAACAAAAAAGAAGTAAGATTAAAACTGAACGATTCATTTAAAGCCGCTCTTAATGCTGCAGGCGAGGCAGACCGAACCTATACTGTAACTTTGGAGAACGGCACCTCTTACACATGGAAAGAAGGAGACGCTCTTCCCGATCCGGGGAGTGTCCATACAATAGACTGGAGAGAGCGAAAAGTTCTCTTCTATTCATCTATGTTCAATAATCTGACACATGTCAAAAAATTAGACTTAAACAACTGGGATACTTCCAATTGTCTTAGTGTTTACGGCTGTTTTTCAGGCATGTCCTCTCTCGAGGAACTCAATGTAAGCAACTGGAATACGGATAATATCGACAGCATGCAGCAGTGCTTCCGCGCAGTGAGTTCGATAAAGCGCATCAACCTTCGCGGCTGGAATACAAGAAATGTAACCTCCATGATGCAGATGTTCGAGAACTGCACATCTCTTGAGAGTGTTGACGTATCGGGATTTCGGATGGAAAGCGTCAAAAATGCGAGCAGCATGTTCAGAGGTTGCAAAAGCCTGAAAAAGATTGAATTCTCCGGTGAAATAAACCGCGAACTGTCAACTATGGATTATATGTTCAACGAATGTAATTCTTTGGAGCATCTCGACCTTAGAATATTCACATTCGAAAATGTCAGCAAGACTTCAGCCCATTACGCATTTGAAAAGGCATGCCTCAATGCCTCATCCCCTGTTCAGGGAATAGTCATGAATTCTTCCATTGCTTCGGATATAGAGAATAATTCCGATGTAAGACTCGATAAAAATAAACTTGTTTTCTCCGGGATCTATCCTAAGATCACATTCGATGCCTGCGGACATGGTGACGTATCATTTCCGGAGGATATCGAACTTATCAAAGGCGATACTCCCACAATTCCAGACACCCCAAAAGACAGCGAATATATATTCAGATATTGGAGCACAGACAAAGAAGGCAAGAATCAGTATATGTTAGGCGAACCGGTCTTATCC
Organism: Lachnospiraceae bacterium V9D3004; assembly: GCA_000621985.1. Lineage (GTDB taxonomy): Bacteria > Bacillota > Clostridia > Lachnospirales > Lachnospiraceae > V9D3004. Next base: position 123,806 of record JHWW01000010.1, read on the forward strand.
GACATAACACTCTATGCAAAGTGGCAAAAGAAAGATAAATTCAGTCAGTACGAGCTCGGTAACTTCTATACTTATTCCAAAAAAAGTGTCGCCGGTTCATATCTTATCGAAGCATCTTTGACTCCGAAGTTCAAAGAGGCTCTGTCTTCAGGAAGCAGTTTTACATTCACGCTTGATGACGGCGTTACCGAATATACATGGAATCCGACAGATCCCGTTCCTGATCCTGTGAGCAATTATGAAGGCGAAGTCGTGACCTCCTATTACAGATTATTCAGAGGTATCAATGCAAAGAGACTTGATCTGACAGAGTTAGACGCTTCTAACATCCGTAATATGGCAGCTATGTTCGAAGGTTGTGAGGAGCTCGAATCGGTGTATTTCTCCGGTTTTGATACATCGGCTGTTACGGACATGCATTCCATGTTCAAGGGCTGCAGGCTTCTTGAATACGCGAATTTCTCCGGTTTTGATACATCGGCTGTTACGGACATGCATTCCATATTCCAAGGCTGCGAAAAGCTTGAATCTCTGAATCTTAAGAACTTTGACACTTCAAAAGTCACAGATATGAGTTATATGTTCGACGGCTGCGAGGCTCTGACAAGTGTGAACCTGATAAACTTTGATACACACAGAGTCACTGACATGAGCCATATGTTCAGTGATTGTTTCTGCCTGACATCCCCGGATCTTCGTTCATTTATAACCGGTAAGAATACCATAATGACAGACATGTTCGATAATACGTGCATGAATAACCCCGGTACGACAGGCTATGCCCGCAATATCACAATGTCCAATGCTTTCAATAACAGTAACAGTACAGGTATTGAGCTTTCTAAGCTTCATTTTTCGACGGACTATGTTACGGTGACTCTCAATGCGAACGGCCATGGCACCACACGCTCAGTTGTCGCAAACAGGGGCATTGCCATGAACGAACCCGACATTCCCGAAAGCTCCGATCATATATTCGAGGGATGGTATACCGATGCTGAATGTTCCTCTCCATTCGACTTCACTGCACCGGTCAACGACAATACCGTCATGTACGCAAAATGGCGTCCAAGATTCACATGCACGATATATTACGACATGAACGGACACGATATGAGCATCGAACCCGCAAGATATAAGGAAGGCGATATATCAGTCAGACCGGAACCGGTCATAGATGAAGACTATATGATAAAAGGCTGGTACACGGACAAGGAATGTACTTCGGAATATGTATTCGGCGCTCCCGTCACAACCAATATCACATTATATGCAAAATGGAAATACAGAAACAAAGTAAAGATCGAATTCTACGCAAACGGTGGAAAGGGAACCATGAACTCCCAGTCCGTCAAAGAGGGCGACCCCTATGAATGTCCGTCCTGCCGATTTACCGCACCCGAAGGAACATATTTCAGATACTGGGCTATACTTACAAGAGACGAATATAATGAATATATCAATACCGACATGATAGGCGGACAAACCGTCTCTTCAATGCCTTCATACAAACCCGGGGCTGAACTTATATCCAATGGGGATACGATCTTTTGCGCTGTTTACGGCAGAAAACATAACGTCGTACTTCCATTTTACACCGGCAGATATTCTCCTGATAACCGTGAAAGGAGTTATACCGACATGTACCTTTCTTTCCTTACAAAGAAGGGCATCATCAAGGTACAACCTGCAGATTATTTTTCAGGCAACATCAGTTCTGATACAAAATATACTTTTAGTAACAGTGATGGAAAGGAACTGTTCGGCGGAACATTTTCCGGAAAAGATATTGTAATACGCGAGGATATTAATCCCGACGACAATATATGTTATACAGTAACCGATAAGGATATTAAAGATATCACCGGCAGTGCTAACGATCCGTCCAATACATTCTACACTTCAAAGGAAGCGAGATCCTCATTGGCCGAAGCGCTTAAAGAAGTGAACGATATCAAACTAATATTCAATCCGGCAAAAACATATACAGCTGATCTGTCAACAGGATATGCCGATGATGCAGGCAATATCGACGCATTCGATGTTATCGGTCTGCTCCTTAAAAATGACATATTATACGAACTTGATGCACCAAAGGAGCACGCTTCCACCATATATGATGCTTCAACTGAAACCATGCTCTGCAAGATATATGATGACGGAAGGATTGAAGTTACGGACAACATACAGGATAAATATTCTGTCAACTGTGATATCACCGATTCCATCAGAAGCGACATAAAAGAAAAACATAACGGCGAAGACCCCTTTGCGGAATATGATGAATTACAGGTTAATTTCTTACCATTTGAACATGAATACGATACTGCTTCATGCCTTAGAGTAAGATACGCCAAAGACGCGGATTACACAACCCTGTCGGACGGTCAGACCGTTAACGGAGTAACATGGGATGCCGGTAAAGCCACGCTTACATTGAATAACACTGACTGTATGTCGATCGAAATATCAACCGATGATACCGTAAGCTGCCGTTATGATCACCTAATCGACATTAAGATCGGTATAAACGGCAACAACAAAACCCGACTGAATCTGTGCAATGTCAATGCGACATTTACCGGGGACGGCACTCTCGAAGCCGGGTCGATCAATGCATCGGGTTTGGTCACATTCGACTGCGCCATGGTAAAAGCCTCCTACCTCAATATAGGAACATGCCCGATATATAAGTATGATAAATGGTACAATATTATCGACACATCAGACGTCGGCGGTTATCTGACGCAAAAAAGCGGCACTATCATTATCACTTACAAACCGGACCGTGATCCAGCTGCCAAAGAACTCACGTATAATTACAACAATGTACAAGCTGCATGTGGAATCAGTCTGTCAGGTGGAATAATGATCCTGCAGGATGAAGGGGTAGATCCTTCAATTATCGAAAATATCGGCTCTATTAACTATCCTGCTTCCTTGTTTGAGACCGAAGGAAGGATCATCGTTAATAATGAGATCATATACAACGACCTGATGATCCTGAAGGACTCAGGGAAACCCGTAGAGATGTTTTATTCTTCAAAGAATGACGATTATTTTATTAACATCGATCGTGATACCACGGAGATCATAGACATAAAAAGTCATGATCTGAAAGATTATTCAATGACTCTGTCACAATACGAATATGATTACGATGGTAAAGCAAAAATCCCCGAAGCAACCGTAGGACGCCTTATCGAGGGAATACATTACACTCTCGAATACTCGGGTAATATCGAACCCGGTACCGCTACGGTCAAAGCATCCGGCACAGGACGTTTCACCGGAAGCATAGAAAAAACTTTCACCATCACCAAAAAGCAGCAACAGGGCGGTGACAAGGACAAAGACGACGACAATAACCAGGGTGACGGAAAAGATAAAGGTAGCGACAACAACCAAGGCGACAAAGACAAAGATAAGGACAAAGGTGGCGACAACGGTAACGGCGGCGATAATGGCAACGTCAAAGAAAATGATGTAGACAACGGTGGCAATAACAAACAAGGCGACGGCAATAACAGCAATGGTGATAGTTACAATAGCCAAGTTAACGGCTCCACCGGCAATGCCACAGGCAATTCGGCAGCCGGCAATAATTCTGCTACAGGACGTGGCACCTCTTCAACCAATAATAATTCTTCCGCAGCCGGACGATCAGCGACTAAGAACAAATCATTTAAGAACAAAACAGGAAAAGCTTTCACCGCAGGTGGCTACTCATACAAGATCACTAAGAAAGCTTCCGGCAAAAAAGCCGGCAAAGTAACGATAACAGGATGCAATAATAAAAAAGCAAAAAGAATCATTATCGCTGATATCGTCACTTTCTACAAATTCAGGTACAGAGTAACTGCGATAGCGCCAAAAGCTTTTAAGAACTTCAAAAAACTTAATACGGTAACGATCAAAGCGCAGTCTCTGGTAAATATTGGCAAGGATGCTTTTAAAGGAATTCCGAAGAAGGCTGTCTTCAAGTTACCGAAGAAACTTGACAAAAAGTATAGGAAACTCCTAAAAAATTGATGTAAATGTTCAGCAATATTCATCAGTGATGAGTTCAGGCTTCTTCGTCCCAGAACAATTCATCCAGTGTCTTTCCAAGCACTTTGCATATCTTGATACACAGATTAATGGTGGGATTATAATCACCTTTTTCAATGGAGCTGATAGTCTGACGGGATACGCCTACCGCCTTGGCAAGCTCGTCCTGCGACATATCAAGCGCGGCTCGGGAAGATTTCAATCGCAGATTCTTCATATATGATCACTCCTCTCTGCCGTCTATGATACGCTTGATCATAAAATCAACCGCGATCACGATAAACATTAAACCGACCATCAGACTCACAAACGGACTCTGAAGTTTTCCGTCTACTATCATATCTCCGGTAAAAAGAGGTCTGATCCCTACCATAAGGTTGAACGCTGATATTCCACACATGAATATCATATATTTCTTGAAATTATTATTCATTCCTATATATGCATCTTTGAATATGCTCACGGTCACCTGGACGGCAATTCCGACGCATATCGGAATGCTCATAATCATAGCACCATAACTGAACAAATTCTCATCTCCGACATCAATAACCATCATAAGCGCATTGGTAATAATAACCGCATAAAAACTATACATATACGCTTTACCTCTTGCCGCTATCTGACGCTCATCGTACTTTGTCTTGATCCTTCCGTCTGAGTTGAACGCTTTTATAACGAGAAGTGACACTAATACTCCTATAATAATTCCCATGATCCAAAATATTGATGTTGTTGACATAATCTATCATCCTTTCATATCTTAATATCTGCCGGTATATTACCGGGTTAATGTAACTGTTATAACTATTTCTGTCGACAAGATGATAGTAACATATAGACGTTATTATGTCAAGTATATTTTACATTTTGTTTGTTATTTTATTCTAAATGCTATTGTGTGGCTGAGTTGGCGCTGATGTGGCCGAGTTTCGCAGCCTCCTCCTCATCGTCCTTACCATAGTCAGATAGCAGGCTGTGCCGCCGATCACGTTGGACACCGGCTCGGCAAGAAAGACCCCTTTTACACCGAAACCGACCGCCGGCAGTATGAGTGTAAGCGGCGCAACGATTATGACTTTACGTAACAGTGAGAAAAAGATCGCGTGGTTCGCATCTCCGACAGCCTGGAATATAGTCTGGCCCGAGAATTGAAATGACATGAACACGAAACCGAAGAAATATATATGAAGCATCTCTATTCCGATATCCCTCATTCCGATATCGTCCGAGAAGATGCTGAAGAAAAATCCGGGGAATATCAGCACAAGAATCCATGCGAAGGTTGTGTATGCCGTACCTATAAGCGAATTGAACATAATTCCCGACTTAACTCTGTCATAAGCTTTTGCTCCGTAATTATATCCGATGACGGGCTGGGAACCGCTAACGATACCGCCGATTGGAAGTGTGAATATCTCTCTGATCGAGTTGGTAACCGTCATAATGCCTACGTATATATCTCCTCCGTAGCTTTGAAGAGTACTGTTGCAAACCACCTGTACAACACAGTTGGTTCCCTGCATCACAAAATTGGACAGTCCGAGCTTAATGATCCCCTTTGCGATACCCCACTCGATCTTGATATTTTTCACCTTAAGAGGAACTTCCATCCCGGCGCCAAACAGTATGCGAACGACCCATACCACAGATACGATCTGGCTTATGATCGTCGCAACCGCCGCTCCGGCAACTCCCATGTCAAGTAGGAATATGAACACCGGATCAATGGCAATATTGATCACAGCACCGATTATTACCGTAACCATGCCAAGTCCCGGAAACCCCTGCGCACTTATGTAACCATTCATTCCGGTTGTGATCATTGTGAATACGGTACCGATCAGATATATACGGATATAGCTCTCCGCATATACGAAAGAATCGTCGCTTGCGCCGAATGCATACAATACCGGCTCATAGAACAGGTATCCCAAAAGAGTCAGAATGAGTGCGCTCACGATCAGAAGACCCATGGAATTACCGATGATCTTCTCTGCTCTGCGCGTATCTTTTCTGCCTCTTGCAATAGAAAATAACGGCACTCCTCCCATCCCGAACAGGGCGGTGAATGCCATTATAAGCGTGACGATGGGAAATGTCAGACCAACACCTGTAAGAGCGATATTGTTCTCATCTCCCATATGTCCTATATAAATACGATCTACAATATTATACAGCAATTGTACCAGCTGAGCGATAGTGAGCGGTACAGCCTGGGTTAGTATGCATTTCCATACCGGACCTTTGGAAAAATCATTCTTATGCATACTGCATGCCTCTTTTCTTATTCAACAAAATGAACACATCAGTTATTCAGATAACAAATGAATTCGTATTCTCGTTGTACAGGTACGACTCCAGATGCTCGTTATTGATATTGCGTTCCTTAAGCTTCGAATTCTCAAGCAGATATGCCTTTTCATCATCAAATGCGAACAACTTGAATATAAGAACTCTCATCTTCTCACCTACTCTGACCTCACGCCTCTCAAGTGAGCGATGCACGGTTATTGGCACGCCGTTAAGATCAATTGTAAGTTCGAGACTGTTGCCGCGAAACAGTATATCAGTGATCTCGCCTTCTTCCGAGATGTCGATGACATTCTTGAACTTCTGGTTATCGGACTTGAATGCCTCCACGAATTCCGGACGGATAACGGCGCCCTTATAGTCACCCTTCTCGAATCCGTTAAGACGGTGATAATCCTCAATAACGGCTGACTGACCGATGAATTCGGTAACGAAAGGTGTCTCCGGCGTCTTATATATCTCGATAGGCGAACCTATCTGTTCTATACATCCTTTGTTGGTAATAATGATCCGGTCAGCAACCTCGACCGCTTCATCCTGATCGTGGGTTACGAATATACTGGTTATTCCAACTTTATATATCATCTGACGAAGCCATGTACGAAGCTCCTGCCTAACTTTGGCATCAATAGCCGCGAACGGCTCATCAAGAAGGAGCAGGCTTGGATTGGGAGCGATCGCCCTTGCAAATGCCACACGCTGGCGCTGTCCTCCCGATAACTGGTTGGGATATCTCTTCTCAAGTCCATTCAGGTTAGTTAAGGCTAACAGTTCATTTACACGCTCTTTTATCTTATCCTTGGGCATCTTCTTAAGCTCAAGTCCGAAAGCAATATTATCATACACCGTCATATAACGAAACAGTGCATAATTCTGGAACACGAAACCGATCCCGCGCTCTGCAGGTGCAATATTATTGACCCGCTTTCCGTCTATAATGATGTCTCCGGAATCGGGATTCTCAAGTCCTGCGATCATTCGAAGGATCGTTGTCTTACCGCTTCCGCTTGGACCGAGCAGTGCAACAAGGCTTCCCTGTTCTATACCGAAGTTAACGTTATTGGCTACGTGAAAGTCTCCGAAATGCTTATTGATATCCTTCAATTCAACGTACATATAAGGCACCTGTCTTTCCTATAATTCTCTGCGTTCAAAAAAATTTCTTAATACAAGAACTGCTATCGCAATCATTACAAGCAGCGATGATACCGCAAACGCGGCCGTTATCGAATCCGACGAACCCGCAAGATACAACGCATCTATCTCAAGAGGAAGCGTGAACGTCTTACCTCTGGTTTTCGAGAGAGCAGCTACAGCGCCGAATTCTCCCAGAGCTCTTGCAGTACACAGGATCACACCGTATATTGTGGCCCATTTGATATGTGGAAAGGTGATCTTGCGGAATATTCTGAAGCCTCCGGCTCCCATGAGCGCTGCAGCTTCCTCTTCATCCCTTCCCTGTGTATTAAGCACGGGAATGATCTCTCTTGACACGAACGGAAATGTTACGAATGTCGTGGCCAGTATTACACCCGGTATCGCGAATACAATCTGTATGTCCGTACCGAAAGTATTATTGATCGAATCAATTATCGGAGCAGCCCATCCGAGCCTTCCGAATGTCATTATATAAGCCAGACCGGCAATTACCGGCGATATTGAAAACGGAATATCGATCAGAGTTGCAAGGAACTGTTTTCCTCTGAATGAGAACTTGGTAAGAAGCCAGCCCGCAACAAGACCGAAGAACGTATTCAGCAAAACTGCGCACACTGTGGCAAGAAGCGTTACGCCCAGTGCCGACAGCACGTATTTTGTACTTAAGCTGTTAAAATAGAATCCAAAACCTTCCTTTAAAGAATTCACTATAACAGATACAAGAGGAAGCACAAGCATCAATAATACAAATAACACACTGATGACTATAAGTATGACACCTGCTTTTCCGATCTTTTTCTTATCTCTTACACCTTTTGCCATACAGTCACCCCCTACACATTATTTGTACGTCTTGACTGACGGATCTGAACAATATTAATTACCAGAAGAAGTACGAATGATATTAAGAGCATCACAAGCGCAATTGAAGTCGCTCCGGCATAATCAAGCCTTTCGAGCTTCTGCATTATGATATATGATACAACCTGGGTATGTTCCTTTGCACTGTTGCCTGATATGTATATAACGCTGCCGTATTCACCGATGCCTCTGGCAAGCGCAAGCCCGAAGCCTGTTATCATGGCAGGCCTTAGTTCCGGCAGTATTACTTTGAAAAATGTAGTGCGGGGATTGGCTCCCAGAGTATATGCAGCTTCCTCATACTGATAATCGAACTTCTCAAGCACTGGCTGGATCGCACGCACAACAAACGGAAGTCCTATGAAGACAAGCGCTACGATAAGACCAAGATGCGTATAAGATACTTTGATCCCGAGAGCGGACAACGGACCTCCGATCTCTCCGGTCGTCGAATACATCTTGGAGAGCGTGATACCCGCAACCGCAGTAGGCAGTGTGAACGGTATCTCTATAAGTCCGTCCATTATCCTTCTGCCCGGAAAATCATAGCGGACAAGTACCCACGCCAGAATAGTACCAAATATGACATTGATAACCGCAGCTATCAATGCCATAACTATACTTGTAAAAAATGCCCACAGCACCGTGGAATCCGTCATAATATCGAAGAATTCCCCCGGCTTTAACTGAAAGGAGTAACCGAGTACCGAAGCAAGGGGTATGAGTATGATTATCGAAAGCATCGATATTGTTATTCCAAGTGTAAGTCCGAACCCCGGCACTACGCGTTTTCCTCTTGACTTCTTATCAGAATCCATCAGATCAAGTCCCTCTTAGTGTGAATATATCTCATCAAATATTGCTCCGTCCTTAAAGAACGTATCATAAGCCTTGTTCCAGCCGCCGAAATCACTTATAGTGCAAAGCTTAACGTTAAGATCAAATGAATCACCGTGCTTATTAAGGATCTCCTGGTTGGACGGACGATATCCGTTAACTGCGATTATCTCCTGAGCCTCATCAGAATAGAGATACTCAAGATATGCTTTACATAATTCCTGTGTTCCGTTCTTGTCAGCGTTCTCGTCTACGATAGCAACGCTCGGCTGAGCAAGGATACTTATACTCGGAGTGATCATCTCATAATCGTTCGGATACTCTTTTAGTGTAGCGATTGCTTCATTCTCCCATGCGATAAGAACATCACCCTGTCCGTTCTCAACAAATGTTGTTGTTGCTCCGCGGGCACCCGAATCCATAACTGTTACATTACCGTACAGACTTCTCATGAAATCCTTAACCTGAGTCTCGTCACCGCTGAACTTATCACTTGCGAACTGCCATGCAGCAAGGAAATTCCACATAGCTCCTCCCGAACTCTTCGGATCCGGTGTGATCACTTCAACACCCGGCTTGATAAGATCATCCCAGTCGTTAAGACCTTTCTCGTTACCTTTTCTTACAAGAAATACGATTGTTGATGTATATGGAGATGAATCATGTTCAAACTCGCTAAGCCAGCCCGACTTGATCATTCCCGCTTCTTCAATAAGAGTAATGTCATGCTCAAGAGCAAGTGTTACAACGTCGGCATCTGCGCCTTCAACTACAGATCTTGCCTGCTTACCCGATCCGCCGTGAGACTGAACGATCTCAACATCCTTACCGGTCTCGTCCTTATAATGTGCCTTGAAAGCTTCATTATAAGCAGCATACAACTCTCTGGTGGGGTCATATGATACGTTGGTGATAGTAGTTGCGCCGTCACCGTCTGATGATGAACCGCCGCATGCGGTCATTCCGATCGTCATGGCCAAAACTCCGGCTAATACAACACTCTTCTTAACAAAACCTCTTAATCTCATTTTTTTAATACCTCGCTTATAATTATTATGTTTTTTGTATCTTTATATTAAATTCCAATATAACTTTTCTTATGAAATTGTGTCAAAGATATGTCAAACACCCTTTGTCGTACAAATTTAATGTATTATAAATTTTATATCATACTATTTTAATAGATCATTCTTCAACTACTTTTCATCAACCTCGGTATCTTTACTTCCCGGATCAGAGCCTGAAGCATCTTCTGTCTCAGCAGAGCTACCTGACTCCTCATCCTTGATCACCGGCTTCGGGATTCTGCTGTATACCTCTGTAAGCTCTCTTATGCTCCTTGCAAGGTCTTCCGATAAGAAGTTGGGTTTAAGTCTCCACTGCCAGTTGCCGTCTGCCTTACCGGGCGTATTGAGCCTTGCTTCCCTACCTTTGCACAGATAATCCTGAAGCGGGATTATGCAAAGATTGGCAACCGAACGGTATGCCTCGCGGATTATATCCCACACAAGCTGACCGTAATCCGTATTGATCGAATTAACATATCTTCTCGTAAAATCACGTTCGCCGTCGCTTATCTCTTCAACCCATGCTCTGGTCGGTGTATTATCATGCGTTCCCGTATATACAACGCAATTATTTATATGTCTGTGGTTAACATAGCAGCTCTCCCAGCTGGTGAAGCCGAACTGAAGAACTTTCATTCCCGGGAAGCCCGTGTCAGCAAGAAGCTTTTCATTCTCAGGTGTGTTATTGCCAAGATCTTCAGCAATTATCTTAATGTCTTCAAGCTTCTTCTTAAGCGCATTGAAGAACTTCATACCCGGACCTTTACGTAATGTACCTTTTTCAGCTGTTTCATTTCCGTAGGGCACCTCATAATAATCACAGAAGCCGTGGAAATGATCGATTCGTATTACGTCGTAGAATTCATAGTTACGCTTCATTCTGCGTACCCACCAGTCGTAACCGTCTTTCTCGATGCCATCCCAGTCATATATCGGATTGCCCCAGAGCTGACCGGTTGCCGAGAATGCATCCGGGGGACATCCTGCAACCACTTCCGGCTTAAGATCCTTATCCATCTTGAAAGTTTCCGGATGTGACCATGCATCGGCACTGTCAAGCGATACGTAGAACGGCAGGTCACCGATGATCTTAACATTCTTCTTATTTGCATAAGCACGTAACTTATTCCACTGCTTGTCGAATTCATATTGCATATAGCACACGAATTCAATATAATCCGATAATTCAACTTCTTTATCGAACAGCGCTTTTTTATCTCTCATCTTGAGATCTTCATCCCAGTCAAGCCATGAAGCGCCGTTATTAGCCTTCTTTAACGCAGTAAATAAAGCATAATCCTTTATCCAGTACGCTTCCCTGTCAAGGAATGCCTTGTAGGCTTTCATCTCTTTTTCATCATTTTTATCAACGAAGCGCTTGAATGCTTTCTCGAGAAGTGTGTAACGGTTCTCATATAAAGCACCGTAATCGACCATCTCTTCATCGCTTCCAAAATACGCGCTGTCTGCTTCTTCCCTTGTAAGCAGGCCTTCCTCTATGAGTGCATCCGGCGATATAAAATACGGATTACCGGCAAATGCCGAAAACGGCTGGTAAGGCGAATCACCAAAACCTGTAGGTCCGACCGGAAGTATCTGCCAGAATCCCTGACCCGATCTCTCCAGAAAATCCACAAAATCATATGCTTCCTTCGAAAAACTTCCGATACCGTATCTTGACGGAAGCGAAAATATCGGAAATAGTATTCCACTTTCTCTCATAATTCCCATATCCTTTCACGCTAAAATTAATAATTTACTTACCCTGCATCATCTTGCTGATCCACTTACCAGTTGCGGAAAGCTGTGACTTCTTCCAACCTGATAATGACTTAACATTTGACTTAATAAGTGCGGAAGCTTCATTCTTGTTACTTAAGTTCCAAGCAACGTAAGGCAGCTTATATTTGTTGATAAGCTTCTTCCATGCCTTAGCTGACGCATAGTCTATAGCGCCGTTACCCGATGCGTCACATATACTGAATTCACTGATGAATACCGGAAGTCCCGATTTTACGGCTGACTCTACTCTGTTACGAAGATCGTCCTTATGGGTTGCCGCATAAAAATGACATGTATAAACTATATTATCATATCCCTTTATCGGATCGGCAGCAGGCTTATCCACTTCCTGAGACCATGTCGGCGTTCCGACTATTATGATAGCTTTCGGAGCATTTTTTCTTATGATCGGTATTATCTCTTCGGCATATGACTTGATATTACTCCATGTAGTGCCGCCGTTCGGTTCGTTACAAAGTTCATACAGTACCTGTGGGTTGTTCGCATACTTTTTGGACATCTTCTCAAAAAATGTCTTAGCTTCGCTCTTATGGGTGTTCGGATTGCCGTCAGACAGGATATGCCAGTCGACAATGCTGTACATTCCAAGCGAAGTAGCAGCTTTTACGCCTTTATCGATCGTCTTTTCCAGATCGTCCTTATTACCACCGCTCAGATAGCCGTTGTATTCCTCAGTATACATTGCAAGACGGATTATATTAGCTTTCCATTTATTGCGAAGAGTCTTAAACGCCTTCTTGTTCACATAATCCGGAAACCACGATATTCCGTGGGTACTCACGCCCTTTAACTGAAATGTCTTACCACTCTTGTCAACGATCTTGCTTCCCTTTACCGATAACTGTCCATGCTTAGCATATGGAGTTGCCGCCATGGAAGAGTTTGATGCTACTAACGATAATCCTACAACTGCTATGGCTGCCGCCATTATTTTCACGATATTTTTTCTTAACATGTTAATCCCCCCCCGATTATTATTCTTCTTTTGCCGGTCACTGTTATTCAGTCATGTTTACCGCTGTTATTTTATCGTATTTTTCGTTAATCGTCAAATGTAGTAATAATTGTCTGTTCAACAATCCGGATTCATGCAAATAAATCATCAAGCAAGACTAGCTTGTGTAATTATAGTGAGGCAGTATATGACTACGGATACGAAAAAGGCATGACTCAAGGAATAAGCCAAGGAATAAGTCAAGGAATAAGTCAGGGAATAAGCCAAGGGGAGGTAATTTCATACATTAAATATATAGATAACAGGATAAGAAGGAATTCTCATCAAGAACTGATAATTAACGACCTTACTGAGTGTTTTGAAGCACCTCAGGATAACGCGAACAGATTTTTTGACCTTATTGAAAAATATCCTGACCATCAGGTGGCAGAGATTGCAGATAAGTATCTTAATAAATGTGATTAAGATCTTGCCATTGTCACTTATTTGGTTACAATCCCAAAAGCACAGCTATAAGACGTACATCGCCATGCACATCAAAAACACTGCTATGCACACCAAAAGGCCGGTCACGGAATATTCCGCGACCGGCCTCCATTATTCAACACATCACATCAAAATCTGAATGATTATTTTTTAACGATCTTGATTGACTTAATTGTAAAGTTGTGAGCTTCTTTTTCTGTACCCTTGAAGAAGTTGATATGCTTAATAGCCTTAAAATCTACAGGATTACCATCCTGAGCCTCACCCTGAGGTGATCCAAGAGCGATTGTATTCACTCCTGATTTCAACTGCTGTCCATACTTAAGGAACGGACATAACGGATTGTGCCACTCTGAATTATCCTTTCTTTCAGCATCAACAAGACTAACATTAATAGTTGTAGAAGAACCTTCTGCAAGTTCAATAACAATGCTACTATAGTCTGTCAAATCTACTGCTTCAGGAAGTGTAAACTGTACCTGTGAATAATCTGAAGCGTCAGCTGAGAAATTCAATTCAATAGATCCGTCATCGTTCTTTTTAGTGGTTGGTTTGGTACCTGCATAACCTGGTCCACCTGTACCTGTAGTAAGATCAAATTCAACATCATCTGTCTCAGCAGCAACAAGCTGAACTTCACCGAAGAGACTTGGATTCTGCCAAAGATCTCCGCCTCCAGTAATCAGCGTAAGTTCCCTGTTTCTCTTACCGCCTGAACAATCGAATGCACTAACCTCAAATCCGATAACATCGCCGGCTTTCTTAGCTGAAGCCCATGGAATACGATATTCAACTGCCCAAGCATTGTTTGATTTAAGTACAATACCTGCTGTTTCAATTCCTGCATATTTAGCCTTTGCTGCATCACTTCCTGCTGTAAAACCGTCAGTTGTAGTTGTTTCTGCATCAAATCCGGTTAAACGATACTGGAATGCATCAGTATTAGCTGCATAAGTATCTTCCTTTGAATTATCTTCATCAAGGAATACTTCTCCACCGTCACGCTGATAATCAGCAGATGCAGTTGAATCAAAATCAGAATCATTTGCTGATTCATATACATAGAGATTCTTATCATCCCATGCAAGCTTTACTAATGCATAAAAATCGTCACCGATTGTATATGATGGGATATCATTCCAAACTGTTTCTGTAAGCCCATCAATAGTTATTTCTGTATCAGCCGGGAACTTAGTTGCGGTATAAGCATATACTTTCGGTGTTGGCTTAGGATCATCTTCACCCTGTTCTTCTTCGCCGGCCTCATCCTTGTTGATGAGCTTAACACGTCCGAATACGTTCGGATACTGATAGCAGTTGTTAGTTGTATCATAAGCTGTAAGAGTAGCTGCTCTTGCTGCTGTAGCTTCTCCGCCTTCTTCTGTAGGTGCTACAGTGTAGCAGTCATTGATCTGAAGGTCCATACCCATCATGTCACCATGCTTATGCTGGTTATGAAGCTTGATGATATACTCAACCTGATATCCCTTTTCATCGCTCTTAACTGCATGAGCTACAAGTTCATAGTTACCTGTACCTGTTGAGTTAGATGAGAAGATGTTGCTTGCTGCTTCAACACGAAGCTGAACTTCGTCAGCGTTCTCGCCTGTTGAATATGCTGCAGGTCTGCTGTAATCTTCGTCAAGGAAGAACTCTGTTGAGTCTGTTGTATAATGATCGCTGTTAGCAGGTGATATATCTGTATCAGCTACATCAAACAGAACATAGAGATAATCCTTATCCCAGATAATGTAACCCTGAGCCTGCTCTCTTGTTGATGTCCATGAACCGTCATCATTTCTTGTAGCAAGTGCTACATGCTCCGGATCAGTGTTGTAAATATTCTCACCTGAGTTAACATGTGTGAAGAATATTGAAGGACTTCCGTTTGCTGTATAAGCGTCTGTCCAATACTTAGGATCAACAAATGTCATTGTCTTAGTCTTCTGATCTGTCCAGTCAGCGCCTTCTGTAAGCTCTTCGAAAGCGCCCGGAAGATTAGCGGCTGCAAGAATCTTAGCACCATCAGCTGTGAAGTAAGCTTCTGTAGCCTGTGCCATTGAAGGAAGAAGTGTAACCTTACCTAAAACAGCGTCATCTGAACCAGCCTTGATTCCATTGTCTTTGAAGTTCCACTCATCTTTGTCAGCATCATATACGATATCTGTGACAGAATCAAAATAATTGATAGTTGAACTACCCTGCTTGATCTGAACTTCGATTCCAAGACTTCCGTTTCCGTCTTCTCCGATTGCCGGAGCTGCAGCAAGGTCGATCTTAACCTCTGCGAGCTTCTTGTCGCTTGAAAGAGTAGCTGTTGCGCTCTTAGCGTTCTTGTTTGTTGCGTCACCGTCTTCGTCGATGAAAAGCTTAACTTCGTCAACAGCAACGTCAGTCTTAATGATTGCATAGAATGCATCATCTGCCCACATGAACTGAGCAGTTGCAGCCTTAACATCAGTTGTTCCACGAACACTCTGTGGATTTACAAGAAGATCAAATGTGTCTCCTGCGTTCTCCCACTCTGCCTTGCCTTCCTTACCATCAATTGTGATAGCGTCCTTACCACCAAGCTTATGAGCTGTTACTGCGTCATTCTTCGGTGCAGGTGAAGGTGTATTGGTAGGTCTCGGAGTAGCTGTGATTCTTGGTGTCGGAACCGGTGTAGGATCCTTCTTCGGAGCATCAGTAGCTGTACCACCTGTAGGTGCTGCTGTTGCGCCTGTAGGTGCTGTTGTTGCATTGCTGCTAGGTGCTGCTGTTGCGCCGCCCGGTGCTGTTGATGCGCCAGGATTAACTGTGGCTGCTGTTACCTTAACCTTAAACTTGCAGGACTTCTTGCCAACCTTAGCTGTGATCTTAGCTGTACCGACTTTCTTACCTTTGATGGCTACTTTTGCAACACCCTTCTTGTCAGCCTTTGTCTTAGCTTTGGCAATCTTAACTAACTTCTTGCCCTTCTTGTCTGTTGACCACTTAACGGCCTTTTTCTTGCCGGCATTCTTTACTTTTACCGTAACGGACTTACCAACTTCTACGGTATAAGTACCTTTAGCCGCTTTGATTTTCTTTGCAGCGTCTGCGTTGTTTACAGGAGCTGCTGTTACGACCATGGCT
>JHWW01000011.1 GCA_000621985.1 Lachnospiraceae bacterium V9D3004
TATTAACAAAACACAATCCCAGCACGGGTTCATGGTTCCTGTAAGATGTGTTGTATCTACATATATATCCTCTTGATCTATCGTAAAATCCAACCATAGATCATAAGTTCTTGGATCATTGTTATCAGGTGATACTGTTGGTTCAACCAAAGAAGTCGGCTCCGGAGTGTTAGTAATACTTAAATCCGGAGTTTGTAACGGTTGTGTAATACACGGAGTATTTGTCGGAACTATATTTTTATCAGGTTCAACAGAAGGTGTTACTACTGCTCTGATGCTATTATTCTTTACTACCTTAATCTTTCCGGTTATCTGCGCCGTGGAATTTTTTGCGGTTATCTTCGCATTACCCGTCTTTTTTGCCTTAATGTATCCTTTTGAGTTAACGGTTGCAACCCTTTTATTATCACTTCTGAACTTTATAGTGTCTGCCTGTACTTTTTTAGGTTTGATCCGTACGGTCTCTCCAACCTTCATCTTAACACTGAAACTCTTTTTTACATTCAATGTTTTGATCTTGGCATTTCCGTTACTGCTCTCACAGATACCGAATAATCCTGCAACAAGGGATGCCATACAACATAAGGTAAGTATTCTTTTTTTATTCATGTGTCATTCCTCCCTGTTTATACATTCCTACCTATATGACGATTGTTCTACTTGATTTGTGACATTTTTGATCGTTCATCCTAAGAAACAATATAAATGCTTTTCAGATATTAGCACATAACCCTAAATTCTTGGTTCATACGTACTTTCCGGAGAATGGGATGGCTCCGGCGTTCCAGGTGCAGGGGTCTGTCCCGGGGCTAGCAGAACATAATGCAATTCCCTATAAGTATTCCATACAGGAAAATGAGGAATCTGTTTACCAATAAATTTTAATGCAATACATACATCATCACCGGCCTTATATCCGGAAAAATCCACATCAAAATCCAACGTACTTACATTGTCTTCAAGATCAATAGTTTGAATAATGTCTTCTCCACATGATATTATCAAAATACAATCTCTGCATTGTGTCATGCTCCCCGTCAGATGTGTTGTATCGGTATATATCTTTTCCTGATCAATGACAAAATTCAGAAAGATATCTCCTCTTAATTTATCTTTTGGGAAAGGTGATTCAGTTTGTTCCGGAGATGATGTGACCATAGGTGTGCCCTCCGGTACTGCTGTATTTGAAGAATTCACCGGAGCATAGGTTTCCGTCTGAACAGGTACTGCAGCGGATTCTGTCGGAGCTTTTATTTCTTCAGCTTTAACAGGTGATGTTATCTCTGATTGAATACAATTATTCTTCACTACTTTAATCTTGCCGACTATCTGTATCTTGGGATTTTTAGCTGTAATCTTCGCATTACCCGTCTTTTTTGCCTTTATGTATCCCTTTGAGTTAACGATTGCAACTCTTTTATTATCACTTCTGAACTTTATAGTGTCTGTCTGTGCTTTTTTAGGTTTGATCCGTATAGTCTCTCCGACCTTCATCTTAACGCTAAAGCCCTTTTTTACATTTAATGTCCGAATCTTGGCAGTTCCATTACTGCCTGCACAGATACCGAATAATCCTGCAACAAGGGATGCCATACAACATAAGGTAAGTATTCTTTTTTTATTCATGTGTCTTTCCTCCAATCATAGAGATTACTTGTTAAAAGTCACCTTTTTTGTCGTGCAAAAATTCTTCACAAATTCAATATCCGACTTAAGCAGTTCAACAGGGATATTTGCAATATAACTGTAATCCTTATCTGCCCAATATACATCAATCAAACCTTCCTTTACATCATACCAGTTGGAATATGTATATAACTCTGAATCCGGATATAATTCACACAATGATAGTTGACTAATAGTATTGGCAAGGTACTCTTCAGCATTGTTATCACAATATTCCCACACGAATCTTAATTCATTATCATCTATTTCGTAGCTTGTTGCAATTACATTGTCTTCAGAATTGAATTCGTATTCGGTCTCGTCAGCCTTTTTTCCCATTGAACTTTCAATATAGAAGTACTTATTTGAATTGTTCAGCTTTTGTTCTTCTTTATTTTCTTTAATTATCTCTTGTTTTAATTGCTTGTAATCTAACAAGTCTTCTTCTAATGAAATATTAGATGCCGCAACCTTATAACTATGTTCCCAAATGTCATCCATTGACTCTGCATCTATATCATTATATACCACTAACGACAATCCTGCAACAAAGCCGCACAACAGTAATATTATACTTAATAATTTTACTCTCATTTCATAACTCCCCCTTTACAAACTAATCCCACGTATTCTCAATAAAATCATGCATACTATCTCTACAATTGTTACACCATATATTATGAAGATCATCAAAAGAAGAATATTCGAATCCTCCGTTCATAATACACCTTTGATTCGCTGTACATGGCGGTCCGTCATCTATATTAAAAAAGTGTGTAAATTCATGCTGCTGTAACCGCAGTCTGCTCTTAAAGTCCATATGAGTGACTTTCGGTTTTGCAAGAATAGAATATTGCCCTCCTACAATTGTTAATCCACCATTAGACATGTGTTCACCATCAATATCAAAACATAAGCCTGTTCCAAATATTCCCACTGTAAATTCTCTTGGATCATTAGACGGTGTATAATGCTTATATAATACATCACAGCCTTGTGCCCACCCTCGATGATGTTTTGTACAATCATTTCCACATTTTTCTCTACTACAACCATCTTCTATTTCTTCTACCGTACATTCACTATTTTTAAAATAACTATAATCATTTTTATATATTTCGTTAAACTTAATATTAAATACATGATCAAATGCTCTTTCGGTAGCTGCAAAATCATTCTTAAGTATACTAAGATAATTTTCTCCTTGCGCCTGACGGTAGGTTTTTTCTATAATAACATTTACATCTATTGTTCTTTGTTTCATATTATAGTTTGGAGCTTTTTCCAATATCCATTTTTGTGTTTTTAATCCTTTATACTCAGTAAAAATACATTCTGAAGAATATTCCTCGTTATTATTTACAAATGTCAATGCTCGTGATTTTTTCCCATATACAGGCATTATTCTATATGTACCATCATTATTATATATTAATCTGTATTTGATCCAATCTCCTGTAGACTCAGAACTCCAAAAATCAGCTTTAGATCCATCATTGACTGTATCTGTATCTAACGCCAGATTCTGAAATCCGTAGAACCACATATTATGAAGCTTATAAAAACCTGTCTTAGGATCCTTTTCAATTTTCCATTCCTGATTGTATTGTCCTTTAAATGGGTACAAAATAGCTTCTTTTTTGTCAACATTTGCATCAAGATATTTGTATATTTTTCTTGTAATACCTCCTTCGCTTTCTTCTCCAACCGATTCGCTATTTCTCAGATAATATATATCATTACTAACAGATGTATCTTCCCTGTAATTAATTGTAATAGTAGGCGGCTTCTCGGAATCATTAACAGAATAATAATATCTGCTATGCTCGTTTCCGGCTGCGGCTTTAAGACAAAAACCATTATCTTTTGAAGTAGTAGAATAACCTTCTTTTAATTCGTATCGCAACCAACTTTTAAATAAACCGGTTATATTAAACTCACTCCAGCAATCTGATGGTGGATAATTAACATAACTTACCACCCCACCAGTTGTTGCCGGTTTATTATTCCAGCTTATTCCATCCTTTTCCCATGTTGAGCTTCGCAAGCCATACAGATTAATCTTTGCAGGATAGGAATGTCCAGACCACTCATATATGTTAAACGATACTTTATCTATCTTATCCGGAGAAATATACTTGTACGAACTGATGTCCTTTAACCTAATATACATCTCCGTCATACCATAATCCTCTACATTATGCTTGCCGACAAACATAATTGTTGACCATGATATTCTTCCGTTCGGATTATCTTCAAATATCATTGTATTATCCATATTATTAGCCGGAACTGTTATTGCAGGATCTATAGTAACCGGATATACAGTATCTTTTGATGACAGAAAGCTTTTGTCAACATCAATAACCAGTTGATATCTTGAACCATCGATATGTTTTAATGACATTGAGTTCTTAATGGTAACGTGCTTTTCACCATCACCGGCACTATCTCCGGAATCATATGCATATACCGGATTGATCAACATTTCACATATATTCGTCTCAGGATTAATCAATTGTATCGATCCACAATCTGTCACCATCCTGTCAGGTATAAGTCCGTTAGTATCTATGTCAAAACAGAACTCATGTATCCCTTCATATTTTTCAAGCACGATATTCTCTTTTATTCCATTTGCTTCCGATGTATATTCAACATCTATATTGTCACTGAAAATATTCTCATATACTATTCCGTCACTCTCTTTTTTCAGCTTGTAATCGTCCTCCATATCCAAACATTCAGTCTGTTTTAGGACTCCAGCCGGACTAAGTTCAACTTTGAACTTATTACATTCAATCTCTACGCCCTTATTTACATTCTTAGAGAATCTTCTTTTAATATTCCCGGAATTATCAATGTAATCGTATCCTTTGGTCTTTTTGGCTTTAATATTCTCCCCGATGAATCTGACCTTCTTGCCGTCATTCTCTTTTACGTCAAATGGAAATATATGTGTTGTTAACGACCCGTCATTGTTTTTGACTGTAACTGAATTAGCTGTGTCCATATCATTATCAACAAGACAATATGGTTCTTTATCCGAAGAGTAAACAACATTTTTGACAACCTCAGACATATTATCCAATGTATATTCTGAAGTGTCTAATGCGTTAATGTCATCATTATGAAGTATATCCTTTTCCGCTTTGTCTAACTTTGCAGATGCAACCCCGCTGATATTAACACTTGATAATACCATTGATATACACATTATTATTACAGATTTTCTCATATAACCACTACTTTTCTTTTCGTTAAGTACTGATAATATATTCTTTTTCAATATTATACCCCCGTCATTCATTTCAACCACTACACAGGCGGCTTCGCCGCCTGTGTACCACAAATCGATTCTGCTACACTACCTTTTGTCAATATGGGTTTATTTCTTTCCCGCTAACTTTTTCACCCCTTCCGGTTCCTCGGGCTGATAATATATCCCCCTGCAGCTGTTAACGGATATTATTGCTGCCAAACTTGCAACTGAACATATCTGTCTCCCATACTTTGTTACGAATTTTGTAATAATTGCCTTCATAATAAAAAGCCTCCTTTGATTTTGATAAAATCACTATAACATTATTCATAAGGTTGCAACCAAAATTTGCAAAAATGGTCAAATATGATACAGTTTTGGTAATTTTGACCGTTTATGTCCGTTTTTTTACCACTTTTGCAAAAAATATAACTAATGTCAATTGATGAGTTATAATATTGCAAAGAATTGAAGAGGGAGGAAATAACACATATGACAAGCATAATCGTTAACTTATTGTATGATAATAACTTTATTGATAAAGATGAAATTGATGCCTATAAGTATTGTCTTGATTTCATACTGGAATATGTTATTTTCATAATTGTTTCACTTTTTCTCGGAGCTGTGTTTTTCAATATGATACCTGTTGGTTTATTTCTATTTTTTTTTATTTTATTACGATCTTATGGGGGCGGATTTCACGCAAAATCACATCTTCGATGCGCAATATACTCATACCTGTCTATAATATTTATGATAGTCGTCTCATCTGCTATCATAAATAATTGGAATGAGCCAATAAACTATTGCGTCAATATTATTTTTGTATTATCATTTATCATATATATGATCTTTTCTCCTGTAATTCCACATACAAAGAAGATTACTCTTGAAGATCATCATATTTTCAAAATCAAAAGTATTATTACCGGAATTATTACTTTTATTATTTATGCTATCTTTATGATATCCGGCAATTATGATATATGCACTGCCATATCTTTTGGAACCCTGTTTTCATCAGCTGGCCTTATAATTGCAAAGAAAGGAGTACCTCATGAATCTTAACATGGCAATATGTGACGACAACATTAACGAAATTAATCAGATAAAGTCACTTATTGAGACTTATCAGATAAAATATAACGATAATATACATGTAGACACCTATACTTCTTCATATTCCCTTTTAGATAATTATTCTCAAGCGGGAAAATATCACATTCTGTTTCTTGATGTTGAAATGCCGCAGATGAATGGGCTTGATCTTGCAAGAAAAATCAGAGACATTCCTGATAAGTCGGTAAAGATAATATTTGTTAGCAATTATCCCGAATATATGCAAGACAGTTTTAATGTTCATGCATTTCATTACCTGAAAAAACCATTGACTTTTGAATACTTCGAATCATTAATCAAAAGTATAATTGACGAATACAAAGATAATCACACTTCAAAATTTGTTTTAAGATGTAAGGATCATTTAGAACTTATCACTATGTCTGATATTTTATATATTGAATCAGTGATAGGACATAGAGATTTTATAAAAGTAATTGCCACAGACGGAGTACATGAAGGAAGAGGATCCATAGCAGAATATCGTCTAACTCTTGACGACAATTATTTTATTGCCCCTCATCGCAGTTATCTTGTAAACCTTCTCCATGTTAAATTTGTATATAGGAAAGAACTGATACTTGATGATGGCACACACATTCCATTAAGCAGACAACATGAAAAAGAAATCAATGAATTGTTTTCTAAACAATCTCTGACTATTCACAAACAAATGTACTAAATAATTATCAAGGTGGTTCAATATTATGATTGACATTATTGCAATTATCGCAAGCTCTTTTTTTGATATGTTCCTAATAATAATCTATTACTCAAAGATGTTTTCGGAAAGAAAAAAACCTGTTAGCAATGTTATGTTCTATTCCGGCTTCATATTAGTAGAAATACTAATAAATATCTATTATGAATTAATATTTAATTCCATGGATGAATCAATGTCTGCAATCAGAACGCTGATAACAATTCTTTTCAGTCTTTTCACACTGTATATGTTAACCTTGTATTATTCTGTTCACATTGCACATAGATTATTCGTGATCATTTCTTTTCAATTTTACTGTAATATTGGAGAATTCTTTGTATTTAAAACCATTGATTCGTATTTGTCGTCATCAGGAACGGATATTGTTTTAGATGATTATATATTTAATCTTCTATCCAAAATTGTATGTTTCTTTATGATTATAATAACAATTCTTATTGTAAAACGAAATAATACAAACTATACCATTCCGTATAGTATCCTTATTATTTCAACACCGATAATATCTATACTTACGATTATTGCCCTGTCTTTTTCTGAATCAATCAGTTTTGCCTTCCATATCATCAGATTTGTCAGCATTATCGGCCTACTGATTTTCAATATAACGAACTTTTATCTGTTGGATCACATAATTCTGACAAAAGAACTGAGATTCAAGGAACAGACTCTTACCAGACAGATAGATTACCAGGCAGAGAAATATGATCTTATCCGTGAATCTTACAGGGACACACGAAGGATCATTCACGATACCAAAACGCATTATATGTACATACGAGGTGCCATTGAAAGGCACGAATATGATTCACTCATTAATTATATTGACAAACAGATTGACACTCTCGACAACAAATCCATACGTGTCAACAGTGGCAATCTTGCTATTGATTCACTTGTAAGCAGTTATATTCAGATTGCCGAGCACGATGGAATACCATTCGAAACCAAGATTCGCATTACTCCAAAAGAAATTGACATAGACAACTATGATATGTGCGTTATTCTTGGTAATTTACTTGAGAATTCCATCAACGCGAGCAGGAAGATCTCTTCGGTAGCTGACAGGCATATTCTGTTAGAAGCATATACTACCGCCACTAATTTCATACTTCATATAAGCAACAGTATTAATGCTTCCGACGAACCAAAACTAAAAAAGGAGATCAATGATTCTTTTTCTCCTGATGTGTTAAATCATGGGTATGGTATTGAGAATGTAAAAAATATTGTCGCCAAATATCCTGCCGGAGTATTCAGTTACTTCATTGAAAAAGGAGAATATAATTCAATAATCATAATACCTAATCTTGAAAATACGGATCTCATATAAATGAACACGTACATATCTACCTGTATTTCCCGGGTGACACTCCCGTCATTTTCTTAAATGCACGTATAAAGTTGGCATAATCGTTAAAGCCTGACATTGTACACGTATCGGATACACTGCTGCCTCTTTGAAGAAGTTTTTTGGCAGTGTCAATTCTCTTGTCAAGAATATATTCATGAACGGTCATTCCGGTATGTTCCTTGAATTTCAGACCGATATAATTACTGCAGTAATTAAGGTTATTGCTAAGATCAGATAATGTTATATCCTGTGTCAGATTATCATCAATATACCGCATCGTATCTTTTACGAGGTCAGGCATGACATTTTTGTGCCTGACCGGTTTTTTCTCCATGAATAACATGTTGATATATATAAGCAATCTTGTAATGGCATTCGCACACATTATATCGGCTCCATATTCATCCGAACCCGTAAGAGTAAGATACTCATCCACATAATGAATATATAACTTCATATCCTTCATATGAAGCGATATTATACTTGCTTCTTTTGTTTTTTCAAAACATTCTGCCAGCCCGGTACGTGGAGTAGACAACTCGTCAAGGACATTCTTTCCTATATTGATAACGATGCGTTCATAAGGAGACGAATCATTTATTATAAGGCGATGAAGCACTCCGGGGCTTATTATTGCAAGATTGCCCGGAGTCATAATATAGCATTTGTCTTCTATATAGATTCTTGTATTACCTTTGACATACATATATATCTCATACCTGTCTTCATGTCTGTGATACGGAGGATTCTCTCCGGTAATGAAGTCTGTATTCGACCTGTGAAAGCACATGATCTTTTCAAGCATATCGTAATTAATTGGCATAATTTGCTCTTACTCCTTTTCCGGCAGCTGTTATTCATCACATTGGACCTGCAAGCAATTACTGACTGAACAGACCAATTACTATTGTGTGATATTTGCAATAAATGATGTGAATTATGCAAGGATTATAGCATATTACTATGATATACTTCAAGCTGTAGTTCTTATCCACAGTCAATGTCATTAACTAAATGTCATTAACTAACAGTACATTTAATCAGGAGGGTATTTCATATGTCAAAAAAAATCATATCATTTTTGATGGTCATTGGGTTGCTGATTAATATATTAGCGTTAAATGTGGGTGCGGTAAGCGTTAACAGTGCGGAGGTAAGTGCAATGGGAAACACTCTGGGTAATCAGGCGGGATTCCTTCTGTCGGATGGAAATACTTCAGCGAAGGTATACGTCGATACCGCC
Source organism: Lachnospiraceae bacterium V9D3004 (assembly GCA_000621985.1). GTDB lineage: Bacteria > Bacillota > Clostridia > Lachnospirales > Lachnospiraceae > V9D3004. The sequence goes on from JHWW01000011.1 coordinate 9,371, forward strand.
AAAGAAGAGATGAGCAGTGGTGACGGACATGAGTATTGCGGACTGGAGATTATTGCAAATACGTTCGCCGGTGATGTCGGTCTTGTTACAGGAAAAGATGCCGAGGTGGTCACAAGTGACGGTGACATGAGCGGTAATGTAATAATTGCCGGAACGATCGGCGGCAATGAAGTCATAGACAAGCTTATCGCAGCCGGAAGCATAGATGTGACCGGATTATATAAAGACGGTAAGCTCAAATGGGACTGTTATCAGATGCAGTTTGTTGACGGGAGTGTTCTTGCTTCTGCCGGCTACGGCGGTGTAAACAGGGCGCTTGTTATAACGGGCTCCAATAAGCGTGGTGCTATGTATGGACTGTTCAACATATCCGAACATATCGGTGTGTCTGCATGGGTATATATGGCTGATGCAGTACCGGCAAAATATGACTCTGTATATCTTGATGAGTCTCTGCTTGAATTCGGAAGTGACGGTAATAATGACGGTATGTATCTTGCAAAGGAGCCATCGGTAAAATACAGGGGTTTTTTTATAAATGATGAATCACCTTCATTTACAGGCTGGGCCGGTCAGGCATTCGGCGGTCTTAACGAGAACTGTTACGAGCATATATTCGAGCTTCTGATACGTATGAAAGCCAATTATATGTGGCCTGCAATGTGGGGCAACAGCTTCTCCGATGAAGGTAAGGCATTCAAGCTTGCCAATGTTGTTCTTGCAGACGCTTACGGTGTGTGCATGGGTACTTCACATCATGAGGCGTGCTGCAGGGCGGGAGTTGAATGGCAGCGTATATACAGGCAGTACGGTAATAACAATGCATGGGATTATTCTGTTAACAGTGATGCGATATATAAGTTCTGGAAAGAAGGAATAGAGAGAAACGGTGATTATGAAAGTACCATAACAATGGGTATGCGTGGTGAAGGTGACAGTGCCCTTAAGGGTGGCGTTCAGACGAATATTGATATTCTCAAAGATATCATAACCGACCAGAATGAGATCATATCTGATTATATAGCCGCCAATCCTGACAGTAAGGCAAAGGATGCGCTCAAGATATATATTCCTTACAGCGAGAATGAAGAATATTATTACGGACCGGATGACGGAAGCATAGAGGGACTTAATGTGTGGGATGGAATGGATGATGTAACGATCATGCTTACTGATGATAATTATGGTAACGTAAGGTCTCTTCCCGAGGAGAGTGTCCGTAACAGGGAAGCAGGATTCGGACTGTACTATCATCTTGACGGTCATGTAGGTACCGGTGCATATGAATGGGTAAGCTCAACACAGCTTGAGCATATATGGGATCAGCTTACGATGGCTTATGATTACAACGTAAGAAATATATGGGTTGTCAACGTCGGTGACATCAAGCCGGTAGAGATGGAACTCAATTATGCAATGGATATTGCATATGACATGGAAAAATGGGGGCAGGAAAATACAGCAGATACATATAGAAAAATGTGGCTTACAGCTCAACTCGGTGGCGTAGGCAATTGTCCTTCCGATATTGCTGAGGGGATTGCTGAATGTGTGGCTGATTTTCTTAAAATAAGTACATACCGCAAGGCTGAATATGTCAAATCCGACCTATACAGCATTGATAATTACAACGAAGCACAGAATGTCCTTGCATTATGCGAAAAGACAATTAATGAAGCTGATGATTATTATGCTCACTTCCGTGGAACCGAATGGGATGATGCATATTATCAGATCGTATATTATCAGGCAGTTGGTACAGCCAATGTAACAAGAATGCAGATATACAAGGGACTTAATGATTATTTTGCGGCAAGGAACAGCTCTCTTGCCAATGTATACGCAGGACTTGTCAATGACTGTGTGGAATATGACAAGGAGCTTACGGATTATTACAACAATAAAATGAGTAATGGTAAATGGAAGAAAATGATGTCTTCACCTCATGTAGGCTTTGTATCATGGGATTCAAGCGGATGGAGTTATCCTTCTCCGAAAACTGTTAAGCTTGGACAGGATGCAAAGATGCTTGTAACTCTGGATGGTTCTTCTGACATATATGAAAAAGGGGACGCTGCCCTTCCATTATTTACCAACACCGTAAAACAGAGATATTGTATAACGTTAAGTAACGGTGGAACCGATGAATATTCATTTACAATAGGCACTCTTGCAGACTGGATTCAGATCACCGATAAGACCGGCGACAGAATTGTTAACGGAGGAATCGTAAAAGATGCCGCTTACGTATATGTATCAATCGACTGGAGCAGAGTCCGTTCGGACAAGACCGGAACCATAGTTATCAGATCTGTTGCCGATGGAACGGCAGATGACAAAGAAGCACAACAGGAAGTAAAGATCACGGTCAACACTTCTTATACAGAATATAAGAGCAAAGGGATCGGAACACATTTTGAAAGCAATGATGTCGTTGTTATTGACGGCTGCGAATTCATCAATAATACACCATCGGAAGATGGAACAATATGGAGCCGCATCAACGGTTACGGAAGATACGATTCTGCCATGAAGATGCTTCCGACAACTAAGTCATTTACTAAGCCTACAGGAGGAACATACGAGGTCAAAGGCGGCAATACAGTAAGAACGGTAACCGATTATGAAGAAAACTACGACGCTCCATATCTAGAATACAGATTCTATGTTGATGAGGAAGACGATTATACATTTACAATGTATACCACAACTACCAACAATATATTCAAGCCTTCAGGCTGGGGATACGTTCCTGTGGAATTATTCTACGGAATAAGTGTTGATGACGGATTCATGCAACAGATCAACTCACTTCCGGATGGCAAATATATCTCCTATGCTGCTGACGGCGATAACAAATGGATAGATGGTATTAAGAATAATATCCATGTATCCACTTCCTCAGAACATATGACCGAAGGACTTCATACCGTTAGAATATACGGTATGCATGCGGGACTCGGTGTGGAAAGGCTTGTTATAAGCAACAAAGATATCAAACAGAGTTACCTCGGACCCGAGAAAACATTTATGCTTGATTATGATATAATTCCTGAACAAAAGACTGGTGTTCATTCTGAAGCAGCGGTCTCTGAATTAAGTTACGGCAAGCCCGAAAACTTAAGCGATATCACGGATGCCTCAGATACCAATGATCCTGCTGACAGTTACGAAGAGGAAACTGCAATTCCGAGACCTTATGTTCCTGATAATTCAGGCAGTCAGAATACAGGTAATACCGGCAGTGTTCCGGGAGCGTACAATAATTCTACCGGACAAAGTTCTGCGACAGGTGTACCGACCACAACTGCTACAGGCAATACCGACAGATCCACAACCGGCAAGAAAGTTGTCAAGGGTAAGAATTATTCCTATAAGGGCGGTATATACAAGGTAACAAAAGCAACCAAAAAAGGCGGAAAAGTAACCTATATGTCACCTGTGAAGAAAAATGTCAAAAAGATCACAATTCCATCCAGAATAAAGCTTGGCAAAAAAACTTATACCGTTACCGCAATATCTAAAAATGCCTTCAAAAAGTGCAAAAACCTCAAGAGCGTAACGGTGCCGAAAAAGCTTTACAAAAAATGTAAAAAAGCCAATAAAAAGATACGGGTTATCAAGGGATAAACTACAAAACCCTCAGAAAATCAGTCCCCCGACATCAGTATTATAGACTGTTGTCGGGGGACTTTATTAATTCATCTTGGTCATTCCGGTATAAGCTGATATGCTGCTTTCTTAAAAATATATTTATTATACTCGAATTTCTTTGGATCCACATGATTGGCAAGCTCACTTGAGGTAATGAAATCGGAAGATACGTATGCATAGATTATAGCATATTACAGGCAATTTCGGCAAATGTGTGTCTTTAGGGCCTTAGGGAAGGTTTACCTACTTCATATAACTCTCTACCGGTCCGAGATATGATGTCTTAAGCTTGTTAGCTGTCGGAAATATTACATATTTTTCCATGACAAGCGCCGGATCGACAGCATATATTCTCATCGTATGAACACCTTCTTCAAGTGTTCCGATCGATCTCTCAATCTTTGTATATTCTCCTATTCAGGTCTCTCTCCCTGCAAATATTCATTATATGCAGCATTCGCCTCTTCGCTGGCTTTTTTATTCCTCCATGCTTCTATCTCACTGCATATTGCAAGCATTTCATCTACCAGCTCATCTCTTGCATATGCCCACTCTCTATGATTCGAATTCATTTATTTATAGAGCGGATACTTCTCTGTAAGAGTCTTAACAAGCTCCATTGCCTTAGCCTTGTTAGCATCAACATCATCGATAAGCATTGCGATAGCGTCAGCGATCACATCCATATCCTCAGTGTTCATTCCTCTTGTTGTAACAGCTGCAGTACCAAGACGGATTCCGCTTGTAACGAATGGCTTCTGAGGATCGTTAGGAATTGTATTCTTGTTACATGTTATGTTGGCTTCATCAAGGAAATTCTCAGCCTCTTTTCCTGTAACGCCCTTCTTAACCAGGTCAACAAGCATAAGATGGTTGTCTGTTCCGCCTGATACGATATCGATTCCGCGGTTCATAAGTCCGTTTGCAAGTGCCTGTGCATTGTCAATTATATTCTTACCATATTCCTTGAATGATGGATCAAGTGCCTCTTTGAAGCATACTGCCTTGGCAGCGATAACGTGCATGAGCGGTCCTCCCTGAATTCCCGGGAATACAGCTTTGTTAAGCTTGAGCTCATTTGCGAATTTCTCTGATGAAAGGATCATACCGCCTCTCGGTCCGCGAAGTGTCTTATGTGTAGTCGTTGTTGTAACATGAGCATAAGGGATCGGACTCTCATGATAACCTGAAGCAACAAGTCCTGCGATGTGAGCCATATCTACCATAAGGTAAGCACCGACTTCATCAGCTATCTCCCTGAATCTCTTGAAGTCGATCTTACGCGCATATGCACTTGCACCTGCAACGATAAGCTTCGGCTTGCACTCTTTTGCGATTCTCTCTACTTCATCATAATCAATATATCCGTCATCATTAACTCCATAGGGAACAATATTGAAATATGCTCCTGACATGTTAACCGGACTTCCGTGTGTAAGATGTCCGCCATGTGCAAGATTCATACCCATGACCGTATCACCCGGCTTAACAAGCGCGAAGAATACTGCCATGTTAGCCTGTGCTCCGGAATGAGGCTGAACATTAGCATAAGTACAGTCAAATAACTTCTTTGCACGCTCGATAGCAAGTGTCTCAACAACGTCAACATACTCGCAACCGCCGTAATATCTCTTGCCCGGATATCCTTCTGCGTATTTGTTGGTGCATGGGCTTCCCATTGCTGCCATAACAGCTTTGCTTACGAAGTTCTCGGAAGCGATAAGCTCAATATGGTCGTTCTGTCTCTCTTTTTCCTGCATGATCGCTTTTGCGATCTCCGGATCGTAGTTGTTAATCTCGTCAAATGAATACATCGTATAACCTCCTGATTTATATTAAATTTTAATAGTTTCTTACGCTTCATCAATTGCCTTACCGATATCGTGTCTCATATATTTGTTATCAAAGCTTATCCATTCGGTTGCCTTATAAGCATTGGCTCTTGCTTCCTTAAGATCGGCTCCCTTGGCTGTTACACCCAGGACACGGCCACCGTTGGTAACTATATTATCACCGTCGAACTTTGTTCCCGAATGATATACGTAGAATCCTTCTTTGCCGTCAAATGCATCGAGTCCGGTAATTACCTTTCCCTTCTCATAGCTTTCCGGATATCCGTCAGAAGCAAGTATTACACATACTGCCGCGTTATCTTCGAATTCAAGTTCTGTCTCATCAAGCTTTCCGTCAATGCAGGCTTCCATGACATCTATTATATCAGTCTTCATTCTCGGAAGAACAACCTGTGCTTCCGGATCACCGAATCTTGCATTATATTCAAGAACTCTAGGTCCTGCCGGTGTCAGTATAAGTCCTACGAATAGTATTCCCTTGAATGGACGTCCTTCATTTTTCATTGCATCGATCGTAGGCTGGAACACCTTAGTCTCACAGAATTCCTGAACTTCCTTTGTATAGAACGGACTGGGTGAAAATGTTCCCATTCCTCCCGTATTAAGTCCTTCGTCATTGTCCTTTGCTCTCTTATGATCCTGCGCACTTGTCATCGGCTTGATCGTGTTGCCGTCACAGTAACAAAGAACTGATACTTCCCTTCCGGTAAGGAATTCTTCTATGACAATTGTATTACCTGCATCTCCGAACTGCTTGTCTTCCATAAGAGTCTTAACGCCGTCCATTGCAGCTGCCTTATCCTCACAGATAAGCACACCCTTGCCGAGTGCAAGTCCGTCTGCCTTAAGCACTATCGGATAATTGCAATCTTTTAGATATTCTCTTGCAGCCTCAGGCGAATCGAATACCTCATATGCAGCTGTCGGTATGTTGTATTTTTTCATAAGATCCTTTGAAAATGCCTTGGAACCCTCTATGATCGCAGCATTCTTCGCAGGGCCGAATACCCTTAATCCTTTCGCTTCGAATACATCAACCACTCCGGCAACAAGCGGATCGTCCATACCGATTATTGTAAGATCGATCTTCTCCTTATCGGCAAAATCAGCCAGTTTTTTAAGCTCCATGGCTTTGATATCAACACATTCCGCAATGCTGGCAATGCCTGCATTGCCCGGAGCACAGTATATCTTATCAACTTTAGGGCTTTTCGCCACACTCTGAGCGATAGCATGTTCTCTTCCACCGCTTCCGACAATTAATACTTTCATGTTTTATCTCCTATTCTTCACAACTTTACCATCTATATATATCTTATCATTGGCTATGAGGTCAACTGCCTGCGGCAGTATCTTCCATTCAGCCTGTTCCATTACACGTTTTTGTAATACTTCCGGTGTATCATCTTCCATTACATCAACGGCTTTTTGAAGTATTATCGGCCCCGTATCTGTTCCTTCATCCACAAAATGAACCGTTGCACCCGTCACTTTATTACCTCTTGCAAGCACACTTTCATGTACGTGAAGTCCGTAATAACCCGGTCCGCAGTGTGAAGGAATGAGAGACGGATGAATATTGATCATCCTGCCGTAATATTTGTCAATAACCTTTAAAGGAACTATAACAAGATATCCGGCAAGAACCACAAGATCTGCATTATATTTTTCCAAAGCAGCAAGAAGCGCTTCGGCGAATTCCTCTCCGTTATCATAATCCTTGGGAGATATGCAATCGGAAGGAATTCCGTGCTTTTCGGCTCTTGTCAGCGCATATGCGTCCTTCTTATTACTGATAACAGCCGATATGGTCGCATTGCTCACTTCTCCCGCCTCAATACTGTCTATAAGTGCCTGAAGATTGGTTCCCCCTCCCGACACAAGAACAACAACATTAATCATCTAAGTACCGAACCTTTCCTGTTCTAAATCTGTTCTTATTTTGTCCTGATCCACATCTATCATATAATACCAATTATGTAACTGTTAACATATATTAACCAAGCGTGATTCCCTTATCACCGGCCACAATCTCACCGACAATATATGGTTTCTCGCCCGATGCTTTGATCGCTTCAACTGCTTTGTCGGCATCAGCCGGAGCAACTGCGATCATCATGCCGATACCCATATTGTAAGTATTGAACATCATTTTCTTATCTATATTACCTTCACTTGCAAGAAGATCGAATACCGGAGGGATATCGAAGCTGCCTTCCTTAATATGAGCATTCGTCCCTTCCTTAAGCATGCGCGGAATATTCTCATAGAATCCTCCGCCTGTTATATGACTGCAGGCCTTGATACGAACTCCGGCACTCTTGATTCCCGCAAGTGCCTTTACATATATCTTGGTAGGAGTAAGAAGCGCCTCACCAAGAGTCATGCCAAGACTGTCATACTTCTTGGACAATTCTTTCTCTTCTATAGTGAACACTTTTCTTACAAGAGAATAACCGTTACTGTGAATTCCTGAAGAAGCAATACCTATAAGAACATCTCCGGCTGCAAGATCCTCTCCTGTGATCATGTCAGGCTTATCAACTATTCCCACTGCAAAACCTGCAAGATCATACTCGTCTTCCGGATAGAATCCGGGCATCTCTGCAGTCTCACCACCGATAAGAGCCGCACCTGCCTGTCTGCAGCCTTCTGCAACTCCGCTTACTATCTGTGCGATCTTCTCGGGATAATTCTTGCCGCAGGCTATATAATCAAGGAAAAATAAAGGTTCACCACCTGCACATGCAATATCATTCACACACATTGCAACGCAATCAATACCGATAGTATCATGCTTATCCATCTCAAAAGCAATCTTTAATTTGGTACCGACACCGTCAGTTCCCGACACAAGTGTAGGCTCCTTCATTCCCATAAACTTCTGCATGGAAAAAGCACCCGAGAATCCACCAAGTCCGGTAAGCACTTCAGGACGCATCGTTGACTCTACATGCTTTTTCATAAGTCTGACCGCTTCATAACCGGCTTCAATATCTACTCCTGCATTCTTATAATCCATTGCCTGACCTCCGCATATATTAAAAATAATGTAACTTGTTACGATACTGAACAATTAATGATTATACCATAAAAAAATGCTCAAAGCAACGCAATTTCCAATCTGGTAGGGCAGAATTCAGTCCTACCAGATTTCGCACCTGCTAACATTCCGCACTTCGTGCTCCATGTTCCCCAACCCGTAGGGGGTCTGGGATTGTGTGCTTGCAAGTGACAGACAGCTTATCCATGTCCCCCAACCCGTAGGAGGTCTCCTCGTGCCAGCACGGCAGCCCCCCTACGGGTTGGTGCTACAAAAAATGCCGGGCAGCTTAAAGCCGCCCGGCACATATAATTCACTGTTATGTAACATATTAATTTTATTTATCTTCTGATTTCTCATTAGTTACAGGCTTATTGACTGTGATCTTGATAGAAGTGATAGTCACTTTACCGATCATACCGTTCCAGCTTGCTGCCTTGATCATAAGAGCCGTACTTGTTCCGTCACTCTTTCCTTTCTCATCCTCACGGGATTCAAGCGTCTGCTTGATAGTGAATTCATTGCTGTCATTCACTTCAAGACCGTTAGCCTTAGAGAAAGCTATCTGATCGGAAGTAGTAGCAGCATCATCACTGCTGAGTGTCTTATCAGGATTGTTACCGATGGTATCAACAAGCCAGATTCTGAAACCGGTATCCGATTCATCTTCATAAGTACCCTTGATCTCAACATCAACCGTATCACCCTTCTCAACCTTGAACTGATCAGGTATGAAGAAGATTACATTATTGGCTGTCTCACAGTTAACAATACCCTTCTCTGCATCAAAACTGCACCTTGTATTCATCTCACTGTAGTCATCCAAAGGAACGAACTTTCCGTCTTCAGTTACATAATTACCTGCTTCATCAGTCTTTCTGAACTGCTCCGGAAGAAGAAGCTCAATACTTTCTTCTGTATTAAGGTTAACTGTCTTCTCATCCTTTTCTGTCTTAATCATGAGCTGGCAGTCACCGAATACGGATGTGCTGTCATAAGGAATTGCAGCACCGCCCGGTACGTCTGCGAACAGATTCCATGTTCCTACTCTGTCTCCGCCCTTTGCATCATTGATCTGAACTTCAACACCAACAAAACTCTTATTCTCAGGCTTATCCTTGAAAGGAATCGCAAACTCTGCTACATATCCCGTATCAGTCTTCTTGACCTTGGACTTGATGGCATCACCATCCCAGTACTGCTTATCTGTAAGTTCACCGGCCTTAGAAGGATCTATAACCTGTCTGTACTGGAATTCATTATGCTTACCATACTCTTCTTTATAATTATGTTCATCAAAGAATATCTCAACGGAATCCTGTTTATAAGAAGCTTCGTTAGTTGTGTCTATCTCAGGATCTGTTGCAGTTACAATAACATACAGATACTTGTCTGTCCAAAGCATTGATGCTTTACCATTGGAAGTCTGAGCTGTTCCGTCAGCATCTGCTTTCCAGTATCCAATGCTAAGCTCATCAGCAAAATCCCATGCCTCTTCTCTATCTCCGTCTACATTAATATCTACGTATGTCTTATAGATCGTTGCATCCGGTGAAGGAACCGGTGTAGCGGTTGGCTTAGGAGTAGCTGTAGGCTTCTTGGTCGGTGTTGCCGTAGGCTTCTTGGTTGGATCCGGTGCCTTGGTTGTGGGAACTTCGGTAACTACCGGTGCCTGTGTATTCTGTGTCGTTGTAGCTGTAGTAGCCTGTGCCGGTGCCTGTGATGCATTCGTCGTTGTTGTCTGATCATCTTTTTTTGCTACTTCGGCTACCTTTACAGTACATGTAAGTTTTGTGATCTTACCCTTCAACTTATATTTTGCAGTCAGAGTAGTTTTACCTTTTGCAACGCCTGCAACTGTTGCAAATGCTGAATTACCCTTCTTGCTTGACTTGGTGATCTTAGCAACTTTTTTGCTCTTGATCGACCATGTTACTTTTGCTGCTTTCTTGCCATTCTTAACCTTAACGGTTACGGTCTCTCCGACATTCACGTTTGCCGACTTCTTGTCAATCTTAACCTTTGCCTTCTTGGCTGCTGTAGCAGGTGCCTGCGGAGCCATTGAGATCGTCATTGCGGCTGCAAGAGCGCATGCAATAATCTTCTTTGTCATCCTCATAATAATATTTTCCTCCTGTTGAATTGAATATATTTTGTATGCCATCCTATATGATAACATATTACTACCCGAATGAATATGACTATTAATATAAAAAATATTGATAATATTTGTAATATGACATGAATCAATAGTGTCCCTGATCAACTCTTAATACGAAATCAGCCTCTGCCATCGGTCTGTCGAATATGAATCCCTGAACAATATCGCAATCAACATCCCTCAGATATTCAAGCTGGTCTTTTGTCTCCACTCCTTCGGCAACCGTGCTCATTCCGAGTTCTCTCGCAATGGCTACGATGTGCTTGAACATGATCATATCTTTTTCTTTCTCCGGATATTCATCTTCAAGAGGAATAAATGACTTGTCGATCTTAACAACATCAAGCCTCGTCTTTTTAAGCATATTAAGTGATGAATATCCTGTTCCGAAATCATCTATTGATGTGGATATTCCATACGCATGCAGACCCTCTACAACGGACTGCATAATAGCATAATCCCTGAAATCTTCACTCTCCGTAAGTTCCACTTCGATATATCTGTGGTCTACCCTGTATTTGTCTATGATCTTCACTATGTCATCCACAAGATTCTCATTCTTAAGATGCTTTCTGGAAAAATTAACCGATATACGAGTTAACGGTCTGTTCTCAGATATTGATTTTCTTAAGAATCTGCACACATGATCGAGCACATAAAAATCAAGCTTGCATATCGCGCCGTCTCGCTCGAGTATCGGAACAAATCTTGCCGGAGACACCACTTCTCCTTCATGGATCCATCTTACAAGTGCTTCGGCTCCGCACATTTTTTTGTCCTCAAGCTTAACCTTCGGCTGGTAATATACCACAAAATCTTCCTGTGCAAGAGCGATATTGAATCTTGCAACTACTTCCTTGTGATTCATTACTTCCTTGTATAACGAGCTTGTATAATAATCATATATTATATCTTTGTCCCTGGCAGACTGATAAGCGATATTCGTCCTAATCATAAAATCTCCCGGTGCAGTCAAACCCTTAAGGTCTGCTATTCCGACAGTTGAATCGAATGTGAATTCCTCGATCTTATAATTATGCTGATGAACGATCTTGACATTCTGGATCAGTTCAAGGAATCTGTCCACATTCTCCATGCGTATGACCGCAACAAAATTATCGCCGCCAATACGTGCCATCATCTCACTCTGACGAAGATATCCGTTCACTATCTCAGCGTATCTCCTGAGTACGATACTGCCCTGCTCGTAGTTGAACACTTTATTAACATATTTAAAATTATGAACATTAAAATAGAAGCCCCAGTAATCGCCGATCATATCACGATCCCTGAGTTGCTCAATATATTCAAGAAAATGCTTCAGATTGGGAATTCCTGTTCCCATATCCGTTCTCTGAAGATGGCGCACCATATCTATGGATGCTGCCCTTCCGCACAGATTATGAATCTGTCTGCAAAAATAATCAAGCGAATAATTCTCGCTCCTGCTCCATCTGTAGTGATCGGCAGGAAATACCGAAACCACAGCAATTCCTTTCCCCATGGTCTTGTATGCGGTCTCAAAAAAGTCCTGTTCTTCCTGATCGACTTCCGGTCCGTACAGTGTACGGCTGTAACTGGTACCTTCCGGATTAAGATCCGAAGGCGGTTCAGACACCGAATATTCCACCGTTCTTATATGGAATTCGGAAGCTATCATATCAACTGCCCTGTGAATAAGCTGAAATGCCTGTTCTATGGAACTGACATTCTTATCCATCATGTCAAAGAAGCCTTCAATATTATCGCTGGCAAATATGCTCCCCATAGTAACACATCCTTTGCTGCACTACCCCTATAGTTATTTTTTATCATAACATACTTTATAAATAATTTCCACAAGTTTTATATTGTTATCATTCACAATTCCCCACGTCCTTAACCCATAGACCATCTGCTTCGCATATGTCGTGGCTATGCCGCTTATAAGTTTGACTACATACCGTAATATGTGATATTATAGCTGTAATCATATCTTCCAAGGAGGTTCATAATTATGCAGTTAAACGAATCAGCGGAAAATTATCTTGAAACAATATTGATAATAGGAAAAAAGACACCTTACGTACGTTCCGTAGACGTGGCTAACGAACTTGGATTCAAAAAGTCCAGCGTAAGTATCGCCATGAAGAATCTTCGTGAGAAAAACTACATTACCGTTGCAGATTCCGGCCATATATCCCTGACGGATTCGGGAAGGGAAATTGCCGAGATGATATATGAAAGGCATGAACTGTTATCCAAAGCGCTCATCAAGCTTGGAGTACCTGAAAAGACAGCTCTTGAGGATGCGTGCAAGATGGAGCACGACATAAGCAAAGAAAGCTTTGAAGCATTAAAAGGATTATTGGTAAAATTTTTGAAAGACGAGTAGTCTAAAGGAGATCTTTTTGAAAAGAAAACTGTTCGATATACTTCAGATTGGCGATAAATCCAACTCTGCCAGCAGGCTGTTTGACATATTTATCGCCATTAATATTTTTGTCAATATATTTGCCACATTACTGATGACCTTCAGCGAGCTTGAAGGTTATTACGATACATTCAAGATCATTGAGATAGTTACTACTATCGTATTCGCTGTTGAATATGTACTCAGAATCTGGACAGCGGATTATCTGTATCCGCAATACAGCATAAAAAAAGCCCGTCTCAGGTTCCTTGTGTCGTACGACGGCATTGTCGATCTGTTCACGATCTTACCGGCATTCTTCCTGACAGGCTTCATAGCATTTCGCATGTTGCGTGTAATACGAATATTCCACTTATTCAGAATAAATAAACAATATGATTCATTTAATGTGATAACGAATATTCTTGTTGAGAAAAAGAATCAGATATTCTCATCGATCTCGATCATATTCATATTGATGGTCGGAAGCAGCCTGTGTATGTACAGCGCCGAACACGAAGCCCAGCCGGAAGTATTCCGCAATGCTTTCAGCGGTCTGTGGTGGTCTGTAAGTACAGTCCTTACAGTCGGTTACGGCGACATCTATCCGGTAACCGTTCTCGGAAAATGTATGGCAATTCTTATAGCATTCCTCGGCGTAGGCGCCGTTGCCATCCCCACAGGTATAATCAGTGCCGGATTCGTTGAACAATACACAATGAAAAACAGAGATCCGGCAGGATATCAAATGCTCGACCTGAAAGATATTGTCGAAATACTCGTTGATGACAAGCTTACAGGAAAAACCGTAAAAGACATCCAGAAAAATGAAGGACTCCTCGTATATCTTATTCTCAGAGACGGCTTATCGGTCGTTCCCAAAGAAAGACTTGTCACAAAACCGGGCGATATTATTATTGCAAAGATTGATAAATAATAAAAAAACCTTCTGTAATCCTATTCCGTAACTTCTTCATCAAGCTCAAGTTCTGAAGTACAGTGAGGACATCTTGTTGCTTTGATAGATATCTCGCTCTGGCAGAACGGACACTTCTTGGTAGTCTTCTCTTCTTCCTTCTTTGGAATGATCTTGCTTGATGCAACATTCATCAGCTTGATAATAATGAATATGACAAGTGCCATGATAAGGAAGCTTATGATCGCTGTAATGAACTTGCCGTAATACACTGTCGCGTCACCGTTAAGAACAAGACAATACTGATCAAAATTCTTGCCTCCAAGCAGACCAAGCAGCGGATTGATGATATCATCCACAAGCGATGTTACGATCGTTGAAAATGCACCACCGATAATAATACCTACTGCCATGTCAATGACATTACCTTTGCTGATAAAATCCTTGAACTCTTTTAAAAAGCTCTTCATATGATCAACCTCCACTTATATAATATTCAATGCCTCTTTTGCCAGGGCATCCGCAATATCATTATACTTGTTATTGGAATGACCTGCAACCTTTACAAACTTAATATCTATCAGTTTTTTCGCGTCATCATAATAATTCTTATACGCGACAGTTCCCTCTTTGTTGGTCTTCCACGCTCCTGTACACCAGCTCTCGATCCCCTGATAATCATAATAAATGACAACGCTCTTACAGCCATTGTCAATAGCATACTGCATTGCGGCTTCGGCGCCTTTTATCTCACCTGCGACATTCCTCATAGATGCAAGATCCGGATCATTCATTTTCTTATTATACTTAAGTTCTTCATCACCTTGAAGGATCACCATTCCATATGAATATTCACCTGTAGCGGGATTATAACTTCCGTCCACATAAGCTTCTATGTCCTTTGTGGCAGTTCCATTAACCCGATCATCAGACTTTCCTATACGATCTTCAGCCGTTTCCGGTACATCTATTCCAATAAAAGCAAGAGCTTCCTCTTTTGTACGAAAGCTCTTATATATCGCCCCGGAAAATCCGTCCACCTGAGCCTTACACTCATCCCAAGTCATATATATTCCGGGTGTGAGACCCTTTTTTACCGCATAATATTTTACTGCCATATATCTAAATATCCTGTTCGTATCATATTCTTAATCCAAAAAATATCTGTCCTTGCCATTCTCCTTGGCAATATACATCGCGTGATCTGCTTTCTCGATAATACCTGCCCTGTCTGTCTCTTCTCCGTCTGTTATATGGACGCCGATACTGCATGATACAACCGCTCTGGTTCCCATTCCGCGAAGGCCGATACCCACATGCATATTCTCCATGTATTCGTCAAGTATATTTTTTATATTATCAATAGCCTTATCGTCAGTCATGAAAAATCCGAATTCGTCTCCGCCTATACGCCCCACTTCACCTTCAATCACTCTTTCAAGTGAAAGCGCAACAAACCTGATAACCTGATCACCTACCCTGTGACCGTATCTTGTGTTAAAATCCCTGAAATCATCTATATCAACAAAACCGACGGCGATACGTGTCTTATTCTCGTTAGCCTCTGTTAAGGCAGCATCAAGAAGCGACTCAAATGCCCTCTTATTATTAATTCCGGTAAGTGCATCTGAATCAGCCAGTTCCACCAGATTCTTACGTATCTTCTCACCACTCAAATGATCTCTTTCCATAATAGTCAGCATGGCATCAATCTGCTCGGATACATATCCAAGTTCATTCCTGCTATGGAAATCGACTCTGGCTGAATAATCACTGTTTTTCTGAAATCTTGTAAGCGTATCGACGATCTTGTTGATAGGCTTAACGATCTTTTTACTGAGGAAGAATTCCACAAGAGCCATCGTAAGCAGCACAGAGAACATTATAATTCCGACAAGCACCTTAAAGTCCTGCGTCGTATTTTTATAAAAACCGGAATCCATAACTACGAGAATATCCCAATTAGTACTTTTGATATCCGAATAGAATACTTTCCTCTCACTGCCGTCTTTTGTGTAATAGAATTCACCCGAGCCTGTATTATTGCTCTTCTCGCTATGCCACATCTCTTTCATTGTGTCATCATATACACTCTCGTCATAAGCATCTTCATAATCTTTGACATCGGACAATGCTTTTCCGGCAGAGATTATCCGGTCATTTCCATCCAACAAAATTATCGTTCCGTGCTCACCCATAAGAGCCTGCGTGCGAAATCTGCTGAGATATTCGATAGCAAACTTTTCAACAATATATCCGATCAATTTGTTATTGGAAAATACTCCCCTGACAGCTTCAACGTATTTCTCGTCTTCATCATCATCGGTCTTCTGGCTCTTAATATCCGATATAAAGAAATCTCCGCCTTTGAAATCGTCTTCACTTTCTTCAGCATCGACATATCTGTCACGATATTTGAATTCCGTTGATGATACAACAACATAATTCCTATCAATGATTGACAGACTCATAAGATAATCTTTTGAAGTCACCTGTTCCTGAAGAATATTGTCGAGATAACGAACATCCTTATGCCTTGAATTAAGGCTTGCCCACAACGCTTCTTTAACAACATCAAGCTGGGCGATGATATCCATATTCTCTTTTCGTGACTCAAGAAAACTCTGTATACTCTGTATCTGATTCTCAGACAGCATGGTAATGTCATCATGCATTGCCTGTTCAATACGTTCGGAATTCTTATACACAAGCCATGTTCCGAACACAGCAACAGGCACAGTTGCAGACAAAAACAGTATAACAAATATTATATTGCGAATGCCGTTTTTTTGTTTCTGTTTTTTACTCTTGCCGCCCATAACTAATCTCCTTACAAAATTATATACAGACCTTTATAATATTACCATAAAAAGACAATTTTGTAAAGCAATTAACCTCACCATGGGGCCACGTTTAGTGTAAACCTCTTAACCTTAAGCTTCACACAGAAAACCTGCGTACGGAAATTTGTATAACATGACTTCTGTTCCGAACATATCGACTCTTTTGCCGCTTGCACTTCCATCAACGATCTCTTGTGCACCGGCAATTAGTTTTCCTATAAGATCAGGTTTAACGGGGAATGAACCGTGCATCGGATATATCTCATCATATGTTCCGTCATATTCCGAAAGGTGCTTCAGACTTTCAATATATCTGTCTATATTCCTGTATTTACCAAACATGAATATATTGCCATCCTGAATTGTATCACCACTGATCAATATCCTATTCTTTTCATCAAGTATAGCTATGCTTCCGGGCGTATGTCCGGGAATGTCAATGATCTTCAGAACTCTTCCGCCAAGATCTATAACATCATGCTCGCGTATCGGTATGAGCTTTCCCGTTCCTCCATGTCCCCTGTAATTCTCCTCTTCGTCAGGAGACATATAGAATTCGTCAAATGCGGCATTGCCGGCAATATGATCCGGATCTGCATGTGTGTATATCATTACAATAGGCAACTTCGTAAGTTCGCAAGCTATAGCTTTTGCATCAGATGTAGTCATACCCGAATCTATCAGGGCTGCCCTTTCTTCTCCGCAGAGCAACAAAAAACGCACGTGACCGTCTTCTATCCTCCATGTATTGTTGTTAATCTGAATAATATCAGGCATTCAATCCTCCTGTTCCGTATATATTATACTTTCTTCTCTTACTACTATTGAATCAATACACTGTCTATATGAATCATACAGCAATATGAATTTGACACATGTTATTAAAAGTGCAAGAATTAATACAAGTACAGCCACTTTCCTTACAACACCCGAAAACCTTAACCTCTTAACCAGATAATCAATATCAATATCGGTATAATATTCAGCAATTAATTCGGTAGGTTTTCCCATGATATCAACTATAGAATCGTAATCTATATTGGAATTATCATCGTTGATCTCAGTTATTCGTTCCTTAATTCGTTGCAAAAAGCGCTTCTCATATTTTCCTTTAGCCGGAAGAAGTGTCTTTATCTCCTTAAAATATCTACTTGAATCTTTATTCATTCAGCTCTTCCTCCTTAATCCCGGAATAATCATAATTCAGTATCTTATCAATAGATTCAGTTGTACTATGATATTCGTTATACAATTGTTCCAAACGTTCCTCTCCGGCCGGTTCTATATGATAATAAACTCTTATAAGCCTTTTGCCGACCTGCTTCTTGTAATCAGATATATAACCGTTATCTATCATCTTATAGAACGAAGGATACATAGACCCCTCAGGGAACGACAGATTATTATCGCTTATCTTCTTAATATACTGTGATATCTGGTATGCATAAGAATCACCGAGATTTTTAAGAATGTGTAGTACAAGCATCTCACATGAACCTGTTTTAAAACCATTTCTTGCAGCCATAAGCCCCTCCCTTTACAATCTCTTTATATAACAAATAGAGGATAATGTCAATGTGTAGTTTTTCTAAATAGTTGTTGACAAAGGTGCTAATGATTATTATAATTGATTTCATAGTAATTGTATCTGATCAAACACATCATGGTGTTCTGATAATTCCATCCTCCATGGGAGACTACCTGAGCCGGAAGGAGATATGAAACATATGAAACTAAAAAAAACATTACAGTTATCATTATTTTGCATCCTTATGATGTGTTTTTTTACAGCATGCTCATCAGAAAATGATATAGCTGACATAGATCCAATTTCCGGTGAGGAAAGTATTGCTTATATAGAAAAACTACCGAACTGTCAAAAGAGACAATGGCGATATGGAATTCTACGAAATATGTACCAATTATCAGGTTACAGTAATTGAAAACATTAAAGGCAAACTGAAAAAAAACTCTCCTATTGAAGTTGCAAAGGATGGAGGCGTTTCCAAAGATAAAACATATATTCAGTTATATGATGAAGATTCATTACCAAAGGAAGGCAAATATTATATTATGGTCGGTACAGTACAGCCGGATGGTACCCTGTTAATATCAGGTTCAAATTCTAACATTCAATTAAATGCAAAAAAAAGTAATGATATTGTATCTGACAATACTTTTAAGGATTATGAAAAGTATTATAAAAACGAAAAAAAATATGATATAGAACACTTTAAATCAAAATACGAAGAAACAAATTCTAAATAAATGGTATATTGTATAAGTGGCTACTTCAACTACTCTTCTGCTTATATCGAAACAATTGCAGACAATGTACTTGTCATTAAAGAAGGCACTCTTGTCGCCGATGATTCACCTGAACAGCTTGTTAATTCTGTAAACGGGAAGAATCTGGAAGATGTGTATATGCGTTACTTTGATGCCTAAAATGACCACTCGTCGGAAAAAGCGACCGTTCGTCGGAAGATTGTTGCGGTGCCGAATGTAGAAATGTTATTGTTCTGATATGCAAGAAGCATAACTTTTTACCATTCATGTAGAAAAAATGACCACTTTTGCAAAAAATGGTCACGATAGGAAAAAACATGATATTATTGAGACGTTAAAAATGTGTGGAATAATAAGTGTGAAAGGTCGGTGAATTCATGTAAAAAATAAAAAAAGTAAATACAAAAAACTTAAGACGATCAGTAAAACCAAAATAAAGCTTGCTAAAAAACAAAAAATCAAGGTTGAAGTCGTATGCAGTGAAATGAAAGAAAAGTAATTGAATTAAATTAGACTTTCCGAAACAATCATAGCTATCTTATTATTATGGGAGGAAGAATAGATGGGTTTATTTAAATATAGAAAAATTTTTTACGACAGCGTAATAATATCAATGGTCTTGTTCTTTTTTTGTTCAACCAATATATCAGCTGAATCCAAAGAAAATAACGAGCAAATTACAACTGCTTGTATTGAGGCATTAAAAATTATTCAGCCAATAAATACGGAAAAACTTGATGTAAAAATAGGAGACATCTATAATGTAATTAATATAGAAGGGAATCTTGACGGATATTCATTAGGATATTTTGTTGACGGGAAACCATATGGATATGCAATATACAATATATCATCAAATAGCATTCGAGAGTTTATGTTCTGTCCAGAAAAAAGGAATTTATATAAGGAGTTGGAAGAAAAAGCTGAAGAATACGATAATGTTGATGAAAATAAGCTAATTAATGGAATTGTATATGAGGGCGGAATAGATTATTGTACTTATGACAATGCTGGAAATAAAGTGGAATATTCAGAGGATTATACTACTGAAGGTGCTTCAGATGAAGAAAATTCCTACAACTCAGAAGAGTTGGATGATATTATTTGTAATAAGAACGTGGTCACTAGAAGTATGTATGGTGGTGATTTCGATAGTTTATGTGATACCATTAAAGAAAGTGATATAAATAGTCCTAGTACATTTTCTAATTGGAGCGTTGTTCCGGATAGTGGTTTGGCAATGATAACATATAATTATTCAATTGCTAAGCTTAAGTGTTATTGTTGTGGAATAACAGCAATGACAGGAATATTAAATTGGATGGGTTATAATGATATAGACACTATTTATATGAATTTATGGAATCATTCACCTGTTGAAGAAATAGAAGAATGTGTTATAAATAATGAAATGACATATTACGGAGGAGTGAATAATAATAAATTAATAAACTACGTTAATAATTCTTATTTATCTGATAGCAATACAACAGCATATGCTGATTATGATTTGACATATGATGAAATTAAAAATCATATTGGTAATGCTACATGTGGAGAACGAGCACCATTTCTATTGTCGATTGAACTTAAACAATATGATAATTCTACAGGCGATTGGATGTATAATGAAGATGGGAAAACTATTACTGACGGACATGCAGTAGTTGCTCTTTCATATATGAATACGAAATCAAATAATACTGAAAATCATTATGTTGGAATATGGAATACTTGGAATATTCATTCTGAAGACAACAAAACAACAGATGAACACTTATTAAAATACATTGATAATCTACACGCCAGCAAATCAATAAGATACATTAATTATGATGATTTAATTAAATTTGAAAACATTCATGTAAGTGGCATAATGTTTAAAAATGTACAGAGCAAGAATATAAAAGAAGTAAAAACCATTTATGCATGCAAAAATAATATCGATTTAGTCTGTGTTGTTCCTAATGGAACTAGATATGTTAAATTCCCTACTTGGTCAATGGCATCTAATGGTAGCGATGTATTTTGGCATGAAGGAGTTGTAGGCGCTGGAAATTATGCTACTGTATCGATAGACATGTCAAAACATAATATTTCTCGTGATTACTATGCTACTCATATATATGCATATGATGCCAATATGAAACAACTGGCAAAGTACAGTACAGTATTAAATTATGTTGATCCCTATATTTCTAATGTAAGTACCGAGAAAAAAACGATAAGAGGATACACTCTTACCTGTAAGCTTCCAACAGGTACTACACGAGTTGACTTTCCAACATGGACTAGCTATAACGGTCAGGATGATTTACAATTCCACGATGCTACTTTGAATGGTGATACTGCATATCTAACAATACACAAATCAATGCACAATTATGAAAAGGGCGTATATAATACTCATATATATGCATTTAATTCAAGAAATCAAACCATAGATATTGTTGTTTTACCAACGGTCGAATTAAAATAACGATAAACATTCATGTGTTAAACCATTATTACTGACTACCCCATAAATAAGGAGGCTTTATAATGAAACGTCACATAGCAATATTCTCATTACTGATGTGTTGTGTAATAGCTCTGTCCCTTACAGATAGCATATATACGATGGCTGGAGAAAATGTGGTCACGACAAAATCCATATCTGTAAAAGTTGGACAAAAATATAAGATCAGCATTAAGAAAAGAAAAAATTATTCTTATAAATCAAATAACCGAAAGATAGCCACGGTATCAAAAAAAGGAATAATTACAGGTAAGAATACAGGAAAATGTACGATTATAGCTAAAAAGGGAAAAAAGATCCTTAAGTACAAAGTTAAAGTAACACCGGTCGAAGGGGAAGCACCTGTTAATAATGATAATAAAACAACCGAAAATGATTCTGAAGAAGTAACTGATTCTGAAAATTCAACCAGCGAGGACATTACGGTTGGCGGTTCTATTAAGCTTACGGGCTTTAAAGTTTTAAGTATTAACCCTATAGATGAAAACCATTCACAAGTACACATGGAAATTACTCCGGATTCAGCATGGTATGACCCAACCGGACAAGGAGTGCTTTTTGCAGATATTGTAACCAAATCTTCGAGAGTGGAGAATTTAACTATTGGAGATTATGCCTATATCTTTCTTAATATTTATCATATCAAGAAAGATATAGTCGGGAACACATTGTACATATCCAATAACAATAACGATATATCAATTGGCAGGTGGAATTAAGTTATCAGAATTTTCACTTACTTCTTGATCTTAACCTTAACAGTCTTGCTCCACTTGCCGGCTCCGGCTGAATTATAGGCACATACCTTTATGAAATATGTCTTTTTCTTTTTGAGCTTCTTTATTGTATAAGAAGTGCCTTTGAATGTTTTGG
Source organism: Lachnospiraceae bacterium V9D3004 (assembly GCA_000621985.1). GTDB lineage: Bacteria > Bacillota > Clostridia > Lachnospirales > Lachnospiraceae > V9D3004. Next base: position 31,913 of record JHWW01000011.1, read on the forward strand.
TCTTTGCTTTCTTGAACTTCTTATCTGTTCCGTATGATACTTTGTAGCCTGCCACACCGCTTACGGCCTTAACAGTGATCTTAATCTTCTTTCCTTTGACATTCTTGGCTTTAACGGTAACTTTGCCCGGAACACTCACCTGCGCTTTGCCTGTATTATTGCCTGTTGTTGTGATTCCCGGTGCATTCTTTGCTACAATACCTGTTACGGTGAATCCGATCATATAATTCATTCCTGTTGCAGTATCCTCGAATCTTGCAACATAGTCACCGTTTGATGTGGCAGTAAATGTATTATCTGCGATCATATTCGCTCTGTCCTTGGTATTCCAGAACTTATCGCTGTCAACATATGACGGCATCGGAAGTCCCTGCATAACTCTGATATTACCTGCCGCGGTTGTCGTGAACTTAACTGTTGCTGCGCTTGCGTCAGCATTAAGCACAGGTGCTTCTGCCGTGAAGAATTTTGTCACAGGAATAAAGCCTAAGCAGTTATTCTGCGGATCTTCGGTATCGCTCTTGGAATAACCGTTCCATCTGTGCGTATAGAGATAATATGTACCCGGTTCAACCCATATCTTGTTCGGCTCTTCTTCGAAGTTCTTCTGTGATGTCTTGGCAATAAATGAACTGAGAGTCTTATCCGAGAACAGATACTGATCAAGATAACCCAGTTTACTTACTGCGTAAGTTAACAGCCAGCCTGCGCTCTTAACGCTGAAGCTGTATACTTCCGAATTACCGGAACCTGTTGTCTTAACATATGTGATCACACCGGTCATTGAAGGTGCCGCAGTCTTGAATTCTGCCACGGAATTGAACTCTTTGATCTCTATATTACCGGCCTCATCGTATTTTGTAACCGGAGTTATACATGAAGCTGTTGGTGTTGCCGGTATTATTCCGATATATGTAGTTGCTGTGATGTCTCCGCTGCCGTTCCATCTCTCCTGCCTGAAATAATACTTTGTTCCTTTTTTTACTTCACACTGACCTGCCTCATCTCTTGTCGATTTGTGTGCAGTACTTCCCTTTGCGGTCATCTTGCTTGTCAAAGCAAAATCATTGTACAATACACCGTTAACATATCCTTCATTTGTAAGTGTATAGAATACCAGAGTTCCGTCTTCCGGCGCCGTTATGGTATGTACTCCACCCATACCGCTCCATGATTTGGTGATATTCTCCTGAATGACATGCTTATATTCGCCTGTGTCAGCATTATCCACATAGGATGCAAAGTCATACATGTTCTTGAACTGCGGTACTTCAGCAATTACCGTATCAGGTATAACTGCTGCCTCCTCGGCAGACACGGAAGGGACATTAAGTTCAGCTGCTCCCATCGATGTTACTGCCATTGTTAGTGCAAGTGCGATTGTTAATAATTTCTTCTGCATTAGTATTCTCCTTTTCATTTTACGTTAATTCTTAAAGCACCTTGCAATATTATCATATACTGTCACATTAATCAAGTTTTCCATTATTTTCCTATTCGCTGACTGCTTCCTTCATTTTCTTAACGTAATCATAGATATGCGGTGCGGCATTCTCGCCATGTTCTGCTATTATCTTAACTATCGCGCTTCCTACTATCGCTCCGTCAGATATACCTGCCATGGCCTGTGCCTGTTCGGGTGTACTTATGCCAAATCCCACTGCGCACGGTACAGCGGTTACTTCTCTTATCTTTTCTACGATTCCTTTGACATCTGTCGTAATATTGCTTCGAACGCCGGTAACTCCCATTGAAGATACTACATATATGAAGCCCGTTGCTTCGGAAGCTATACTTTTGATCCTCTCATCGGAAGTCGGCGCTATCATTGATATGAGATCGACACCGTAATAATCCGAATACTCTTTCCACTCTCCCTTTTCCTCGAAAGGAAGTTCCGGAGTTATGATGCCATCTATTCCCGTTTCATTACATTTTCTGAAGAATTCACCGTAACCGTAATGGTACACCGGATTCATATATGTAAGAAATACAAGCGGAACTTCTGTCTTCTTTCTTACATTCTCAACCACTTCGAATATCGCGTCCATTGTAACCGGATTCTTCAATGCGCGAAGGTTAGCCTCCTGTATTACAGGGCCTTCGGCTGTCGGATCCGAGAAAGGAATTCCAATCTCAACAAGATCCGCTCCTGCTCTTACCATCTCCAATATATATTCTTCAGTCTTCTCAAGCGAAGGGTCGCCTGCAGTAAGAAATGCTATGAATGCTTTTCCATTTTCAAATGCCTTGTTAATCCTACTCATGAATATCAATCCCCCTGTATCTTGCTATTGCTGCAACATCCTTATCTCCTCTTCCGGATATGTTGACAATTATAATGTCTTCGGGTGACATTGTCGGCGCAATCTTAATTGCGTGGGATATTGCATGCGCGCTCTCAATTGCGCATATTATTCCTTCTGTTCGTGCAATATATTCAAATGCTTCTACTGCTTCATCATCCGTAACCGGTACATAAGTTGCTCTTCCCGTATCATGAAGGTATGCATGTTCCGGACCGATACCCGGATAATCAAGACCTGCTGATATCGAATAAACCGGTGCAATCTGTCCCATATCATCCTGACAGAAATATGACTTCATTCCATGGAATATTCCTTTACTTCCATTGGCGATCGTAGCCGCATTCTGAGGAGTATCCACACCTCTTCCCGCTGCCTCGCATCCGATAAGGGCAACATCTTCATCAGGTATGAATTCATGGAATATCCCCATTGCATTGCTTCCGCCGCCTACACAGGCAATCACCGCTTTCGGAAGCTTACCTTCCTTCTCAAGTATCTGTGCCTTCGCTTCTTTTCCTATCACGCTCTGAAAATCTCTCACTATCATCGGGAAAGGATGGGGACCCATTACGGAACCGAGCACATAATGTGTATCACTCACACGGGTTGCCCACTCTCTCATGGTCTCATTTACCGCGTCCTTAAGAGTCATTGTTCCGCTTGTCACCGGATGAACCCTGGCTCCGAGAAGCTCCATACGGTATACGTTGAGCGCCTGTCTTTCCGTATCCTCTTTTCCCATATATACGTCACATTCCATACCAAGAAGCGCTGCTGCCGTTGCAGTTGCAACTCCGTGCTGACCCGCACCTGTCTCTGCGATAACTCTTGTCTTGCCCATCTTTTTTGCAAGAAGTGCCTGACCGAGTACGTTATTGATCTTATGGGAACCTGTATGATTAAGGTCTTCCCTCTTAAGATATACCTTTGCTCCGCCAAGATCTTTCGTCATCTTCTCTGCATAATACAGAAGCGAAGGTCTTCCCGCATATTCGTTGAACAGCGTAGTAAGTTCTTTGTTGAATTCCTCATCATTTTTATAGAATTCGTATTCCTTCTCTAGCCTTATCAGCTCATTCATCAGCGTTTCGGTGATATACTGTCCTCCGAATTCTCCAAAACGTCCTGTTTCCATATGTTATTTCACTCCTTTTTTTCTTCATATCGTATTGATCGTTTTAATTCTTCTGCCATAGATTAAGCATACTACTATAATTTTGCACGCCTCATGGCCTCTACAAGTCTGTCGATAAGTTCGGGATCTTTTCTGCCGTCTCTCTCAACCCCGCTGCTTACATCTAAGCAGTAAGGTCTGATCTCTGTTACCGCGTCCGCCACATTATCCGGATTGATGCCCCCTGCTAAGAAGAATGGCTTATCGATCTTACCGATCATATTCCAGTCAAACTGCTTACCGCTGCCTTTTCCGCTGTCAAGAAGCAGATAATCCGCTGCTGTTTCCATGTTGATACCCAAGCAGTTGTTATACCCGGTATTTACGCTGTTACCTGTATCATTTTTTATTATAACCGCTCTTATCACGGGTTTTCCCGTATGCTCCCTGATATACTGTATTACTCCCTCGTCTTCATTTCCATGAAGCTGTGCTGCGTCGATCACTCCGTCATTAAGAAGTGATACGATCTCATCTGTCGGATCATCAACGAATATGCCAACCTTTATTATCTCAGGTGAAAGCAACTTTCCAAGCCGAGTGGCCTGCTCTCTGTCGATCCGTCTTTTACTCTCTGCAAATACGAATCCGACATAATCAGGTTTTACGAGATTGATATGATCGATCTCTTCTTCCTTAGTAAGTCCGCATATTTTTAATTTTACTTTTTCCATGATCTTATCCTCTAAGCGTTTCGAGCATCCTCTTCTTATCATCACTTCTCATGAATGTCTCTCCGATAAGCACGGCGTTGGTTCCGTTTTCCTTAAGTCTCTTTATATCTTCCGGGGTCTTCATACCGCTTTCGGATACGAATATAATATCTCTCGGAACAAGCTTTCTTAATCTTACGGAATTGTTGATATCCACTGTGAAGTCCTTTAAGTTACGGTTATTAACGCCGATTATCTTCGCCCCCGCACCAAGCGCCATATCGATCTCATACTCATCATGAGCTTCAACAAGGACGTCCAGTCCCAATGAGCCGGCTATATCATGATATTTCTTAAGCCTTGATCCGTCAAGTATCGCACATATGAGAAGGATGGCCGATGCCCCGATCGTTCTTGCTTCATATATCATGTACTCGTCCACAACGAAATCTTTTCTTAGCAGCGGGATTGATACTTTCTTCGATATCTCCTGAAAATAATCATTGCTTCCCTGAAAATAATACGGTTCGGTCAGAACAGATATGGCATCTGCCCCCGCACTCTCATATTCCATAGCTATATCCACATATGGAAAATGCTCTGCTATCACGCCTTTTGACGGCGATGCTTTCTTTACTTCACATATAAAACTGATGGAATCTTTACTCAGAGCCTGCCTGAATCTGTGGGTTTCTTCACCGAGAGCAAGCGCTCTTTCTCTCATCTCTTCTGTGGGAACATTTTTCTTAAGTTCTTCAACACGTTCATACGTTTTTTTTGCGATCTCATCAAGTATCATGTCTTGCCTACTCCTTCCTTCACCGGCTCGGTGAGGTTATCCTCTACCGATTACTCTTCTCTATGAATTCATCAAGCTTCTTTGCTGCAAGTCCGGAATCTATCAATTCCTCTGCTTTTCTGACACCTTCTTCGATAGTGCCGCATTTACCTGCGATGTATAATGCTGCGCCGGCATTCAGGCATACGGCATTGCGCTTGGTTCCTTTTACACCGTTAAGAATATCTCTTGTGATCGCAGCATTCTCTTCCGGAGTTCCTCCTGTGAGTTCTCCCTGTATGCCCGGCACATAACCGAAATCTTCGGGTTTTATTACATAAGACTTAAATGTTCCGTTGTTCACTTCACACACCTTGGTAGGCGCGCATGCTGATATCTCATCAAGTCTGTCCCTTCCGTATACAACAAGCGCTCTCTTTACTCCGAGATTGGACAATACTTTTGCAAGCGGCTCAACAAGCTCTTCGTCATACACTCCCATTAACTGAAGGTTAGCTCCTGCAGGATTGGCAAGCGGTCCGAGTATATTGAATACTGTACGGATTCCAAGTCCTTTTCTTACCGGTCCGACATATTTCATTGCACTGTGATACTTCTGTGCGAACAGGAAACATATGTTGATATCGTTAAGAAGCTTTGCGCTTTCTTCCGGAGCTATATCAATCTTAACGCCAAGTGCTTCAAGCACGTCTGCAGCTCCCGATTTGGAACTTGCGGCTCTGTTTCCATGCTTTGCCACAGGCACTCCGCCTGCTGCGATCACAAGTGAAGATGTGGTTGAGATGTTAAATGAATTGGATCTGTCACCGCCTGTACCAACGATCTCAAGCACATCCATATCTTCAATCCCGTCTATCCTCTGACAATGCTCTCTCATAACCTTGGCTGATGCAGTGATCTCTTCTATTGTCTCGCCCTTCATTGCAAATGCTGTGAGATATGCGCTTTTTTGAATGTCATCAGCCTCACCGTCCATAATCTCATTCATTACTTCTTTTGCCATATCGTATCCGATATCTTCCTTATTTGCTAATTTGATAATTGCTTCTTTGATCATGTTTTTATCCTCCTCATTTATATCATATCTGTGCAAGAAAGTTCTTCATTATATATATTCCTGCAGGTGTCAGCACCGATTCCGGATGAAATTGTACGCCGTATATCTTCTTGGTCTTATGAGCAACCGCCATTACCTCTCCGTCATCTGAGGTGGCGATCACTTCAAGTCCCGGTGGGATCGTATCTTTCATTACTGCCAATGAATGATATCTTCCAACCGTTATCTCCTTATCCATTCCGGCAAATAACGGATTGTCCGTATCCAGTGTTGCGATTCCCGTTTTACCGTGCATCATCTTACTCGCATATGAGACTGTCGCGCCGCAGGCTTCGCATATTGCCTGGTGACCGAGACACACGCCGAGTATCGGGACCGTATATCCCATTTCCTTAACTATGCTTATGCATATTCCCGCATCGGCAGGCTTTCCGGGACCCGGTGACAATACTACGGCATCCGGTTTGTATTCTCTGAGTTCGTCAACTGTCAGCTCATCATTTCTGAATACTTTTATATCGGGATCAACCGCTCCGATAAGCTGGTACAGGTTGTATGAAAAACTATCGTAATTGTCTATAAGTGCTATCATCAGTCAATCCCTCCTTCTGCTTCCATGATCGCATTCTTCACTGCCATTGCCTTATTGATGCTCTCTTCATATTCTTTCTCCGGAACACTGTCTGCAACTATTCCCGCTCCCGAACGGATGAATAATTTTCCGTTCTTTTTATACGCCAGTCTGATCGCTATACATGTGTCCATATTTCCATGAAAATCGATATATCCGATCGCTCCGCCGTAGATGCCTCTCTTGCACTGTTCAAGTTCATTTATTATCTCGCATGCTCTTATCTTAGGTGCTCCGGATAATGTACCTGCAGGAAGTATCGAATCGATCGCATCAATTGCATCATATCCTTCTCTTATCTGTCCCGTTACGGTTGAACCTATATGCATAACGTGCGAGAATCTAAGTATATTCATGTAATCCTCAACTCTCACGGTTCCGAGTTTGCTGATCTTACCTATATCGTTACGGCCGAGATCAACTAACATGTTATGTTCCGCAAGTTCCTTTTCATCTGCGAGAAGCTCGTCCTCAAGCGCATCGTCTTCTTCTTTTGTGGCGCCCCTCGGTCTTGTTCCCGCAAGAGGATATGTGAATAATTTGCCGTTCTCAAGCTTAACCAGTGTCTCGGGTGAAGCTCCCGCTATCTCTATATCATCACTTGAAAAATAAAACATATAAGGCGATGGATTGCTGCATCTTAATATTCTGTAAGTGTCATAGAGGCTTCCTTCCGCTGCGGCTTCCATTCTGTTGGAAAGCACAACCTGGAATATATCTCCTTCATGAATGTATTCCTTTGCTTTGGTCACCATGCCGCAATAATCTTCCCTGAACGCCTTGCTCTTGAATTCGCTTTTAAGCTTAAGCGGCTTGTTCTCTGCCTTCTCTCCGGTAGTTATGAGCCTTGAGATATTCTCAAGATCATGAAGGGCTTTCTTATAATTCACTTCAATATTATCTGTCTTACAATTAACTATTATATATATCTTCTGTCTGTAGTTGTCAAAAGCGATCACTTTATCGAACAGCATCAGATCCATATCCTTAAAATAATCTTCTTCTCCGTATGTCTCGTTAAACATCTCATCAAGCACCGGCTCGCTGTACCTTATGTAATCATACGAGAAGAATCCCACGAATCCTCCGGTAAACGGCGGCAGTCCTTCGATCACCGGACTCTTGTACTCTGACAGTATCTTACGGATCGTATCCCCCGGATGATCAACCTTTTCGGTGATCGTTATTCCCGTTGTGATCTTGATCTCATGATTGTGACATGTCAGTTCGAGCACCGGATCGTAACCGAGAAATGTATATCTTCCCCATCGTTCGTTATTCTCCGCACTTTCAAGTATGTAACAATGCCTGCTGACGTTTTTCAGAATGCTGAGCACCTCGATCGGTGTCTTTCTGTCAGCGTACAGCTCTTTCGTGACCGGAATTATTCCATAATCCCCGTTTTCAAGTAGTTTTTTTACGTCTTCGATACATGGATAAGACATTTTCATTCCTCCTTCTTGGGTATAACTAAGAGTTTCGCTTTGCGAAACTCTCCGCGTCGGTGCTGCATGTCCGGGGGACATGCGTTTAGCACGGACCGTAGCGGAGCGAAGACCGCGGTTGCCGCAGGCAACATTTTCCTTACGCGCGAGTACGCATCCTTAGCGGAGCGCTTTTTGTTTCATAGGAAATGCATTGCATCTTCCTATGAAACAAAAAAGTCCCTGACAGAATAATTCACTTATTCTGTCAAGGACGGTTGTACAATACTAATGTAACACCGCGGTGCCACCTTGATTCATGAATCGCTTCATGCTCTCTTGCAGGATACCTACATATCCCAGGCAACTAACGTATGCCCTACGTCGCAGAATACTCTGGATGATCCGACATCCATTTGACTGCGCCCTCCGTGGTCCATTTAACAAACTGCGTTCTGTCCGGTTCTCAGCATCCCGGGCTCTCTGTGAGTGCACGATATGTTTTTATCTCCACTTCATCGGTTTGATATACGATATTTGTTTAACTGGTGCTTATGTTAACACAGTTTGAAATATAATGCAAGCACTTTTTTCACGCCTGCGAATTGGGGTGTCTGAACAGTTACTCCTTATAGAATCAATCCACCTATATGATATGCCGCGAATGACAAGAACAGTGCCGTCACCGTGTAATATCCTGCCACGATTGAAGTCCATTTGGCGGAGTGTGTCTCCTTGTAGGTTGCCGCAAGTGCAACTATACACGGTACATTAAATGTTACCGCAAATATGAATGCAAGCGCTTCAGGCCCGGTAATATTGGCGGTTATGAGCTGGTTTATATTATCTACCGACGCATTGGCTCCGCTTACAGCACCGTATACGGTTCCCGCTCCCGAATACAGGGCGCCGAGAACACCGACCGCGCCTTCTTTACCTACCGATGACGCGATAAATGCTATGAATAACTGCCAGTTCAATCCGAATACTTTTGTAACGGGTTCGATGGTTTTTCCTATCTGATACAGGAATGAATCTTCTACTGAACCGGATGAATAACTGAGAAGCCAGAATATTCCGCACACAAGCAATACAACCTTGGAGACTCTGAAGAATGTATCTTTTGTTCTTCCGAGAACATATCTGAACAGCGCTCCCCACTTTGGCTTATGATAAGGAGGAAGCTCCATTATCATTCCATATCTGTCTTCACCTTTTACAAGCTTTCTTCCGAATATCTTTGCCGTCACCCACATATGAAGAAGCATTACAAGAAGCAATATTATAATGATCGGAATTGCACCTGCTCCGAAGAAGTTTGAGGCCAACATCGGAACGATAGCCCATGCTGCTCCGCACGGAACTGCCCATGCAAGTGTTATTGTCAGCATTTTCTGACCCCAGTTATCTATGACTCTCGCACCCGTCGCTCCACCCATTGTGCATCCGAAGCTGACAAGAAATGGCATTATTGACTTTCCCTGCAGTCCGAATCTTCCCATTGTATTGTCGAATACATAAGAGATCCTTGCCATTACACCAACTTCTTCAAGCATTCCGAATACAAGTGTGACTCCGAATACGAATCCAAGCATCTGTGCTATATATCCCAATGACTGAATTATTACATCACATAATAATCCGGTCAGTATATCCGGACAACCGGCAGAAGCAAGTGCCGATGCCACAGGTACCGATGCCGCCCTTATTACCATTCCTATTCCCATTAACGGAAGTGCCGGAATAAATGAACCTATCAATCCTCCTATAACAACAAGCACGACCATGACCTTTCCCCAACGTTTGCTTGTGATCGCCCTGTCAAACTTTCCGGGTTTTACATTGCTCTCAACTTTATTTACAGTACCGTCAAGCAGTGAATCGATCCATCTGAACTTGCATTCACCGGTAAGCAGTGCGCCTTTTTTTACACGGTTCAGGACATCCTGATAATGTTTTAATTCATTTCCGGAGAGTTCGGATTCTATTGCATTTTTTACAATAGTATCTCCTTCAATTGCCTTAACGGCAAGCCATGATGAGGAATATCCCTTGATTATACCATCAGGTATGATATCCGTTAATTCAGTATATGCATCTATCTTTTGATATTCTTCTTCAATAGACTTGGTATTAAGAACTGTTTTTTTACTGAATGCTTCATCCATTGAACGATAGAATTCATCATAATTCTTAGTATCTGTAGCGGATAAGAGAACTACCGGAACGGACAGCTTCTTGCTTAATGCCTTAACATTGATCTTTCTTCCCTGTTCCTTTGCCACATCAGCAAGGTTAAGCACAAGAAAACACGGAACATTTATACCCGCATAATCCGCAAGCATGAACAGACTTCTCTCAAGCTGTGAGCTGTCCGCAAGAATACATACAACATCTGCTTTTCCGGATGCTATATAATCCCTTGTGATTATCTCTTCATCCGAATTGGCAGAGAGCGAGTATGTTCCGGGAAGATCGGCAACTATATATTCTTTCCCGTTCCTTGCAAATGAACCTTCTTTTTTCTCTACAGTCTTACCCGGCCAGTTACCTACATGCTGTCTCATTCCCGTCAGCGCATTGAACAATGTGGACTTACCGGAATTCGGCTGTCCGAGAAGTGCAATGACATTCTTACCGTCTATCATTTCTTTCCTACCCCCGTTTCTACCATAATGTTACCGCACTCATTCCTGTTAAGAGCTATGATAGTGTCTCTCGAATAGACAAGAAGCGGTCTGTTCTTATCATTTTTCATAACCCTGATCCTGCAGCCGGGCGTAAGCCCGATCGAAGTGATCCTGCTCAGATACCTCGTATCGCCGTTAATAGAAGCGATAACACCTTCAGCATTCATTTGTAGATTGTTAAGACTTGTCATTTTTATAGTCCCCCTGAAATTATTTGTAACTGGATAGCGCCCACGTGAGCAGGCGTTTCACGCCTGCAAATTGGGGTGTTTACAGTTATATTCAAGTTATATTCATACTCTATACAACTTCCCATATAACGCCCATATTCTGAAATCCGTTCTCAGGCATACATCCCTTGCACGTATTACCACCACCGGATCCTCCGGTACAACCATTACAGGCCCCGTCACCGCATTTACTGCTGCAGCTTCCGCATGCAACACTGCCAAGATCCGTCTTTTTAAGAATGCCCATATTCTCCATATATTCGAGCGTTCTCTCAACGTCACCGGGCGTAGTGTTAAGTTCTTCCGCAAGCTTGGCTGTCGAATGTGCATAACCGTCACTAAGTAATTCAATAAGATGATTCATATCCATGTTATAATCCTCCTGATATGAAAGTCTGATAATTCAATCTGATACTTCAATACAATAATCTGATTTTTCAACATAACGATACAACAATACAAAGATACGCAGTCAGTTAGTTGTATCTAACCTGCATTCAAAAAAATTCTATCCATTTTCAATTCCGGTAACACTATACCCCAGATCTTCAATTGCCTTCCTAATTACATCGTCGTCAATATCTTTTCCAAGCTTCAGCGATACCATATTCCTGCTCCTTATAACCTTGGCATTAATACCGTCGATAGAATTAAGTACGTTGTGGATCCTTGCGGCGCAGTTATCACATACCATTCCTTCAACAGTAATGTTCTTAACTGCGATCACCCGGCTTAGCTTCTGTGGTTTGATCAATACAGTTTTGTCTCCGCCTCCGCAGCACGAACTCTCTCCTCTTACCTTCTTCATCGTGCTCCTTACAGCCAGTACAACAATCCCGGCTATTATGACAATTATTATTATGTTTGAGATAACAGGATTCATGTGTCCTCCTCACTTATGATCATATGTTTACAGTCCTTAAGATCCGTCATGCTGTGCAGCCCCAGTGCGATCGTCGAACCGTTATGTAACATTGCAGACATTGCAGGTGTTATTATGCCGAACAGCCCAAGCCCGATAAGTCCGAGATTGAATCCCACAACGAATCTGTAATTGAACTTTATACGTTTCATCAAAAGGTCGCTTAACTCCCTTAATGTTATTAGCTTATACAGATCATCCTCACCTATCATCACATCGGATATCTGCCTTGCAAGCTGCGCTCCTTCACTGATCGCGATCCCGCAGTCCGATTCTGATAGTGCAGGCGAGTCATTTATACCGTCACCTATCATTATCACTTTGTGCCCCTTTTCCTTCTCTCTCTTAACATAATCGGCTTTCTCCCCGGGAAGTACCTCTCCGTAATAATGATCGACTCCGACAAGTTCTGCCACACGCCTTGCCGTATGTTTGGAATCGCCTGTCATCATCACTATATTGTCAAAACCGGTCTCATGAAGTCCGGCAATAACATCCGGAGCCTCATCGCGAAGAGGATCGATAAGACATATAACAGCCGCAAGCTCTCCGCCGATTGCAAGAAACAACCTTGAATATTCCTTACTTATATTATCTAAAATGTATTGCTCTCCCTCAGGTATCTTACAATGTTCGTCCTCGAATACAAAATGCCAACTTCCTATTACCGCCTTCTTACCGTCAATAACAGACGCTATTCCATGTGCAACAACATACTCAACCTTACTGTGCATCTCTTCATGGTCAAGCCCCTGTCTTGCCGCCTCATCCACTACAGCATTTGCTATCGAATGAGGATAATGCTCTTCAAGACACGCCGCTATTCTGAGCATTTCTTTCTTATCGTTGCCGCCGAATGTGACAACGTCCACCACAGACGGGCATGCCCTTGTAAGTGTACCCGTCTTGTCGAATACTATCGTATCCGCTTCCGCAACTGCCTCAAGGAATCTTCCTCCCTTGACAGTAAGCGAATGTTCTTCGCACTCACGCATGGCCGATAACACCGTTACCGGCATTGATAATTTCAATGCACATGAAAAATCAACCATAAGGATCGACAGTGCCTTCGTAACATTTTTCGTAAGCAGATATGTAATAATTGTTCCCGCAAATGTGTAAGGCACAAGAGAATCCGCAATATGTTCAGCCTTTGACTCAACCTCTGACTTGAGCTGTTCCGATTCCTCGATCATCCTGATAATCTTCTCATATCTGGTCGAACCGGATACCTTATCTACGCGTATAACTATGTCGCCTTCTTCTATAACCGTGCCTGCATATACATATGCTCCCTCATGCTTATGTACCGGTATTCCCTCTCCTGTAAGTGCAGCCTGGTTTACCGATGCATCACCCGATACGACCACTCCGTCAAATGGTATCACGTTACCCATTCTGACGGATATATCGTCGCCGACGCATATATTTATGGCAGGGACAAGAGTCTCAACACCGTCTTTTACAAGCCATACTTTATCAGTTCGAAGCGCCATACTCCTTGCGAGATCATCCACTGATTTCTTATGTGTCCATTCTTCAAGCAGATCTCCCACACCGAGAAGGAACATTACCGATCCTGCTGTTTTATAATCACCGCTTACAAGTGAACCGGTGATCGCAGCGGCATCAAGCACGGGAACTTCAGGCTTTCTCTTCTTAGCAAGACATTTTACACCCTTCCATATGAATCCCGCGGCCTGTATCCACGCTTTTATATGACGTATCTTGAGCGGCATGAATAAAACAAAAGCATAATGAAGCACTACTTTTGTTATAAGTCTCTCTTTATATGACGCCATAAGAGCCCTGCCGGTATTATCGGGCACAAGTTCCTTTATCTCCTTTGATTCCGGATCGTATTTTAATATTTTCTTAAAAATGTCGTTACGGTTTCCGGTATACTCGATCACCGCATTAGCGCTTCTCTCATATACATACGCCTTTTTAACACCATCAAGAGACTGAAGGTAATATTGCAGCCTGTCAGCCTCTTCATATGTATATCTTTTTTCCGGCATTGAGAAACGTATTCTGCCGGAGATCTCATGCTGAATCTTAATTCGCATATCAATGTCATCTCCATACACCTGCGCGATCACAGGCATTATGATTCTTCTTTAGCTTCTTCTTTAGTTTCATCCTCGCCGTTATCTGTTTCTTCATCGGATATAATATCTTCCTCTTCTTTTTTCTTACGGTTAAGATTAATATCCTTAGCTTCCGCAAGAATGTCTTCAGCATTCTCCTGAACTTTTCCCGCTGTATCCATCACGCAGTCTTTGGCGCGAAGAACAGCCGCAGTAGTATGTGTGTAACATTTCTTGGCATCTTTACTTGATAAAATCTTAATTCCCACAGTTCCGAACAATACTCCCCCTGCGAATAATCCTATCTTTTTCCAGTCAGCCATAATATATATCCTCCCTTTTTATGGGGGTTACGCCCCCGTCTTAACAATCAGCTGATCAAGTGATCTTCCCTGTTCATAACACCTGCAGTACACTTCCGTACATTTCTTATATCTTGAAAATGTCTTCTCGGCCTGCTCCTTATTACCGTACACCTTCCATACACCGGAACACTTGACGCCTTTCTTCGGACTGTTCATGAAACCCCTGACATCACAGGGCGGATACCCGAGGAACAAACCTATCTCATGTGGAAATGAACCATCCTTTGATAAATGTTCTATAAGTTGGACAATACAACGATTGGCATTGTCACATTCATACCCTTTTTCTTCAAGGATCTCGACCGCATCAGGACTGCTCAGATCTCTCTTCAGATAATCCGGACGATACAGATATATAAGCACGTTATTATCAGTCTTTCTTACCGGAATTGCACACAAGCCCTTACCACGAAGCAATTTGTTAAGTCTCCTTATCTCTTCATTGATATCGCTGTCTTCATCGATCACGACCGAAAATAAATTGGCAGTCTTAAGCCCTGCAAGCGTAGGTGAACAGTGCTGTAATATATATTGATCTGACATGATGTTCTTACTCCTTGTATGTTCTGGTTAGTTCCGGTATGTTCCGGTTCTGGTTCTGGTTCTGGTTAGTTATCTCTAACGATAGTATCATATAACTAACCAGGTGTCAATATAAAAGTCTGCAAATACGGATTGGTGTATGTGCTCTTTAATAAAAAAGTGGTGCTACCATCTCCAAGTAAGCACCACTTAAAATATTTAAAAAATAAATGAGTCTTTTAATCTATAAACAAGATTGTTGGTTTCACCATTTGCCTCTACTATCTCAGTGTCAACTAATATTTTCAAATATCTCCAGGATGTAGTTCTTGATTTTCCGGTAATATTTATCACATCTTGAACCGAAATATACTTATTTACATTCAAATACTCAATCATTGGAAGAAGTTTATCATAACTGGATGGTTTCAAAACTTGTTTCAAAACTTGTTTCAAACTTGTTTCATTTTGAAACGAGTTTAATGATTCACTACTTTCATCATAGAATCCTTCCCTCTGTTAAATGAAGCTCTTTCAGAAACTCTCCTATACGACGATTACGATATCTACGACTATATACCTTGTACTCTTTGAGTCCTTGAAGTGTAACCGATATGTCCGGACCGGGATGTGAGATTATTTCAATCATATCATGATTCACACGAACTTCTATAGGTTCACGTTCATCATAAGCTTTATGATATACTGCATTTGCTAAATTTACACTAACTTCTATACAGCATACTCGTTATTTATTCACATATAAATAACACTGTTATATCCCCGTAACTCTCATATCTCCATTAATATATGTAAGATTACCCATGTATATGGCAATTCCACCCTCCATCTCTATAACTTTTCCTTTTTCAGGCTCTATATAGACCTGTTCACTGTTTCCGGGCGAAAAATTCAGCTTCTTATATCCGGCAGAGTCTATGACAGACCATTCACTTTCATAGTTTCTCTCAAGAAATAATCCCCATGCGGTCTTGCTGTTGATCACTTCTTTTTTGCCGCCACCAAATACAAAGACATCTCCGCCTTTCAATAAAATCGGTTTAATAATTCCGTTTTTTCCTGCTTCAATGTATCTATGATTATAAACGGTCCCGTTAGTTCCGTTATAATCCAGATAGAACCATATAACATCCATATTGCCTGTATGCTCTTCTTACAGGAATAATCGGAAGACAGGTGAATGCTATTATTGAAAAAAGGAATGCTATTGAGAAAGTTGCTATATCATATGGGAACGGAGCTAAAAACCATCCCCATTTTGCAATTCCGCCTGCCATCTTAATAGCTGTAAATAATCCGGCAAAGATGTACGCTACAAGTCCTGCTATAAAACCTATTGAAATAAGCGTGATACCTGCTTTGGATCCGGACAAGCCTCCAAGTAACCCTCCAATAACCGAAAATGCCGCTGCTCCTAATGCGATAACCTGTGCAATCTTGAATCTGTTCATAATAAGATTTCCCTTTTTTGTTTGTATTATTTTCTCAGCTCTTGCTGATGTACTAATAATACATACAAATAGAGGCCCTATTTTCAGACAAAGTTTACACATGCCCCATGGAATATAATACCATCTTAAGGCACAAAAAAAGAAAAAGAATTATCCGTTAACCTGATAAAACTTTTTCTTTCTTATGCTGAAAGCAAATAAAATAAGCATTTCAAACACTACAGATTATGCAATCATTCCTTATGTGAAAGGGCTGCCTTAACCGAACCCTTAGGATCCAGGATCAGGAGTCTCACAACCCAGATAACAAGGCCTAGAGCTACAACCGATAAACCAAGAAATGAATCATTTATCATATCTTCAAGTGCGGGAGTGAAATATTCTTCCTTGAGCTCAACATATTCAAATATTGCATCAACAAGCCACATAAGCGAAGCTCCCCAATACATGAACAATAATATTCCCGTTTTCATGCTGTCATCTTTACGATTATACCACAATACAGTAGTAATTACGGAAGCGAATACAGTAATCAATAATGTCATCCCTGTGTCCTCCTTACATTTTTTCAGATGTCTGAGCCGAAACTTTTTTATTGCGTTTTACAATTGAATTGGCCGCAACACACATTCCAACCCAGACTGCGGTAATAAGAGACGCCATCGACACTCCTACCGTCGCCATCTCGTTAAACATTTCAGCTGCATCCTCTGCATCCGACATTGCAGTCAAAAACGGAAACCACGGAACAACCTCACCGTGCCACACGTGCTCAAAAGCAAGCAACACGGCACCACCCCAAAGCATATAAGTGAGCCATTTTAACTTTCTGCTAAACGGAATCTTGATCTCATCCACTGCTTCAGTATTCTTTGCTGCTTCACCATGCTCTTTTTTCTCTTCTGCTTTCTCAACAGCAGTTACAACTAATGCTTCTGCCGCCGACACCAAAAAACATGCCATAATAATGCCTCCTTAATAGTTGTTTTACAGGAAATCACTAAGATTTCCAAAAAAATAAAAGCATACATATTTCCCTCAGGAATAATGTATGCCTTCATGACAAAATAATAAAAGAAAATATATAAAATGTCTGTACTCCTGTACAGTATCCCGACAGCTTCTGCCATCCTCTGATATTATACTAATAGTTTAAAAAAAAGTCAAGGTCGGATGATGTACCCTTAAACGGTACTAACTGCATATATTAATAATTCCATCATCACGATCAATAACAAGATCTATCTGAACGCCATCTTTCTTCTTCCCGATCTGCCAGGAATATTCATCTGTTCTGATCCCCGATATACCAAGAGCCTTATTTATCTGTTCAATATGATCCATACATAATATCTCAAAAGCATGTCCTCTCCAATTCATATACTTTCCCGAATCATTTTTATAGTCCTCAAATCTTTTTACACGTTCCGGGGCGTTTTGTGATAATAAATAGAATATTTCCATTTACAGTTCCGCATCTGTTCCAGAATTCACCAAAGGCCATTAAAAAATCTGATCTTTTCGTTACAAACCACGTAAACTCTATACAATCGATGAATATCTAAAATGAAGGCAATATAACCTGCATTCTTACCCCAGTGCCACATCAAGTATCATCATAAGAACAAATCCAAATGCAAATGTGATAGTCCCGATATTGGAATGTTCACCTTCGGACATCTCAGGGATCAGTTCCTCCACTACAACATACATCATGGCTCCCGCCGCGAATGCAAGCAGGTAAGGAAGTATCGGTATCACGAAACCGGCGGCAAGTATTGTTATTACCGATGCGACCGGTTCTACAACACCTGATAACAGTCCATACAAAAATGTCTTAGACTTAGGCATGCCCTCAGCCCTTAGAGGCATTGATACAATGGCACCTTCCGGAAAGTTCTGGATAGCTATACCTATAGCAAGTGCCAGTGCAGCCGTCTGACTTACGTTAACATCACCCGATACCCAGCCGGCGTATACAACTCCGACTGCCATTCCCTCGGGAATGTTATGTAAAGTTACCGCAAGTATAAGCTTGGTTGTTCTTTTAAGTCCGCTTGCAGGACCCTCACTTTTATTATCCATATGCATATGAGGTGTAACCACGTCCAGTAAAAGCAGAAAACCGATTCCTATCAGAAATCCTACGGCAGCCGGTATAAATGACAGCCTTCCCATTTCTTCGCTGCTGTCAAGTGCCGGTTGAAGCAGACTCCAGAATGATGCGGCCACCATTACGCCTGCAGCAAATCCCGTCAGTACTTTCTGAACATTATCCGACATCTGTTTTTTTAAGAAGAATACCATTGCCGCGCCAAGCGATGTGCCCGCAAACGGTATCATTATCCCCCAGAATACTTCTGTCTGCATATATACTTCACCTCCGATTTATAAAGTTACATGAACAAATTTTTTTGTATGAATCTGCCTTCTTGATTCACAGCTTATTTACAAACCACAGAATAACACAATCTCCAATTATAAGCAATATTTTGCCGATAATTGGAGATTTCTCAAAGTCACGGATTCGTGGCTGTTCTAAACCTGTCATTATGAGGTTATCTTCGCATCTTTTAATGTACAATATGTATTGTCACCTTCATTATATGTATCAAATACTCCCACGACCGTTATATCATCGCCGGCTTCGGGATAGTCTTCCGGAAATTTTAATTCATCTGCCGTCACGAATTCGAGTCCCTGCGAACAACAGGCTGTGGCATCCTGTATTATACATGCAAAATAATACTTACCCGTTGCTTCATCCTGCATGTATGTAAATGCTCCATCCATCTTTACAGTCTTACCGATATAATTCTCAGGTTCCATTAGCATGTTATATACTTCCGAATATACCATTGTACTGGAAAGCGTCGTAAGATCGACATCGATATTTTCCAAACCGGAAGCTGTATCTTCAGCTTCTGATCGATCTTCTGCTGACTGATCAGGAGCCGGAGTATCTTCAGTCAAACCGGCAAGCTCATCAATGTTTTCATAATTATTATCATCACTGCCGCCATCTTCAGCTGCCATCCCTGATTCCGGCACGTCTTCTACGCCGGTAGACTGATTGACATTCCCGGTTGCAGAGTCACTCTTACCACATCCGCACATGAGTGATGCAGACAATAAACATGTTACCGCTAAAAAACTCAGAGTCAGTTTATTCTTTATAATTACATTGTTTATACGTATTTTCTTATAATTCCCGGTTTTGTCCATCATTTTCCGATACCCCCTGTAAACCTTCCTATAACATAACATGATAAGAATACAACAGCATCAATAGCAACTATTGTCGATCCGACCGGCGTTCCCGCGAGTATTGATATCAGTATTCCCGCAAATGCACACAATACCGACAAGATTGCCGAACATATTGTTACCATCCTGAAACTGTTAAACAGCCTCATTGCCGATAGCGCCGGGAATATAATAAGAGCTGATATAAGAAGCGATCCCACAAGGTTCATCGCCAGAACAATTATGACTGCTATCACAATTGCGATCAGAAGATTATATCTCTCTGTTTTATTTCCGGTCGCTTTAGCAAAATCCTCGTCAAATGTCACTGCAAATATTTTGTTATATAACACTATGAATAATACAACTACAGCAACAGTCAGTATTACACATACCCAAACATCAACTACACTCAGTGTAAGAATAGATGTTGATCCGAACAATGTACTGCACACATCGCCTGACAGATTGGCTGAAGATGAAAATATATTCATAATAAGATAACCGAACGCAAGCGATGCAACAGATATCATCGCAATTGCGGCATCTCCTTTTATCTTGGTATTCTGCCCTGTTCTAAGTAAAAGCACCGCACTGATCACTGTAACCGGCATCATAATAAGCATATCATTGGTCAGATTAAGCACTGCAGCGATCGTCATTGCTCCGAAGGCGACATGTGACAATCCGTCACCTATAAATGAGAACCGCTTCAAAACAAGCGTCACTCCCAGCAGTGACGAACATAAGGCTATCAATATCCCTACTATCAAAGCGTATCTTACATTCGGGTATTGCATATACATCATTATCTTATCTATCATGTACCATCCACCTCTTTTATGCTAGTTATCAATTCCGGTATAACATCTCTCGCCATAACACAGATATACTGATGTGTTTAATACGATCTCAAGCTTTGCTTTACTTAAGCGCTTCCTTAAGCACTGCCAGATTGCTCTCCATTATTCCGATATAATCTTTACCGTTCTCCACATCATCAGCAGTTACGGACTGTAAGGAATCAAGTGTCAGTATCTTCTGATCTTTAGTTTTCGTGTTCTGTACGATGGTTTCAGCTATACGCTGATCCGAACCTTCAATCGTCATCACAGAATGCAGTGACAACTCATCAACCTTTTCGGAAAGAAATGTTACTGTCTCAAAACTTGCTTCAGTTTCTGCCGAACAACCGACAAATGCTGCATAATATGATAATCCGTAATCATCCACGAGATATCTGAACGGGAAACGGTCTCCGAACAAAAGCGTTTTTACGGAAGAGTCCGATACAGCTTTCTTATATTCCGAATCAAGTTTATTTAATGAGTCAATATAGGATTCGGAATTACTCTTATAAATACCGGCATTAGCCGGATCAATTTGCTGAAGATCTGTGGATATTCTCTCAACCAGCTTAACGGCGTTATTAAGTGAGAGCCATACGTGCTCGTCATACTCAACTTCGCCTTCTTCGTGTTCATGACCTTCATGTTCTTCAGAGTCTTCATCCTCATGATCACCGTGTTCCTCTGCATCTTCATCACTATGATCATGGTCATGTTCTTCTTCTGCCTGCATACCTTCAACTACCTCTTCCTCTTTGATCGTATCACCAAGTACATCAAGCAAATTAATGATCTTCATATCCTTGTTAACCGCTTCCTTCAGTGCATCTTCAACCCATTCGTCTGATTCCCCTCCAACATATATGAACATATCACAAGTTGATATCTTCATAATATCTTCTGCTGTAGGCTGGTAACTGTGAAGATCCACTCCGTTATCAAGAAGCATTGTCACATCGGCATTCGATGCGTTATTACCAAGAATATTCATAACCCAGTCGTATTCAGGAAAGATCGTAGTTACGATCTGAAGTTTTGAACCGTCGGAATCCATAGCAGAATCATCTGCATTTTCTGTATTTCCTGTTTTTGTGGAATTATCCGAACCACATGCTGCAAGACAGCAAACTGTCATAATGGCAGCAATTATCATTAAAATATATTTTTTCATATAAATATATCCCCCATATTATATTTTTTTATAACAGTATGCCCCGCCTACGCTCCGCTAATAAGTGGGGACATCTCTGTCTGATATAATGATTCACGATTTCCTGTAACATTCCGGGCACAACAAATCAGCCCTGACCGTATGTAGGACCGCAAACCATAATATGGGGATCATTCAATTATTCATTCTGACTTTTACTGAAACGAGAGTCTCATCAGATAATTCTGACGTAGTTGAAATTACTGAAAATAACAATAAGAAAAACGGGACAACCGCAATCAGCATTACAGTCCCGTCATAAGCCTGGTGCAGTGTATTGTCGCACTGATCAAGACATGAACATACCGGGCATTCATCACCTGTACATTCATGATCTGTCTCAGATGCAATGTATAATGAAGATAACAGCATAATAACAAGCATCATGACGCTCATAATGCCTGCTGTGATCCTGAATGACTTTGACACTCTGCTATCACTCACTGTCATTTCCTCCTTACATTGTACCTGATTCAATTTGAGAATCATTCGCATTTTAGCATCTGCAGAGATCAATGTCAAGAGTCTGAGGACTTTATTCTACCACTCAAACGTTGCCCATCTGTCATTTACTTTTGGAAGAAGCAGCGCAAATATTTTGGCGCGTATACTGTATTTCTTCATCTCTTCATTAAAACTGTGTTCGTCCACCAAATGTATGCCGTCAGTGAGCGCTTCTATCTCTTTTGCGGAGTCCGTTCCCGACATGAAGCGTGCATTCGTATTTTTCACGGTATCATGATGTTTTTCATTCTTTTGGAGAATTTTGCTGTTCTGTTCGGCGATCAGTATTCCTCCCATCGGAAAATTATCCCTCAGAACATTCAGAAAATCTCGTATCTGTTCAAGTATATCTTTTAACTGTCTGTCAAGCATGATAGTGCGGGCAATAACTCCTTCATGTGAAAGGAATTTGTCGTATTTCGAAGTATCAATATTAAGTGCCTTTATGATCTGCACTGCTTTTTCATCTTTGATACGTGCATTCGGTCTCATTGTTTCATTTGCTTTGACTGCAAGCGGTATAAGCGCAGTCGTCTGAACATCACCCAATTGTAATTCCATCATTTTCACTCCAATCTGATTTGACTTAAATCAAGCAGAATACAAGGTGCGTTGTGAAGGAATGCTCTTGAAATTCCGATTCTCTGTCTCTCACCTCCGGATAGTGTACTTCCCTGTTCTCCGACAACTGTATCATAGCCTTCAGGAAGTGACATTATGAAATCATGACAGGCAGCTGCTTTTGATACATCGATTATATCTTTTTCATCAGCATCGGGATCTCCGATTTTAAGTTTCCGCTGACCAGATTATCTCTTGCATTATTGTTACTCATTTTCAAAACCTGCCTTTCATTTTATGTGAGTTAGTTGTATCTAACCATCGACAAGTATATAACATATTCATTTGAAAAACCGCTCCAATCTGCAACAGATAATCCAATCTGCAATTTTTTTGTAAAGTTTATGCACCTAAACCGTCTGCAGCGATACCATATGTGCGTATGTTCCGTTCATTTTCATTAGCTTGGTATGGTCTCCTCTTTCAATTATTTTTCCGTCTTTTACAACCAGAATCTGATCGGCATCCTTTATAGTCTTAAGCCTGTGAGCTATAACAAGCAGGGTTTTACTCTTACACAGTTCGGATATGGCTTCCTGTATCGCTCTTTCATTATCCGCATCAACACTTGCGGTCGCTTCATCAAGTATTACTATCGGTGCATCTTTTAATATACATCTTGCTATGGATATCCTCTGTCCTTCACCTCCGGACAGGGATGCTCCGCCCTCTCCGATAACGGTATCAAAGCCTTCGGGCAACTGCATTATAAAATCATAACATCTTGCTTTCTTTGCCGCTTCCTCGACTTCATCCCTTGTTGCATCCGGACGGCCGATAGCAATATTGTTGTATACGGTATCCTGAAACAGATATACTCTTTGGAATACCATACTTATCTGATCCATAAGGCTCCCTAGCGATACATTTCTTATATCTTCACCTTTTACAAGGATCCGTCCATCCTTTACATCCCAGAATCTTGCAAGAAGAGAGGCTATTGTTGACTTTCCTCCACCGGAAGGACCTACTAATGCCGTCATCTCTCCCTGTTTTACTTTGAATGAAACATCATTAAGCACATTCTTTTCTGTATACCCGAAGTTAACTCTGTCGTATTCTATCTCCGGTATTCCGTCATTTAACGTTTTGATCTCCTGCAGATTCATTTTTCCTTCGTCTTTTAACTCTCCTGCAGCAAACACCTCTTCTATCCTGTCAAGACTTGCCGATGTGACGGTAAGCCTCGCCATCTGACCGTAATAGCTTTTGATGGAAATAAACAGGTCAAACAAAAAAAGTACCACACCTAACATGTATTCACCGGATAACATTCCGTCCCCAAAAAGGAATCCCGCGAGAGCAAGCATCAATGAGGTTCCTATACCGAATGTAAGATACAGAGCTCTTGCCCATGGGCTGTATGCAATCTCGAATTCTATGCTCTCCTTGCAGCTTTTCTCGAATTCATCAGTCAGTTTCTTAGATCTCTCACCAAGCATATTATACGACTTGATGATACCTATTCCTTCCGCAAAATCAAGAACCTCCTCAGTAAGCGACTCGCTGTCCTCCTGTTTTATCTTTGAATGTTTAAGCGTGGTCTTAAGCATAAGGTTTCCGACAATTATGAATACAAGCGTAATAAGTAGTGCCATAAGTCCCAATCTGATATCGAGCACGAACATCATAACAACCATAAGTCCCTGGGATATTATAAATGATACAAGTTCCGACAATACTCCCATACAGTTTTCTTCTATGAATACCATATCTGTTGAGAGAACGGCGCTTATCTTACCGATATTTCCCTCCGTAAAATATCCCATCGGAAGCTTTCTTAAATGATCTCCGAGACGTATTCTCATATCAGCAAACACCATATATCCCGCTGCCGATTGAAGTATATTGGTGATATGTTCGAATACTGCTTCCAGTATAACACTCCCTGCTATCGCAATACCGAAATACAGACATTTATCATAATCCATCTTTCCCTGCATGAAAAAACTGATCACAAAAAAACAGAGGATAAGAGGTGCTTTCATCATGATCCCTTTTATAAAAGAAGTGAGATATGATGCCCGAATTCTACCCTTATATTTTCCTGTGATCCCTATAAGTCTGTGTAATATTTTTATCACTTGTCACGCCCCCTTTATCTTCCATGTACTTGCACTTACGGATGCGTCCCAGAACCTCTTATATTCAGGACAGGTTGAAAGAAGATCATCATGCTTATCCATCGCTATACAATGTCCTTCTTTCATTACACATATCTTATCCGCATTCTTTACGGTTGATAATCTGTGAGCAATGACAAGAACCGTCTTATCCTTTATGATCTCGTCAATTGCTGCATTCATCTTTCCTTCATTTTCCGGATCCATGAATGCTGTAGCTTCGTCAAGAACAATTATAGGCGCATCTTTCAGAATGGCTCTCGCAAGAGATATTCTCTGTCTCTCACCTCCGGACAACTGCTTTCCGCCATCACCTGCCTGTGTATATATTCCCTTAGGAAGCCTCTCAAAGAACTCATTGCACTGAGCCCTTGCTGCCGCATCCAGTACCTCCTCCTTTGTTGCATCCGGTTTTCCTATGAGAATATTATCATAAAGCGTCGTATTGAACAGGAACTGTTCCTGCGAAACATAAGCTACCTGATCATTAAGAGCCTCAAGCGTCATATCCGTTATATCCTGTCCTCCGATACGTATTGATCCCCCATCAAGATCATAGTAATGGACAAGAAGCTTTGCCAACGTTGATTTTCCGCTGCCTGACTCCCCAACAAGCGCAGTTGTTGTTCCCTGTTTCAACTCCAGACTTACACCATGAAGCACCTCTTCTTCATTATATCCAAACCTCACATCTTCAAAAGTTACATCTCTGTCAGTACCTTTAAAAGCAGAATTTCCTTCCTTTAGGGGTGGATGTTCCATCAGCTTTTCAAGTTCATCGATCTTATAATCAAGCTGTGGGAACTTGCCTGCAAAGTTTAGAGCCTTCAAAACCGACGGGCCAACTGCAAATGACATGCACAATACAAGGATCAGCTTGTCAAGAGTGAGCATTTCCGAAAGAACCATTGCGGAACCGACAGGAAGCATAAGAAGTGCGAGGCACGGCAGGATACTTGCATACATCGCCATCCACGGCCAGCATACTTTATACCACGCAATGGTAAAGTCACGGTATTCCCTGACCACTTCACCGAATCTTTTATAGGAATCGCCATCTTTATTGAAGACTTTTACAACTTCCATTCCATTAACATATTCGACGATCGTATTATTCATCCTTGCAGCAGATTCATAATAATCATTCATTTTTGCCATGCCTGATCTCATCATCATACCCATGGCGATCATACCAAGAATTAACGGAACAAGCGATAACAGTCCCATCTTCCAATCAACTATGAACATGAGTATTATGATGATAATCGGTATAAATATATTGGCTATACCTTCAGGGATTGCATGGGCGAGAAGAAGTTCTATCTGATCGATATCATCCGTGAATATCTTCTTGATCCTTCCCGTTCCAAGCTCTTTTATATTGCCGAGCGGCTGTTTTTCAAGCTTTCCCTGCAGTGATGAACGAAGATTTTTTAAGGTATTGTAAGCACTGATATGAGAGAACTCAAGCCCCTTTACATAGGAAAATGCATACAACATCTCACATACAGCCACCGCTAAAACTCTTATCATCACATAATCAAGACCAATGCTTTCTCCTCTTGTGAGCGGAGCAATGATCTGATACAGGAAAAAGTATGGGATTATATTTGCTATAATCCCAAATGACATCATGATAGCCGCCCATATAGTGTACTTCTTATATTCTCCGATATATGGAGCTACTTTTTTTAACATAATGATGTTCCTCTTTTCAACACAAAGCTTTTCCAAGACCCTTGCATTCCGTTATTGCATCATCGTCAGGTGCGTTATTAGCCATAACTCCGTCCATAATCAGATTAGCTCCGGCCGTATTACATCTGTCCTCCCAATCTCTCATCCATTGTCCGTCACCCCATCCGTAAGAACCGAACAAACCGATCTTCTTGCCCGATAACGATCCTTCAACCTCAGTGAACATTGGATCGAATTCACCTTCTTCCAAAACTTCAGCCCCCATTGCAGGACATCCGAATGCTATGGCATCATATTCTGCTACTTTACTCATTGTGTAATCCTTCCTTTCTGTAATGTTTAATTAGTTAGCTATAACTAACTCTGTTTTAAATAATAAACAACTAATTTGACCAATGCTGAATAATTAGCTGTTTATTATTCGTTAATGCATATAGTTAGTTGCCACTAACTATATTATCATACATTTGAATTTTGTCAAGAACTATTATGAAAACGCCTACGCGATCTTCCAGGATATTGCTTCCTTCCTGTCCTTTATAAATCTCTTATATATGCCATCCTTTGCCATAAGCTCATCGTGAGTTCCCTGCTCGGTTATCTTACCGTCGGCAATGACAAGTATCCTGTCTGCATGTCTTACTGTCTTAAGCCTGTGAGCTATCATTATTATCGTCTTATTTTTAGTAAGCTCTTCCACTGCTTTTACGAGCTCAGCTTCATTTTCCGGATCCACATTGGCAGTAGCTTCATCAAGTATTATAACGGGACTGTCCTTCATTATCGCGCGTGCTATGGATATTCTCTGCTTCTCTCCTCCGGACAGAGATGCTCCTCCCTCTCCGATAACGGTATCATAGCCATCGGGAAGACTTATGATAAAGTCATGACACCTTGCTTTCTTAGCAGCATCCATAACCTTCTCCATCGGTGCATCCGGATCTCCGAAACGTATATTGTTCGCGATAGTATCCTCGAACAGATATACATTTTGGAACACAAAGCTGAAGTTTTTCATCAGACTGTCAAAACTGTATTCCTTAACATTCTTTCCGCCTAACAGCACTTCTCCTTCTCCAACATCCCAGAATCGTGACATGAGATAAGTAAGCGTCGTCTTACCTCCACCCGAAGGTCCTACAATAGCCGTTGTTGTATTGGCCGGGATCTTTACCGATACGTGGTCAATTATCTTCCTCTCTTCATATGCAAACGATACATTCTTAAGCTCTATATCCATACCGGCAGGGGTTACATCTTCTCCGTCTATATCCATAGGTGGCAATGAGAGCACTTCATTGGCCTGACTTACAACTATATTGACATTCCTCATTAACGCCGAGAAACCACCCATCATATCAAGGCTTTCATATATCATAAATGATGAGATTATCATGAGAACGGCATACAGAAGCGGCATGCTTCCGTTCATGTAAAAATATACCGAAGCAATGCCCATTACCACTCCCGTAAGTTTCGTTGCGATACCCTGAAGACACATCCACGGAATGACCGTATATTCCAGTTTTGTGTCTGCTGCCTGCTTTTCATCGATCGCATTCTCAAGCTTCTTTGCAGTCTTATCGGTAAGATTGAAGTTCTTAACTTCTGCGATTCCCTGAACATATTCAATGACCGCACTTACAAGACTCTCATCGGCTCTTGCTTTCCTCGGTGCCGCGGGAATTGTCGCTTTCTGCATCATCGTATTGAAAAATGAGAATATGCCTACTCCAAGAAGCAGGATCAATGCAATTCTTATATCGAATGCAAGGAGGAATAAAAATATGACACCTGTCGTAATAATTCCCTGTGTTGTTATCATGACCACAAGAGTTGCAACATCTGCAAGCTGCTCCATAGTATTGGTTGTAATATTGGTTATTCTTCCCAGACTGTTCGCATTGAAGAATCCCATAGGAAGGTATCTCAGATGCTCCGCTATCTCGATCCTCTTTCCCGAACATGTATTATATCCCGCCTCTGTCTGAAGCATAGTCGTTTTAAGGCCAACACATACCTGTCCCGCTATCGAAAAACACATGATCCCAAACGACAACCACACATTATTCATGCTCATGTTGTTTTCAAGAATTCCCTGTAATATTACTGCTATAGCCGGTATTTTTAAGGTCGCGAATATAGCCTTCAGCACTCCGAGAAGCATTGCCTTTATGAGTTTTTTTCTGTTTATCTCGTTACTGAAACCAAAATATAATTTTAATGTTGCAAACATTATGCCACCTCCGAATCTTTTGAAGAAATATGTGCATTCCACATCTCTCTGTACAGAGCCGACTTACCGAGTAATTCTTCCTGGGTACCCGTAATCTCAACCCTTCCGTCATTTATAACTACTATCTGGTCTGCAGACACGATCGTAGACAGCCTGTGAGCAATAACGATAAGGGTTCTTCCGGACACAAGCTTTGCAACAGAACGCTGTACAAGCGCCTCATTCTCGGGATCGGTATATGCTGTTGCTTCATCAAGAATCACCACGGGAGCATCTTTAAGCATGGCTCTTGCAATACTTATCCTCTGTCTCTCACCGCCTGAGAGATGTCCTCCGGCACCTCCGGCAACAGTGTTATAACCATTCTCAAGCTTCAATATAAAATCATGACATCCGCAAGCCTTTGCAGCGCTGATCACTTCCTCATCGGTCGCATCCGGTCTTCCCATTCTGATATTCTCCATGACCGATTCATCGAACAGATAATTATCCTGTGACACATATGCAATATTGCTGTTATAATCATCAAGCGGTATATCCCTTATATCAACACCACCGTAAGTAATCGAACCTTCATCTACATCCCAGAACGATGCTATAAGTTTGGCAATTGTTGATTTACCGGAACCCGAAGGCCCTACAAATGCATTGACCGTTCCCTCTCTTATCGTAAGATCTATTCCGTGAAGCACTTCCTGTTCTTTATAACCAAAATGTACATTCTTCAATTCTATCGTGTTTCCTTCCGGTTTTTTTGTCATTGAAGAAGGACGCTTAAGTTCCCTCTTCTCAAGAATAGCCGCTACCTCTCCGATTATCGAACCGGCTTTTGACATATTATCCATATGCCCCGACACTACCATGAATGGTGACACAAGACCCATTGTAAGGATTATAAGCATCAGCGCATCAGAACCGGTCACATTGCCGTTTATGTAATACCATCCCGTAAATGGAAGCAGTGTGAGAAGCTGCGCCGGCATGAGTGCCAGTGCAAGATTCTGCCACAGATTACAACGCCTCATCCATTCAATAAAACAGTCAGCGCCTTCTTTTGCCGCCACTTCGAATTTTTCATATGACGATCTTGTCTTGCCGAAAGCTTTGATAACTTCAATTCCGTTAATATATTCAACTGCGGTATCATTTAATGCTTTCGTCTTTACTATGGTATTGTTAAAACTATCCCCTGAACCTGCCATCATCAGACCGAAGAACACCAGTCCTATCGGAACACTTATAAATGAAATAAGCGTAAGCTGCCAGTTTATCCTAAGCATCATTATGAATATTCCGACAGGCACTATACAGTTGGATATTACTTCCGGAATGATATGAGCCAGAGTTGTTTCTATGGAATCTACACGTTCTATGATTATATTCTTATACGATCCGGAAGAAGCATCCAACACATCGCCCAACGGCATGCGACTGAGCTTCTTTGTAAGTCTTCTCCTTATCTCTGCAAGAACCCCGAATGTTGCTTTGTGAGACATTGTTGTTGATATTGTATGAAATACCTTGTTGATGACCCAGCATATTGCTATATATCCGCATTGAACAAGATAATATTGCATATCCTGCTTTCCCTCTATAAGAGAGCTTACAATATTCGCAACGAACAGATAGGGAACGAATCCTGCGGTCACGCTTATCGTAGCCATTATAACGCTTACAATATACGCGCCCTTATTCATACCTGCGAATTCCATAACCCATGAGATCGTGGATCTTTGTTTTTTTTCTTTTTTCAACTATGTCACCCTCTTCCTATCTCTTCTTATATCCTGTCACCATTGCCATAAAGAAACACCATACAGCCGCCCATGCAAAAAACTTATGCCATTTCATATGTAACATCTCCCTTCTCACATCTTCCACTCCTGTGTAACCATCTGCTGCCTTACCATATTCGCATATATACCGTCTGCCTTCTTAAGATCTGCAGGCGCTCCCTGCTCAGCAACCACACCGTCTTTTAACACAACTATATTGTCTGCTCCTGCTATGGTCCTCATCCTGTGGGCGATAATAAGAACAGTCTTATCCTTTATGAGCTTTGACAAGGCCTGCTGGATCGTCGTCTCATTTTCAACATCAAGAGATGCGGTCGCTTCATCAAGAAGTATAACGGGCGCATCTTTTAAAAATGCTCTTGCGATCGATATACGCTGCCTCTCTCCTCCGGATAATTCGCTTCCGTTCTCTCCTATCACTGTATCGTATCCATCGGGGAGTTTACTTACGAACTCGTCACAATTCGCAAGTTTGGATGCTCTTATTACTTCCTCATCGGTAGCGCCTTTTTTACCGATCCTGATATTCTCCATAATAGAATTATTGAACAGCGTAACATCCTGGAATACTATGGAGTAAGCCGAGAACAAAGTCTCCGGATCAATTCCCGATATATCCATTCCTCCAAGTCTTATCGTTCCGCCGGTAACGTCCCAGAATCTTGCCGCCAATCTTGATACCGTGGTCTTGCCTCCTCCGCTCGGTCCGATAAGGGCCGTTACCTTGCCCTGTTTAGCAGTAAATGACACATCCTTAAGCACTTCCGTATCATCGTTGTATGAGAAGCTTACATGATCGAATTGTATATCATATCCCTTGTTGGTCATCTTGTCGGAACCGGTCTGCAATTCATACGAAAGCACTTCATCAAGCCTCTCGCACTGTACATCGGTTGCAATTATGGCCGCAAAGTTCTGCAGCGTTATCTGCATCGGATCATACAGCCTTGATACGATCATGAGGAACATGACGAATGTAAGAAGCGTTATCTCACCGTCAGCATAGAGAATTCCTCCCGCAAGCGCCGTAGTTCCTATTCCGAACTTGAGTAATATTGCAGCAAGATTTACATATATTGCTAGATTAAGTTCTGTGAATAAAGCCTGTTTCTCAACTTTTTTGATCTTAACATCAAGCCCCTCCATGTAACGGTCTGCAGCATTATTGGTGCGAAGATCTCTCACCGATTCAAGGCATTCCTGTATCCCGTCGGCAAGGTCCATCTTAATACGGTTATTCTTCTTAACGGCCGCCTTCTGGGCCCCGGAGGATGTGATTATTATTATAAATGCAACCGGTATCACCCAAAAGCATGCAAGCACCATTCTCCAGTCAAAGAATATAAATAAACTTATGCCGACAAGCATTGTCGAGATAACCGCACCGATAAGCTCAGGGATCCAGTGGCTTGAAGCCGTCTCGATCTGGGCACAGTCTGACATTATTGTAGTAGTAAGATCTGCGATATTCTTCTTACCAAAGAACGACAGTGGAATCTTTCTTAATCTCTCTGCCAGTGTTTTCCTTCTTACTCCGCTCTCTCTGTATGTAGACAGGAATGTTGCATTATACTGTATCAGATTCGTGACTAACATAAGGATTATGACAACAGCACCCGACAAAACATATATCCCTATCCGGTCATTTGTAAGTCTGTCTTCAAGAAGATCTCCGATAAGCATATACAATATTCCCGCCGGCATCATAAGCACGATATTCGTTATCGTTACGCTTATGCATGCCTTGATCATATCTACCGCGCCGTCGCGTGAAAGCGCATATTTATGTTGTAATCTCTCCACCATCTTTACGCACCTACCTTCCAGCTTATTGAACGTGTATATTCTTCGAACATCTCACGATATAATCCATGAGTTCTTCCTGTATCTGTTCCTTCTCCTCCCGTTTCGTCGGAGCCGGCCTTCGTGTCATTGTCCGTCGCGCTACGCATCAGTTCATCGTGTGTCCCGCTTTCCACAACACTGCCGTCATTTATAACGTATATTCTGTCGGCATCTATAACCGTACTCAGTCTGTGAGCTATCATGATCAGTGTCTTATCCTCTGACAGCCTCTCGAACGCAGCCTGTACTCTTGCTTCATTGTCCGGGTCGGCAAATGCCGTGGCTTCATCAAGTATAAGTATCGGTGCATTCTTAAGCATGGCTCTTGCAATTGATATTCTCTGCATCTCTCCTCCGGACAGATAAGTTCCTTTCTCTCCGATAACAGTATGGATCCCTTTGGGAAGCTTCTCGATTATGTCCATACACTGCGCATTATATAACGCCTCCATAACCTCCGCCTCGGAAGCTTCAGGCTTCGCCATTCTGACATTTTCCAATATCGAAGTCTTGATAAGCCTGCTGTCCTGGAACACAAACGACACATATTCCATAAGCTCATCCTGCGGAATATCTTTTATGTCAACTCCTCCGATCCGTATAGCTCCGCCTGTCACATCGAAGAACCTTGCAATAAGAGCTGCAGTCGTCGATTTACCGCCTCCGCTCGGTCCCACAAGCGCAACGTGTTCTCCTTCATTTATCGTAAATGACATATTATGTACCGCATCTGTCTTTGAATCCTTATAATGGAAACTGACATTATCAAGTACTATCGAATGATCCTTTGGTCTTGCGGAAGAATTATTCTTATTATCAAGCGGTTCGATCTCAAGAACCGAATCTATACGCGACAGTGCATCTGCAAGCACCATCTCCTGCTCACCGGAATACGCGATCTTGGTTAGTGTTACGGTAAGCAGCGGTGTTACGATTATGTAGTACATTACGTTGAGTATGATCTCCGGAGTAACACCTCCCCGGGTAATACAGAATGCGGCACCGACAATAAATGCGAAGATCGAATTAATACACGTCATGAACGCCGCCATCTTCGGTCTGACCATGATCGTATATCCCGTGGACCATTTACCGAAATCATCAATCGCTTCTTTGAACCGCTTGAACGAATATACCGACTGTCCGAATATCTTAACAACCGGAATTCCCCTTACATATTCGGTAGCCTCACTGCTCATTATGTCAAGTGAATTCTGATATTTTACCATGTTCTCTTTCATGGTCTTGCCCATCATTGACATAATAAATGCGAATCCTATGACCGCAGGTATCAGACATACAAGACCAAGCTTCCAGTCAAACACACCGAGCAATACGATAAGACCCACAGGCGTAACCCAAGCCACAGCCTTATCAGGCAGATTATGAGCTATATAAGTCTCGGTCGCGGCAGTGGAATCATTTACCGTCCTTCTTATCTTGCCTGTTCCGTCTTCATCGAATACACCGAGAGGAAGCTTGATTATCCTGCTCATAAGTTCATGTCTCATATTGGCCTGTATCCTGAAAGCTGCGATATGTGTGCAGAATAATGCGGCAATATATATAAGTAGCGATGCTATCGTAAGTATTACCGCCTGCCATGCGATGGAGGTTATCTGTGTGGGATCTTCCCCGTATGCGGCAATCTTAAGTATCTTCCATATGTCATAATACGGAACCAGCGCCACCGCTGCGCTCACGGCTGCAAGTATTCGCCCGATCAGTATCAGATACTTATGTCCCCCCGCGTATCCGTTAATGATCTTCATTACATCAACATTAATCTTGTCATTCAATTCTTATCCTTCCTTTCTGTGGTGTCTCTTGATATATTATTTGAAGCTCTCCGACGCCACGATTCATTATCTTTTTCGTTATCGCGCCGGTGGGTAGCTTTATATATGTAAATGATCTGCCGGACTACTGGTATTTGGTACTAATTACCATGTAGGCAACACCTGTTATTGTTAGTCACGACTAACCCTCTTTGCTTTTTTTACCCCGCAAAAAAACGGGGTAATTTTTTAATATAGTTTATTATTTATGTAATATGTATTTGTTCTGCTATTCTACAACCCGAACAATGCCTTCCATGCCGGCAGGTAGAACTTCTCAAGTGTTTCGGCATAATGCATTGCTTCTTTCTTAGTAAAATCATGCACAACAGCCTGAAACAACGCTTCTATATAAGCAGTTACGAGCAGATGAAACTCTCTTTTGCTGACCTTATTGATCTTCGTTCCCTTTTTTTGAAGTTCTTTCATATAACGAAATGTGACTTCCTCTTCAAGTTCGGCTATGTCATGAGTGAACGTTTCATATCTTGTTCCTCTTGACTTACAGATGATCAGCTTGAATTCATCAAAATGCCCGTATATATATTCCATCGCCCTTATTATCTCACTCTGATCCACCCACAGACTGTCCTTATCCTTTGTCTTAAGGTCATCTCCGTAATCACCTTCAATCTCATGATAAAGGCTCATAAATCCGTCGATCGCAGGATCCACCAGCGCCGCAAACATATCCTCCTTGGCGGGAAAATGCTTGTACAGACCCGATGCACTCATACCGCAGGCAGATGCGATCCTTCTCATGGACGCATCCTGATATCCGTAGTCCAAAAATTCCTTTAAGGCTGCAGCTACAATCTTTTCATGATTTTCTGTCTTATCTCTAGGCATGATCCACCTCTTCTTCCCAAGACACGAAGACTCTCTTGTGAATCTTGTATGGATACATAACATGTCACTTGCAACACGCACGTACTATGTGCATTTGCCGTAGACTATGATAGTCTTTTGCACTTCGTGCTACGGGTTAGTGCTACAAAAAACATAAGCGAACACTGTACGCCATCACATTTGTAAGCATACACTGTTCGCTTATATTTGTCAAGAGTTAATTTCCTCTTCAATGATCTTCTTTGCTTCAGAATATTTCCGCCTCCAATGCGCAAGCTTCTTCTCAATCTCCGGAGTCTTGTCACATAACCTTGATTCATCCATATTATGCTCAATATCACCAAGCTTCACAGTCAAGGCAACAGGATTGGCGCATATATTCTTAATATATTCACGGTAATCATCCCCGTCTCTATGGGTAAGGAGTCTTACCGCTTCTACTATCTCTGTCGGGAATTCTTCCGCAAGATCTTCAATCGTGACATCCGTATCTTCAACAACATCATGAAGCAGGGCGACGCATACGGTTATCTCATCAGTCATCTGTTCAGCCACATGAAACGGGTGAAAAATGTACGGAACCCCGCTTATATCCTTCTGACCCTGATGCGCTTCATATGCGATGTTTATGGCTTTTATCGTTAATTTTGTATATATCATATCCGTGTCTCCCCCCAGCATAACGTATAAGTATTCTTTATATTTTTATATGATCTAAACCACAGTTTATTGTCGGTATATTTTTTATAGTTGAAATCCTACCATTTTAGTAGTATAATGATTTCCATATTAAAAATGTCAGGAGTGATTTAACATGAAAATATCTACACGCGGACGTTATTCCCTTCGACTTATGATCGATCTTGCGCAGCATTATAACGAAGGATATATTGCCCTCAAGGATATATCCGCCAGACAGGATATATCAAAAAAGTACCTTGAGCAGATAATTCCGTTCCTCACCAGGAACAACCTTATAATCACAAACCGCGGACATATGGGTGGTTCCCAGCTCGCGAAAGATCCGTCCGAGATATCCGCTTACGAGATAATCTTGAGTGCCGAAGGCAGCATTACCCCTGTAAGTTGCATAGAGAATCCGGCAAGCTTATGTCCTCATGCAGCCGAATGCCTTACTTTACCACTATACACTAAGTTAAATGATGTTATCAAGGAATATCTGTCAAGTATCACTCTTCAGGACATTTTAGACAGAAAAGTATGACAATATACAGCTGATCATCCGGTTGGCTACAGTCCGTTGTCACAATAATTTTATGAAACTGCCGCTTTTTTTCTGAATTGCGGTACCTGGGCAAGAATTACCGATACGAATACAAGAACGCATCCCAGCATTTCTTTATGAGTCAGCATCTCTCCGAGTACAAGCCAGCCGGCAATGACAGAGAATACCGATTCAAGACTCATTACGATCGAAGCAACTGCCGGCTCAGCGTATTTCTGTCCGACCATCTGCAATGTGAATGCAACGCCGCTTGACATTATTCC
This sequence comes from Lachnospiraceae bacterium V9D3004, assembly GCA_000621985.1. Lineage (GTDB taxonomy): Bacteria > Bacillota > Clostridia > Lachnospirales > Lachnospiraceae > V9D3004. The sequence goes on from JHWW01000011.1 coordinate 68,574, forward strand.
CGTGAATAATATTGAACCGGCAGCATTAATTATATTATCAATAATAATCTCATCGGAAATGAGCGCAGCAACCGACGATACGATACCGCATGTGACGAACTGGATGCAGGATAATTTTATGCTGTCACACGATGAGAATCTGTCAATAACAAGTATATGAGCCGTGTAACATATCGCGCATATGATAAGGAACACGTCTCCGATATATACTGCCCCGAATCCCCCGGACATACAGAGCATATACATTCCGCATATTACACCGACCACGGATGTAACGATAAGAGGATGGATCTTTCTGCCATATATCTGTGAATATACCGCAACCATAACAACATAAGTAGCCGTAAGGAATCCGGCTCTTCCCGAAGCCGCAACCCCGTCAGGATACATTCCTATACCAAGCTGCTGTGATCCCATTGCAAATGATATGACCAGCCCGCATATTATTCCGCCTTTTACGGGCCATTTACCGGGAACATATTCCGGTATTCTTCTTTTTCTCTGCGTATCCGACAGATAATGAACCAGCCACAAAAATATCGCTCCGACAAAAGATCTTACCGCGTTGAAGGTGAATGCCGGCACAAACTTCGATCCACTGGTCTGCGCCACAAAAGCCGTTCCCCATATGAATGCTGCTATTAACAGCAGGATACTTCCTTTTAAATTCTTCATGTCTGTATATTTTTCCTTTTTTATAATGTAACTGAAATACAATATATCGCGAATCAAGCTCTTATGTCAAGAAAAACGTACATTTCGGATGTAATACACATCAACAATTTGACAAAACAAAGAATCACAATCATAATACTTTATATAAACCTGTGAACATCCAGCGGGTTAAAGCTTAAAACTATATTAAGGGGGATCATAAAATGACAAGAAGTAATCTGAAAAAGGGCATTGCACTTACTCTTACCTCAGCCCTTGCGTTATCGATCGTGTCACATTATACAGCCGGTGATCCGGCTATGGCTAAGACTAAACTCAAAGTATCGGTCAAATCAAAAAAGGTGACGATCAATGTTGGAGATACCTATAAGATCAAGCTGAAAAATCTGCCGTCAAAGGCGAAAGTCACATGGAAATCTTCAAAGAAAAAAATCGCAACCGTCAATTCAAAAGGCAAGGTAACAGCCAAGCAAAAAGGTACTGCGGTAATAAGCGCCACCATAAAATACAAGGGTGTAAAAAAGGCTGTAAAATGTACAATAACCGTTAATGATAAGAAGGTCAAACAGACTCCTTCGGCAGAAGCAACACAGGCTGCTACCGTAACGCAGGCTCCGGTTAGCGTGAATACCCCTGCTCCCACAAAATCTGCGGCAACAAAAGCGCCTGATTCAAAGAAACTAACGTCAATCTCATTCAACACCGACAGCGTGGATCTTGACATGAACGCATCATTTAAACTAAAACCAGCCATTAGTCCTACAGATGCCACATTAAATGACTGTGACGTTGTTAACTCAAAGGATTACATTGCTTCCGTGGCTTCTGACGGAACTGTTACCGCAAAATATATCGGAACAACGTATATCACCTTAAGATCCAAGAGTGATCCTTCGGTAAGCGCAACACTGCAGGTAAATGTTACGGATGACTTTTCACAACCCAAAGGATTCAATGAATATAATGAGAACATTGCACACGGAACAATGGGTGACCTGAATTATCCCTCCGATTACAGACCACAGCCTACAGCACATGCCAGAGTATGGTATCCACCGAATTACGATGAGAATAAAAAATACAACGTTCTCTTCTGTCTGCACGGCGGAAGCGATAACGAATACTACTGGACAGGGCACAGCAGTTCATCAAACGGCGGTTGCAGAGGCGATTATGTTCTTGACAGCCTCTATGCTACCGGACAGATGGAAGATACGATCGTAATATTCCCTCACGGAGTGATCCAGTATGATGAGAACAGAGATTATCCGAATGTAAGACCTAACAAGTATCTCCACTCGGATAATGATTTCTGGGTAAATCATTATCTGTTCGAATTCGAACTTATCAACAACCTTCTTCCATACGCTAAGGAGAATCTCCCGATCTACGGAACTCCCGAACATATGGCAGTATGCGGTCTGTCAATGGGTTGTGCCCAGTCAATGGAGATAGGCTTCAACAATCCTGACTTATTCGATTATATCGGAAGCTTCTCGGCAGGACCGTTCGAAGATATGGATCAGGAATTCATCAACAGCGAAGAAGATTCTGAGAAGATAAATGAGAAGATAAAACTGTGGTTCTTCATCACAGGTGAAAATGACCACCTGCATGACAACAGCCTTCGTAAATTCCTGGAAGTATGCCGCGAGAACAAACTCAATCACGTATTCTATGAAGTACCCGGTGTCGGACATGATGATTATTGTTGGGATATGGCATTATATACGTTCATGAGATATACTTTTAAGTAAGTAGCTAAGGATTCGTAATTGTACATGTTCCCTTCCCCGGCAAATGCCTGCTCATGCAAGCGTGGCAGTTGCTTGCCGGTTTGATGCTACAAAAATGGCACTACCCTTTGGCATAAAATTTGTTGCAATACAAATCTCACCGAAGGGAGTGCCTGATTTTTTGAATATTAAATTTGCTTATCAAAATAGGGATGAATCTATCAACGCACAAAAGAGGGTGCGTCTCCTCTGTCTGTCACGATCTCATATCCTATTCTCTGCACCCTGCTATTAAGACAATTACGGCACTCTGCGGATTCGTCTCCGGTGCATATTTTATTATCATACAACTCATATAATTTTCTTACCGATACAGGTGACAGGTTCGGCATAAGAACATTTCCACCGGCAAGAATTCCCATCTCGCGTCCACGGGGATTAATCGTTCCAAGAGCTGTCGTTGCGGGGAGAAGCACTTCCGGCAGCATGATCCTGATTAATGACATCATATATAATGTCTGCTCATATGTACCTTGTGTTTCATTCGCAAAAGGAGTCTCATGGTGTGGCACAAACGGTCCTATTCCAACCATCTGCGGTTCAAGCTTTTTTATAAACTTCATGTCTTTTACAAGATGATCCACCGACTGCCCGGGAGAACCAACCATAAAACCGCATCCCACCTGATATCCGATCTCTTTGAGCGTCCACAGACATTCAATTCTGTTATCATAAGACATCTCGTCGGGATGAAGAGTCTGATAATGATCCTTATCTCCGGTCTCATGCCTCAGAAGATATCTGTCTGCGCCGGCTTCATACATTCTCTTATAACTTTCTCTGCTTCTCTCACCGAGAGAAAGCGTAACAGCACAATCAGGGTATGCCTTCTTGATAGAACTGATAATATCACACATCACTTCATCGGAATAATAACCGTCTTCTCCGCCCTGTAATACAAAAGTCCTGTAACCGAGTCCGTAACCCTGCTTGGCACATTCCATAATATCTTCTTTAGTAAGCCTGTAACGCACCAGTGCTTTATTATCTCTTCTGATCCCGCAATAATAACAATTATTCCTGCAATAATTCGATATTTCAATAAGACCGCGAATATATATCCTGTTTCCAAAGACTTTGCGTGCAATATTGCGTGCTTTATCATTTGCATATTTTACCACACTGTAAGTATTGTCGACTATGTCCGTTTCCGAGTCTGTTTCCGTATCAACTTCCGCCCAATCTCTTAAAGTGCTCACCTGACTGCCTGATACCGATCCTGTAAACTTCTGCGCACCGATAACAGCCCTCCACTGCTCCTCGCTAAGATCATGCTCTCTCTCAAGAATATCTATAAGCTTTTCATAATCCATAGTAAGTCCTTTCCAAACAAAATATTTACAATGACTATATTCAATGATGTAAAGGTCGGGCTGTGGGGTGGGTTTACAGGCTTTCCTTCCACTCGTTTGCAAGCAGCTTCATCTCTTTCGCATTACCGAGCACCGACTCTGTTATCCGGGTGCCTCCGGTAATTCTCGCAAGCTCCTCCACGATCTCACTGTCATCAAGCAACCTTATCTGAGTTCTTGTGCGTCCCGAATCAATTATTTTTTCTATCACAAAATGATTGTCAGCCATAGCTGCGATCTGTGGCAGGTGTGTAATACATATGACCTGATGTGAAGCGGAAATGACTGCAAGCTTCTCAGATACCATCTGCGCCGTTCTGCCGCTTATACCCGTATCTATCTCATCGAATATAAGCGTATGTATCTCATCACTGTCAGCAAGTACCGACTTGATCGCAAGCATTATTCTTGACAATTCTCCGCCCGATGCAACTTTTGCAAGCGGTCTGAACGGTTCGCCGGGATTTGCTGCTATAAGAAAACCGATATCATCCATACCGTTCGCGCCATAAGAATCGGCGGCTTTGAATTCTATATCAAAGCAGTTCGCCGGAAAATTAAGATCACACAGTGCATTTCCTATAAGCACCTTAAGTGATTCGGCAGCTTTTTTTCTGATATCCGTTAACTTATTGCTTTCCTTAAGTAATTCCTGTTCATTTTTATCATAAGATGCTTTTAATGTTCTTAGCGTTTCCTCATAATCACGATACGTATCTCTCTTTTTACATATCTCGTCATAATGCTCCATCGTAAGCTCATAAGTTCCGCCGTACTTGGAATACAACCGTCTCAGAGAATCAAGTCTCATGTCGATCTCATTGAACTTTTCTCTGTCAAATGTATAATCATTGACATATGAGGACAATTCTCTTGAAAGATCCGACAGTATGCTGTCTACATCCACCAGCGTCATCCTGTAATTATCTATATCGTGATCAAGCTCTGCTGCCTCATTTATATTCATAAGCGCTTCACTTACTACTGCGGATGCTCCTCTGTCATTATTACCGACAAGTTCATATACATTTCCCATTATCTCAATGATCTTTTCCGAATTGGATAATCTCCTGTATTCCTCTTCAAGCGATTCTTCCTCTCCGGGATTAAGGTTCATGTTTTCAATCTCATTTATCTCATATTCAAGAAAATCAAGTTCTCTCTGTCTCTCATCATCAGATAGTTTCATTGAAGAAAGTTCTTTTGATAGCCTTTTGTACTCACTGTACAGTGAACTCACTTTTTCTTTAACGGGTGTTACCTCATCAGCCGCATATCTGTCGATTATGGCAAGATGTTTTTCGGGATAAAGAAGTGACTGATGTTCATGTTGTCCGTGAATATCGATAAGTATTGCCGAGATATTCTTAAGCATGGCAAGCGTTACCGTCTCACCGTTCACCCTGCAGGTACTTCTTCCTCCGGCATATTTCCTTGATATGACAAGTCGGTCTTCTTCAGGGAACACTTCGTATTCCTTCAGCAATTCCCATTCTTCTCCGGAAGGTTCGAATATCATCTCCACAAGAGCAAATGTTTCGCCGTTCCTTACCATATCAGGCGACATCTTACCGCCAAGCGCTATATTTATCGAGCCCATTATTACAGATTTTCCAACGCCGGTCTCGCCTGTAAGAATATTGAGATTGTCATCGAATTCGACTTCAATATCCTCTACAACGGCAAGATTCTTTACGTGCAAATATGTCAGCATTCACTTCTTTCCTTTCTACAGCTCCTTAAGGAACTCCTCATACTTTGTGATCAGTGTATCAATTCCCCTCTTATCCGTGAGGAAATATCTCATTCCATTCCTGTCGACATGGTAGAAATTATCACCATCATACGGAAGGAACTTCACAACAGTCTCTCCGCCGTCGTTAAGATGATAAGTTATCGTAAGCACTGGTTTATCACTGTTTGAGACTTTATCCTGATCGGCTTCTCCTGAGAATTCAAGCAGATATGCAAATGCATACAGGTCAAGAGCCTTCTGTTCGTCGACTTTTTTACCGTTCACATAATAGACATTGATAGTGTCTTTTTTCTTCTTGATAGCTCCCGGTTCCGGAGTATTCTCGGGTTTTTCATCCTTTCGCTCGATCGTAAGATCAGTATCGCCGAATTGTACATCGAAGCTTTTGATATCTTCGATCAGCTTTGCATATACACATCCGTCGGCAACATCATACGGCGTATAACCATAGAGTTTTTCGGCATCTTCTGCAGCCATTGAATATATATTGGCTGTACCGTCCGGTCTGACATAACATATCTCTTTTGTTGTATCATCATCATTGATTGTAACAGGAGCACTTATATCAAGGACGTAATCATGATATTCTCTTTCACTTTCCGGCACAGGAGTCGTCACCGCATTTTCTCCATCGGTTGTCCCCGTTCCCGAATCAACGGCATCCGTTCCGGTATCTCCGGTTCCGTCTGTATCATCTGAACCCACGGAATAATATCTGATCTTAACTGTTGCGACCGGATCGTCAAGTCCGTATTTTTCATATTCTTCCGTGTTAAATGCTACGCAGTTCTCGAATTCAATAGATGAATACAGGCTTAACTTTTCTTTCCATCTGTCGGTATCGGCAAGCACATCCTTATACGGTTTAGTTATCTCCCATGAATAATAACCTTTACTGTTTTCTTCACCCAGATAGGCAGCTGCAAAATCCATGCCTTCCTTAGTCTTAACGGCAACTTCGGTTATATAATCACTCTGTATATCCGGTGCATCGATTATGTCAGTCATTTCAATAAGTGTTCTTGTAAACGGCCTGTAATAATCCGACGTCATGGAATATATCTTCTTATCATCATCCACCATAGCATAATAATTCTCTTCCTTTGTGGGAACCTGAATACCAAGCTTTACGCTGTGTGATGAACCGTCTTTCATATTGACCGTATACGATACAGCGGGTGAATCAAGACCGAATTCCTTAAGATCATCCGCACTCTCCGTGATTACTTTAACAGCCGTTACCGAAGACAACGCCTCGAACATCTCGTCCATCCTGTCTTCGCTCATCGGCACTTCCGTATCTTTCTGTTTAAAACTTCCTTCTTCATTAATGATAGTTACGGACTGACCCTCATGCGTATAGAGAATAGATTCTATGTCATCCGAATTAACTCCGAACAGCTGAATAGCTTCTTTTTCTTCGGTTTCTTTTTCCTCTTCTTCTCTTTTTTTCTCATCATCATAATTCTGAAATATGACGTAACCGACTCCAAGACCCGCTACAATCACAAGTAACAGGATCAATGTTACAAGCTGCTTCTTTTTCATTAACGTTTCCTCCTAAAGAACCATACCGCAAATCCGGCTGCAAGTATTCCAAGCGGAAGAATTATTATAACTATTACTGCCCATACAGTAGCTTCCTTCTGGTCTACCTCAAGATATACAGAATCAAGACTTCTCTGAGGAATGGTGATCGACTCTTTTTCACCCATCCAGTCAAGAGACTTGATGAGAAGATCCACGTTGGAATTGTTATACAGATTGAGCAGATCGGCTTTGAACATATACGGGCTGGCAAATATTACCACCTTCGATGTCTTATCCTTATAAGTATCCGAAGCCTGTATTACAAAGTCGAACGGTCCGTCTATATCCCCTTCTTCCTTTTCGAGCACTTCCTGGGGATTAACTTTACCATACGCGTCATCACTTGATTTTACGATGGATTTTACGGTAAGTGTACTTCTTAAGTTTGAAGCGTCTTCAAGCGTAAGAGCTCTTGATATCGGCGCTATGACGATATCTTTTCCGGCAAAATCTTTTGATATGTCATCTTCGATCGATGAGAATTCAGCAACCGCATAAGCAGGTCCACCTTCTGTGTAGTATCCTTTTCCTTCAAATACCACCGGTTTTTGCGCCTTTACTCCGTAATACTCTATAAGATTATCGTAATTAGGCATATCTTCATTGGAATATGCAAGAGATAATACCGCTCTTCCTCCGTTATCAAGATATTCCTTATACATCTTAAGTTCCTGATCGGATATATCGGTCGTCGGTCCGTTTATGAATAATATATCGCAGTCTTCCGGTATAGACTCCGATGTACGCGCATCGAAATCCTCAACAGTCACATTGGCTTTATTGATCAGCTGAAGAGTGTCATGCTCCAGTTCGGTCTCACCATGTGATTTTACTTCATACATTTTGGTTCTTGACGCATCATCAAGCGTCACGAATTTGATAGCTGAAGTTATCTGTCCCTCCGCATCAAGATTATAATGATATTCATAGCTGTACGACGAATAATTCATTGAATAATCTTCAAGATACATATCATCAAAAGGTATGAATCTGCTTGCATCATTTGATTCATTTACAACTATTACATCATTTCCTTTAAGTTCGCTGTCGGTATACTGTGAAGCAAATTGCGGATATAATTCAGGATCCTTCCACTTCACCGATATATGAGGCAGCTTATCATACTGGTCAATCACATTCTGAAGTACCTCATATTCTTCATTCTCTTTTGCAAGATAATAGATTGTTATATCGTCATTTAACTCTTCAGCGCATTTCTTTGTCTCATCCGTCAGCGTATATACATTCTCCTTCGTCAGATCGACTTTGATACCAAGTCTTCCCACAAAAAGATTCAATATTATTACAATGGCAATAACCGCCACAATGACTATGGAATTATACATGCCCTGCTTAAAATTCCTGCCTGACAGGGCTTTCTTATTATCGTTCATGTTCCCTCTCTCCTTCCTTGATCAGCTCCATCTCTTCTTCTTGATTCTCATTACCGTAAGAAACAGGAACACGAATATAACACTAAGATAATATACAAGAGATGTAACATTCATTATTCCCAGTGAAAAATCTCTATAACGATCCACAACCGAAAACCATCCGGCTATGTTATTGATGAGACCGTCATACAGAGAGGGTTCCACAAAATATACAACCGCACATGCCGCTTCTCCCGCAACGAATATTCCTGCAGTAACGGCAACCTTATGCATCATAAGATGCGCTATCGCCGATATCACAGCTACGATAACGCCCATAATAACCCAGACGGATACATTGTCCGTGGGAAGCAGATTGGTCAGATTGGTCATAATATATGTGAATATCATAACGATAAATGATATTACGGCCGCTATTACCTGGCTCTCGGTCAGAGATGATATGAACATTCCGATTGCAATATACGAAGCGCCCATCAGGAAGAATCCGAGTATCGAACTGTACGCCTCGCCAAGATCCGCCTCTCCGTACATCTTCATTATTGCCGGATATGCACATATGATCACCATTCCGATTCCGAATAATGTTATCAGCGCAAGATATTTTCCCATAACGATCTTACCGATCGATACCGGCGACGTAAGAAGCAGCTGGTCAGTCTTCTGCCTGTTTTCTTCCGCAAGTATCCTCATCGTTATGATCGGGATAATAAGTATTATAAGAAATGTTATAGCATTTAACGTTACCGAAAAATCCGATACCATGCTGAGCAGATTAACCACAAAGAAATATATTCCGATGATGATGAGCATTATAGCAAGAAATACACATCCGATCATGGAGGTAAAATATGCTTTTAATTCTTTCTTATATATCGCAGTCATTATTCATCCACCTCCCCACGGTTCAGCTTATCAATCGTCTTACGTCTTACATTCTGGTCGCTTCCACCTTTTGTAAGTGCAAGGAAGATCTCTTCGAGTGTTACTTCATGCTGCTTCATCTCTATGATAGGCAAGCCCTCATTTGCCATGGCAAAGAACAATGCTTCACGTATATCACAATTATCTTCTGTTTTGATATTGATCCTTGTTTCATCTTCATTGTCACCGGCAGAATACTCGATCTCCCTGATTCCATCCAGTGTTGCTATGATACGCTTAACACTTGCTTCACCGGCCTTAACGGTTACGATAAGTTCCCTTGATTCCTCCATAACCTTGGCGATCCTTGCAGGCGTATCATATGCCACAAGCTCTCCGTTATTTATAATAATAATCTTGTCGCACACAGCGCTTACTTCCTGCATGATATGTGAACTGAGTAAGATCGTATGCTTGGTGCTGAGACTCTTGATAAGCTCACGGATCTCGATTATCTGATTGGGATCAAGTCCCACTGTCGGCTCATCAAGGATAAGCACCTCGGGATAACCTATTATGGCACCCGCAAGACCTACTCTCTGCTTGTAACCTTTTGACAGATATTTTATAAGTCTTCCCGATACGTCCTCGATCTTCGTAAGCTGCATGATATCTTTTATCATCTTTGCCTTCTCGGACTTCTTTACTTTCTTTAATTCCGCAACGAAATTAAGGTATTCCTTAACTTTCATGTCCGGATACAGAGGTGGCTGCTCCGGAAGATAACCTATACTCTTCTTTGCCTTCTCGGGCTCTTCAAAGACATCGAATCCGTTTACGATGGCCTGTCCCGATGTAGCAGATATATATCCTGTTATAATATTCATGGTTGTGGATTTTCCTGCACCGTTGGGTCCAAGGAAACCTACGACCTCACCATCATCTACAGTAAAAGACAGATCGTTGACAGCCACATGGCCGTAATAGTCCTTTACGAGGTTTCTTACTTCAATCAATGGTAATTCCTCCTTGTATATATCATTGTTCAATTTCACTACTATAAAACATGAATGTCAAAACTTTGTGAACAAATGTGTTTTATCAAGCACAAAACTCAATGCATACAATACGACTCCGTATACGGTCATCTCTATCAGTGCAGATACCGAATGAACGGACGTGATATACAGATACACCGGCTGAAGGAACCTGAAATACATATATTCCCTGTAACCGATAAATATCGGACTGAGTCCGAACATGAGTATTACAATAATAGGTATGACCATTCCAAGGATCTTCATATTCCCGAACAGTCTCCTTACCAAACAGCAATACCCAGTCACAGTGAACACAAAGACTGCCATACAAAGCAGTTCATTTGTCCATGACGTTCCGATCCCGGCGAGAGCGATTCCCGCCGACATTATTATTGTCGCAATAATTATCATAACAAGATGATACCCTGATTCCATGAACAGAACGTGACGGGTACCGGTCCTGTCAAATATCCCGTTTTTCCTGTCATTTATATAATACATGCAGCTTATCAGCCCGCACAGCACAAGCCACACCGCAAACATTCCTCTGATAGGAACAAGCAGATAATCCGTGTCTTCTTCGATCTTACCGCCTTCGGAATACATTCTTTCGAATATATTGCCTTCTATCTCTTCATCATCATATATTCTCTGAAGCTCTTCATCCGTCAGTTTATCACCTGATTCGATCAGGTTCTTTACATAATAATGATATATCTCTTTATTGTAATACGGATACAGTGAACTGTAAAGCCTCTCTCTTGCAACAAGTAACGCGAGTGTATTTTCTCTCTCAACGATCTTTACCTGAGGTATCACTTCATTTTCTCTTGCAGCCTGTGCTATGGAGTCCTCTATATCTTTACCGAATATCCAGAGTGCATCAGCACCCCCGCTTTTTACACAGTTATAACCTTCATCTGCCGAATCAGTCTTTTCGTAATTGATTATTGAATCCGAATTCATTATTTTATCTATGATATCCGAAGATACTTCACAGGTTTCATCTTCGTTATACAGCAATATAGTGATAATTCCTTTATCGGAGCCCGTCATGATATTAACGGACACGGCAAGTAAGGGAGCAATAAGTATTATCAGTACAAAGCTCCATCTCTTTATCAGTCTCTTATTGAGCATAACATACCATGTAATGATCTTTTTTAACATATTACTCTTCTCCTTGCCAGATAAGAGCCGACGATGCCGACAGCCGTATATCCCGTCATTCCCGCGATACAGACCGGGGAAAGTTCACCTTTAACACATGAAGCCATGTAATCTGCCGCAACTCCCGTAGGAAGTATATTACCAATTATCTGCACCCAGTCGGGGAAGAACTGTTCCGGATAAAAACAGCCGGATACATATCCCATTCCTATACTCAACAGGAACAATACCAGTACACTTCCTGCGATCCCTTCCATTATCTCATATACAAAATACTGTATTATCGTTATCATAACCATCACGGGGATTATCTTAAGAAATATTCCCCAAAGTCCGGCGATCTGAGCATCCTGCCATTCCTCGAAAGTTATGAACCCTCCCGATATGACAATTGACATAAAGCCCCATACTATAAGTGCCGTTACTATCATTACAGTAAGAAAAGGTATATATTCACCTGTTAACTGTGTCCATATATTATATCCTTTTGATAAACACAGTTTTTGAAATGAACGGTTCCTTCCCGTAAAGTATATTAAGCTTCCAATCCCTGCAAGAAACAAAAATACAACTGTTATCCCGCACAGATAATAGGAAGCAGTCGACAGTTCATTTCCGGTTCCGATACGTGTTACTTCACCCATTTTTTCACGGTTAAGTACAGTACCGATATACCTTGTATTAATATCTATGATCTGAAGATCAGACATGTTTCCGTTGCCGGCTTCCTCATTTGCGCGCTCTGCGGCATATATAGAAGACTGCGAACCTGTAATATAATCCGAAAACGATTCAATGATCTCCTCCAATGCCATTCCGGCAATATCTTTCACATCTTCACCGAATACATAGTCGATCTTTTTGTCATTTTTACCATTACGGACTGCATCCATGAATCCGTCATTTATTATAAGATATGATATATATTCTCCGCTCTCATACCGCTTCTTTGCCTCTTCAAGTGTTACCTGTTCAAGTTCCATAATGAACCTTGTCGCATCAAGAGACTGCAGCGCTTCCACTCCCGAACTGAAAAAATAATTGTTAAAATCACCGACCACACCGATCTTTACTTTTTTGGTATTATTATCAAGACTGTTACCGATAAATAATCCGGCAACAACAAGAACACTGCCACATAATATGACAGTGCCGGATATAATGACCGGAAGCAGTTTAAGCATCCGTTTGAAGTTAACCTGAATGTATCTTGACAGTGCTTTCATATCTCCTCCGGATATTTACATAAGAGCTGCAAGCCTGTGCGCATCTCCGTCGTACACATAATCGGTGAATACTCCGTCTTTTAAGAGCACACATCTGTTACACAGTCCTATCTCATATAACTCATGGGTTGCCATCAGTATTGTTCCTCCGTCACCCACGTATTGCCTGAAATAATCATATATGCTGTCCTTACATACAATGTCAAGGGCAGCACAGGGTTCATCAAGAAGCAATACATCCGGGTGACCTACCACCGTGCAACCGATAGACAGTCTTTTTTTCATTCCTCCGGACATTTTGCTCACAGTCGTTTTAATAAATGAATCGATACCGAGCATGGCAAGAACACCATTTTCAAGTTCTCTCTCGATATCTTTTTTCTCAGCCCATAGCAGCAGATTATCCATTGCAGATAATTCTTCCATAAGGGCATTGCCCTGCGGCACATAACCTACAGTCTTTCTTCTTGTCTTAGGATCGGTTAAGAGATTACTTCCGCCACATTCGAATACTCCCGAATCCGCAGCAAGAGCTCCCGCAAGGATTGACAATAAAGTAGATTTACCGGAACCATTGTTTCCAATGATTCCGATAATCTCACCTTTACCGGCCTTAAGATCTATTCCCTTAAGAACCTCTTTTTTCTTATATCTCTTCTTAATTCCGCTGATATTGATATACTCGCTCATAGCTTACACACCTGTTGTATAGTGTTTTTAGTCTAAAATGTCGATCAGATTTTTCTGTGAAAATCCATCAAAGAATTTGCGAAAATGCTGTAATACGCTCTCATCCATTCCTGCTGACTGAAGTGAACCGATCACCTTCTCCGGATTAACGGTAGAAGCCCATTTGTCGACTTTCATATCATCAACATTGATAACATCACTTTCATTTGGTGCGTTGGCACTGTCAGGTCCGGTAAGTTTTGCCGAACACTTGAGTGACATCATCCTGCTGTCCATCATGTACAGAACGATCTCAGCAGTTCCACCGTCTCTCTCACTTGTCATTCCGTATTCCACTGACATTCCATCAAGCATTGAGTTGCCCATTCTTCCAAGAAGTGAACCGATATTGTATTTGATCTTTCCATTAACATATCCGTTCTCAATGGCATCAAGATCAAGGTCTGTTATTGTAAAAGCCATTGTATTAGGTGTGTTATCACCGCTCATCAATGACCCTTTATTCGGTAATGTCATCGTAAAGTCACCTGAAAGCTTTCCGCCGGATATAGTTCCATTACCGGTACAAGCCACTTCACTTGCAGCCGTACCGAGATTATCGCCGTGGCATGCAAACTCGAATCCGAAGTCACTTCCGCTGACAGGCATCAGGATACTTATCTCATTATTTCCAAGCACGAATTTTCTTCCGACGATGTTTCCTGAGCCGTCGATATAGGTTGAGAATACCAGGATTACACTACCGTCATCAGATGCCGAGCTTATTTTCGCTCTTACATCATCTATTGCAACCATCAGATAATTATATAAAGTCTCTCCCGACATATCCGGTATCTTATTCGAAAGATCATTGAGCGCACCGACATTGGCACTCTTTAATACAGATACAATGCCGTCATAATTTTTTGTGAGAATATCCTTGATATTCTCATCATTTTTAACCTCTTCAAGTAATTTATCAATTATAAGCTTAAGCTTTGCAGAATCAAGTGTTACCACATACTCCGTACAGGACTGTGACACACCTCCTGCCGAGATATTGGCATCTTTTGTCTGAACATCATCAATATTATCAACAATGACATTGCTGTACCGTCTTACCAGATCTTCCATTACCGACTTGTCAGGCATAGCTGCAACAAGAGAATCTACAGTCATTATGATCTCCCTGTAATCAACTCCGCTGTTGTCATGTACCGATACATATTTGTCACTGAGCTCCGGTATTCCGGCATATAATGTCTTATTGTCCGAAAAATATGATGCGTAATAAGTCATTATATCGTTATTGTTAAGTCTGGTCGTTCCGCTTAAGCTGTATTCGCCGTCCTTTGATGACAGCTTTGTTGTAAATCCAACCTGATCAAGCCAGTCAAGCTTTACATTCAAAAATGAACCAAGCATATTAATATACGGTTTTCCCGATTCATCCACTTCAATGCTTATGTCAGCTTCACAGCCTTTATTATTCAGGCCTCCGATCTTATACAGCATATCATCATACTGATTTCCGAATGCAACAGCTGATTTATCAATACTGTCTTTTTCAACCATTTTGTAATAATCTGTCGAAGAGAGAACCGTCTTGTAGAAGAAGTTCTTAATGGCTGATGCCCGGGATACGGCAAATACCGCAAGAGCAGCAATAATAAGCACTATCGGAATGATAATAAGGAATATCTTTCCTTTTCCTTTTTTCTTCGGTTTAACAGGCGTAGTCTGTCCGTTGCTGACATATGCATCCTGGAAAGACATACCATAATCATTATTATATGAATTGTTATTGAACGTATTCCCTGTGAAACCATTATTACCGTTATTTCCGCCGGCATACGTATTGTTATTATAACCTGGCTGTGTGGCAGCTCCATTATAATCCGTACTACCGTAACTACTGTCCGGTGTACCGTAATCAGGAGTTCCGTAATTATTATCCGGCGTTCCATAGTTTGGTGTTCCGTAGTTACTGTCGGGAGTACCGTAGTTCGGAGTTTCATAATTCGGTGTTCCGTAGTTACTGTTCGGTGTGCCATAAGTATTATCCGGCGTTCCGTAATTACTGTTTGGCGTGCCATAGGTATTATCCGGCGTTCCGTAATTACCGGTTGGCGTACCGTAGGTATTATCCGGCGTTCCGTAGTTACTGTTCGGCGTACCATAGGTATTATCCGGTGTTCCGTAATTACTGTTCGGCGTGTCATAAGTATTATCCGGTGTTCCGTAATTACTGTTCGGCGTACCATATGTATTGTCCGGTGTTCCGTAATTACTGTTCGGCGTGTCATAAGTATTATCCGGTGTTCCGTAATTACTGTTCGGCGTTCCATAGGTGTTGTCCGGCGTTCCGTAATTACTGTTCGGTGTACCATATGTATTGTCCGGTGTTCCGTAATTACCGGTTGGCGTACCGTAGGTATTATCCGGCGTTCCGTAGTTTGATGTTCCTCCGGTATATTCCGTATTGTCGTAATTGTTTGGGTTGTTGTTATCTGTATCTGACATATATTTTCCTCCGCAATTCCAATCAATCGTTACGATTAATGTATCAAAACTCTATCTTCACAAAATACATGTGAAGATAGAGTTCCGAACACAGAAAATTATTATTCTACATACGTATTATATGATTCAATTAGCTGTATAACTCAACCAGCTTCTTGAGGTGCTCATAACGAGCCTTAGCTGCATCCTCATTTCTCTTGAAGAGCTCATCAGCACGCTCCGGGAATGCTCTCTTAAGTCTTGAGTAACGTGTCTCATTGTTAAGGAAATCCTGATATGTGCTGTAATCGCCTTCCTTAGAAGTAAGAGTGAACGGATTCTTGCCTTCTGCCTTAAGTGCCGGATTGAATGAGAAGAGATTCC
The DNA here is from genome assembly GCA_000621985.1 of Lachnospiraceae bacterium V9D3004. Lineage (GTDB taxonomy): Bacteria > Bacillota > Clostridia > Lachnospirales > Lachnospiraceae > V9D3004. Next base: position 84,992 of record JHWW01000011.1, read on the forward strand.
AATAACCTGCAGCAACTGCCTTCTTCATCTCATCCTGACAATGGTTCATACCACCCTTAACTCCGTGGAGTTCGCAAGGTGCATAACCGATAATAAGTGAAGGTCCGTTATATGCCTCAGCTTCCTTAAGAACCTTAACAGTCTGTGCAGGATTAGCACCAAGTGCGATCTGAGCAACATATACATATCCATAACTCATAGCTATCTCAGCAAGTGACTTCTTGCCAACTTCCTTACCTGAAGCTGCGAACTGGCAAACCTCACCGATATTGGAAGCCTTGGAAGCCTGTCCACCTGTATTGGAATACATCTCTGTATCGAATACCATTACGTTAACATTCTCGCCTGAAGCAAGTACATGATCGAGTCCGCCGAATCCGATGTCGTATGCCCATCCGTCTCCACCGAATACCCATACAGACTTCTTGGAGAGATAATTCTTTTTATCAAGAACAGCTGCTGACTTGTCACAACCTGCCTTAGCTGATTTTTCAAGTTCTGCAATAAGCTCTTCTGTAGGCTGAACATTACCGTTAGTTGAATCCTTAGTATCCATGAATGCAGCAATTGCGCTCTTAAGCTCTGCTGAAGCCTTTTCGGAAGCAGCAAGTTCTTCTAAGATAGCGATCTGCTGATCACGAATTGTCTTCTGTCCGAGATACATACCGAAGCCGTGCTCTGCATTATCTTCGAACAGTGAGTTAGACCATGCAGGTCCTTTGCCTGAATCTTTATTAACAGTATATGGGCTTGTAGCTGCCGGGCCACCCCAGATTGATGAACATCCTGTAGCATTGGAGATGTACATATGCTCACCGAACAGCTGTGTAATAAGTCTTGCGTATGAAGTCTCAGCACATCCTGCACAGCTTCCCGAGAACTCGAGAAGTGCCTGATTGAACTGTGAACCGATAACATCAGGAAGCTCATCAGCGATAGGCTTCTTGCTTACGCTTGCAACAGCATAATCGAATACAACCTGCTTGTCGCTCTGGCTCTCCTGCGGAACCATCTTAAGTGCTTCGTTAGCCTTCGGACATACAGTTACGCACTCGCCGCATCCCATACAGTCAAGCGGTGATACAGCCATTGTGAACTTAAGTCCTTCAGCCTTAACCTTAGGATTCTTAGCTTCTACTGCCTGAATATTATCCGGAGCCTTGCTAACTTCTTCATCTGTAAGCAGATATGGACGGATCGTAGCATGTGAACATACGAATGCACAGTTGTTACACTGAACACAAGCATCCGGATTCCACTCAGGAACCATAACGGCTGTTCCACGCTTTTCGTAAGCTGAAGCACCAAGCTGATACTGTCCGTCTGCGATATCAACGAACTTGGATACAGGAAGGTTGTCACCATCCATAAGTCCGATAGGATTCATGAGCTCTTCAACCATCTTAACTGTCTCAGGACGGCCTGTAAGCTTCTTAGCAGCCTTATCAGGTGCCGGATTCTTCCATGAATCAGGAACGTCTACCTTATGAATTGCATCAACGCCGGCATCGATAGCTTTCCAGTTCATCTGAACCACATCGTCACCCTTCTTGCCGTATGACTTCTTAGCTGCTGCTTTCATGAATTCGATAGCATCATCGATAGGCATTACGTTAGCAAGCTTGAAGAATGCTGACTGAAGGATCGTGTTGGTTCTCTTGCCCATTCCGATCTCGATAGCCTTATCAATAGCATTGATAGTATATAACTGAATATTGTTGTCTGCGATATATTTCTTTGATGCTGCAGGCATATGCTCATCAAGTTCCTCATCTGACCACTGGCAGTTGATAAGGAATGTTCCGCCCGGCTTAACGTCCTGAACCATCTTATATCCCTTGATTACATATGAAGGATTGTGGCATGCAACGAAGTCAGCCTGGTTGATGTAGTAAGGACTCTTGATCGGCTTGTCACCGAAACGAAGATGGGATATTGTGATACCGCCTGTCTTCTTTGAGTCATACTGGAAGTATGCCTGAATATATTTGTCTGTGTGGTCACCAATGATCTTGGTTGAATTCTTGTTAGCACCTACAGTACCGTCTCCGCCAAGACCCCAGAACTTACACTCAACAGTTCCTTCTGCTGAAGTGATAGGTGCCGGCTTAACTTCCGGAAGACTTAAGTTGGTAACATCATCTTCGATACCGATGGTGAAACGAGCCTTCGGAGCGTCCTTCTTGAGCTCTGTATATACTGCAAATACTGATGACGGCGGTGTATCCTTGGAACCGAGTCCGTAACGTCCGCCTGTAAGAATGATATCATTCATGCCTGCTTCACGAAGAGTTGTTGCAACATCGAGGAACAGAGGCTCACCAAGTGATCCCGGCTCCTTTGTTCTGTCAAGTACAGCGATCTTCTTAGCTGTAGCAGGAATAGCCTTAACAAGCGCATCCGATACCCATGGACGATAGAGGCGAACCTTAACAAGTCCTACCTTCTCTCCTGCTTTTGTAAGGTAATCGATAACTTCCTCAGCCACATCGCAGATCGAACCCATAGCGATGATGACTCTGTCAGCATCCGGTGCACCATAGTAATTGAACAGATCATAATCTGTACCAAGCTTTTCATTTACTTTCTTCATATACTTGGAAACAACTTCCGGGAATGCATCGTATACTGAGTTACAAGCCTCACGATGCTGGAAGAATACGTCACCGTTCTCGTGTGAACCACGCATTGAAGGTGTCTCAGGATTAAGAGCATGCTCACGGAATGCCTTGACTGCATCCATGTTGCACATTTCCTTAAGATCTTCATAATCCCATGTCTCGATCTTCTGAATCTCATGAGATGTTCTGAATCCGTCGAAGAAGTTAAGAACAGGAACCTTTCCATCTATAGCAGCAAGATGTGCTACAGGACTGAGATCCATAACCTCCTGAGGATTGGTCTCGCACATCATTGCGAAACCTGTCTGACGACATGCATATACGTCACTGTGATCGCCAAAAATGTTAAGAGCCTGTGTAGCTACTGTACGAGCTGATACATCAAATACGCAAGGAAGCTGCTCTGCAGCAATCTTATACATATTAGGTATCATAAGAAGAAGACCCTGTGATGCTGTAAATGTTGTTGTAAGTGCACCTGCTGCGAGTGAACCGTGAACTGTTCCCGAAGCACCTGCCTCTGACTGCATCTCTACTACTTTGACGGTATTGCCGAATATGTTCTTAAGTCCTGTTGCTGACCACTGATCTACAAAGTCAGCCATCGGGCTTGAAGGTGTGATCGGATAAATACCGGCAACTTCGGTATAGGCATAAGCTACATGAGCGGCAGCCTGATTACCATCCATTGATTGTCTCTTTCTTGCCATTACTATAATACCTCCCTATTTAAATAATGATTATAAATTGCATAAAACTACAATTTGTCTCAACATTACAATACTAACATCTTTAAGATTGTTTGTAAATAAGTAAAGATAAGAAAAGTTTTTAAAAAAAAACTGTTGACAAATCCTTTAAGCTGTATTATTGTATTAGTGTACTAGTTGTCTAGTACAGTGATACAGAGTTCAAATATGCTCACTGCTTCATTGTCAGGTTTAAACAAGTGAACTCGACGTTCCAAGACGTTCACCCGTCTTGTCCGCCCCTTGATATCATAAGATTTTCATTTAGCAATTTATTTAAGTATTACAATATCGAAAGGAGGAATAATATGGCATGGGAACTTAATTCAGACAGACCTATATATATGCAGATAATGGACAATATTAAGTTCAGTATAATATCCGGCAAATATCCTTGCGGCGACAAACTCCCATCGGTCAGGGATCTCGCCCACGAAGCAGCTGTCAATCCCAACACCATGCAGAAAGCATTATCGGAACTTGAGTTGACAGGTCTTATTCAATCCAACAGAACAACAGGCAGATTCGTAACGGACGACACCGGATTGATATCATCCGTCAAGAAGGAGCTTGCCACGGAATACTGCAGCGAATTTTTTGAAAAGCTGCATTCTCTCGGAATGACAGACAATGAGATCAAAGAACTGATCAGTGACATTATATGATCAATAAATAAACTAATTATCGTAAGGAGGTTATGTTATGATACCATTACTGGAATGCAGACAGTTAACAAAAAAATACGGAAGCATTACAGCACTTGATAACGTATCGCTTACATTAAACAGAGGCCGGATCATAGGTCTTCTCGGACCTAATGCAAGCGGTAAGACAACATTGATAAAACTTATATGCGGGTTACTCACACCGTCGTCGGGAGAGATCCTTATCAACGGTTTTCATCCCGGCCCGGAATCAAAGCTTAAAGTAGCTTATCTTCCCGACGTATCCTTCCTCAGCGAATGGATGACTGTTGAGCAGACGTTCAATTATTACAGGGATTTTTATTCAAACTTCAATATTGACAAGGCCTATGACATGCTTTCAAGACTGAACATCAACAAATCCATGAAGCTTAAAGCCATGTCCAAAGGAACCAAAGAAAAGGTACAGCTTATCCTTACCATGAGCAGGAATGCCGATCTCTACTGCCTTGACGAACCTATCGGCGGAGTCGATCCTGCATCAAGAGATTATATTCTTGATACTATCATCAATAATTATAATCCGGAAGGAACTATCCTCATATCAACACATCTTATATCAGATATAGAAAAGGTACTTGATGAGGTTGTTATTATCAAACAGGGAACTCTGTTCATGTACAATTCCGTTGACAATATACGTGAAAATAACGGAATGTCCGTTGACAGTTTATTCAGGGAGGTGTTCAGATGTTAGGAAAGCTTATTAAACACGAATTCAAAACAACCGGACGCTATATTGTCATGGTATTCGCGATTCTTGCTATTATCACTCCGATCAGCGCACTGTACCTTAAGTTCAGTGACAAATATTTTATTGAACTTGCCGAAGGCAACAGCGGTCTTCAGGTATTTAACGGAATATTGACCTTCTTCTTCGGATCGATATACGGTCTTGTATTATTCGCTGTATGCATGGTCACTTTCGTGGTCCTGCTTTTCAGGTTCTACAAAAGCATGGTATCAACGGAAAGTTACCTGACACACACTCTTCCGGTCAATACTTCTTCGCTTCTTATATCAAAAGGACTGGTTGCTCTTGCGTGGACATTAGTGAGTATACTACTGCTTATCATCTCGCTTCTTGTATTCACAAAGATTTTATTTGAATGGAACACTCAGGATTTCCTTAAGGAATTACAGAATTTTTATGATGCCTTCAAGGTAGAAGGATTCAGCACCTTACATCTTATACTTCTCGGCGTAACATTCATATTAGGCATCATATCGAATATTACAATGTTCGGCGCAAGCTTTGCGATCGGTCACAGATTAAACGGTCATCCTATACTCGGAACCATCATAGCATACATTGCCATATATATGAGTCTCCAGATCGTATCTTCCGTAGTAATGGCACTGCTGCAGGTTTTCGATGTGTTCAGCTTAACCGGAGTTAATGCATCGGGTGCATTCATGATATTCTGCTTTATTATGATAGCTTACAGTGTCGTAACAAGCGTGGCATTCTACCTTACAGCACTTCATTTCTTTAAGAATAAGCTGAATATATGATACCGGCCGAAATGCCGTATTCTGATATATGAAGCACATGGCTTGTCATGTAATATACGTATATGAAATTGGAAAAAAGACCCGTATGTCTCTTCCTCATACGGGTCTTATAAGTTACTCCTGCAGGAAATGGGACTTGAACCCACACGATGTTGCCACCACAGGCACCTGAAGCCTGCGCGTCTACCAATTCCGCCATTCCTGCACAATATGAGCATGATGAACCGCCGTTTATCATGCTTTTCTATAATATCATTCCGGATTATTGTTGTCAAGACAGAATTGACCACAGGAAAACTTGTCGATATAATGAAGTAATAAACGTAACGAAAGCAGGTACACTATGAAAGCAACGGGAATAATATGCGAATACAATCCTTTCCATAACGGTCACCTCTATCACATTAATGAGACAAAACGTTTGTGCAAGTCTGACTATATGATCGGTGTTATGAGCGGGGACTTCACTCAACGCGGAACTCCGGCCATCGTAGGCAAATATTCAAGGACACGCATGGCATTACTGGGAGGTTTAGATGTTGTGATCGAGCTTCCTGTAAGATACGCTACTGCAAGCGCGGAAGGATTTGCATGTGCAGCCGTTAATATCCTTGAACATACGGGAATATGTGACAACATATGCTTTGGAACCGAACACGGTGATCTCGATTCCATGCTTGAGATTGCGGCAATTCTTGCCGACGAACCGGCTTCTTACCGGGATATGCTTGGCTCATATCTGAAAAACGGTGAACCTTTTCCTCTTGCAAGAGAACACGCTCTGACTGAATACATGGGAAAAGAACCAGGTTTTTCATTCGATCCCAACAATATTCTGGGACTGGAATATCTGAAGGCATGCATGAATACAGGTATTACACCATATACTGTAAAGCGCAGCGATCATGGTTATCATGCTGATGATTCCGTATATATTAACTGTCAAAGAGGCATTGATCCCGACAACTTTGCTGACACCCCGCAGAAGGATCACGGCGGTAATATCCCGTCAGAATACTCCTCAGACACGTCGCTTATGTCAGCCGAAGCTATCCGTAATATTATTCTTGCACACGAAAGAAAAGAAAAAGGTTCATACAATACACTTACCGACAATACTTTAACCAATATATCTCCATATGTCCCCTCATATACTTCGGAATTGCTTAATAATGTTACAGATCCCGAGGATTACAGCAGGATCATATATTATTCTCTTCTTAAAAATGCAGATCATCTTGAAGATTATGCAGATATGTCACGTGAGATAGCTGACAGAATACGTAGTAATCTGTCCAGGTTTGACGGACTTGATTCATTTATAAAGCTCATAAAGACACGAAATTATACTTATACAAGGATTGCCCGGGCAATTCTTCACTGCCTGCTCGGAATTAAAAAAACTGCCTCGGATCAAACCTCTTTACAAAGTCTGTCCGGGCAGAAATATCCCATTCCATATATCAGAATCCTCGGTTTCAAAAAAGAGTCCTCAGATATCATGAAGTTGATCAACAATAACGCTACCGTTCCTGTTATTACACAGCCCGCAAAAAACATTGTTCTTGATCCTTTCGGAAAAGATATGTTAAATGAAGATATAACTTCTTCTGAGCTTTATAATCACATGCGCTTCATCGGTAAAAATACTGATTCTACAACGGTGGTTCACAATGAATATACACATGGTATCGTGATCCTGTGATTAATTATTCGTAACAGTTCAACACTCCGGTTACTGTTGTTTGATCACTCGTTTTTGATATCTCCGGAGGAAAGTATGTTATCTATCTCCGTATCCATATCACCTTCAGCTGCGGCTTTCTCTTCCTTGGAAGCTGCCTGAGCTGTGTTCACAACATTCTTGGGGAGATCTCTCTCAAGCTCTTTCTTATTATCGGCGATAACATCAAGATCTTCTTTAAGTGCTTCAAATACAAGATCATATCTTGCTTTTGTATTCTTATACGCATTCTGAAGTATTCCTTCTGCATTGGTAAGCAGATCATTCGTATAAGTGATCGCACTGATCCTTATCTGCTCAGCCGCAGTGTTAGCTTCATCAATAATTCTCCTTGCTTCGGCATTCGCATCATCAACGATCTCTCTGGCCTTGGCGTTGGCCTGATGTACCATCTCACTGTCATCTACAATTACAGCAGCCTTTTTATGCGCCTCTTCAATAACGCCGGCAGCCTTTTTTCTGGCATCATCCATAATAGCATTACGGTTGTTGATGACCTTCTGGCATTTCTTGATCTCCTCAGGAGTCGTCATCCTGAGTTCGTCAAGCATATCATACAATACGTCACGGTGAATAGTTACCTTATTCGGGTTAGCAAATGATGATTTACTATTCTCGACAAAATCAAATATATCTTCTATCAACTTCTCTATCTTGCTCGTACTCATTACATTATCCACCTTCCTAATTATTGTATTACCATACTTCTCAGCTTATCTTCTGAAGGAACACATGCTGATTAGTTTTATATCTCTTAACTCTCATTAACTGAAAACCGTATCCTTCATAACTATCCGTATCAGTCTTCAGTGAAGTCTCTACGATTACCATTGTATCTTCAGTAATTATGCCCGACTCCGATAAGGCCTTCAGTGCCGGTAACTCCAGACCTTTTTCATAAGGAGGATCCATGAATACAATGTCGAAAACTTTGCTTCTTCTGTCAAGATTCCTTACAGCCTGTGTTACGTCCATCGGAAGTACTTCCGCCTCTTCCGAAAGCCTCGTATGCTCAAGATTATACTCAATACATCTTAACGCTTCCTTACTGTTATCAACAAGAACAACATACTCCGCGCCCCTGCTTATCGCTTCAATTCCGATAGCCCCGCTTCCGCTGAACAGATCAAGAAATGAACAGCCGGGAATGTCATTCTGAAGTATGTTGAACAATGTCTCCTTGATCCTGTCGGTTGTGGGTCTGACATCTTTTCCTTCGGGAGCAACAAGAGTCATTCTCCTTACTTTTCCCGCTATAACTCTCATACAGTACTCCCTTCCGCTATAAGGCTTTTTGCTTTAATATGATACACGAATTGCTTCGTTGCAAGCACGAGTCATGATGACCTTTTTACCCTTGTATCATATTATACAAACTTATTCCAAAAATTTCAAGCAATATGTATCAGTTCTGAACTCCGTGATGTACCTCATTTGTAGAGGAAGTGATGGGTTTGAACACATATCCGTGTGACTTGCCGTATTTTATAATAGAATCAAGTGCGCCGATAGTCTTGTTGTTATTGGCAAAATCATGCATCAGAACCACATTATCACGGCTCTTGTTTAGTCCTCTTATAACATTGTTGTATACCTGGGAACTCGTATATGCTCCGCCTGCATCACCTGAGCTTACATTCCAGTCAAAATAAGCAAATCCTGCCTTATCAACTTCCTTGACAAGTCTGCTCATTATTCCCCTGCTGTAATGACGGCTTACAAGATTGGAACTTCCGCCAGGGAATCTGGTTATCCATGATTTCTTACCGATAACCTTGTATATGTTATTCTGCTGTGTACGTATATTCTTCATATATGCGGCATCGGATGCATATATCTTATCATAATCATGAGAGGCACCGTGTATTGCAACGGTATGTCCTTCTTCGTCTTCCTGCTTGATATACTTCTCCTTTACGGAGTCCATACCTATGGTAAAGAAAGTCGCCTTAACATTATTCTTCTTAAGTATGCTAAGGATCTTAGGTGTGGATGAAGAAGTAGGGCCGTCATCAAATGTAAGGTATATAACACCCTTTTCCTTATTGTCGACAGTTATATTACAGCTGTAGACTTTTTTGCCGGTATCGGCTTTAACCGTTACGCTGCCTTCTTTTAAGGCGGTTATCTTGCCTTCCGATACTTTGGCAACAGACGTATTTGACGAAGTCCATTTGGCCTTATCTTTATCATCGAGGTGAAGTCTCAATACCTCACTCTTTTTCATCTCATAATTGAGGAATTCGATTCCCTTGTCCTTTACCGTAACTTTACACGTATAAGTCTTGCTCTTGTATTCGCCCTTAATCGATGCCTTTCCGGGTTTTAGGCCGCGAAGCCATCCTTTAGAGTTGACGGATACAATTGTAGAATTAGTTGTGGACCATTTTGTTCCTTTGGCTTTTGAACCAAGTGAAAGCTTCACGAGTTCACCCAATCCGAGTTTGACCGACTTATGATTAAGCTTGATATTCTTATACGGATTCTCGGTCGGTTTCGGTGTTGGCTTCGCAGTAGGTTTTGCCGTAGGCTTTGCTGAAGGTGCAGCGGTTGGTGATACTACAGCAGTAGGCGCAGTCGAAGGAACCTCTGAAGGCACCATAGTTGGAGCATCTGTATTAACAGGTATCTCCGCAGTCGGTGACGGTTCAACCGATGCCTCGGGTGTGGCTGTCGGATCATTTCCATTAGCATTCTCCCCGTCAGCCTTAACCGAATGACTTCCGGATATCAATACTGCTGTTCCGATGCACAATCCGCATATAACAGCTGCTGCCTTACATATCTTATTACGTTTTTTCAAAAACATATCATCAAAACTCCTTGGTACAATATCATCCTTTATTCTGTGCGTCGATAAGATCTTCACTGTTATACATCTTACGAAGCTTCGGCTTCTCGATCTTACCGGTTGGATTTCTCGGGATATCCGCGAATATGATCTTACGTGGGCGCTTGTATCTTGGAAGTTCTTTGCAGAATTCGTTAATTTCTTCCTCTGTACACTCAGCACCTTTAACAAGCTCTATTATTGCTGCAGCGATCTCTCCGAGACGCTTATCGGGAAGTCCGATAACCGCAACATCCTTAACAAGCTGATGTTTCCTTATGAAATCTTCTATCTGTACCGGATACAGATTCTCACCACCGCTTATGATAACATCTTTTTTGCGGTCAACGAGATATATGAATCCGTCTTCATCCTTCTGTGCCATATCTCCCGAATACAGCCAGCCATCCTTAAGCACCTCAGCGGTAGCTTCGGGATTATTATAATAACATGTCATAACGCCGGGACCTTTTATTATGAGTTCGCCTACGCTTCCGTCAGGCACATCAACGCCATTCTCATCAACGATCCTTACTTCCCAGCCGTAACCGGCCTTACCGATAGCTCCGACCTTATGGATGTTCTCAACACCAAGATGTACACATCCGGGTCCGATAGACTCCGATAATCCGTAATTGGTGTCATAATCATGGTTCGGAAAATATTTCTTCCATCTCTTGATAAGGCTCTGAGGTACGGGCTGCGCACCTATATGCATGAGTCTCCACTGGTCAAGATTGTAATCGGATATCTTGATCTCTCCAAGATCGAGCGCTTCGAGAATATCCTGCGCCCACGGCACAAGAAGCCATACGATGGTACATCCTTCCGTAGATACCGTTTCGAGGATCGTCCTTGGATTAACCCCTTTAAGAAGTACTGCCTTGCTTCCGGATATAAGACTTCCGAACCAGTGCATCTTGGCACCGGTATGATATAGCGGCGGTATGCAAAGGAATACATCATCCTTTGTCTGTCCGTGGTGCTTTTGTTCAACAACGGCCGAATGGCTTAAACTTCTGTGTTTATGTATGATAGCTTTCGGGAATCCCGTTGTACCCGATGAGAAATATATAGCAGCATTATCATCATCGGTAAGCTTAATATCAGGTGCCACGCTTGAACAGTTGGCAGCAAGTCTCTCATAATCTTCTGCAAATGAAGGACAGTTATCTCCGACATAGAACAATAACCTGTTCTCGATAATGTCATCGGCGATAGTCTCGATACGTCCGATGAACTCCGGTCCGAATATGAGTACGTCAGCCTCTGCAAGATTCAGACAGTACTTGATCTCCTCGGCATCATATCTGAAGTTGAGCGGTACTGCAAGTGCACCGGTCTTAAGTATTCCAAAATATATCGGCAACCATTCAAGGCAGTTCATAAGAAGGATAGCAACCTTATCCTCCTTTTTGATTCCCCTGCTCAAAAGAAGATTGGCAACTCTGTTGGCTTTCTCATTGAATACATGCCATGTTATCTCACGTCTGTAGTGACATACCGGATCGGGCTCAATAAGTTCATAATCCCTCCATGTCACTCTTCTGCGTTCCTTAATATCCGGATTCACCTCTACAAGGCATACATCCTCACCGTATAATTCGGCATTTTTCTCTAAAATATCTGTGATTGGCATTGTTCTATCCCTTCCTTTAACCTTCGTATCCGGCAATGAATGCCTTCTGGTTAATCTCTATTGTTTTTGGTGGAACTTTCTCTGCAATAACTTCAAGCCACTGTTCCTTTGTGAAATCCATGCTTCTTGCGGCAACGCCGAGAATGATAACATTAAAGCATCTTGTATTACCAACCTCTTTTGCTTTTGCCATTGCGTCGATATCGATCACCTTATGATTCTTTTTAAGTTCTTCTATTATATTCTCGGGATATGTCTCGCTTCCGGTAACAACCGTCATCGGAGCTATCTCCTGGTCATTGACGATAAGTACGCCGTCTTTTTTAAGGAAATGAGCATATCTCATTGCCTCAAGCTTCTCAAATGCTATGAGTACATCAGCCTGTCCTTCTTCTACGATGGGCTCATTTACCTTGTCACCGTATCTTACATAAGTTACAACGCTTCCTCCGCGCTGTGCCATACCGTGAACCTCGGACAGCTTCACATCATATCCGGCCTTGGTTGTTATTCCGCCGAGTATTCTGCTGGTGAGCAGCGTTCCCTGTCCACCGACACCTACTATCATAATGTTTTTCGTTTCCATATATGTTACCCTGTATCCTTCCTTATAATCTTATATATTATTTCTTCGGATTAGGTGTGAAACCTATCGCATCAAACTTACATCTCTTCATGCACAATCCGCATCCGTTACATAATGTATCGTCAATCGAGATCGTTCCGTCCTCATTCTTAGTGATGGCAGGACATCCCGGCACAAGACACTGACCGCATTTCTTACACTTCTCAGGGATGGCATGACATAATCCCTTCGGTACGTAAGACTTGAGAAGCGCACATGGAGACAATGCGATGATAACGGATAATTCATCCCTTGCAGTCTCACGCTTAACAACATTCTCAAGTTCATCCACGTCAAACACATCAACCTCATATACATGTTCGATCCCAAGTGACTTGCACAGATTATATATGCTGATCGCAGGTGTCTCTTCACCTTTGAGTGTCTTACCTGTTGCGGCATGATCCTGATGGCCGGTCATTCCGGTTGTTGAATTGTCAAGGATCATTACGGTTGCTTTACTCTTGTTATATACCATATTCATAAGTGAGTTTACACCGGTGTGAAGGAATGTCGAATCTCCGATCACGGCAACCCAGTCCTTGATGTACTCACTGCCTTTTGCTTTTTCCATACCGTGGAGCGTTGATATACTCGCCCCCATACATACTGTCGTATCAACTACATTAAGAGGCGCAACAGCTCCGAGTGTATAGCATCCGATATCACCGGCTGCATGTATCTTAAGCTTTTTAAGAACAGAATATGTGCTTCTGTGAGGGCATCCCGGGCAAAGGATCGGCGGTCTTGCAGGTACTTCAACGGGATCCATATAAGTCTCGTCAACACCGAGTATTGCTTTCTTAAGCATATTGGAACTGTACTCACCCTGAACCGTGAATATCTCTTTTCCTATTGCCTTGATTCCCCATGACTTAACCTGTTCCTCAATAACAGGCTCAAGTTCCTCAACTATGTAGAGCTTGTCAACCTTTGAAGCGAATTCCTCGATAAGTTTCTTCGGAAGCGGATGAACGAGTCCGAGCTTAAGAACACTTGCGTTCGGAAGCGCTTCCTTTACATATTGATATTCGATACCGCTTGTGATCACACCGATAGAAGTATCGTTGTACTCAGTGCGGTTTATTTCCATTGTATTGGCATCTTCAGCCATATTCTTAAGACGTTCTTCAACGTACAGATGTCTTGCCTTGGCACATCCCGGCATCATAACATTCTTACGCATATTTCGCTCGTAAGGAATATCTATCGGGCACACCCTGTCTTCAAGATTGACAACACCCTGTGAATGTGAGAGTCTTGTTGTCGTTCTGACAATAACCGGTGTGTCATATTTCTCACTGTAATCAAATGCAAGCTTGGTGAACACTCTTGCCTCTTCACTGTCTGAAGGCTCAAGTACAGGTACCATAGCTGCTCTTGCTATCATTCTTGTGTCCTGCTCATTCTGTGAGCTGTAGAGTCCCGGATCATCGGCAACGACTACTACAAGTCCTCCCGATACTCCGATGTATGACACTGTATATAAAGGATCAGATGCAACGTTAAGTCCTACGTGCTTCATTGATGCCATTGATCTGACACCTGCAAGCGATGCGCCTATCGCAACTTCAAGCGCTACCTTCTCGTTAGGTGACCACTCTGCATATACCTCATCATATTTTACGATGTTCTCACTGATCTCGGTACTTGGTGTACCCGGATACGCCGCCGATACTTTTACACCGGCTTCATACGCACCTCTGGCAATAGCCTCATTGCCAAGCATAATCTTCGTATTTCCCATAATGATACTCTCCTGTTTTTTGTTTCTAAACAATCAAATAATCCGGCATGCCATAACCCTTGCCTGCCGGATTACACAACCACATATAACTATATAACATCTGATAAATGTAAGTCAAGTGCAAAAAGTAGCAAAACAATGTGCTTTTATCATATAAGGATCACAGGTTAGTCCTTACTAATTTGGGCCTGTATCCTTCTTTTTCAAGTCGGGTCATTATCCTGTCACGATGATCCATTCCGAAGCATTCCAGTGTAATACGAAGTTCCACTGCAGCATTACGGTTAATACTTACGAACTGGTTGTGTTCAAGCTTCACAACATTACCCTGCTCTTTTGCGATAATATCAGAAACCATCGCAAGCTGTCCCGGCTTATCCGGAAGCAGCACCGATACGGTGAATATTCTTCCTCTCTGGATAAGACCGTGCTGTATCATGGAAGACATGGTTATGATATCCATATTGCCGCCGCTTAATATGGAAACAACTTTCTTATCTTTAAAATCAAGATGACGCAAAGCAGCGATTGTAAGAAGTCCCGAATTCTCGCATACCATCTTGTGACATTCAACCATGTCAAGATATGATTCAATAAGCTCGTCGTCTTCAACTGTGATTATCTCATCAACATTCTTTTTTACATATTCAAATGTAGTGTTACCCGGAGTCTTAACCGCAGTACCGTCCGCAATGGTCTGCGCCGAATCGAGAGTTATAACCTTACCCGCTTCAATCGATTTCTTCATGCAGGCAGCTCCCGAAGGTTCAACTCCAATCACTTTTATATTGGGATTAAGAAGCTTGACAAGAGTACTTACTCCCGCAGCCAGCCCTCCGCCTCCGATCGGTACAAGAATATAGTCAACTGTCGGAAGCTCCTTTATGATCTCCATCGCGATAGTACCCTGTCCCGCAGCTACAACCGGATCATCAAAAGGATGGATAAATGTATATCCGTTTTCCTCGGCAAGACGGTAAGCTTCCTCACAGGCATCGTCATAGACATCACCATGAAGTACCACTTCCGCACCGTAACTCTTGGTACGGTTTACTTTCATAAGCGGCGTTGCGGTCGGCATAACAATAACCGCTTTGGCGCCGAATCTTTTTGCGGCGTAGGCAACGCCCTGCGCATGATTTCCCGCCGAAGCTGTTATAAGTCCTTTCTTTCTGTCTTCTTCAGGAAGAGTACTTATCTTATAATATGCGCCCCTTATCTTATACGCGCCTGTATGCTGCATATTCTCAGGCTTAAGATATATCTTATTACCGCACTGTTCGCTGAAGAATTCGCTGTAGACAAGCGGAGTCGGCAGAATCACTTCGCCGACTTTGCTCACAGCATCTTCAAACATCTCTATAGATAACTGTTCCATCTTATAATTCCCTCCATAAACGAAACTGTCAGGCATCCCATAAACATCTTCATCCCCGGTCTATGACTATGATGCCTGTTTTACGACGTACTAAGGTTTTACGACGTACTAAGCAAGCTCTGCTATAACTTCAACTTCACACAGCACATTCTTTGGAAGAGTCTTAACAGCAACACAGCTTCTTGCCGGTTTTCCCGTAAAATATTCCGCATATATTCCGTTAAATGCTGCGAAATCATTCATATCGGCAAGAAAGCAGCTCGTCTTTACAACATCGGTATAAGTGCATCCTGCTGCCTTAAGCAGTTCACCGATATTGATCATGACACGCTTTGTCTGTTCTTCGATAGTTGTTCCCTCGATCTCACCGCTTGCCGGATCGATAGGGATCTGTCCCGATGCAAAAAACAGATTGCCGGATACTATTCCCTGTGAGTAAGGTCCTATCGCTGCAGGTGCTTTTTCAGTTGATATTACTTTCATGATTCATTACCTCTTTTCTTATATACTATCTATATTAACATCTTCATTGATCTGTTTTTTTCTGATATATATCAATATTCCCACGGATATGGCTGTTACGATCAAAACCGCCCCTGCGATGATCAGAACAGGAATTATTGGAAAACTATTTTCTGCCACATTTTTATCTGCTGAATTCTCTTCATCCGCATCGGGATTACTGAATCCTCTTCCCTGTCTCGATACGTATTCATCCATTGCATCGATTTCCTGATCAAAGAATCCTTCAGGCTCATCAATTACATCGGCTCTTGTCTGAACCGGGAAAAATGCCATAGTGAATATCGACAACATTAAAACCGTAACAACTTTTATTCCGTATTTTTTAATATCTTTTTTTTCATATTTCGAATTGATTGTTATCATGATCGCTTACCTCCTGTTCATTCTCTGTCTGCTAAAGCATCTTTATCAGATCACCGGTTCCCCATGATATCAGATTGGCGACAATTGCAAGCATCACCGGATGATCAAAACATATATCTTTATCTTTTTTATAACTCCCATAGATAAGAGCTTCTACAGCTATTACCGTAATCTCTATCGGAATCTCAAGAATTATACGTGATGTATCCGCAAACAACCATGTTACAATTATGTAGTATAGCATAGCTATCGGGTTTGTCAATGTGTTCACACATATAACGATAAGCACTTCATTTTTTCTTCTGACCCCGAATAATAACGCCACCGGAAGTTCGATGATGATCGTAAGAATCAACGCTCTGACAAAAGCACATAATAATATTCCCATATCATATGTCATACAACCACTCTCCTTTTCCGGGTAACAATAAGGAGTATGATCATTGAAAGGACGCTTATTACCGCTCCTGTCACATTATCCGGAACCGGAATATTCATATCAAAATATACCGGAAGATATCCCACAAAAAGCGCCATCGTCAATAATCCGAAGAAGAATCCGGATAACTGCGGAAACCTCCTCACGAGAATATATAATGTAACCGGCATAGTCATATTGAATGCAAATAGGGCAATAATTCCCACAAACGCATTTGATGATAGCAAAAAACCTGCGGTCGAGACGATCAGGGACACCGTTACAACAGGTCTCATTCCGAACACTGCCGATAATATTCCGCCTGTCATCTTCCCTGCAACAACCGCAAGTACCCCTGCTAAAGACAGGTAAACTGTTGTTTTCCACTCCATCGTTATTCCAAGTCCAAGATATGAACGAAGTACAACAACAAAGAAACAGCCGGTGATCATGATAATATCATATATATCCAATGACCATGCGGATTCGGGCGTAAGCCCGGCAATGGTAACTTCATGGGTCATCACATACAATATTCCTGCAAGGATGAGCATTATAACACCTGTCACGATGCATATTATAGTGTAATGACTGTTACATTCTCTTCCGAGTACACCGCCGAGAAAAAGTCCCAGTGCTCCGGGAGCTACAAATATACCGAGATCTGCACCTTTATGATGACGCCTGTTATCTTCTTTTATTGTTCCCACTCCGCCGCCTGCATGAAACAAGGCATTACCTATACCAAGAACAACAGGGGATAAGAATGCCCCGGTTATCGTAAGTATTATTCCCATTAGAACTGATAAAAATGGGATCATCGCAGATAATGACCTATTATTATTCCTCTTAATGATCAGCCCGTCTATAACGATTCCAATCGGGAACTGCAGTACAAATGCGCAGAAATTATATGCCAGAAATATAGATACTATACCGTTATTCCCGTCATAATTCCGGACATAATCTCCGCTTAAACCGCCAAGCATAGCAAGAGCACACATTCCGTCAACAAGCATGTGAAGAATAGAATATATTATAACCACATTATCACCTTTTTTACGATTCAATCTTTACTGCATCAAGATCTACTTTAAAATCATTCAGAACCGCCGTTACTTTTATTGATGATTTTTTTGCCAGTCTTATCTTTGTTTTATTTGATTTTTTAACTGTCTTGTATTTTCCGGATTTATTCTTTGCCGAAACGGTATATTTAATCTTTGATTTCATGTTAACATAATAATAATTTTCTTCATCATATACCCTGTCCGGATTCCATACCCGGCAGATTATCTTAAGAGGTTTCCATGAATATTCATATCTACCGGATACTTTCTTGACTTTTTTATTGCTGATATCTGCAGTGATCTTACCGACTTTGGTGCCATCTTCGATATTTACTTTACAGGCACTGTTCTTAAGCCGTATATTTCCATATGTTCCCTCTGTAAACCATATCTTATTAATGTTCTTATCCACGATCACATTCTTTGCTTCTCCGCCAAAACCTACTATGCCTGCGGCTTTATCATTTTTGTTTTTATGGTGCTTGCCCTGTTTGATAATGATCGTGTTGATCTTACCCTTCATACTCGGACATTCATCACCATAACCGTACAATTCACTGTTAACAATAAGTTTATCTATAACTGAATCTTCAAACCCGCCCTCCATATAGGTATTCTCAGGAAGATTCACTTCTTTTATGCAATCACAATAATTGAAATTATTATATTCAACACCTTTTGCTCCGACATTTATCTCCGGATTACCGAGTGAATCGGGAAGAGTAAGATTCTCAAGATTCTTAAGACCGTAAAATGCATTCGCTGAGATGTGACGTACTCCTTCAGGGATTACGAGTGACTTTATACTCATATCATTTTTGGCAAATACCGAAACATTTTCAAAATCCACTTCATATATGCCCGGAGAAACCTCAATATACTGATATTCCTCACCTATTCCGATCTCAGTGATCTTATAACCGTCTATCGTTGAAGGAAGTACCACATTCTCGCCATGGTTATATACTTTTCTGAGTGATGCTTCTTTACCTGCTTCACTGATAACATGATATCCGTAATCTCCGCTTCTCCTTAGGACAGGTTTCTCCGCCTGAAACGGCGCAGGTGATATAGTTACTTCCGGCATATCAGCCGTACTCTGTGACAGTGACGGATTAGGAATCGGCTCCCGTGTAGGCGGCATTGCAGTAGGTTCTGCAAGACTCTGTGTCTGTTCGGCCGCTTTCGCGGTTTCCGTACTGTGGTTAATGATCCCCGGTACTCCTGCCAACATAATAAAAAATAATAACATTCCACATAATATTTTTTTCATAACGATACCTCCGTATAACTTGATATCAGCAGTTCAGCACCCCCCGGTTCCTTGTCGCTACTCACCAAGGAACACTAGGGCGTCCGAGATGCTGATCTTTTTAAATAATTCGTGTGAAATGTTATTATCTTGCATTATTTTTTTACATCTGATGTCTTACGACTTTGTATTCATTTCCTTCGCTGTAATAAGGACATGCCTTGAATGATCTCTCCGACAAACGACTGTAATCATCCTCATCAATGTTTACATCACATACATATTCTTCCATATCATCGTCATATACCAGATATGCACATGTATCACATGAATTAGCTGATGACATACTTAGCACCTCCCGATAACTGTCTCCATCCTGTAATCTCATAGTGTTCTGCCGGCCTTATGCTCCGTCTATCCGGTACTCTGCCGGTCTTATCTCTTATTCGATCTTCTCCATATCTTTCGTTCCGCGGCTTCTTTAATAAGTTCATCACGGAAATCCGGATGGGCGATATGAATAAGATCCTCCGCTCTCTCCCAGGTAGACTTGCCTTCAAGATTCACAACTCCGTATTCGGTAGCTATGAAATAAACCTGACTTCTCGGAGATGTGATAATATCGCCGTTGAATTGCGGAAGAATATTCGAATGAATATTACCGCTCTTACCTTTATATATGGAACTCATACATATAAATGCTTTGCCTCCCCTTGAGGCCGAAGCGCCCGTAAGGAAATCAAGCTGTCCGCCTGTTCCGCTGATCTGCCTTGAACCGGCACTTTCTGCGGCAACCTGACCGTACAGGTCAACCGCCACACAACTGTTTATCGATACAACATTGTCAAGCTGCGCTATCACGCTTGGTCTGTTGACATATTCAAGAGGATATGCCGCGATCCCGTGATTATCATCAAGCCATTCGTACAGATCTCTTGATCCGATGGCACAACCGAAGACACCCTTTCCTCTGTCTATATTTTTCTTTTTATTGGTCAATTTACCTGAGCGATACAATTCCAGATAAGCATCCGTACATAACTCGGTATGCATTCCCAGATCCTTAAGATCGGATCTCGCTATAAGCTCTCCCATCGCATTCGGAATACTTCCTATACCAAGCTGCAGATTCGCGCCGTCAACAATATATGGAATTATATGTTCGGCAATCTGCCTGTCGACACTTCTCGGTTTGATTGGAGGTATGTCCCTGAAAGGCTCATGGTCTCCCTCAACTATATAGTCAACCTCCGATATGTGGATACATTCGTCATATCCGCCATGTATCTTGGGCATGTGCTCATTTACTTCAACAATAACAATATCCGCACGTCTTGCGATAGGTCCCGCAACGCCGGTGTTAACCGAATAATTAAAATATCCGTGCTTATCCATCGGCGACACGCTTACCATGACAACATTTACCTTAATGAAATATTCGTAATACGCCGCATTATTATGGAATACGGTCGGAATATAATAACACAATCCCTTATCGGACAACTTTCTCTCATAAGTAGAGCAGTGCCAGCTGTGATATATAAAATGTTCCTGTGATTCGTCACATTCGGCAACCTCTATCGGTCCGTCAATAAGATTTCCCCTGATCTTGACATCCCATAATTCGTCACGCCTCTTGGCAAGCGCCCTGTCAAGAAGAACCGGTTTTCCGAGAGAACTGGTATAATCAACCCAGTCTCCGCTCTTTACGACTTTGACAACTTCTTCAGGTTTTCGAAGTTTGAGCATATATTCGCCTTCAAAATCTCTCAACATGTTATCACCCCAATTTTTTGTTCTCCAGTACGAGACATATTGAAAACAAAACCTCTACGCCGATCATCATTATTGCCAGAATGAAAGGCTCGCATAATAATCCGACAACCAGAGCCGCGATAGGAACGGCAACTGAAAATACCATATAAGTCTTAGACATATAAAGCCATCCATAAGGCATCAGATGAGCACCGAATATCATGGCTATGACCATAAGCATCTTATCCGGCACTTCGTTGTATATCCACATCGCGATAAGCAGATATACTATCTGATTAACGGAAAATAATATTCCCAGATTAGTTAACGGATTGTCCTTATTCTGAAAATCCACTTTTATGATCTTCGATATAACAAATGATATCGGAAGAAGCGGTGCCGTGCAGCAGAATGTGTACAGATTCTTGCTGAGGATAGGTAACGACGATAAATGTACGCATAGTACGGCTATCCATATCAGAACAGACGCCAATATGATATGAAGTCCTTTTTTCTGCTTTATGGCACAATCAAGCCTCAATTCATTTAGTTTTTCTTTAAAATCCATACTGTAAGTTCTCCAATTATTATTCACAGTTCCCCATATATATTCATGCAAGCAGGTTCTTCACAAGCTCCGGAACTGCTGCATAATCAGCTTCCTCCGGATTCCACATTGATTTAATATTATCATCTATCACTTCAAAGCCGGCATCCTTAAGCTTCTCCTGAAGGATCTTGACCGACTCACCGCTCCATCCGTAACAGCCGAAAGCAGCCGCTTTCTTGTTCTTAAACTTAAGCTGCTTAAGGAATTCAAGCCAGCCGGCAACACTTGACAGAATACTGTTGCTTACGGTAGGTGAACCAACTACTATCGCTTTGGATTTGAACACTTCCGTCATGACTTCATTCTTATCCGACTTCGATATGCTGAATACCTTAACTACCGTATCAGGGCTCTGCTCTCTGATCTCTTCCGCTATCCTGTGAGCTATCTTTGCAGTGCCTTCCCACATGGTATCGTATACGACACTTACCTGATCTTCCTGATAAGCAGCTGCCCATTCAGCATATTTTTCAACGATCTGAACAGGATTATCACGCCATATAACACCATGCGACGGAGCGATCATATCTATCTGCAGATTCATTCCTCCGAGTTCTTCGAGTTTCTTTGACAAAATAGCCGCAAAAGGATTAAGTATATTAACAAAATATTTCATTGCCTCTTTGTATAGCAGGCACTGATCTGCCATGTCATTGTATAACTCGGATACTGCAAAATGCTGTCCGAAAGCATCATTTGAAAACAGGATATTATCACCTGTCATATAAGTAGCCATTGAATCCGGCCAATGGAGCATCTTCATGTCAACGAATACAAGCTTCTTTCCATTTCCGATATCAACGCTGTCGCCGGTCTTTACAACGTTAAAATTCCAACCTCTCTTACCATACTGACCTTCAAGACTCTTAACTGCTGCAGCGCTGCAATATATTGGCGTATCGGGAATCTCAGCCATTATTGCAGTAAGGGCACCCGAATGATCACATTCCCCATGATTGGCTACAATGAAATCGATCTTATTAAGATCGATATTCTCCTTAAGATTCTCAACAAAATCAAATCTGTGAGGTGTCCATACAGTATCGATAAGGACTGTCTTTTCCTCTTCGATCAGATATGCATTCTGACTTGATCCGTTCATGATCGAATAATCATCCCCATGAAATGTCTCAAGTTCCCAGTCAATATAACCTACCCAACTTACATTACCTTTAATCTTTCTAAACATCCCTCTACCTCCATTTTATTTTTTTCTGTTATTTTTTTCTTTTATCTCTTTCTTTTTGCATTGTCTTCACATTGCTTCTTTCTATATCATTGAACAGACTCTCGGAAAAATCTGACGGCTTGACAGTCTCTTCATACCACTCATACTGCTCATAATAAGCTCTTATTGTATCGTCTTTGAATATATATCCGTTCCTTGCATATATTTCATTGATCGCTTTCTGAAGATCGGCGTCGGATAATTTTTTAATCTTCTTCGTGCTTATCACTTCACTCGAGCTGTTGGGGAATATTATTCCTTCCTCTTCGTAATCATCATAATAATCGTCTTCTTCATAATATTCATCTTCATAATCATCCGGTACCGGTGTCGCACTGTCAGGTATATCAGGTACATTTATATTATCTGTTATGTTGTCAAAGACATTATATGAATATTCATTTGTCCAGTATGTTACCGCATCATTCTTCAACTCATCAAGCGTACTGTATCCTATATTGTTCCATACAATGTTAGAATATCCTTCACTTACTCCCGAATCAATGGTCACGGTCGCTTCCGGAGTGTAATAATATTCATCATTGATAACCAGATTACCGCTTGTATCGGTATATACATCATTGAACTGGACATACCAGAATACAGCGTTGATCTTGTCATAAGAGTACCCTCCGCTGCTGCACGTATCTCTTACAAGCACCTTATATACGAGGAATAATTTGTTATATGTGTCATAATTCTCTTCATCTTCGTCTGCAGTAAGCAGGTATGAACCTATATAATTAAAACTCTCAAGCGTCTGATCATATCTCCAGTCCGAAGCCACGTCAGTTGAATATATCTCTCCTGCTCTCTGCTGAAGATTAGTCAGCCCCGCAACAGGAATATCATTCAGATTCTTTACGTAACTTCCCATACCTTTGACAGTATATGTCTTCGTAAGTTCTTCTGGCATCGCTCCGTAAGTCTCCACAAAATATGATATAAGCTCAGCCTCTTCATAATCACTTACTGCTGCCGTAAGAGTGACTGTATCACCATCCGTTAATCCCGATTCCGCATCAAGATAATAGTCTACACCCGAATTATATTCGGTATCACTGTTCTTAACCACTTCTGCTTTGATATAAGGTGATATTCCTTCAAAATGAACATCAACTCCCTCGAATATGTCAAATCTGCCGGCATCCTTAAGTCCTTCGACAGTTCCTGTTATATTCGAATATTCAAGCTTATAACCATACTTATCGGATACTTCTTCGTCTTTGCAATTCCATGTATATGTTACGGAATCTCCGTTAGAGAGGCCGCTTTCCTTATCAAAGGAACCATCGACGTATTCCAGTACGGCTTCTTCGTATTTCTCCCTGAAAGAATTCCTGTCGAATTCAATATACGCATCGCCGTATGTATTATATCCCTCATATCTGATCGTCGCATAATCGTTAAGATTGATAGCAGGCTTAAAGATCATAGGCCATATGAAGAAATAACCAACTAAAACTATAGCTGCAATCAAAGGTATTCCAACTATCAAGGCAATAAGAAGGATCAGTTTTTTCTTTGACTTCTTAGGTTTCTTAGGCTTGTCAGCGAGTTTTTGCTTACCGGCAGGCTGTGGTTTTACTGCTGGCCGCGGTTGGCCCTGCGGCCCCGGTTGACTTATGTGCGGTGGACGGCTCTGCGGTCCCGGTTGCGGTTGGCCTTGTGAGCCGGGCTGTCCCATTGGGCCGGGCTGTGGTTGTCCCGGCTGGTTCTGCGGTCCCTGCTGTCCCATGTATGGTGTGCGATTCTGTGGCTGTGGTTGTTCCTGATGTATGGGTTGTCCCTGTGGTCCGGGTTGCGGTTGGTCTTGTGAGCCGGGCTGCCCCATTGAGCCGGGCTGTGGTTGTCCCGGCTGGTTCTGCGCTCCAGGCTGTCCCATGTATGGCGGACGGTTCTGTGGCTGTGGCTGTCCTTGAGGTCCCGGCTGGCCCATATATGGTGGGCGCCCCTGCGGTCCGGGTTGTGGCTGTCCTTGTGCCACCGGTTGTCCCATTGGCTGTGGCTGTGGTTGTCCTTGTGGCCCCGGCCGTCCCATTGGTCCCGGCTGTGGGTGTCCCTGTGCTCTCTGCTGCCCGGGTTCATCCGAATTCTGCCTTGTACCGCATACAGTACAGAATATACTATAGTCGGGTATTTCGGATTTACATTTTTTGCAATACATATTACCCCTCCCTGTTACATTATACATAATCACTCAAAATAATTATCCAATCCGTTTGCAATTCCTTTTACGATCTTCCACTGATAATCCTCTGTTGCCATATTGGCATCTTCCGTAGGATTGGACATATATCCCATCTCAACGATGGTAACGGGAACCTTACTCCAATTAATACCGCTCATTGAATCGGTTTCCCATACACGTTCCTTTTTACAACCTGTCGAATCACACAATGCATCCAGAATATTTACGGATAATGATTTGCTCTTTTTGGCAAGCGATCCGTTATATGGATTGGACGGTGTCTGACATATGGTCATGGCTCCGTTTGCCGATGTGTTCTCCGAACCGTTGGCATGTATCCTTACAAATGCATCTGCATTAGCATCATTAGCGATCTTTGCTCGCTCACTGTTACTGATATTCACATCATTTTTGGTACGGACCATTATTACCTGATACCCTCTGTCCGTCAATTCCTTTTCAAGCTTCAATGACACCGTAAGCGTTAATTCGTATTCAGCAAGTCCGCTTGTCTTTCCCGATGTTCCTGATGCAACCTTCGGTTTCGTCTCTTTTGCTCCGGGTCCTATCGGTTCTTTTTCATTATTACCCTTTGCCTGATGTCCTGCATCGATCACAACAACATATCCTGAAGGTAATTCATCTTCTTCAACCAGATATTCGCTCTTGATGTAATACGTTTTCTTATTAATTAATACAGCAGACCAGTCATCCACGGTTCCGATCACAGTAACGGGATCCCTTCTGTTAAGCTTTGTAACGCTTTCAAAATCGGTACCCGGTCCTTCTCTTACATTAACCCTGTCCGTAGCATACAATGTTACAGGTTCCATTGATTCGACCGGCATCTCAGTAGGTCTCGGTTCTTCAGTGATCTGAGGTTCTTCGGTAGCCTCAG
Organism: Lachnospiraceae bacterium V9D3004; assembly: GCA_000621985.1. Taxonomy (GTDB): domain Bacteria; phylum Bacillota; class Clostridia; order Lachnospirales; family Lachnospiraceae; genus V9D3004. Next base: position 110,854 of record JHWW01000011.1, read on the forward strand.
GTGCTTCTGTAACTTCAGGTTCTTCCGATTCTTCAGGCTCATCAGTGATCATAGGATCTTCCACAGAAGCTATCGCATCCTCATTTGAAGGATCTTTACTGTCTTCTTCGTTACTTCCGCCTTTTCCCATGCAACCGCAGACGGTTAATATTATAATTATCAACATACCGATCATTGCAATTCTTGTATGTCTTAAGTAATTCATATGATTCGTCTCCCTTTTTGAGAAATACGTGTAAATGTTCTACTGCCTTGCATACCTGTTCTTTGTCGTTCCAAGGCACCGAACAATCAATATCATTTTATCAAAATATCATAATTAATGCAATGAGAATAAATGGCAAAAGAGGGTTGGTCTGTGTCGTTTTAGGTTTAACCCGTATTCGTGACTTTCACCCGTTAGGAACGTGCGCCGCCAGGCGCACAAAGCAGCAAGCCGCTTACGTACAGGGTAAACGAACTTGCTGCTTATGGATTTACTCAGATTCTTCTTCCCTTATCAGTATCAACGTTTCTTCACGTACTTCACCAGTACTGTTGGATCACCATAATCACCATCCATGCCTTTTTTTATGAATCTCGCATAAAATGTTTTGTTATTTTTAACACATAAATCATACATTGTATTATTCTTGAAATATGAATCTTTTTTTGTATTAAAAACCAATTTAAATTTCTTGCCGGCATCCTTTAATTTACAACAATATATACCGTCTTTCCCATTGGTATAGTAAATATTTATCCCTTTAACACAAAAATCTTCGCGTCTGGTGTATTCACCATTTCCAATTTCAACATATCTTTCAAGCTTTGGCAACTTGTACGTAACTTTTTTCCTACCATCAAGCGTGTAAGATATTATTGAATAATTATTGGTCATAACATAAAGTCTTTGGTTGTAAGTTTTTGCAATAAATGTATTCTTTGGTAGTTTTATCTTAAATTCATCTTCCTTAATTACATTTCCGCCATATACGTCAATACTTCTTATACGACTTGATCCCGTATTTGTGTTGTATACATAATATAATATATTGTCTTTTCTAAAACCAAACGAAAAGCCATATCCGGAAGGATTGTTATTGCCGAGATCATCTGAATAAGATGAAACAACGTTGCCACTGCTGTCATAAATACATATATTATTACAAGACTTGTTGTTCTCGCTGTTACTGACTACTAATATATTGCCCGCTTTTCCAATTGGTTCAACGTATTTCACATAATCATCATGACATGCCAATGTTGCAATAGCCTTGACTGATGAATCGTTTCCCTGATAGGAAAACGTATATATATTGTTGTAGTATTTATTATTTTGAACATCATACGCATCCTCTTCTACCTGATAGAAGAAAACGTTGCCATTTTCGTCTAAAGTCATTTTATTATTATGTTCGCTCCACTTAACGTCAAAAGATGTTTTTCTATATTCTGATTTACTTGCACTTACTGAATTTGAAAAACCGCATACCGTAATGCCGCAGAACATTATAAACGAAAAAATTATTATAATATATTTGTTTTTCATATAGTTTTGGTCTCCTTTTTTCTAACAAAGAGTTAAGCAATTAATCATTACAACTTATTTTTACACACCTTCCTTCAACCTCTTTCGTATAATCATCCGCCGTTTCCTCATTCTCTATCTCTTCACATATTTCCTCGCAACTATCGCCTTCATAATACAGTTCGTTAAAATCATCATATATCTTACATGCATATTCATAATCAATTAAATAAAATTCAAGCTCTTCGCCTTCATTTGTCAGTTCTGACAGGGTTCCGTCTACAGATGATGCGCCAACAGCTACAACTTCTTTGTATGCAGCCGGATATTCCACGTTGCTTCATCATTATTATCCGATACTTCCTGAGCATATACACGATTATTCAATCCACATCCCATTATAACCAC
>JHWW01000012.1 GCA_000621985.1 Lachnospiraceae bacterium V9D3004
TTGTTTGTAAATCCACCGCTGAGAAGTTTCATCGTATTGAACTCTGTCTGGCTTGTTATACGATCGATCTCACTTGTCAGTGCGTGAAGTTCGGAAGCAATCGCAGCCCTGTCCGCAGTAACGTTAGTATCGTTAGCAGCCTGCACGGTAAGTTCTCTCATTCTCTGTACTACACTGTGTATCTCATTAAGAGCTCCTTCAGCTGTCTGAATAAGAGATACGCCATCCTGTGCGTTCTTGGATGCTCTCTGAAGACCTCTGATCTGTCCTCTCATCTTCTCTGAGATTGAAAGTCCTGCTGCATCATCACCTGCTCTGTTAACTCTGTAACCGGATGATAACTTTTCTGTTGACTTTGCTACATCATTTACTGTGATACCTAACTGTCTGTTTGCGTTTAACGCTGTCATGTTGTGCTGTACTCTCATAATTAATTCCTCCTTGAATTTTACCGGCGAACTCCGTTCCGCCTGTTTTTATTTTTTTGTTTTGCCTTTCAGCTGTTAATTATATCGGCATCATTTTATATTACTTAACCCTTATTTTATATTTTTTTAAATTTTTCCAAAATATTATGGTTTGATAGGTCAAATAATAATATTGCGTCAATAAACATTACTGAAGCAAGCTGAGAACACCCTGTGTTGCCTGATTAGCCTGTGCAAGCATTGACTGACCTGCCTGCTGAAGAATGTTAAGCTTCGAATACTGAACCATCTGATCAGCCATGTCAACGTCACGGATTCTGGATTCAGATGCTGTAAGATTCTCAGCCACATTATCTGCGTTAGCTATTGTGTGATCAAGTCTGTTCTGGATTGCACCAAGTGCAGAACGCTGTGTTGAAACTTTTGTAAGTGCTGCGTCTACTTTGCTGATAACTGCAGTTATATCTGTTGCCTTACCAGCACTGACCACACCAGCCACAATAGAAGTTGAAAGCCCCAATATCGAAGCAGACATTCCGGATATATCAATATCGATCATCTGACTAGTATTGGCACCAACCTGCAACTTCTTACCTGTAAAGTCACCGCTTAAAAGTTTCATTGTGTTGAACTCTGTCTGAGAAGCAATACGTGTGATCTCAGATGTAAGTGCATGAAGCTCTGCAGCAATTGCCTGTCTATCTGCTGTAACATTAGTGTCATTGGCAGCCTGAACTGTTAATTCTCTCATTCTGTGAACGATGCTGTGAATCTCATTAAGAGCTCCCTCAGCTGTCTGAATAAGTGAGATGCCGTCTGCTGCATTTGCCGAAGCTCTCTGCAAACCTCTGATCTGTCCTCTCATCTTCTCTGAGATTGTAAGACCTGCTGCATCGTCTGCCGCACGATTGATCCTGTAACCGGATGACAGACTCTCTGTTGCCTTTGCAAGAGATGAAGTCGTAATACCGAGCTGCCTATTGGTATTCATTGCAGACATGTTGTGTTGTACTCTCATACCTTTATCCTCCTTGAATTTCTGCGATGGTATCCTTTCCATCTTTGTTTTTTGTTACGCTGTATCCTTTCAGCTGATATATATATCGGAGCTATCAGGTAATACTTAACCCCGTATATAACTATTTTTTTTGATTCATGAAGTAAGAATCACCAGCCATATGCTGATTCGGCATATTCCTCGAATATGAATCAGATATATTCTTACTCGTTTTAAAACTCCTTACTTCCGATTTCTTACTACGGAAGAACAATTCCATGCTTTCCTTATTGGAATATTCCATGGTTTCAAGCCTGGCTCCGAGTTCTACCGCTTTTTCTATAAGTTCTTTTATCTCCTGCAATTCTTCCTTATATGCAGAAGGGTTCTCATTGATACTGTCCCGTACTTTGGCATATATATTATCAAATCCTTCATCAAGCATATTGATCATATCTATCTGCTTATCTTTAGCATCAAGCAATTCCTCGAATTTGTCTATATCGGGGTCATTTTCCTTAACAAGCCTTCCCTGTTCCTCTGTAAGATTGATGAGGTTGCCAAGAACGTGTATCTTATTGGTCAAAGAATCCTTCAATATCAGCACATACGTTTTGTCAGGTTCCATAATATCCCTCCGGATCCACTATTCGTTGCTACCCTGATTCTTGTTAATCTTCATTACTTCCTGCCACGTCTCACGCATCTCCTTAATATACTTAAGCGCTTCATTAAGTATCTCCGGATCCTTTTTAATGTTGGCATCAACAAGCCTTCTGTATATATAATCATACACAACTTCAAAATCATTGGCTACCGGATACTTAAAGTCAAGTGTCGAGCGAAATTCCGTTATAATATTCTCAACTTTAATTATATTATCATTAACCTTGGTATAATCATTCTTCTCAAAAGCCATTAGAGCGATATTGCAAAACTTAACTGCTCCGTCATATAACATAAGAGTCAATTCTGCAGGTGTCGCAGTCATTATTTTATTATTCTTATACGAATTAGCAGCATTATTAACCATGTATGTACCGACCTTTCTTATATAGTGTAAGCAACTGTTCAGAGCGAAGCAAGCTACTTCACCCTGAACAACCACTTCATCATATTATATACCATATAAATATATTATACAACAACAAAATCAGTTAGTCCCGAAGAATCCGGCCAGACTGCTCTGTGTCTGATTAAGCTTGGCCATCGCCGTTTCCATTGCGGAGAACTGCTTGTAATATCTGTCTTCCATCCTCTGCAGACGATCTTCCCACGTACTGATATCAGATTCATAAGTCTGCAACTGCTTCTTGATCTGCTTATCATTATAGAATGTCATCGCACTACTGAGAGATGATGTTCCCATCTTCTTACTCATAGAATCATACAGATTATTGACAATACCTGTCATAACCTTGCTTACAAGTTCCGGATCGGACTCAAGCATTGAACGAAGCTTATCTTCCTTGTCTGCATATACGGAATCATCTTTATCACCGTATATGTGCAGAAGCCCACCTTCCTTATAATCTGTTGATGTCATGATTCCAAGAGAAGACAATGAATACTTTTTACCGTCAACTTCAACCGAAGTCATCATAGAATTCTTCATAGAAGTAATGATTCCGCTAAGCGTAGTATCATTCCTTAACAGTGAATCCTTGATCTTATTCTCCCACAGTTCAACTTCCTCATCAGTCATTGCCTCTTTTTGTTCAGAAGTAAGTGGATCGTACTTTCTTGCCGAAGGAGCTGTGTAAAGTGTATTCATCTCTTTTATCAACGCATTGTATTCCGTCAGGAAATCCTTGATGGAATCATATACAGCGTCAACATCATTGGTCACTGCGAATGTAACCCTGCTTCCATTAGTTACTCCTTTAAGATCAATTGAAAGTCCGTTAGCAGTTACTGTTGTATCAGAACCGGTGAGAACTGCTCCGTTAAGCACTATCTCGCTGTCAACACCTTTAACAACAGCCATATCAGAAGGCTTGGTAGCAGTATCTGCTTCACCATTAGTTATAGTCGTCATTCCAACCGCATTGAGTGCTGAACCCGATCCCGAATTCGCAGTTGCATTCTTATAAGAATCAACAAGTGCATCAACGCCACTGCTGTCAACACCATGACCGTTCGCGAATGCCTTCAATGAAGCAACTGCATCATTATATGAATCAGTTCCGGAAGCATTATTCCTGATATCTGCAAGATATGAATCAAGATCAGCTTTCTCACTATCGGTAAGACTGCTGTAATCTCCACCTGCCACGGTGTTCCTTAGCTGATCTCTTGCTGTAATCTCAGCATCGGATGATATCTTAAGACTGAAGTTACTCTGGGCCCCGCTCTTTGAGGAACTCGTAAATATCCTCTGCTGTCCCGCATCAAATGATGCAGATAATCCTGCTTCCTTGAATGCATTAACATAATCAGTGACTGTAGTATCCTCGTTAATAGCAAGTCTCTTAACCTTGCCGCCATAAGATATCTCTATCTCTTTGCCGACAAGTTCACTGCCACCGGCAAGTTCAGAAAGCTTGGTCTGTGCGGTAACCTTATCATCACCGGATGCCATCTTAAGCTTTCCGCTTGTAACATAATTGGAAGTAGCAATCTGATTAACTTCCAATGTATAATTACCGTTAACCGCACTGTTACCGGCTGTTACGGATGCTATGGAAGTATCACTTACAGATGCTTTCTTGGAATTATAACTTCCGAACATCTTCATCTTGGATACCTTATCCGTATACAGCGAATACAGTTTTGTATTAAGCTCTTTCCATTTGGTCTGTGTCCATTCGAGCTTGGTCTTCTTATTCTCTACTTTGGTCTTTCCTACACTATGTGCTTCCATGAGGCCTTTTACGATAGCCTCGGTATCCATACCGGAAGCAAGACCCGATAATCTCATTGCCATAACGATCCCTCCCTATCTCTTCTCATCGACCATAAGACCCGCAAGTTCCCATAACTTTTCAAGCATCTTAAGCGATTCCTCAGGAGGAATCTCCCTGACAACCTCTCCTGTGTTATCATCATACACAGTTATAGACACACGATTCACTTCATCATTGTACGAAAATTCACAATGTGTCTTAGTCATCTTATTGTTGGCGCGTTTTACCGCATCCTCAACAGACTTACTTGAAGCCTTCTGTCGCTCGTTTTGCGAATCCTTCGCATCGGCATCGCCATTCTTAACATCGTTCTCCTTCGCAGCTGCATTCAGAGCCACATCTTCAACCCTAACAGAAGCATCGCTTATCTCAATGCTCTGAGGTGCTCGCTCATACGTCGGTGTGCTCCTTGCGCCCACGCTGCTGATTGAATTAATCGAATCAAATGCCATCTTTTCCACCTCCATGTGCTTATTTCTTTTCCTTTATAAACTCTAAACAACATTACCCAACACGCATAGAAATGCTTTGTCATTACTTTTATCGGCAAAAAGTTACAGATAGTTTAGAGTTTATTTTTTAAACATCTCATCTATTGCCTCAATAGACTCAATATTCTGAGCTGATTCCTTATTGGTCTCCTGTATCTGAAGATACAATTCCTTACGATATATAGACACTGACTTAGGCGCCTTAATGCCAACCTTTACCTGGTCCCCCTTGATCTCGAGTATCGTAACTTCCACATTATTGTTGATTATTATTGATTCATTGGCTTTTCTTGCAAGGGCCAGCATTATATTTCCCCCTTATCACTCTTCTGTTTCTGTACTACATCATATATGTTATACTTAATCTCATAATCGTCATTCTCAACGATCACCTGAGCTCCTTTAAGTGTCTCTGCATTAATAATGACAGGAGCTTTCATATTTGCTGTAAGCTGCTTAATGTCTGACTTGATGTTCATAAGTGCAAACATGATCAGATTCTCTTCATTCACTTCTCCAAGTGACTCTATCATCTCCGATTCAACTATTGGATCATAATCATCCATAACAAAGAACGGGCTTATAACCGGGAACGCAACATCCGGATTATCCATACACTGAAGCCATGATATGGCCGTACTCTCACCTTTATCTGCATCATAGATTATTGTGAACTTCTTACAATCTTCAAATCCAAGCACTCCGTTTTCAAATGTTACTATCTTCTCCTCCGGAATATCAACCTCTCCGAACAATCTGGTATTAGCCTTCATATAATTACCCCTTTCATAATTGTATAGTTTTTGATACGAAAACCCATATACTCATATCAATATATCTATAATATAACATTTTATAAATATTTACAATTATTTTATTCATTTTTTTAATTCATCAGATGAAGTCAAGCAACGAATTACCAAGCAGCTTTGAAGTGGCTGACAATGAAGCCTGATACAGAAGGTCTGCCTCAGTATATTTTACATATGCTTCTCCGATATCAACGTCTTCATTGGTTGACAGAAGATCCTCATATGATACCTGAAGCTTATCAAGCTTATTCTCCGTAAGCTCAAGTCTCTTATACCTTGCTCCAAGGTCTGACAGTGATGTGTTAACCTCGTTCTGATACTTCTTTGCATCGGTGAGTCCCGAACCGAATGCCTCATGAAGAATTGTTGTCTTAAGCGCACTCTCGGTCTCAAGCTCTGCCTTAAGTCTCTCAAGACTCTCCACAACGTTATTGCCGTTGGCATCAACATCATTAAGCGACGCTTCCTTTATTCTCTTCTCTATGGCAGCGATCTCATCTTTTGTTGCTTTAAGTTCATTGGACGCAGTAACGATATTATCTATCATTCTCCCAATTCCAAGACTTATAGATTCATTACCGAGTGTATTGACCGTAAGCATCTGTCCGAAGTTGATCTGATAATTGATATCCTGCTTATCAGGATTGGTATATTCAATAGTCGATCCGGTTATCGAATCGTAAACGCTGCAGTCAAAATAATGTTCAGGTCTTACATTATCTGCCGCAAACTTAGTCTTACCGTAATTGATCGTATATCCGTCGGTCTTTTTCATATTCTCATACAGATCATCACCGAGAATTATCTCTCCGGTTTCCGGAACAAATATCGCACCATCTGTTCCCACACCGTTCTTTTCAAGATGATAAGCAGTATTCTGCGGTTTGGTTGCAATTGACACGGTCTTAGCAAGTACAGTCTGTTCAACTCCCGCTTCATCGGTATATTTTATAGTTACATAATCGCTTGTAGCATCAAGATTGTTAACATCATTTGTTGTATCAAGCTTATCATAAGACAGCGTGATCTTGTAGCATTCTCTCAATTCCGGTGCCATCTCGGCATATTCCTGAGCGCCCTTATTCTCTTCAAATACCGCCCCGCCATATACATACTTGCTCTGCTTTATCTCGGATATCTCCTGATATTCGGTAATGCTGTATGTCTTGGTCTCTTCGACTTCCGAAAACAGCATCTCGGTATCGGTTCTGTAACCCGCGAACACATATCGTCCTGCATAATCCTGATTAAGCTGCTGTTTATATATGAATTCCTTATACTGCAATATTGTATCAATAATCGTCTGTCTGTCCTCAAGTTCATATGAGTCCTGAGCAGCCTGAACAAAATAACCGTTCATATTGGTAAGCATGTCATTAACCTGCTTAAGTGCCTCTTCCGTAATATCCATCCATGACATTGCATCCGGAATATTCTTCTTGACATACTGTTCAAGCTCTGACATGTTAGAACGATATTTCAGCGAACGAACCGCAATAACAGGATCATCGGATGGCTTGCTTATCTTCTTCTGGGTCGAATACTGTTCCAGGTATGTAAGATAATTATTCTTGGTTTTCTGCATATTGATCAAAGAATTATTGGTAAGCATCGTGCTCGTTACTCTCATATTATCATCCTCCCGTTATTTCCGGTATATTTTTTATACTGCTGTGCCGTTGATAAGCTTATCAAGCACCTCATTCATTATCGAAACAACTTTATATTGTGAATAAAGGAGATTTTGGAACTTTACAAGATCTGCCGCCTCCTCATCCTTATCAACTCCCGATATCGACACTCTTCTGTTGTCGATCGCAATAAGGATGTTGTCCTGACTCTTCGACAGAGACTCTGCCTGCTTGCAGTCAATACCTACCGATGAAATAAGTGTATGAAGAAATGCATCCGGTGTTCCCTCATCAAATACTCCGTTCTCATCACGAAGATCAATGAGTTTTTTCAGATTAACATTGTTACCGACACCGCTATTGGGTTTTTCCATACAGGCTATCTTACGCGGATCATCGAGTATCTCCTTATTCACCGCAAAATTAAGTGCCGTCATACTGTAATAGGATACATTATATACTCCGTTGTCATCCGGCGTTGCGATCGATCCAAATGACTTTGTATCTTCATCAAACACATAATTGCTTCCCGTAAGATCATCTTCCGAATTGAACCAGTCAAGTCCCGCATTATTCTGAAGATCGTATCCGTTGTTATGAATCCTGTTGAATTCTTCCGAGAACGTTCTGGTGAATTCATTAAGTTTTGCCATATAATACGGAATACCTTTATATTTTAGTGAATCTCCTATGTTAATCGGCTTTTTCTGATCACATGCATATTGAAGCGAATTGATCTGCTTTTCGGTGTATTCTCCTTTAAGAGTAAATTCATATGTATATTTTCCGTCATCACCTATCTCAACCTTGAATGAATCATATACATAATTAACATTACCTATATTGATTCTTCCGTTGGTTTCCGGAATATCAAGCTCTCTTATCAGATTCACACCGGAATCAACCACTTTTACTTTGGTGACTCCACCTGCTGTAGTGAGCGTATCGGCAGTACCGGTAAAGTTCTTCTCATTATTGCCGTCTCTTACATCAATAAGTGCCTGAAGAACGCCACCGAGAGTTGTACTTTTCATATTAAAATTCTGTCCGTTGTTCCACTTGATCTGATAAAGACCGTCTATATCATTCTGATTAATCTTTGAATCGGAAGCAACACACTGTAATGTGTAATATTCGGTAGAATCAACAAGTATAGCGCCATCAATAAATACGAGGAACTGTGGATTACCCGTACCACCCTGTCCTTCGGTCTCGGTAACCGTTATATCCACATATTTTGAAAGTTCATCAACAAGTGAATTCCTTTCGTCACGAAGATCGTTAGCAGATTCGCCGGATATCTCGAATGTATTGATCCTCTGGGTAAGAGAAGCGATCTCGCTTCCCAAAGCATTGATCTGTGATACTACAGTCTCAACCTGAACATTCGCCTCATCCTGAATAACCTGAAGTGAATTGGCAAAATCTCTTATATATTGAGCGAAGCTTTCCGAAAGGATCGCAACATCTGTTCTCTGCGTCATATCCGAAGGATCCGACGTAAGATTTGTAAGACTATTGAAAAGATCATCAAAACCTGTTGTGATTCCACCGATCTTACTGTCTGCCGAATACAGATAGCTCTGAATACTGCTGAGATAATAAGCCTTTGTGTCATAATTACCTGCTATAGCATTGTTGAATCTGTATTTGTCATCAAAATATATATCTCTTTCCTGAGTAATATCAGTTATCTGAACACCTGCTCCGATCATTCCATAGCTTCCCGCTATCGATATGGCAGGATTAGCACTTAAATTAACCTTCTGTTTGGAATAACCGTCCGTTCCGATATTGGAAAGGTTGTGAGCTGTAGTATTAAGTGAAGTCTGGTATGCAGCCATACCCGACACTCCGATATGCAATCCGAAAAATGTTGAAGCCATAATGCTTTCCCTCCCTTACATGCTTTTACAACTGGGTAATAATAGTCTCAAGCATCTCATCAATAACCGTTATATAACGTGAGCATGCATTATACATATGCTGGAAACGAACAAGGTCAACAAGCTCTTCGTCGGTAGATACACCGGTAAGACTCTGCCTCTGATCTTCTATGCTTCCAACAAGAGTCTCTGCAGACTCCACATAATTCAGGGCAACTTTTCCTGTCGTTCCAAGTCCGCCGATCATTCCCGTGTAGTAATCATTAAAATTATAAAATGTATTGGAATTGGGATCGAGAACCAGTATGTCATCGTCCCATTTATCAAGCAATTCCTGAAGAAATGATGAAGCATATCCTCCGGCAAAGCCTGAATTGTCATTCTCAAGAAGCGGGAGATTAGCAGTATCAACTATTATCTCAGGATTAACTCCTATCTGTGATAACGAATACAAACTGTATATATTGGAAGGATCTTCTTCATTATATATCTTAACGGTCTGAGTCGTTCCATCTGCAAGTGTCACGGTATCCTCATAATATCTGTCGTAACTGCCCCTGACAAACAATTCTTTTCCTATTGTACCGTTACATCCCTTTGGCGCTCTGTCTTCATCAAGCACTTTTATCTTAACCACATTGCCTTCACCGTCAAGAACACTGATCTCTTTATTGGGGCAAAGCACATCATTTATCATTGTCACAACACCATGTATAAGTGTATCAAGCTGCACTTCCATTGTCGTTACAGTTGCAGGTTCGATCATGTTGTTGTAATACTTGACATCATCTTCATATTTATTCATTGCGATCTTATATGACACGCTGTCAAAGTTATCGTCTGCATCAGTATAGTCTTCCTTCTTTGGTTCAATCGGCATATGTGTATAATTACCTACAAATGAACCTCTTGTAACAAGTATACCTTTGAGCGAACCTATATCCGTATCGGCTGCAGGTGAAAATGTAAGTGTTCCTCTGAACACATCACCTCCGCCGTTGTCAGCCCATACAGGCTTCAGCATCGGATTGCCTTCTTCCATTGGTTCAGTTGTCATTGTATAAAAATTATCAAGACCTACAAGCGGAATTCCTTCTATAGTGACGGTAACTACTCCGTTCGAATATGTATCGGTATGAACAGGAACATATTCGGACAACTCATCAAGAAGAAGATTCCTTCTGTCGTACAAGTCATTAGCCTGCTGATCCGATGCTTCAACCAATACAACTCTGCTGTTGATATGATGAATCTCTTCAGCGATCTCATTGATCCTGTTCGTGATCGTAGTGATCCTGCTGTTCATATTGGTCTGATACTGACTGATCTGATTATATAAAGTGTTACATTTCTTAAGGAACGCATTAGCTTCAGCCACAAGCATCTCCCTTGATGTGATATCATCCGGTGTCTTGGATAATTCCTGAAATGCACACCAAATGTCATTAAGGTCTTCCGCAAATGATGCCTTGTCGATCTCTCCGAACAGATCTTCAAGTTCCATTGCCGTATTGGCTCTGACATCATAAAACTTCTCACGACCCATCTCTTCCCTGTACTGATTGTCAAGGAACTGACTTCTTCTCTGAAGGATAACAGCCACATGGGTACCTATACCAATCTGTCTGAGACCGTTATTCTCATCATAATTAGTAATATATGTATGATCTGCCACGATAACCTGCTGTCTTACATATCCGGCAGCATCTGTATTGGACGTGTTGTGAGCAGCTGTATTAAGTCCGACCTGTGCAACCTGTATTCCCGATACTCCGGTACCGAAGCTTGTCATAAGATTACCCATTGCATATACCTCCGTCAAAAATTACCTATGTATAGAAAAACACAGGGTGCATGCGCGCAGTTATTAAAACTACTGCTTCGCATCAAACATCCCTGTGCGCGAAACCGATGCATCATTCATAAATGAAGCATTTTTATTGTAGTTGTTGTTCCCCGGTGCCATCCTTGCACTTTGTAGGAAATTCATTGAAAATTCGATCATTTCCAAGGATTCTTCTATAAGATCCTTGTTCTGAAGATTAAGTTCCTTAAGCCTTCCCGTTACTCTCTTAAGTTCCTCATGAACTTTCTTCAGTCTCTGCTGTTCAACCGGCTGCTTATCAAGAAATCCTATGATCTTCTCCAGATTCATATCTTCGTTCATCTTATTCAGGACATCCTTAATACTAAAAACACAACGTTCACGTTTATTTTCAAGTACCGTAAGCCTGTCGAGAACGATCTGTTCACTCTCATTGACCTTTGCAAGGCCTTCAAGATCATTCTTGATAATCACAACCGACTTCTGTTCAGCGATAGGAATAAGCTCTTCATAGAGAACCTTCTCTTCTTCAAGTGTGGTTATAAGCTCTTCAATTATGCTTGCCAAAACAAACACTCCTTAACATATCATTCGCCAAAATATCTGTTAACAAGCTTGTCTGCCAGTCTGTCCATTGACAGATCATAACTACCGGAATTGATAGCCGCCTTAAGCTCATTCACTTTGTCCATTCGAACGTCAGGAGCTTCGTTAACAGCCTGCTTTGCAACCTGCAGAACTTTACCAAAGCTTGATATCTCGAACTTATCCGATGCACTTCCGCTCTTCTGTGCGGAATCAGTTTTCTTGGGTTTCGTTGACTGATACAACTGATTAACCTGCATGTATGCATCTATTCTCATAAAAATCACCTGCCTGTATAATACTTATCTACCACTTGTAAATGTCAAGCTATTTAAGCTTTCATATTATTTATCGGATGTTATATTCAAAACCTTATAGCCAAAAATGAAATATTTATGTATTTTTCTTTACGATACTTTAAACTAATCATCATACTTCATATCTTTTAAAATATCGCAAAAATCAAATGTAGCGAAGTAATCCTCCGGTTTTTCGGCTCTTCTGATGAGTTTTACGCTTCCGTCTTCACGAAGCAGCAGTTCAGCGGACTTTAGCTTACCGTTATAATTATATCCCATGGCATAACCGTGAGCACCCGCATCATGAATGTATATATAATCGCCCATATCAACCTTTGGAAGCATTCTGTCAATCGCAAACTTGTCATTATTCTCACAAAGTGAACCCGTCACATCATACTTGTGGTCACATTCCATATCTTCCTTACCCAGAACCGTAATATGATGATATGCTCCGTACATTGCCGGGCGCATGAGATTGACCGCACACGCATCGACACCAATATATTCCTTATATATGTGCTTCTCATGTATCGCTGTTGTTACCAGTGCTCCGTAAGGTCCGAGCATGTATCTTCCAAGCTCGGTAAATATGGCAACATTATCCATGCCTGCAGGAACCAGAATATCTTCGTACTCTTTTCTTACCCCTTCACCTATCACCATAATGTCATTAGGTTCTTTATCCGGAGTATATGGTATTCCGACTCCTCCCGAAAGATTGATAAATGTTATATTGGCTCCGGTCGCCTCTTTTAGTCTTACGGCGAGTTTGAACAATATGCCGGCAAGAGTAGGATAATAACTGTTATCAACAGTATTACTTGCAAGGAATGCATGAATACCGAAGTTCTTTGCGCCTTTTTCCATAAGTTTCTTATAAGCATCGATCATCTGCTCCTCGGTCATTCCGTACTTTGCATCACCGGGATTGTCCATAATATGCGTTCCGAGAGAAAATACTCCACCGGGATTATATCTGCAGCAGATTGTTTCGGGAATACCGGCACATTTCTCAAGATATTCAACATGGGTATAATCATCTATATTAATATAAGCTCCAAGTTCTTTTGCCTTGACATACTCTTTTGCCGGCGTAACATTGGAAGAGAACATTATATCGGTTCCCTTAAATCCCATAGCCTCCGACAACATAAGTTCCACATATGAGGAGCAGTCAACACCGCAGCCTTCCTCCTTAAGCATCTTTAATATGAACGGATTCGGTGTCGCCTTTACCGCAAAATATTCTCTGAATCCCTTATTCCATGCGAATGCTTCTTTGAGCTTTCTTGCATTTTCCCTGATACCGCGTTCATCATATATATGAAATGGTGTAGGATATGTCTTTACTATCTCATCAATCTGTTCTTTGGTTACGAATGGTTTCTTCATTATATTATTCCTCTCTTTCATGTCACTTTCTTTCACTCGTTCTGTTACCGTTCATAGTTATGTGCAACAAGTCGCATAATTGTTACCGGAAACAGACTCACATCCAACGTATATGATATACATACTGTATTATGTTGTCAAATGAAATATATGGTACAGACAAAAAAGAGGTTATCATAGGAATATCCTACAATAACCTCTATGTTACCTTTACTTCGCGTAATCTGTTACTCTTGATTCACGGATGATATTAACTTTGATCTGACCCGGATATTGAAGCTCATTCTCAATCTGCTTCGCCATATCCCTTGCAAGAAGAACCATATCATCATCACTTATCTGTTCAGGTATAACCATTACTCTTACTTCACGACCTGCCTGAATCGCAAATGACTTATCAACTCCCTTGAAACCGTTAGATATATCTTCAAGCTGCTTAAGTCTTGTAGTATATGTCTCAAGAGTCTCCCTTCTGGCTCCCGGTCTTGCTGCCGATATTGCATCAGCCGCCTGTACTATACAGGCAATCAGACTTTCAGGTTCCACATCTCCATGATGAGCCTCTACCGCATTGATAATGAGCGGTGTCTCTTTAAACTTCTTACACAATTCAACACCCAGCTGAATATGTGAGCCTTCCATATCATGATCTACTGCCTTACCGATATCATGAAGAAGTCCGGCTCTCTTTGCAAGTCTTACATCTGCACCTATCTCACCGGCAAGAAGTCCCGACAAATGAGCAACTTCTATCGAATGTTTAAGAGCATTCTGTCCGAAGCTTGTTCTGAATCTCATCTTTCCGAGAAGCTTAATAAGTTCAGGATGGATTCCATGAACCCCAACCTCAAGAGTTGCATTCTCGCCCTCCTCTTTGATAAGGTTATCCACTTCTTTCTTTGCCTTCTCAACCATCTCTTCAATTCTTGCGGGATGTATTCTTCCGTCAACTATAAGTTTCTCAAGAGCAATTCTGGCGATTTCCCTTCTGATAGGATCGAATCCCGACAGAATAACTGCTTCAGGCGTATCATCGATTATCAGTTCAACACCTGTCATTGTCTCAAGAGCACGAATATTTCGTCCTTCTCTACCAATGATCCTTCCTTTCATCTCATCATTCGGAAGCTGTACAACAGATATCGTTGTTTCAGCAACATGATCTGCGGCACATTTCTGAATCGCACTTACAATGTAATCCTTGGCACGCTTTGATGCTTCTTCTTTAATGTTGCGATCCATCTCTTTGATCATTACCGCTGTTTCATGCTTAACATCCTCTTCAACACTCTTAAGAAGTACTTCCTTAGCCTGTTCCGAAGTCATTCCGGATATCTTCTCCAATTCTCTCAGATGTCCTTCACGAATCTCTTCAGTATCTTTTTTCAGCTTATCAAGCTCGGCTTCCTTAGTGGCAAGCTTTGCTTCTTTCTTTTCAAGTGCTTCTGTTTTGCGGTCGATGTTTTCTTCTTTGGTTAATACTCTCTTCTCGTACTTCTGAAGCTCTGCCCTCTGCTCTTTTGTTTCCTTCTCAAACTCGTTCTTACGTTTGAGAGCTTCTTCTTTCGCTTCAAGCAAGGCTTCTCTCTTCTTAGTTTCTGCTGTCTTCAATGCATCATCTATAATCTCTCTTGCTCTCTCTTCAGCATTGCCGATCTTGGCATCCCCTTCTTTGATCTGATGGGATATAGCCAGCTTCCAGACAACAAGAGCATCAATTACTAATAACACAATACATATTAGTATGGCTGCAACTATGAAACCAACATCCACACGAGCACCTCCTTTATTCTATTATCATTGTGCAAAAAAGCTACAACATATAGATTTTATCTTTTTTTGCAAATAATGTCAAGGATAAAGTGGATATCGTCATAGTCAAATCCCTGTCTTGCAAGCGCTGCACATATCTTTTCCCTATCATTCCATAATAATTGGTCTTCTGATGTTATCCCACGCTTCTTTAACTGCTTGTCCAACGCCTTCTTAACAGCCTCTCTATCATCACATCCATCTATATATTCTTCAATTATCGATCTGTCAATTCCCTTACAGATCAGTTCCTTCTCAATCCTTTTACTGCTTCTTTTGCCTGTATAACATGTAATATAGTATTCCGCATATCTTCTGTCGTTAATGAATCCTTCATCAGTAAGCCTTGCAATCACAGCATCAATTACAGCTTCACTTACTTCTTTCGAGGCAAGCTTACTTCGAAGTTCAGCCTCTGTTCTGTCATGATGATTGATCAGTCTCAAGGCTGCCGCAAGAGCCTTCTTATATTCTTCATCCATATATGATATATCTCTTTTCTCATAATCAACTTGTATCGGACCGACATTAGTTTTATTGTCAAATTATCGTATCCTCAGTTCATTGTCGTTTTATCCAATAAACTATGGGGCGTCCGAGACGCTAAGCATCTTGTCCGCCCCACGTAAACATTCGTGACTAATTCAAATCATAATATTGAATAATAGTAATCATCTATCATTCCGCCGATGCCGGTGTAGCATTCTTCTTCTCAGACTCTCCCTTATTGCCATCGATATTGTATAGATCTCTTACCTTCTTATCGATCTCTGCGCATATTGTCGGGTTGGAAGCAAGATACAGCTTGGCATTCTCACGTCCCTGACCTATCTTCTCACCGTTATATGCAAACCATGCGCCACTCTTCTCAACGACATTCTTCTTAACAGCAAGATCAAGTATATCCCCTTCCTGAGATATTCCTTTACCGAACATTATGTCGAATTCCGCCTCCTGGAACGGTGGCGCAACTTTGTTCTTAACTACCTTGATCCTTGTCCTGTTACCGATAAATTCTCCATTCTGCTTAAGCGTCTCTATTCTTCTTACGTCCATTCTTATTGAAGAATAAAACTTAAGAGCACGTCCGCCTGTTGTTGTCTCGGGATTACCGAACATAACACCGACTTTCTCTCGCAGCTGATTGATGAATATTACTATACAACCCGACTTGCTTACAACGGGAGTAAGCTTACGAAGTGCCTGTGACATAAGCCTTGCCTGAAGACCCACATGGGAATCTCCCATCTCTCCGTCAATCTCTGCACGTGGCACAAGTGCCGCAACTGAGTCAACTATAATAACATCCACTGCACCTGAACGAACCATTGTCTCGGTTATCTCAAGAGCCTGCTCACCGTTGTCAGGCTGTGATATGTATAGATTATCAATATCAACACCGATATTCGATGCATATCCCGGGTCCAAAGCATGTTCTGCATCAATAAAACCTGCTATACCGCCACGCTTCTGAACTGCTGCTACAATATGAAGTGCAACCGTAGTCTTACCACTGGATTCCGGTCCGTATATCTCAATGACACGTCCTCTCGGAACTCCTCCGACTCCCAAAGCTATGTCAAGACTGAGCGAACCGGTTGGAATTGCCTCTACGTTAAGAGCAGCGTTCTTGTCACCAAGCTTCATCACGGTTCCCTTGCCATACTGCTTCTCTATCTGAGCCAGTGCCGACTCCAGTGCTTTAACCTTATTACTGTCTGCCATATTCCATTATTCTCCCTTCAAATTCGTGTATTCGTATTCCTTCGCATACATATATTCAATAACAGTACGATCAACAGGAATTGTATCTGTTGATAATCATACAATACGAACATATGTTTGTCAAGGGTGTTTTTTACAAATCAGTGGCCACCGACTTCTGTTATTAAGTATAGCCCATATCATCCCACATGTAAATATATGAAATACACAAATTATCTGCATTTTTATGTGCAATTTATCTCAAACGATCGGTTTCAAACCTGGCTCTGGTCTCCAAAAATTGTACAATTTGCACAAAAATCTCTTCATCATTTTCAACATTAACAATAAGATCAAGAGCTGCCGCTATATTTCCAAGCATTATATTATTAAGTCTGTCTCTGTTCTTGCGAAGCAGTTCAAGCATCTCTCTCGAACTCTCGCAATCAAGTATCCTGAACAAAAAATCCCTGTCACTAAGTCCGGACAGATCCTTTTTATCAACATAACCCGCTTCAAAATCGTCACTCCCCTGATCACCTGACTGCCTGGAACTATTCCTGTTCTTATCATTACCGATCGAAATCTGTTCAAATATATCCGAAGCGGCAACCTTCCCGATATGTTCAGATACAGAAGGCTTTCTGTTCGAACGGCTTCCCTGTGTATTCTCATCAGCAGCCGCCGTCTCAGACATCCCTTCACCGTAAAAATTCTGAATATCTTCGATTCCGGCTACCGGATTAAACCATCTCTCTCCCTGATCATTTTCTCCCATGAACATATCGAGCGGGCTTGCATAATACTCATAACTACCGAACAAAGCCTGGAAAATAACAAGCTGCTCCAGTGTCTCCGAATGCTTTGCTATTGTAACTATCTGGTACAGGCCTCCCTTAATATGACTGTACCTCTCTCCGGGTATAGGTAAATGTTTACCGGTATTCATAACCCTATCGCTCCTCTTCTATCGTCTCCTTGACAGATGAATAGTGAAACCTCCGAATGAACCGTCTATGTATATAAATGTACAGATACCTTTATCATCATATCTGGCACTTGATTCCACAAATGAAACTCCTCTTAGCGCAAGGTGGTACTTTGCACGTTCGATCGAATTAACAGCGATCGCAATATGTCCCATCTCACCTGTCTGTGCAGTCTTATCATGTACAAATTCAATTCCCGTTCCTGCAAAGAATCCAACTCCACCCGAAGCTTCAGTTTTACCAAATCCAAACATGTTCCCAAACAAACCTGCAAGATCAGATGCAGCATCTTTACCATCCACATTGATACCAACATGAAGAAGTTTATAATCAAGCATGGTATCAACAGCCTCACGTGTAAGCCTTGTTATCTCATCAAACCTTCCATCTTTTATTAAACTGTCCTTGACCATCCAGCTTCCGCCGCATGCTATCACCTTCGGATCTGCAAGATATGAATTAAGATTGCCGGAATTAATGCCTCCTGTGGGCATAAATCTAATCTTCGTATACGGTGCCGACATAGCCTTTATCATCGCAAGTCCACCTGCTGCCTCGGCAGGGAAGAACTTAACAACATCAAGTCCTAGAGAGATTGCCTGTTCAATATCACTCGGGCTCGCACATCCCGGTACTACAGGGATATTTTTATCTACACAATGCTTTACAACCACAGGATTAAGCCCGGGGCTGACGATAAACTTTGCTCCGGCCAAGACCGCTTCATCTGCCTGTTCGGTTGTAAGAACCGTTCCCGCTCCAACAAGCATATCCGGATATTCTTCCGTCATTATCTTAATCGATTCCGCTGCCGCATCAGTCCTGAAAGTCACCTCTGCGCATGCAAGGCCTCCGTCACAAAGTGCACCTGCAAGTCTCTTTGCATCTTTACTGTCATCAAGCTTAACTACCGGAACAATTCCGATCCGGGATATCTGATCCAATACATTATTCATAATTGATTATACGTCCTTTCTGTCCGATGGATTAATGTATATAGTATAACTTACAGACAGCAAAAGTTCAAGGGTACTAAAAACTCTCCGAAGTGATAAACCCGGAGAGTTTCAATTATATTATTCTATGTAACCGTTCAGTAGTTCAGTTACTGTTATGTCATTAACAACCGTTCTATCTTCCGCAGCAGAACTTGTACTTCTTACCGGAACCGCACGGACAAGGATCATTTCTCCCAATCTTCTTGTCTTTAACGATTGTCTTGGACTTCTTTTGTTCCTTATACAATTCTTTACGACGTTCTTCCGTAAGAAGATCGTCCCATGCCGGCAGAGTGTACAACCATTCTGCTTCGCATTCCACCATATTATAGTACAACTTCTCGAGATCAAATCCAAGGTTTACCTCTGTCTCTTCCGTCATCTCCTCAATCGGATTAGGCTCCTTCAGACTGTCATTAATGCCATCAAGGAAACCAACCATATGCATTATGTCAAGTCCGTATTTCTCAGCAAGTCCTGCAACGGTACCTGTCACAACCTCATCAGGTTTTGCAAGAAGCTGTTCATATATTCCCTTCTCAAGCTCGAAGTATTCTCTCCAGAATGCCTCTCCCTTCTTGGTATTCTGCATATCTTCACTGTATGCTTTCTTTCTCCACTGAATCAATAAACTATCACTCATTTTTCATAACTCCTTATTTGCTTAAGTTTAATCATACTTGTATAGGATAACATCATTTGCCAAAATCGGCAAGTACTAATCACTTTCATGTTGCTCTCTGTTGCTCGTCGTGTAACATTTGGTTGATCATATCATTCCATATTATTCTGAAGTTCTCTGCAATAAAATCAATATCATCTTTTGACAATTCAACTTCTAACATTTTTATAAATGTTTTTTGGAGTTCATTAGCATTACGAAGATAATCGTTTTCTTTATAACCCGGGAACAATTCCAAAACGTTTTTTTTCATTTCATTAATAATATGATATGGAATCTCTTCAAAATGAATAAACAATCTTTGAAGGTTTCCACACCAATAATTACGGATAAAATCTCTCTCAATTTCATCATGATAATCTGATAACAAACCTCTATTCTTGTACTCTTGTATCTTCAATAATTCAATAGTCAACCTGTCAAGATTTCTTTCCCCCATTACAACTATTGTCGAATTCTCACTTACAATGTAATGATACTTCTTTTCATTTAAAATCACGTATGACTTCACGCAAAAAGATAAAACTCCACCAAAAAAATTGTCTTCAAATATAAGGTTCTCAGGGAAAACGATATGATTGTTTACCAACAACTCTTTTCGGTATAATTTTGTGTATACTCCTCCCGGCAATCTATCTGATGAGATAAAATGCTTTCTGTCTTCTACAGTATTAATTTCTATTCTTTTATTGTATTCAAAATCATCAGATTCAATATCGTATATTACGCCATCCTCATCTTCCCTTTGAAACCTGATAGAAGCTAATTCACAATCATACTCAACTATTGCATTATACAAAACCTCATACATGTCATCATCGGCCCAGTCATCAGAATCAACAAATCCTATGTATTCTCCTGTAGCATATGACATTCCAATATTACGCGCTGTACCCTGTTTTCCGTTTTCAGCGCACTGTATCACCATGATACTATCGGGGTATTTTTCTTCCCATTCATAGAGTTTGTCTAGGGTATTATCTGTAGACGCGTCATCTACAAAAATAAGCTCCAAATTCTCAATTCCTATTGTCTGTCCGACCAAAGATTTTACACAACGGTCAATTTTATCTTCTACATTGTAGCACGGGATAATTACACTTATCTTATCCATAGTTTCACCTTTTCTGCAAATTTTTTTAAATGTATAATCTTACTCCATCGTCCTTGAATACGAATATCCTCGATCACTCTTAACTGATACTTCAGTGCACTCAAAATATACTACTGCGAATTCGTCCAGCAATATATTAATATTCAAATTACCATCCTTGCTCTTCAAAATATCCGAACTAACCTGCGGATTAGCTGAGAGTTTAAGGAGCTCAAGCTGCGAATCGGTAAGTGATGAGGGTTCTCCCATATCATGCCATACCTTTAAAGGATTACATACTTTTTCGTCTACTGTTTTATATATGATACAATATTCTTTATCGTCATCAACACCCTCAAGATTAATAAGACAGTTGAGTTCAATCTTTCTTCGGGTTCTCTTCAAACCATGATTCCACGCTATTCCCCTTATGCTTCCATCAGGCATGCGAACTATGACTGATTCTTCGCTCCTATGAATGCACTGGCCTTTAAGCTTCTTATAGAATGCAAATGTCCAGAAAGTAGGCTTTGGTATAACCCCGTTGGCAACAAGCCCGAATCCTCCGTGGAAAGGTGTGAAAGGAACCCCTTGTTCCTCGAACACATCTCCAAAGGTCCAATATGAATACGATGCATTGTCATCTCCGAGCCATGACAACTGATGGGCTATATATGCAGCATTCTTATTCGTATCATGTATCGGATTATTTGGGCAATACGACGTATTATATTCTGTAATATGTATCTCTTTTCCGGCAAATTCTTCATAGCTGTCGGTTATTGTACGGGTAGTGTGAAGATTGTCGATCCCGTAATGTGGGTCGGTCAATTCCTGATATACATAATGACCGTCTCTATCAGGCATCTCAGTCGTATAATGATGCCTTGTGATAAAATCAGGCATTATATTTTCCGCTTTGCAAAAATCAAGGAACTTCGTGATCCATTCTTCATCTTTTACACCGCATACCGCCGGACCTCCAACCCTGAATCTCTTATCAAGACTCTTGATCGCACTGATGGTCTTTGCGAATAATTTAAAATATTCATCCATATCCGCATCTTTCCAAAATCCCGGAAGATTAGGCTCATTCCATACTTCTATCGGCCATGTAACAACTTCTTCGCTGCCGTAACGTTCCATAAGATGCGTAAGTGTTGCCTTAACAAGATCACACCATCCGTCATATGACTTAGGAGGAGTAGTATTACCTTTCCAATAGAATATCGTCTGATCGCCTGATGCCAACTTCTCAGGCATAAATCCGAGTTCAAGAAAAGGTTTAATATCAAGCGACTTATACATATCCATTATTCTGTCAAGATATGTGAAATTATATTCTGCATGAACATTACCAGTCTCATCCTCATATTCATGATATATTGCCATATCGTCTGTAAACAGCCCATGACCTCTTATATGCTTAAAACCAATATGTTCCTGAACATATGCAAGCTGATCATAATACTCCTTTTGAAGCGCAAGTCCCGCACGTCCCGTTCCAACACAATAATCCACCTGATTATTGAAGTTCACATTGTCATTAATACTAATCTTACTAGTTATTTGTTTTGTTTCTGTCATCTTCGCACTCCTTTATCTCAAAACTCTTTTCTTATAATATCACAAACCATACTAACGGTATCTGCATAATATATCTTCAAGCATCCGTCTCATATCCTCCTCAACTTCTTTGGGTCCGAGAATCTTAACTCCGTCCCCAAGACCGAAAACCCATCCGTAGAACTGATTACTTACCGCAACATCAACGTTTACCACAAAATGATCTTCATCACTTTTATGCATGTTAATATTCTTACCGAATCGGTCTATCACAACGCCTACGTAACGTTTCTCAAATTCAATCTTTACACGCTTCTCTTCGCCGGCAAACATTCCGAATCTTTTGTTGGAATATGAAGCCATGTCGATTCTTTTGAATACATCTTTGCCTTCTCTTGCTTTATCCATGATAACAATATTGTTCATCTTGTCAACTCTGAAATGCTTAATAATACCGGCATCAGAATCATAGCCAATAAGATAATAATTCTCCGCATTCTGAGTCAGCCCCCATGGCGAAATCACATACCTCTTACCATTCTTTTTTAATACCATGTTCTTATTAAGATCCCATTCGAAATACGTAAAAGATATCTGAACATTTGCCGCAATTGCTTCGTGAATGTCATCTACATTATAATAGATACTCTCATTCATGGTCTTGACACGATTCTGCACATACACCTGTCTGTGAAGCTTGCCGGCCTCATGTCTGCTTGTGAGACTTTCGAGCTTCTTGATCAGATTCCTCGACTTCTTCTCTGTAAGGAATCTGGCTGATTGCACCGAATCAACCAGAAGCTTAAGCTCCGCCATCTCAAACTCCCTACTGCCGATATAATACTCATTGGAACCTCCTCTTTTTTCTTTTAACACATCAAGTCCATAGTTTTCAAGCGCCTCAATATCGGTATATATACTTTTTCGTTCCGCGTCAATATTATATCCGGCTAAAGCGGATATCAACTCATTCACAGTCATGCCGTGTCCATCATCAGTATTCTCAAGCAATATTTTCATCAGATACAGAAGCTTAAGCTTCTGGGTTTCACTTCTGGGCATATGGATCGCTCCTTAAATATATTTCCTAAAACAATGCTAACATCAACATATTGGCTTCGTTATCCAAATTATATTCTTTAACTATATCAAAATATCTATTTTGGGTGGCGCTCGAACGATCAAATACTCTGTCAACCCCAGCAATTATTGCCGAAAAGTCTGTCTTTTCACCTTCTGTTCTCCAGATTATCATAGAAATTATTTTTATCCATATATACTCAAAACACTTATAAAGCAATTCTTCTGAAACAACAACTTTATTACCATCGGTTTTCATCCATTTCAAAAATATAGAATAAACAAAAAATAGGAAAATTGACAATCAAAAACATATATGCTATATTCGTCTTATTCTTAAAGAAGTAATGGAGTAATAAAATGTCGATTATTTTTTGCCAATGGAACAGCATAATTGAACATAGCATTATCAATGCTTTTTACAAGCTAAAATATGATGTCATTCTATTTAATTATCCATTTAAGAACAAAGATCTTGACACTGATTACATCAAAGTATTCTCTGACTCATTAATGAAAACATCCAATGTCGACTTTGTTTTCTCTGTCAACTACATTCCTATTATATCAAAAGTATGTAATATTGCAAGAATTCACTATATATCCTGGACAGTTGACAGTCCTTCTTTAACTTTGTATTCCAAATCAATGTGCAGTCCGTATTCTCATGCTTTTTTATTTGATTATGAATTATATTTAAAATTCAAAAATTATTTCCCTGCGAATGTTCATTATCTTCCTCTTGCAGGAGACACCGATTTCTACGATTCAATATCTATTTCTACAGAAGATCATGCTCTGTACGACTGCGATATATCATTTGTCGGCTCCTTCCATACAAAATACTGCTCTTATTACGATATCGCATTTTCTAATCTTAATGATTATTATAAAGGTTATATTAACGCACTAATACATACACAGCTTAACATATACGGCTATTATCTGATTGAAGATTCTCTACCTGAAGAATTAGCCAATTCAATAATGAGCAGTACAGGGCTTACCACTTTGCCTGATTATATCCAAGATATTCCCGGTTTTGTAGCCAATCATATTATTGGTTTTAAATGCAATCAACAAGATCGTATCAAGACTCTTGAATATATTAGCAATTATTATAATATTAATCTTTATACTACGGAAGACACCTCGATGCTGCCAAAAGTTAATAACTGTGGCATTGCTGATTCATCAAATGATATGCCAAAGGTGTTTAAATGTAGTAAGATCAACCTCAATATGTCTGCACGAACCATAAAATCAGGCATACCACAAAGAATATTTGACATTATGGCTGCCGGAGGCTTTGTTCTCTCCAATTACCAATCTGAAATACCTGAATATTTCACACCAGATGAGGACATTGTATTATACGATAGTTTACAAGATCTCAAAACAAAGATTCACTACTATCTTAGCCACGAACAAGAACGAAATAGAATTGCACGCAACGGATACAATAAAGTCAAGCAATTCCATACATATCACGTAAAAATCAAAGAATTACTATCAACTATTACAAAGTAAGCATCAAGAAGATTCTTTTTCCTTTTTTATGTATGATATCTTAAATCAAATTTGAAACCAACTCATAATATTCTAATGCTGTCCAATGATACGACGCCTGTTCCTGAGTCATGTCTTCTCCATTTCTGTCAACGTATTCATAATAATTACTGAATAACAATGCACATACCGAAATATAACAGTATATCTTAAGTCTGATATTCTCCGGGCAGTCGCCTCCAAAATATGAATCTATCAACCAGTCAGCTTCGTCCCTGGAATATCCTGCATTAAGAATAAAAACTGCGAGATCAATATGCGTATCCTGGATTCCTGCATATTCCCAGTCAATAATACGAATATCTTTTTCCTGAATATCCTTTTCATCACAAAAAACATCTGTTATAACAAAATTCTCTCCTGAAAGATCAAAATGAGTTATTCCAACGGCATGTGGTTGTGACAATGCATACTCATAACATTTCCTTACCTTCTTTTTTGTATCTTGGTAATCATCATAAAACGAAAGATCCCCCCATAATTCTTCGTATCTTTCAATGTAATCCCATATATCAAATGTTACTCTTGAAGATGTAGAGATTTGATGGACATATGTGACAACTTCAAAGCACTCCAATACTTCTTCTTTATTACCGACATCAAGTGGGTGTCCGTTTAATATCATTTGAGAGATTTTATTTCCGTTATCTTCGTTAAAGTAGAGACAATTATCAGCAATCTCATGACTTTTAAGTAAATTATAAATTCTTTTTTCATTTTTGTATGTTGTAATATCTTTTGTTTTAGATACCGGGATGCGAATCGTATATTCATTTTCTCCCAGCTTAAATAACATCGTTGCATTTCTGAAACCGTATTTCAACATATCAAGGACTTCTACACGATCTTCATCAATCTTAAAAAAAGATCTCAGATCTTTTTTTAATGATTTCTTCATTTTTTGGCCCCACTCATTTTTCCCGCTGTTTTTATACCCGGAATATATCGGATAATCATGTAGTGATCCACCACGTTCATATTTCATGTAATCACCATATCCGGCAGAGAGGATATATTGGTATCCTACAGGGCATGGTAATTTTAAACACTCAAACTCTAATAATACTGTTTCTTTATACCACTCCTTTTTGTATCGCCATGTTGGAACATTTTTAATATATGGAAATAAAGTCACTTCTTTTGCTTCCTCTTCAGAATACAAACAACATATACGATCAAACAATATCCCCATCTGCACAGCAATATCCCCTGAACGGTCAATATCTAAACCCGCTAAATCTTCAATACTGGAAAGCCACTCTTCAACATCACTAAGCTCAGCCCCTTTCATAATCCTCTGTGTTACTTCATTTATGATTGCCGTAAGTTCAATCTGTACCTGTTCTTCCTCCGCAGAAGGAGCAATGTAATCCAATGGAAATATATCTACTCCACTGAAAAATTTAGAGTCAAAATAATAATCAAGAGAATATTTACTTCCTTTCAATTCCATATTCTCACATACACGTGAAAAACACTGATCAAATAATTTATTATTAAATGATTTTACAAACATATATTTTTCATCAAGTTCATTAAGACATACCTGAGAAAATCTATCGTAATCACTTCTCATCATCGCAATATCCACATCATCATCCCATGGTATAAATCCCTTATGTCTTACTGCACCAAGAAGAGTTCCGCTATCAGCAAACCATGTAATATCATATTTTCTACATATCCTGTCTATTTCAGCAAGCATTTCAAGTTGGGCAGCCCAATAATGTTTCATATTCGTGCTCACAAAAAAACCACACCTAAATTCTCCTCGAAAAAATTCTTTTGGAAATGATAATTTTGTTTTAGACTCATCGTTATAAGTATAACACATTCCATCCATCATCTATACTCCCTTATCTGTCAACCAAAAATTATTACTCAATAATTTTTTCGTTTTTACGTCAACAGTCTTTCATCATATCACAATATATTTCATAATACTCCAATCCAATATTATAATAATTTGCCTGTTCCTGAGTCATGTCTTCATCATTTCTGTCAAGATATTCATAATAATTGTTGAACATTAACGCGCATACCGCCATGTAACAATATATCTTAGTCCGAGTATTTTTTGTGCATTTACCACAAAAATAAGAATCAATCAACCAATCAACATCTTCTCTTGAATATGATGAGTTCAATGCAAAAACGGCAAGATCTATATGAGTATCCTGAATACCTGAAAATTCCCAATCTATTATTCTAATATCGTCTTCTTCGTTCTCACATGTACTAACAAGTATATTTTCTCCAGACAAATCAAAATGAGTAATTCCAACTGCTTTAGGTTGTGACTGTGTATAATCATAACATTCTCTTATTTTTTTCTTTGTTTTTTCGTAATCGACTCGATAAGAATCATCTCCCCATAGTTCTTCATATTTTTCAATATATTCCCATATATCAAATGATACATTATCTGATACATCTAATAAATGAACAAAAGCAAGAACCTGTAAAAAATCCAACACAGCTTCTTTATCAGTCGTGTTAAGTGGATGAGTATCTTGTAACATTGAAGTCATCTTACTCCCATTATTATCAGACAAATAAATCACATTTTCTGTTATTTCATATTTCTTTAAAATGTCATATATTTTTTTCTCGCGCTCATAATTTGCAATATTAAATATCTTATTACCGGGAATTCTAAATGTGAATTCTTTTTCGTCTATTTTAAATAACATTGTCGTGTTTCTTATGTCATATTTTAACATTTTAACAACTTCAAGACGCTCTTCTGATTTATTTAAAAAAATACTCAATTCCTTTTTTAATGTTTTTTTCAAATAAGATTCCCACTCTTCAATATATCCTCTCTTAAATTTTGAATATGCAGGATAAGCATGCATTGCATCTCCACGTTCATAATTAGTATATTCGCCATACCCGGCAGTTAGAATGTCCTTATAACCAATAGGGCAGGGAAGTTTGAAATATTCAAAATCTATAAGAACAGTATCATCATACCATTCTTTATTAAATCTCCAATTCGGCCTTAGATATGGCATAGGAAATGTAGTCACTTCTTTAGCTTCGTCCCCCGAATACAACTTGCAAAGATTATCATACAATTCACCTAGCTGTGCTTCTATTGCTTTCGTACGATCAATTTTTACATTTGCTATCTCTTCGATCTTACATAAAAGCTTTTCAATCTCACCTTCAGTGTTATCATTATTATCTCGCACTACTCCATGACTTAATTCGTTAATAGCTGCTATTAACTCTGATTGAACGTTTTCTTCGTCTTTATCGGGTGCAATATAATCAAGTGGGAAAATATCCACACCTGCAAGATGAGGGTTCTTGAAATAACACTCATTAGATAAATCATCCATTTTTATGTCATTGTTTTCATATACTCTTGAAAAACATTGAGCAAATTCTGTTTTTTGAAATGCTTTTGCAAACAAATATTTTTTATCAAGTTCTCCTGAGCATATCATGGCAAACTTATCATAATCTTCCCTAAGCATTGCAATATCAAGATCATCATCCCATGGAATAAAGCCATTGTGCCGGACTGCTCCTAAAAGTGTTCCGGAATCAGCAAAATATGTAATATTATGTTTTCTACATATACGATCAATCTCGGCAAGGATTTCTAACTGCGCTGCCCAATACTTTTTCATATTTGAACTCACAAAAAATCCACAGCGAAATTCACCCCTAAAAAAATCTTTTGGAAAATATAGTTTTGATTCTCCGCTAACCTTTTTTTCATATTCCATATATTTCATAGTCTTATCCTCTTATTATCAGTCTTTCCTGATTCGTTAGTCTCTTCAGGAGTTTGATTGGTCTTTTAATCAAACAGAAAGCAATCCCTCTGAAACTTCTTTGCAAAAATCTTCTATTGTTCCTTTAAATCCAACTGCACGAACTTGTTTCTCTAATTCCTCTTCCATATTTCCGTAAAAAGGATATGAATGATCTGCACCAACTCTGCTTGGTTTCATATAGTCTCCATAGTAACCTGTCAGTATATCTTTGTAACCAATTGGAACAGGAATACTAAGCCCATTCTCGAAGGGAAGAAACACTTCACTTTCGTACCACTCTTTTTTCATGCGATAGCTATCCTCTTCAACGTAAAAAATCATTTCTGCCATATAGTCGGAATCTTCTTTTTTATACAACATGGAAACCGAATCCATAAGTTTCCAAATATAATTATACTCACTTCCGTCACGAGGTATTGGAACATTACATATTTTTTCCAAGTTGTCAATTCTGTCTATCAGTACACCTTCTTCTTTCCATCTGTCCCAATTCTGAACCGTAACAAATCCGAATTTTAGAATTTCTTTTAATATTTTTTCTTCTTCTTTGTCTTTCGGCAAAAAATCAACAGGAAAAATGTCAATCCCAATTCTTTGATAAGGGAAACCATGAAAATATCTCATGTAATCATTAAAGTCCCACAATGTTTCATCAGCAATTATTCTTAATTGATGGATTCTTGCTGCCTCCTGCAATCTCGATTCCTTAGCATACATCCCTGCAATAACAAATCCTCTAGGAAGTTCTTCAGGTAAAACCCTTAATAATCTCTGATATTCATCTCTTACCAAACATATATCAATATCATCATCCCAAGGTATAAATCCATTATGTCTAACTGCACCTAACAGTGTTCCAAAATCCGCAAACCATGTAATACCATGTTTTTTACATATTGCATCTATAACTGATAATACTTCCATCTCAGCCGCCCATGCACGTTTCATCATCGATGATATTTCGAAACCCTCACGAACTTCTTTTTTAAAAAAACTATCCTCAAATTCCATTTTTCAACCACTCACCTTTACATTTCATTACTAAATGCAATATTATTTCTAAACGCAGATATCAATTTGTTGTCATCTTCCTCATTTCTTATTGCTACACGTATATACTTTTCACCAACTTTTGTTGAAAGATCCTTAATAAGAATATTATGTTTTTCCAGCAGTAAATTAGTAAGTTCACGAGCATTATGCCCTCCATTAAGCTCTATCATAAAATAGTTTGCTTCTGATGGAATAACCTTCAGATAATTGATTTTTGACAATTGATCAAAAAAACGTTTTCTTTCCGCCTTGAACTTGTCAATAGCGTCACTGTAGTCTTTTTTATATTTTTCTTGTATCTGCATATAAAATTCACCAAAGGAATTAATATTCCATATTGAAACATCCTTTTTTATATAATCTATTATTTCGGTATCTCCTGACGCAAGTACCCCTAATCTCAGACCTGGCACCCCATATGATTTAGATATACTTTTAATCACAAAAAGATGTTTGTTCTCATCTAAAAAACTCTGTCTGATATACGTTGTACTTTCTTCAGCGAAGTCAATAAATGATTCGTCAAGAATTAACTTGATTCCTCTCTTTTTCGTCCAATCAATCAATTTTACAATTCCCGCTTCATCTATATAATTCCCACTGGGGTTATCCGGATTTATCAAGACAAGCGTTGAAATATTCTTATCAGAGTAAAATGTAATCAAATTCTCCTCATTATAGCGAAAATTTTCTCTACTTGGAATAAATGCAACTAATTTATCTTTGTTATATCTGTTAGGATACTCTTCAAACGTTGGCCTTATAACACCAATAATACCATCTATATGCTCCATTAAAGACTTAATGAGTTCAGCCGCTCCGTTGCCAACTACAATATTTTCCTTATGTACCCCAAAGTTCTTTGAGGCAAGCAATGAATTAACCCTCATACCCGATGGATACTCTGTAAGAAGTGTTCCAAACGACGCTTTGATCTCATCCACCATCTTCTTGGGCGGATAATATGGATTTACAAGATAACAAAAATCTATCAACTCAGGAAATCTCCAATACCCTCCATATCGTTCCTCAAGACGTAACACCTTTCCATCAATATCATCAAAAAGAGTCTCCGCTATATCAAGATCCTGTTCATCATCTATCTCATACCATTTCTCACCATTCAGCTTCTTTCCCTCGATTTCTGCGCCATCAAGCATTGTGATAACTCTCAGAACCTGCTCGTAATATTCATTACCACCTAATGCAGTTTGATAAGCATCGAGAAAAGGAATAAACTGTTTGTCAGCAAAACGTCTGCTGAATTTATATATATTTACAGTCTTATAACAGCCGGTAGTATTTGTAAAATCAAAATTTTTCCCGGAAATAAAATCAACAATCCTGTCATTATCATCAAGACGCAGACACGTTCCATCCATCCATGGTTTATATTCATCCACAAGTGCTAATGTTTCCCTTGGATCATTAATAAGATCCAATAAAACTTTATCTTCAAAGATGATATCGGATTCAAATAATAATGTATCTTCTTCTCGCATATAATCCTTTGCCAGCGACAAAGAATATATATTATTTGTTTTGTCATATATAGGATTATCAACGTATCTGATAGGCGTTTTTATACCCAATGTTTCAATATAGTCAATCAATTTTTGTCCTTCATAGCCGGTAACAATTACAATGCGTGACAACTTTACGCCGTCTAATTGATTAAGCAAGCGCTCTATTAACGATACTCCGTTTACTTTTACCATACACTTTGTATTATCCCGTGTACGTTCCTTAAGTCTTTTCCCCATTCCGGCAGCTAAAATCAATGCTTGCATTTCCCCATCCCCCTGATGTCATTTTTATCAACTATATAGCAGTTAAACTCATACTTTCCATTCAAATACTCCGGATTATCAACCCCTGTGAATACAACTGTTTTATCATATTCAGACGCAATATTCATAATCCATTCCTTGCTTAAAAAGAGCTTTTTTAGGCCTCGATATCGTTCCTCATAATCAGTTATCGTTTTTCGTCTAAAATCCATAAGTTCTTCTTCAAATTCCTTATTATGGATTTCCCCTAAATACGTCAATTTGGCAGATTTTTGT
Source organism: Lachnospiraceae bacterium V9D3004 (assembly GCA_000621985.1). Classification (GTDB taxonomy): domain Bacteria; phylum Bacillota; class Clostridia; order Lachnospirales; family Lachnospiraceae; genus V9D3004. The sequence goes on from JHWW01000012.1 coordinate 31,659, forward strand.
ATCATATTTCTTAATACTTTTTCTGCATAATCAATAGAGTCAAAATACTGAAACACACTTTCAGCCATAACAACATCATATCGTGGTGTCAGCGTAATTTCATCTGCTCCGCAACATTTAAAATCCTCTCCTCCTGTAAGGGATACAGCACTTTTTATCATAGGTACACTATAGTCACACCCTCCGCATTTTACCAATGGTAGTCTGTTTTTAAACATGTATAGGTTAACTCCACTGCCACATCCCACTTCATAAACCGATTTGATACTGTCACCTATATGCTTTGTAATCTCTCCAAAAAATCTTAGCCATTCATCATAAAAAGAACGAAAATAGGATTGTTCATCACCCACGGCAACATCAAATCCATTAGCTTTTTTCAACTCACAAAACCTTTCAAATTCATTGGTATTATCTGCTGTCTCCACAAACTCCTTACTATTCCATATGGCTTTCCATTTGTTACCGCTTGCATCCATTATTCACTACCACCCTTTCATAAAAAATTGCTCTCGCTTTATATATAAGAATTATATACCATTTCACAGTTGCCGTAAAGTACCTTATATGTTAGAATAACTCGTAACAACCATGTTGTTATATTCGTATCAAAGGAGCTCTAATCTATATGCAGTCAAAAGAAATATTATCCATTCAGGAAAAAGTCAAAGAATCCATAACCATACTGTCACGCTGTCTCTTCTACAGCAGAAAACAGCAGTTTTATTACAGTAATCAAAGTACATTATCACTTCTTGACAATATAAGCTCCTATCTGCCTGATTTAATGAACTTTCTTACCTATGTAAACACTGAATATCCGATCATAGAAGTAAATGATCTGGTTGCGATAATACAAGACATGAACAACGCTATGTACTGCCATGATTATATAGCTCTTAATGATATTATGGAAATGCAGCTTCTGCCGGTATATATTACCATAGAGGAATACATATCTGAAAATATAGGAATTACAATTAATGAGCAATTACTAAAAGATAATGTTACAGCTTGTAACAAATACGATCCGTTATTATTATATTCTCTTCTTCCTGCCGAGTTAATACAAGAATTACTGGAAAACGACACGCTGTCAGACGAAGGAATGAACAATCTTGTTAGTCTGATCGATCAGTGTTCAGAAAAAGGTTTATGTATTGATACGACTCATTGTGGCTATCCAACCATGGTCATACAAAATGATACCAATCCATTCTATCTTCATACTGATGGCAATGTTATCTCAGAAGCTCTTAATCTTGCATCGGAATGGCTTGGTCAGGACAAATTGAATTACAACTTCTACGGACTGGGGCTTGGATATGCATATAACGAAATGCTTATAGCAGATCACAATATCAACATTCAAATATATGAAACCAACAAGGATATGCTCCTTCTTGCGCTTGTTTTTGCACCACTTAATAGGATGTATGATTCCGGTCGTTTCAAACTGATATATGATCCAAGAGGCAATAAGTTGTATAATACTAAGCCTGCGATCAATGAAAATGATGGATTTTACATATTCTATCCGGCTTTATTCGGAGTAAGAGATTCCCATCTAAGAGAACAGCTTGAACAGTACTTTGTAAATGAAAGTTCAGTCAGGACACAGGCAAGATTACTGAATGGAAATTTCAGGAAGAATTCTATGATAGACGCAATTGGCATTGACAGACTGGCTCCTATCTTCAAGGATAGGAATGTCGTTATAGTTGCTGCAGGACCATCTCTTGATGTTAATATGCAGCAACTGAAAAATGCAGACAAAGATACAATCATATTGACCGCAGGAACAGTATTAAAAAAACTATTGAATGCAGGGGTGACACCTGATTATGTGCTCATCACCGATGCAAATGCCGGTGTATTCAAGCAGATTCAGGGAATTGAAGATTGTAAGGTACCACTGTTATTCGGATCAACCGTATATAGCTCAGTACCGGCGCATTATTCCGGAGACAAGTACATTCTATGCCAGGAAGGATTCGAACCATCGGAAAAACTTGCATCTGCCAACAATTGGTTACTTGTCGAAAGCGGCGGCTCCGTCATGACAACAGCTCTTGACCTTTGCCTGAAATTAAACGTTAACAGAATCATATTCATTGGTCTTGACCTTGCATATACCAATTCAAAAGATCATGCTTCAGATACAGCTGAATCAAGAATTAGCACACCCGAAACAAATATATATGTTGATGCAGTTGATGGAGGCATGGTGCAGACAACACGTAATCTCAAGATATATCTTGAATGGATGGAAAAGAGACTTAAGAACCGCTCTGAAAAGGAAAAAAGTATTCCTGTGATCGATGCAACAGAAGGTGGTGCAGTAAAGAAAGGGATGCAGATAATGGGTTTGAAAGAAGCCTTATCGCTTAAATAAATCCTTATTACCTACACCTGCCATCATATTCAAGCATTAAGCAATGCAATATCAGTAAAATGCAATACCAAGCACTCAGGATTGATTCCCTGACTATTTCATGTTACAATCCTTGTGTTACCAAAATTATTTTAGTTGAACATATTATATCGAAAGGACACTCACCATGACTTTTAAACGAATCGTTGCAATTATAGGGATTGCTATTCTTGTAATACTGTATATAGTTACTCTTATATCCGCCATATTTACAACACCGGCTACGCCTGAGCTGTTCAAGGCATGTGTATATGCCACTGTGATCGTTCCCGTGCTGTTCTATGCCTATCTGCTGATCTACAAGGTTCTGAAACAGCGTTCGGAAGATTCCAAAAAAGAGATGGATGAAGCTCTTGCAAAAAATGGTAATTCGTCTGAAAGCAATGAACACAAACAAGCTAAAACAAGTATAAGCGAAAGAGCTAATATGTTAAGCAGCAACCCATCCGATGAAGATGACGCATAACAGTCTGGCTCAAGTAAAAGCTGATACTGTTGTTTCCAGGCTTACACTGTTGTTCCCGAATTATTGATAAAACTGCACCCAAACCGGTGTATTACCATGTCTGTTCGTTCTATGGGTTACTTCCTCTTCCCTATCTTCTTCAGATATTCGCTCTGAACCTTCTCATATCCATTCTCCGAAGGTTCGTAGAATGTCGTTCCTACATACTTATCCGGGAGATACTGTTGTTCCACGTAATGATTCTCATAATCATGAGCATACAGGTATCCTATACCTCGTCCGAGCTTTGCCGCACCACCGTAATGAGCATCCATAAGATGAGGAGGCACCATTACATTATTATCCTCTTCAGCTGCTCTTCTGGCATCGAATATTGCAGTAACCGCAGAGTTGCTCTTTGGCGCGCAGGCCACATATGCTGCTGCCTGAGCAAGTATTATCTGACTCTCGGGCATTCCGATACGTTCTACTGCCATTGAAGCCGAGGTTGCTACCACAATCGCGTAAGGGTCGGCATTCGATACGTCTTCAGCAGCGCATATCATTATTCTTCTCGCAATAAATGCAGGATCTTCTCCCGCATTAAGCATTCTTGCCAGATAATATATGGCAGCATCAGGGTCTGAACCTCTCATACTCTTAATAAATGCTGATATTGTGTCGTAGTGATTATCACCTTTTTTATCATATTTTAATGTACGCTTCTGTATACACTCCGAAGCTATATCCAAAGTTATGTGGATCATTCCGTCTTCTGAAGGTGCGGTTGTAAGCACACCTATCTCTATCGCATTAAGCGCATTACGCGCATCTCCGTTAGAAGCATCAGCAAGGAATTCAAGCGCATCGTCATCTATCTTTGCCTTGTATGCCCCCATGCCCCTGTCAGTATCATGCAGTGCACGGTTGATCAATATCTTGATATCATCTGTTGTTAACGGTTTCAGTTCAAATATCTGTGAACGCGAAAGCAAAGCTCCATTCACTTCAAAATATGGATTCTCGGTAGTGGCACCGATAAGTACAACTGTACCGTCTTCCACAAACGGGAGCAGATAATCCTGCTGTCCTTTATTGAATCTGTGTATCTCATCCACAAAAAGGATCGTCTTCCTGCCGTACATTCCCATATGCTCTTTGGCTGTTGCGACTACTTCCTCCATGTCCTTCTTGCCGGCTGATGTTGCATTGATCTGTTTGAATTCTGCGCTCGTTGTGTTGGCTATCACTTTAGCGAGCGTGGTCTTGCCGGTACCCGGCGGACCGTAAAATATTATGGAACTGAGCTTATCGGCCTTTATTGCACGATAAAGAAGCTTGTCCTTCCCGATTATATGCTGTTGACCCACAACTTCATCTATGTTGGCGGGACGCAGACGCGAGGCAAGCGGTGCTTCCTTTTCTTTATTCGTTTCACTCATGTAGTCAAACAAGTTCAATTCCTGTCTCTCCCTAATAATCTATCATTTCATTTTTTCAATCATACATTCATGTCTCTTTGTTCTGCTGTCATAAGTGATCCCGACCAGTAAAACGTCCATCTCACAATAACACTATACTCTTATCCTCTAACACCGCATACCACACATCGCCGTCTTCGATCATCTCAGCCGATGCCGAAGTTGCTTCCATGATCTTGCTCTCAAGTGTTCCTCTTGTATCAGGTGGCACCAGCAGTTTCATAATTACTTTATCCGTATACTCTGTATCAAGTATTGCAATGTTCATGCTTGCGGCTATGTACTGAAGTTTGCCTATACCGTTATAATCCGTGATCACGTTCAATTTGACTGCGGGGCATTTATCAACTATAACGCTGCCTTCAATACCTTTTTTTACCGCTTGGGAATAGGCTCTTACAAGACCTCCGGTCCCAAGAAGTGTTCCCCCGAAGTATCTTGTCACGACAACAAGCACGTTTCTTATCTCTTCACCGAGAAGAACATCAAGCATCGGTCTTCCTGCGGTGCCCTGAGGTTCACCGTCATCACTGCATTTTTGCTTTTCGCCGTTAACTCCTATAACATATGCATAACAGTTATGCCTTGCATCCCAGTATTGTTTCCTTATATTTTCAATAAATGAAGCTGCTTCCTCTTCCGATTCCACAGAGAATACCGTAGCAATGAATCTGGACTTCTTCTCCACTATCTCACCGGTGCCGCCTTCATATACGATTCTGTATGACCGATCCATGTGCTCCTCCGACCATAAATTTCATATGATTCCAAATCATCAATTCATCGTCCATTTTACCACAGATTTGCCTTTCAAGCAATTATCTGTTATGATGTATATGTCTATCTAATGAATTGGGGGAGGCAAAACCTGACATGAACTACGGTAAATACTCGGTAGATCAAAAGCAGAAACAATTAACTTCATCAAACCGGCGTCTGATGTCTAAACTTAGCGTTATGACTTTCAGACTTGTTCTTGTTGTATTCATAGCCTTCATATTCTGCGGGATATTCGCCTCAGTCGGTGTGCTTAAGGGAATTGTTGACAGCGCTCCGAGTCTTGATAATGTAAGCGTATCTCCCGAAGGATATTCCACCACCATCTATGATGCCAACGGCAATATCACCCAGAAGCTTGTGGGAAGGAATGCCAATCGTATATATGTAACACTAGACCAGATACCGGAGCATGTATATAATGCATTTGTTGCTATTGAAGATGCCAGATTCTGGACACATGAAGGCATCGATATAAAGGGTATATTCAGAGCAGCTTCCATTGCCATCGCAACCAGAGATCTGAGTCAGGGTGCAAGTACGATAACACAGCAGCTTCTTAAAAACACTGTCTTCGAAGGCGGTTCCGAGAACTCCAATCTTGCCAAGATTCAGCGTAAGATCCAGGAACAATATCTTGCAATCCAGCTTGAAGACCGTATGGATAAGAATACGATCCTTGAATATTATCTTAACACGATCAACCTCGGTCAGAACACATTGGGTGTTCAGGCCGCATCGCTTCGTTACTTCGGCAAAAATGTATCTGACCTGAATCTGTCTGAAGCAGCTGTCATCGCCGGAATAACCCAGAATCCGTCTCTGTATAATCCTATATCTCATCCCGAGAATAACAAAGAAAAACGCGAAATAGTCCTTGATTACATGAGAGAACAGGGCTATATCGATAATGAACAATACTCAGAAGCTTTAAATGACAATGTATACGAACAGATTGCCGAACATAACGAGAGTTACTCGGCTTCCAACGAGTCAACTTCAATATCTTCATATTTTAATGATGCGCTGTTCGATCAGGTCATGAATGACCTTAAAGAAGATCTTGGTTACACCGAGACTCAGGCTTACAATGCGCTGTACCGAGGCGGTCTTACGATATATTCCACTCAGGATCAGAAGATTCAGAAGATATGTGATTCGGTTACAAGCGATTCGTCATATTATCCTTCCAATTCGGAATATCAGCTGTCTTATCAGCTGTCTGTCACAGACAAGAACGGAGAACAGCATAATTACAGCGAACAGGATCTGAAGAAATATTTTTCCAAAACGTCAACAAGCTTTGATATCTATTTCAAAGATAAAAAGACAGCACGCGAATATGTTAAGCGTTTCCGCAAACACATCGTCAAGAAGGGCGTGACTGTTATTGCCGAGAATACAAACTACATTCTTCAGCCACAGGTTTCATTCGTACTGATGGAACAAAAAAGCGGCAAAGTTCTTGCGCTTGTTGGCGGACGCGGCAGCAAGACAGGCTCGAGGACACTTAACCGTGCTACCAATTCGCTCAGGCAGCCCGGATCGACTTTCAAGATCCTGTCTGCATATCTTCCGGCATTTGACACAGCGGGCATGACTCTTGCCACCACCGAAAAGGATGAGAAGTATTACTATCCGGGAACCAAGAAAGAAGTCCGCAACTGGAACAGGAATTCATACAAGGGCAATGTAACACTGCGTGAAGGTATATACAATTCCATGAACGTTGTCACTGTAAAGACACTTGAGAAAGTCACTCCGAAGGTTGCATATGATTATCTTACCAACCTCGGTATCACCACTCTCGTTGATTCCAGAGTAGGCGAAGACGGCAAAGTATATTCCGACATACAGCTTCCAATGGCTCTCGGCGGATTAACCGATGGTGTTACCAATCTCGAACTTACCGCCGCATATGCAGCTATCGCCAATCACGGCGAATACATTGAACCGTCATTATATACCAAGATCCTTGATCACGACGGCAACGTACTGCTTGAGAAAAAGCCTGAATCCAAGCAGGTATTTAAAGATTCAACCGCTTACCTTCTTACAAGCGCAATGGAAGATGTTGTTACAAAAGGTACCGGTACCAAAGCCAAGTTCACGAATATTGACATGGCCGAAGCAGGAAAGACCGGTACTACCTCAAGCGATATCGATCTGTGGTTTGAAGGTTTCACGCCTTATTATACCGCAGGAATATGGGGCGGATGGGATCTTAACAAAGACCAGGACGATACGCTCTATCATAAAAATATATGGAAAACAATAATGGAGAAAGTTCATTCTGCCAAAAAGCTTAAGAAAAAAGAGTTCAAAGTACCGAAATCCGTTACCGAAGAGACTATATGTACAGCGAGTGGAAAGCTTGCGATAAGCGGTATATGCAGCAGTTACGGTACCGTAAAAACCGAATATTTTGACAAAGATACTGTTCCTTCGGAGCATTGCAATTACCACTCAACAGTCAAGCCTTCGGAGCCGCCTGAAGTACCGGAGGAAGACAAAAAGCATAAACCGGTTACGGATGATGCTCCCGCATCTATAACAATGCCGCCACAGGCTCCTGTCGACCAGTCGCAGGTTCCCGAACAGCCTGCTCCGGCCGACGTACCGCCAGTCACTCAGGATGTACAGCCTGACGCGGTAACCGAGAACATATCGGATATCATTCAATAATAGTTATCATGCGTTCTGGAGGCTAACTATTTTTTATTCATGAAAGAAGTCATACACTCCTTTTGCCGATCTTGAATTCATTCCATCGACTTTTTCAAGTTCATCGACAGAAGCCTCGCGTATGGCTTCTATTGATTTAAAATACTTCATAAGCGCCCGTCTTCTGACCGGTCCGATCCCCTCTATATCATCAAGTATGGAACGCACCTGTTCCTTACTGCGAAGTGATTTGTGATATTCAATGGCAAATCTGTGGGTCTCATCCTGGATTCGTGTAATAAGTCTGAATGCTTCGCTGTTCTTATTAATGGGTATCTCTTTGTTATTGTAGTACAAGCCTCTTGTTCTGTGATTATCATCCTTGACCATTCCGCACACGGGAATGTCGAGATTCATATCAGCCAACACTTCAATCGCTATATTGACCTGCCCCTTTCCACCATCCATAAGAAGAAGATCCGGCATGTGAGCAAAACCGGCATTCATATTCGATGAGACGGCATTCTGATCACTGCTGTTTGGCACATCCGGGTTCTGCTCACGTGCAGTCTGCATGGAACTTTCCCTTATATCACGCAGCCCGTGCTCAAATCGTCTCGTAAGTACTTCTCTCATCGATGCATAATCATCAGGACCGGTCACAGTCCTGATTCTGAATTTTCTGTAATCATGTTTCTTAGGCTTGCCATCCTCGTATACTACCATAGAGCCTACACTTTCAAATCCGCTTGTATTGGATATATCATATGATTCTATCCTTGATAGTCCATCCAGTCCGATGAGTTCCGACAATTCATGCACGGCTCCGACTGTACGTTTAATCTCTTTCTTTATACGTTCCGCATCCTGTGTAAGTACAAGCTCGGCATTCTTCCTAGCAAGTTCCACAAGTTTGCTCTTTTCACCTATCTTGGGACTTACTATTCGTACTTTCTGTCCTCTTCTTTCACTCAGCCAGTCTGATATGACATCTTCATCTTCTATCTCGCAGGGAACGAATAATTCCCGTGGCACGAAAGGAGAATCTGCATAATATTGTTTAATAAATGTAGATATAACTTCCTGTTCTAACTCATCTTCAACACCTGTCAGGTAATGATGTTCTCTTCCTATCATTTTCCCGGCTCTGATGAAGAACACCTGAACTACCGCCTCATCACCGTCTGCTGCCATTGCGATTATATCTCTGTCTTCGCTTGCATCAAATGAAGCCTTCTGCTTTTCGGCAATTCTTTTAATAGTATTGATCTTATCTCTGTATACGGCCGCCTGTTCAAACTCAAGATTCTCTGAAGCCTCTTCCATATCCTTCTTAAGTCTTGATATAACTTCACCTGTATTTCCATTCAACACATTCATTGCATTGTTGAAATTAACCATATACTCTTCTCTTGTGATGTACCCCTGGCAGGGAGCTTTGCACTGACCTATATGATGATACAGGCACGGTCTTCCTTCAATATTATGCCCTGATATAACTTTCTTGCAGCTGCGTAACCAGAAGGTTTTCCGAAGAAATTCCAACGTTTCTTTCAACGCTCCAGCACTTGTATAAGGTCCAAAATACTTATCTCCGTTATTCTTTTTCTGATGCGCAAAAAGGAGCCTTGGAAACGGCTCCCTTATCGTTGCCCTTATATACGGATAACTCTTGTCATCCTTAAGCATGGTGTTATATTTCGGAGAATGTTCCTTGATCAGATTGCATTCAAGGACAAGCGCTTCCATCTCCGAATCAGTCACTATATATTCGAAGTAATCAATGTGGCTTATCATGCTCTCAATCTTGGGAGATACATTCCTGCTCGGCTGAAAGTACTGCCTTACCCTGTTCTTAAGACTGATCGCTTTGCCTACATATATTATCGTATCTGTGGAATCATGCATCAGATACACGCCCGGTTTTGCCGGAAGTTTCTTCAATTCTTCTTCGATATCAAACATAGTCAAAATATTCCTCTATCACCTGTACTATTCCGTCTTCGTCATTGGATGCCGTTATGTAGTCGGCTATCTCAAGGAGCTTTTGATTGGAATTCGCCATAGCTACTCCGACACCCGCATATTCGATCATTGTCAGGTCATTTAGCCCATCCCCACAGCACACAAGTCTGCTTCTGTCGCTTCCAAGAACTTTAAGCATATTCTCAAGTGCAATCGCCTTATGCACACCGAAAGGCAGCACCTCGATGAAGAATTCTTCTGACAGGAACACATTCAGCTGTCCCTCAAATGCTTTCTGAACATAAGGAAGTGCCACCCGCAGTTTATCGGGATCTCCAGTTAACAGGCATTTATTAAATGTAGATTTAAAATATGTCGGAAAGTTATCTACCGCCTTTAAACCGAGCTTACATGCCCAGGCGTCATATTCCTGATATTTATCAATTCCGTTACCGCTTATAAGACACGGTCCCTCGTAACCGAGGATTCCCAACCCATGTTCCACTGCCTGTTCATATATCTTCGGAATCAACCCAAACGGCAGCGGATTATCGTATATAACTTCTCCGGTTGCATAATTGGTCACCTTGCCGCCGTTAAATGACATAACGTAACTTTCGAATCTTTTGAATTCAAGTTCATCGGCTATATGTCTGAATCCATACTCGGAACGTCCGGAAGCTATAACTACTTTAATCCCACGTTCCTGCAGATCAATTACTGCATCTCTTGTCTTTGGTGTGATTATCTTGTCACTCGTTGTCAGCGTACCGTCAATATCGAGTGCAAGGATATCGTACTTCATTTCCCTCATTTCATCATCCCGTCTGAACACAGCCATTCCTGTGATGTGATAAATATTTGCACTTCCCGGTCAGCCCATGCAGTTCTTTTAAAGTAAAGGGCTCTCTATCGTGTGATATTATTCTTCGGCCGGCTCCGCTTTAACTCCGTTGAATATCTCCATGAATTCCTTACCGGTTATCGTCTCTCTCTCCTTAAGGTGCGATGCAAGTCTGTCAAGAGCTTCTCTGTTAGCGGCAAGGAGCTCTTTTGCCTTCTCGTAGCATTCGGCAAGTAATATCTTAACCTCTTCATCAACCTGGGCTTCGGTGGCATCGCTGCAATTGGCCACAGTCCTTCCCTCAAGATATCTGTCTTCAACCGTCTCAAGACCCATGAGTCCGAACTTCTCAGACATTCCGTATTGAGTGACCATCGCTCTTGCGATCTGAGTTGCTTTCTCTATATCATTTGCAGCGCCTGTCGTCACCGAGTCAAATACGAGTTCCTCAGCAGCTCTTCCTGCAAGAAGTGTGACAAGTCTTGTCATGAGTTCATCCTTTTTCATGAGATATTTCTCTTCTTCGGGCACCTGCATCACATAACCAAGAGCTCCCATAGTTCTCGGTACTATAGTTATCTTCTGAACCGGCTCCGACTTCTTGTCAAGAGCTGTAATAAGCGCATGTCCGACCTCATGATATGACACGATAGTTTTCTCTTCATCGCTTAATATACGGTCTTTCTTCTCTTTTCCTGCTATCACTATCTCAACTGCCTCGAACAGATCACGCTGTCCCACTGTTCGTCTTCCATGGCGGGCTGCCATTATTGCTGCCTCATTTATCATATTGGCAAGGTCTGAACCGACTGCTCCGGATGTTGCGAGCGCGATCTCTTCAAGATCGACAGTCTCATCCATGAGTACATCCTTGGAATGAACTCTGAGGACATCAACTCTTCCTTTAAGATCCGGCTTCTCAACTATGATTCTCCTGTCAAATCTTCCCGGTCTTAAGAGCGCCTTATCAAGTACATCGGGTCTGTTGGTAGCTCCGAGGATTATTATTCCCTTGGAAGAATCAAAGCCGTCCATCTCCGACAACAGCTGGTTGAGTGTCTGCTCACGCTCATCATTTCCACCGCCGTACCTTGAATCCCTACTCTTACCTATCGCATCTATCTCATCAATAAATATAATACATGGCGCCATTGACTGGGCCTGCTTGAACAGATCCCTCACTCTTGAAGCGCCGACTCCGACGAACATTTCCACAAAATCAGAACCTGACAGCGAGAAGAACGGAACCTTGGCCTCTCCTGCAACTGCCTTGGCGAGCAGTGTCTTACCGGTTCCCGGAGGTCCTACAAGAAGAGCACCCTTGGGAAGCTTGGCACCGATCTGAGTATATCTTGCCGGATTATGAAGGAAATCAACAAGCTCATGCATGGATTCCTTCGCTTCTTCCTGACCGGCCACATCACGAAATGTAACTCCGGTCTCTTTCTGTACATACATCTTGGCGTTGCTCTTACCGACACCCATCAGTCCTCCGCCGTTCTTCGACATCATCCTGAAAAGCAACCACAGCACAAGCCAGAAACCGAGAAGCGGTACAATGTAGGCAAGTAAGAAGTCCATGACACTTGTGCCTGTGCTTTGAATCTCGCTTGAGAATTCTATTCCTGCATTCTCTAACCTCTCAACAAGCTTCGTATCACTCTCTATAAGACCCGTGTAAAATGTTTTTCCGTAATACGCAGTGCCGTCATTTTTCTTAAGAACGATATATATCGTTCCGGCATTTATCCTGACAGAATCGATAGCATCCTGATCGATCATTTCCAGAAAGTCGGTGTACGTCACCTCTTCCTTGGTGCTCTCCTGTATCTTATTATTAAGAAATGCCACGAATATAAATGCCGCAACAGTCACCAGAATACATGCAAGCACGAATCCGCTGTTATTCTTGTTGCCGTTCTTATTACCGTCATTGTTCCTGTTGTTATTATTGTTATTGAAATTATTGTTACCGTTATGATTGTTGCCGTTGTAGTTGTTGTTACCATTGTAGTTGTTATTACCGTTGTAATTGTTGTTATAATTGTTATCGTTATAACCGTTTGCGTTATTATTCATATTATGCCTCTTTCATATTGTTGCGTATTCCATGGGTTAATGAATCAATATATTATATATGCTCTGCACCATGGTTATTGTCGCTCTTGTGCCAATGAGTCGGTGCTGAAAGTTATATCTCATTATAAGACTATAGTCTTCATAAATCAAGCCACTTCTATTCTACGTTATTATGTGTTATACTTATTGTCAGTAGCCTGATATTCTTTCGGCTAACCGATAGTTCCAAGCACCGGCATTAATTCGCGCAACGCTAAGGTGAACATGGGTGTTTGACAATTAATAATACATGCATACGATGTTTGCATATCCCGAAAGGAGCCACGAACAATGATCACGATAAGTATGTGTATGATAGTTAAAAATGAAGGAAAGGTTCTTCGCAGATGTCTGGACAGTGTTGCGGATCTTGTTGACGAGATCATAATTGTCGATACAGGTTCTACCGACAACACAAAAGCCATTGCAGCCGAATACACATCGAAGATATATGATTTTGAATGGATCGACGATTTCTCGGCGGCAAGAAACTTCTCATTCAGCTTTGCCACAAAAGACTATATATATACGGCCGATGCCGACGAAGTTCTTGATGATACGAACAGAGAACGTTTTCTTCTGCTCAAACAGGCTCTTCTTCCGGAGATAGATATTGTCCAGATGTATTACTGTAACCAGCTTGAGAACGGTACAGCATACAATTTTGATAAAGAATACCGCCCCAAGCTATACAAGAGACTTCGAACATTTACATGGATCGAACGTGTCCACGAAATGGTCCGCCTTGACCCGGTAATATACGACAGCGACATAGAGATCCTTCATATGCCGTTAAACAATCACTCCGGCAGAGATTTTAAAGTGTTCTTAAAGCAGTTCAATACCGGAGCACGTTTATCAAAAAGACTTCATCACATGTACGCAATGGAATTATACATCTCAGGTAAAGATGAAGACTGCATCAACTCAATTCCTGTTTTTGAAGATACGCTGTCAGATACGACAAGAAATGAGGATGAATTGAATGAAGCAATGGCTGTTCTTACCAGAGCTTACAGGCTTAATAAGGATGAACGATCATTTTTCACTACCGCCATTAAAGCAGTTGCCAACGCTCCAAGTGCGGAAGTATGCTGCGAGCTCGGCGAATTCTATTATTCGATCGGCAATTACAACGAAGCCTGCATATGGTTTCTTAATGCCGCAACCGAAACCGAAAGTATCCTAAGCATCAAAACTTCGGGAATAATTCCTTACAACAGGCTTGCCGATTGTTATGAAGCTGTTGGAGATGCGGAAACCGCTGACATATATAGAAAAAAAGCTGAAGAAATTAACGTATGACATGTTGTTTTCCATTAAGTAATGTATTAAAGGGTTCAATATATCTGCACATTGTGTCTACACAAAGTATCTGTAAAATCTTTTTAATTATGGGACTGAATGGTTACAGCATATTTATAAATAAATCTATCTCCGGAGGAATATCATGATATACATATCAATAATCGTGCTGATCGCAGCAGTTGACCTTATTATCAAATTCAAAATGAACCGTAAAATGAATATCTCGTCTGTAAATGATACGGATAACGGTAGCAAAGTTAACAATAAAACCGATAAGTGTAATTCCAAGGATACCTCCGGCAGTATGAATACTTCCGTTAAAAAACTTGCAGGTGGTCTGATCACTCTCAGACTCTATCATAATAAAGGTGCATTTCTTAACTCCATGGAAAAGCACACGAAACTGCTTAAACTTATATCGACAATAGTGCTCGTTATAACACTGGCTGCCTTCATTATTCTGTACCCCAAAAAGGGACATAAGCTGAAGAAAGCCGGTCTTGCCCTGGTTCTTGGCGGTGCTGTATCGAATGAATACGAGAGATACACAAAAGGCAGTGTTACCGATTATTTCAGTATCAACCTGCCTTTTATCAAAAATGTTGTATTCAATATAGGTGATTTTGGAATCTTTGCGGGGACTCTGCTCACTTTCCTGTCGCCTGACCCTGAACAATGTACCCCTGAATGACCAGTTGCAGACTTTCTATGCCGTTATATTCATTAATGTCGGGATAAAATGTCAGGGCAAGAGTAACATCATTATCTGCGCCTCTTAACATCCTGTCTTTTTGCTCTGTGCCGTATTTTTCTTCAATCTTAGAAAGAAACTCCTCATACTCACCGAAATATACGGCTTCGATCCTGTCTCCAACCTTATCTGTAAGGACCATTTTCAGGATCTGCCTTATCCTTCCAACCACGCTTGCACGGATCACTCTTACATCACGTGCGCAAAATAATGGTTTGGGATTACCATTTCCATACGGTTCCAGTCTGTGAAGCGATCTAATCATATCTTTTGTTATATGTCTGAACAATACTTCCGCATCAATTCTTACAACCGGAGTCATATCCTGCTTAGTGAGCTTGCAGTTATTGTTAAGTCTTGTTTTAAGTTCTTTGATATATTCTTCTTTCATAGTTATGCCGGCAGCCATCGCATGTCCGCCGAAGCGTTCAAACAATTCGTCACAGGCCGATAGTTCCTCATACATATTGTACGCGGGTATCGACCTTCCCGAACCTTTGCACAAACCATCTCCGACTCTTGTAAATACAAACGTCGGTCTGTATATGGCCTCTTTTATCCTTCCGGCTATAATTCCGGCAATACTCTCGTGGCAGTCTTCGAGTATGATAACTATGACACGGTCCATACCCTTGTTATCTGCAACCCCAGGAATATCAGAGTCAGCTGTCCCTCCCTGTTCTGATAAATGTTCTTCGGGTTTCTGTTCTTGACCGGAATTATTATATCTGGATTCAACTTCATTTTCTTTGATGATCTTCAAGGCATTCTCTGCGCCTTCTTCAGTCATCTTCTTACGTTCATCATTTATATCATGTAATTCTTCGGCATATTTTTTTGCAATATCTTCGTCATCTGTCTGTAGCAGCTCGATCGCCGGCTTAACCGTCTGTAGTCTGCCGGCAGCGTTAAAACATGGACCTATAACGAATCCTATATGATATACAGAGATCATTTTTTCCTGAAGATTACATACTTCTTTCATTGCATTAAGACCGGGTGAAGTCTCTTTGGATAGATAGTTAAGTCCTGTTTTAACTATAATCCTGTTTTCTCCGGTGAGCTCCATTATGTCCGTTACGGTAGCAATTGCCGCATATTGTATAAGGATATTCCGTTCAACGAAATCTATTCCTTTTAAATTATACATATGATCAATAAGACGGTAAACAACTCCCGCGCCGCACAGTCCCTTGTAAGGATATGCGCAATCATGCTGCTTGGGGTTACATACGGCGTCAGCCGGCGGTATCTTATATATCGTCTCTTCATTTTCAATATCAAACGGTATCTCATGATGGTCGGTTATTATCACACACATTCCAAGTCCTTTTGCGTAGCTTATCTCATCATAAGCTGCAATTCCGTTATCACAGGTAATAATATAATTGATCCCCTGATTATATATGTCATCTATTATTCTTTTATTAATGCCGTAACCGTCTTTTACCCTGTCCGGAGTGTATATTACAGGATCGGCTCCCATTCTTTTCAGACCCGTATACAGGATCATCCCTGAAAATATGCCGTCACAGTCATAGTCAGAAACAACAGCAATACGCTCCCCCGAATCCGCAACTCTCATCAATATCTCTGTAGCTTCGGCAACCCCCTTCATAAGCAGAGGGTCGGCAAGAGAAGCCATATCATCGTTAAGATAATGCGGCATATCCTCTTCATTTACATCCCTGTTAAGCATAAGCTTAACTAAAAGCGGGGTCACTCCCAGCTTTTCGGCAATCGCCATATAATCTGCCTGTCTGTTGATCAATAACCATTGTTCTGCCAATTTATTTTCTCCCTGTTATACACATTATCAGTCGCTCAACATCCCGGATCATTGTATTTTCTCAACACATCCCGATATGCCAGGGCTAAAGTATCTATCTGTTCATTTGTCATGTTAACCCTTATCATCTTTAGGAACTCTTTCTGCAGCGGATTGAATTCATCGATATATATATTCTTTTCATACTCAGGGAAAAGGTCTGTTACATTCTGCTGCATAGTCCTTATAATATCATAAGGTATCTCATCAAATCTCGCAAAAAATGTCTTCAATGTATTTATAAAGAACAATTCGAGGAATTCTCTCTCGATCTCATCATGATATGTCTCAAATAATCCTAATCTCTTGAATTCCTCTATCTTCATCAACTCAATAACAAGTCTGTCCATCTGATGCTCTGAATTACCGATCATTACAGTGGAGCCATAATTTATCATATAATGATAGTAGGCTTCGTTAATAAGATAATAGCTTTTGATCCTGAACGCCAGCAAAGCACCCCAATAGTTGTCTTCATATGCCATTTTTTCCGGGAACCTGAGGCCTTCGAATAATTCGGGAGTGTTTTTGTATAACTTACAACCGATATTACCGGGCAATCGTTTCATAATGTACTTTTTTCTGTCTTTGATATCATTTATATCAATTCTTTTACCCGAAGACACATAGTTCTCGTCTTTCCAAGCCACTCTGCCGTCCTGAAACTCTCGCTGCATAAGACAACCGACCACATCAACATCTTCCCTTTTTGCTGCCTCATACATCTTTTCATACATTTCAGGAGAGATATAATCATCAGAATCAACAAATCCTATATATTCACCAACAGCATATTCAAGCCCAATATTCCTTGCTCTTCCCTGTCTGCCGTTCTCTTCACATGCTATAATCATTATACTGTCAGGATATTTTTCTTCCCAAACATATAGCCTGTCGAGCGTATCATCTGTAGAAGCATCATCAACAAATATGCATAAAAGCTTATCGATTCCTATAGTCTGGTTCACCAAAGAATCGATACAGCGATCTATGTATTCAGATACGTTATAGCATGGTATTATTACACTTATCAGTTTTTCGGTAGTTTCTGACATTGTTATTACCTTCTATCTACTGCTCAAATATTGCTGATATATTCGTATTCTTGTCAAATTACGTAATGACACATAAAACTACACATCTGACGTAACAGATATATGTAATTGTTCTTCAGAATGCGAATGAGATGATACGATATGCCAGGGCTTTACGAAATGATCTTCAACATCTCTCTGATCCTCATCTCATATGTATGTTCTGCCTTAGTTCTCTCATATCCCCGTTTTGCTATTGCTGCCCTCTCGTCATCATGGGCAAGATAGTAACGTACTTTATCTATCATTTCATCTTTTGAAGAAAAAGTCTCAACTTCAACACCGGGTTCATATAACTCAGGCAACTCATCCTGCCAGTTCGTCAGAAGAAATCCTCCACACCCACAAACATCATAAAGTCGCAGAGACAAGCCCGTAGCTATAGGTCTCATGGTAATATTGAGATTAATACGGCTTTCATTGAATACTATAGGCATCTCATTTAATGAATCAACTGTGCCGTGGGAATGTATCTTAGGTAACACTTCCGCACCACTGAATGTATACAGATCAACATCAAATTGCTCCGAAAGCTCTTTAAGCAGACGATACCTTTCCGTCTGGGCAAGCTCGTAACCAATAAAACAATGTGCGATCATATATTTCTGAGCTTCCTCATTTTCCTCATACAACGGATCATGCATGTCAGGAACAAGTCTGCTCATCTCCTCCATTAATTCATCATTCAGCATATCCTGAATGAAATTAACTCCATATATGTTCAATTGGGCGTCAATTACACCCTGCAAATATCCTTTTGTATACTCACTTAAACCTTCTATCATTCTGTACGGATTCTTCTCACTGTACAACGAGCCGACAAATGATATATCGGAAGTATATTTTCTTCGGACTGCCGAAGATGCTCTTAACAATACCGAATCCCATCTGTCGGGATTGGTTGCAAGCGGCAAATAATATATATTATCCGGATTTCTGTCCTTAAAATATTGATATTGTGAATAATCAAACAAAAACACGCGGTTAGTCTTATTCGCAAGAGTCGGTGAAAACAATTCCAACACCGGGACATCTACCGTCCAACACACATACCTGATCCCATATATCCTGCAAAGCTCAGATATATACGGAAAATAATTGATGGAAAATATAAACTCAAAATCATGGTTTTCAATTAATACCGCCACATCCCTGATTAGGTCCGATTCTTTCTTTTTCTCCAAATCTGATCTCTTCTCAATAACTGTGTATCCTATTTTCTGAAAAGCATCTATTACATCGGGTTCACATATCGAACGATAGCGATAAAACAACATTTCCATGATAGGTACTCTCCTTTTTCATCTACTGCTCAAAATTACTCTTAATATCCGGTGCGTTGCTGTCAGGATGCTCTCCCGACCATCCTGCCTGCGCCATACACGAAAGCAGTGACATATCCTCAAATGACAGTTCAAAATCAAATACGTTCTGATTCTCACGCATGCGTGCGGGTGATGCGGACTTCACAACAACCGACACTCCTCTCTGCAGAAGGTATCTGAGGCATATCTGAGCAGATGATCTTTTGTATTTACGAGCCAGTTCAAGGATTACCGGGTCACTCAGTAACCTCGCCCTTCCGAGCGGACTCCATGCCTGCGGGAAGATATCATGTTCTCTCAGATATGTTAACGTGTATTCCTGCATATATCCGGGATGCAGCTCAAGCTGATCGATAACCGGCATTATCTCTGCGTTCTTTATTATTCCTTCGATATGATGCGGATGGAAGTTGCTGAGACCGATCTCACAGATCTTTCCTTCACGACACAGATCCTCCATCGCTTTCCACGTCTCAATATTCTTCTTGTTCCATTCTTCATCATTCTTTGCAGCATGTGGCCAATGAATGAGATACAGGTCAATATGATCCGTTCCGATTCTCATTAATGATCTCTCGAGAGCTTCTTTTACATTCTGTCCGCCTCTTTCATCAATCCATAATTTGGAAGTGATAAAGAATTCTTCTCTCGGAATTCCGCTCTTCTTCATCGCTTCTCCAAGCGCTCTCTCCGTTTCATAGAATGATGCAGTGTCAAAATAACGATACTCGTTGGCAATAGCCTGTTCTATTAACGTAAGACTGTCTATATCACCGGGGTTATATGTTCCAAAAAGCATGCACGGCAATTCCATGCCGTTATTAAGGGTATATGTATCACTGTATCCGTTCATTTTCCGTCCTCCTGCAGATTTTATAGTATGTTGTGCTTATATTCCTTCTTATAGACGACATCATGAGATATTCTTCTCAAGCTATACTGCTATATAATTTCGTCCTATAAGCAATATTATAACGGTTTTTACTGTAAATCACAAGCAATATCGATATTGTATACCACTGTACATACAACCACCATATGGGACTAACCTATCGATTAGAGAGGACTTCATCGGTCTACTCGATTATAGCATCTGCAAAAAAAGCTCTCCGGGTATTAAATTCACCCGAAGAGCTTTTTTTGTGTGACTGTCATTCCTGTACCGGGCATCCATATGCCCGGCAAAAGAACGTAGAATCCATATGTTCTAAGTTATAGGTTCTGAGTTACTTAGTCGTATTCTGTATAAGGTTTCTGTACTTCTTCAGCACAGTCTTGGGAATTACGATCTGGCACTTACTGTTAATTCCCTTGAAGGCATTCTTGCCCATCTTCTTAACTTTCTTACCCTTGAAGGTAATATTCTTCAGCTTCTTGCAATTGTAAAACGCCTTTGCGCCAATCTTCGTGACATTGGCTCCGATCACAATTCCCGTTAGCTTCTTATTGCTTGCAAATGCTTTTGCTTTTATCGCCGTTACTTTGAACTTCACACCGTCAATCTTCACTGTCTTAGGTATTGTGATCTTCTTGTATGTCTTCTTAACAGGTTTTACTACCCGGACGGTATGCGAAGTTTCCGTATTCTTCGTAATCTGGTATATAAGCTTCGACTTCGTGACCTTGTCTCCCACATCATGTATGACTATGTCATCGGGTGCCTGTATTATCGGCGCCGGTGTAGGTGTCGTCTGTGTCGGCGAAGGCGTTACATACTGATACGGTGCAGGTGTCACATAATTATTCGAATGAAGCGCTATTATGATAGCCGGTGAATAATTACCGTAACCCTCCTCAAGCACTGCACGGATGTAATAATAATATGTTGCATTATCACGCTGATTGTATGCCTGTATCTCACTTGCGTTAATATTCTCATTAACGGTAAATGCCGCACCCGTTACAGGAAGCGCATCAAGTGAAGTGCTGTCCTTACCCGGCATAGCTATTACTGTTCTTATTCCATCAAGTGAAGTACTGTAACTGATCTCATATCCAATCGCTGCGTCTGCCTTATCCCAGATAAGGTTAATATACTGACTGTATGCATCTTTAACAAAGAATCTGTCAACAAGTCTCGGATCTTTTGTTGCTTCCGGACTGGCTGAAGGAGCATTCGATGCAGGCGCTTCAGTCGCAGGCACTTCTGTCGGAACAGTAGTCGGTTCAGGTGTTGCTTCTCCACCCGGTTCAGGCGATGCCGTTGCTTCAGGTTCTCCGCTAGGTTCAGGACTTGCTGTTGCCTCACTGCCCGGTTCAGGCGATGCCGTTGCCTCAGGTTCTCCGCTTGGTTCAGGACTTGCCGTTGCTTCAGGCTCGTTACTTGGTTCAGGTTCATATGACGGCTCAGGACTTGCCGTAGGTTCAGGTGTTGCACCGAATATTACAACTCTTGCAACATCCGAATAATCACTGTAGAGATATCCTACGCCTACCTTTGGCTCGTAACCTCTTACAATGAAGTAAGCTGTCTTACCTACAGGAAGATTATCTACAGTCAATGAAGTCTCCGGCAGATCACCAACCTGTTGCTTATCGTTCATTTCTTCATTATCTGCATAATATACTTTGTATCCGCTTACTCCCTCAAGCTGATCCCATGTAAGATCCGCCTTGCCGCTCTCTGTTGATACAGCTGTAAGATTAATTACCTTACCGTACGGATTCGGTGTCGGTGACGGTTCAGGCGTCGGGCTCGGTGAAGGTACCGGTGAAGGAGTGATCTGTACAAGTATACCTTCCGAATAATCACCGATCGCGATAGGATCGTTATTCTTATCAAGTATGTAAGCTGCTACATAGTAATAATATGGAGTATCAATATCAAGTTCTCCCGTATTAACATTGGATCCCTTTACATTAAGACCTGTATATGTCTTCGGTCCGTCAATTCCTACAGAACGATATACGAAATATCCGTCTGCCTCAGGAAGTCCGCTCCATCCGATCTTGGCACTGTTATCTTTCTCGTAAGCAAGTATCTTGAGGTTCTCAACAACACCTATGTCATCGGAATCAACTTTTACATTACCGATAATGGAATCCGGCGTCACATCTGAAGGCTCGCTGAGTCTTCTCATGTCATTGGACACGATCTCGTATGCTCTTACATAATAGAAATATCCGTCATTTTCACCCAATTCCCTGTCGCCGAGATCATCTGTGCAATTGTTATCAATTACAGTTAATTTCTCGACATCATCATTATCATTCTTGTTCTGTCTGTATACAACATATCCGTCTGCGCCTTCAACCTTATCCCATGATATGTTGACAGTCTTGTTATCTGCCTGAACTTCTGCCTTAACATTCTCAGGTTTCTGAAGTCTCCATATAGCATAGAGTTCAGTATAATTCTCGATCGATTCCTGATTGATCTCGTTCGGATATTCCTTACCGGGCTCATACTCATAACCCTTACCGGTAGGATCGGTATTCCATGAAACAAATACCTTGTTTCCGTTACTGAACGAGTTCTCGATCGGACTGAACTTTGATCCCTTAATGTAATCCTTCACAACTGTCTCTCTCTTGGTAGAATCCTTACAGTAAGTGATCGTATACTTCTCGAATCTTACCTCTATCGTATTGGAGAATGTGAGATATCTTATTGAATCTTCAGTCTCAACATAACCTCTTACAGTGTAATAGTAAGGAATTACATCCGTTACGGTATCATCGGTAAAGCTTGTCTGATCGGCATCGATCGTTGTATCAACCGCTATACGGTCTTCCTTGGTCGGCTTGCTGTCATCGGTCCTTCTGTAGATATAATAACCGGTTACACCGTTAAGCTTATTCCATGTAAGATCAACTGCACCGTTATTAACAACACCGTCAAGACCGGTTACCTGACCGTCGATCACAACTTCTTCGTCAGCTGCAACCGTAACCGTATTGGACTCAAGACCTGTTGCCTTAAGAAGTCCGGTAGCTGTCTCAATGTTCTCATATGGAACTACATAATATCTGTACAAAGTAGTAGTATCAATATCTTTTACCGTATATGTATTACCGGTGATGATCTCATCGGTGGATATTCTGTGAGGAACTCCGTTCTCACCTTTCTGTTCCCATACATCATAGCCACTCGGCTTCTTGTTCTTATTCTCGGTCCATTTGAGAACAACGTTGGTTGCCATTGTTCCATCTTCATTCGGAGTGCTTACCTTTACAGGTTCATCAAGAACAACCGGACTGAGTTTCCATCTTGCATATAATACAACATCAGTCTTAAGTTCTTCTGTCGGCAATACAGTACTGTTGCCGTCATTATCCTTCTCGGTATAAGTAACTTCCTTGAATTCTTTCTTTACATCATCGTATGCTGTTGTGTACCATTCGATAAATGTATAGCCGTCTCTTGAGAACTTGCAATCCTCTACACATTCCTTAACGGTAATGTCACTGCTCTCCTTTATAACGGTCTGCTCAACATCATTTCCTTTGCCGCCGTTTGACTTGTAAGTGATCTTAACCGCTTCAAGCTCTGCTACTGCAGGAAGTGACAGATTCTTGTAATATTCACCGTCTGCATCTGCAGCATATGCTCTTACGTAATACTTATATTCGCCCGGCTTTGTCTTATCAATGCTCTCATCCGTATAAGTTACTTTCCTGTTATTACCGCCTGACGGTATTACGGAATCAAGCAGTATCTTCTCTTCGCTTCCCGGATCCTGTCTGAATACATGATAACCCTTGAATCCCTGAAGACCGGTTACTGAATCCCATTCAACCTGAACATATGAACCATGCTTCTTATCCGGATTCACGGTACATACTACGTTACGAACCTGATCAGCCGGCGGAAGTACGGATACCCTGTTGGATTCACTGAACTTCGTAAGGCTTGTTCCCACAACGCTGTTATCGTTATGATATGCCTTAACGTAGAATTCATATGTATTGGATTCGTCAAGCGTTCCCAATGCATAACTCTCTACCTGGTTACCTGACGGTGCCAGATTCTCTGCGATCCTTACATAATCTCCCGTATTCTCTTTCTGGTATACATCATAAGAATCAACTGCCCTGTTAACATCCCATCTGAGAACCTGCTCACCATTCTCGGTCACTACCGTAAGCTCCGGAGCTTTCAGGTTCCACATAGCATATAACTGCATATCTTCGGATGCTTTATCGATAGTCGCTCCGTCCTCATAAGAAGGAGTTGTTATTCTGTCTGATCTTGTACTCCATGTACCGAATTCGAATCCTTCATTGGTGAATCCCGGCATATTCTCAACTTTATCAAGCTCTGTTCTGAAATTAAGTCCCGTCTCCTGTGAATATTCTCTGTTTCCTTCACCGCTGTTTGATACATTGGAGTTGTACTTAATGGTTACTGTCTTAAGTTCAACCTTACACATTACGGAGAATCCGCCGTATTCAACAGATGTAAGCCTTCCGTTCTCACGGTGCTCCGTAAAAGGTCTTACATGATAATAATATGTTCCGACCTCAGGTACCGAATCCTCAAAAGTCACATTTTCTTTATTGGTAAATTCAGGATCGATCAATACTGTACCCGGAAGCTTGGTATCTTCTCCGAGATCATTAGATCTGTCAGATCTGAATACCTCATATCCTGTCACACCGTCTTCCTTATCCCACTTGAGATATATCTGATTGCCGTCTATACCGGTATTGTCAATTCCCTTAGTCTTATCAAGATCAAGCATTGCATCCGTTACTGCATTGGACGGTTCGCTCTCTTCATAGTAATTGATATTACCGCTCGGTATATCCTTATGTGCTACAACATGATAATAAGTAACCGTTTCCTGCTTCTCGATAGGATACCTGTATTCATCGGAACCATTTACCTCAACAGTATCCTTGTAAGTATAGATCTCATTATTCTTGGAACTGTATATAACGTATTTGGAAATATCAGCTTCATGCTTATGCCATACAAGTACAAGTGAATCATCGTCATTTGATACATCGAGTGTGACAGGCTCAAGCTGCCAGAGCGCATACATATCGATGGTTCTCTCTGCATCTTCCTCATTATCAACGATAGGAAGCACATCACCCGGTTCATAAGAATCGCCTGTACCATTGCTCTCGGTATTCCATTTCATGAACCTGTAACCGGTTCTTTCGAATGTGTTATCCTTGATCTCGGCACTGTTACCGACAATGATCTTATCGTCACTGTATTCTTCTTTGTTATCCGGAGTCTTACCACCGTTGCCGTGATATACGATATCTTTGGACTTGATCTCTACTCTTACGGTATAAGACATCGGTCCGGCCTTAAGTGTTGAAGAACCGTTCTTTCCTGACTTCTCAACTTCCGAGATTGAACGCACGCCGTAGTAATATACACCTGCTTCAAGCGTAGCATCATCCTCATTATCACTGCCCGGGAAGTATAATCCGGTCTCTTCAAATCTTTGACACTTGTCATAATATTCATCAAATGTAAATGCGTTGTAGAAATCAGGATTATCCTGACCCTCTTCGAGCTTATATCTGTATATCCAGTAGCTCTTTGCGTCACTTACTCTGTCCCATTTTACAACAGGAGCATTGACATTAATGTCTGTCTTCTTAAGTTTGTATACATCCACGTCACCTTCTTTTTCAACGTAGATATTGGTAACATTAACTCTTGTTGACTCCCAGATCGCATATAATGTAGTATCTCCCTCAAGGGCCAGAGGATTGGATACCTCTTCCGGATTCTCCGGGATCGTATTGTATTCCACATATGCATAATCCGAAGGATTAAAATCTCTGATAAGTCCTGTTATACTGTCTCTTCCCTTTGCAAGATATATCTTACTTCCCGGATTGGTAGCAGACTTCTTTGCAGGAAGCTGTTCGTCGTTGATCTCGGTACACCATCCGATGAACCTGAAACCGTCACGTTCGAACTTACATCTTGATATTGCCGGAACTTCTCTTCCATCATCCGTAGAATAATACATCTTCCTGTCAGCATCATAATCTACGGAATTAGCCTTCTCATCTTCGGTTAATCTCTGATATTCCTTAGTCTTTATCTCTCCCGAAAGTTCACCGAGTTCGCGCATTCTTTCTTCAACTGCCTGACCGCCCACGTTAGGATCATAAGTCAGGGTGTAGATTGGCCATGGTTCTGTCTCTGTGGACTGAATGTAGTTAGATCCTTCGAACTGCGGGAATCCGTCCATCTTCCAGCCGAGATATTTCTCATTCTTATTGCCGCCGCTGCTGCTGTCGATCCAGCCTTTAAGCACTTCATGAAGCGCTGTCTTACTGAATTTTGCTACTGTCAGGCTGTAATCCGCATTAATTACTTCCACATCATGAACTCCCGTAACATTGTTAGCGGAATCTCTGAGCATACCTGCTATCAGCTTTGTTCCAAGTGAATATGCATAACTTACCGTTCCCGATACACTCTCATATATATCAACTCTCTGCGTCTTTCCTTTAACAAAATCATATCTTCCATCACCATTAATATTGGCTCCTGCAATATGACCACAGTTTGTTTCCTTCTGACCAATTATTCCCGTATCACTGTTAAGATCGGTATATACATTCACAATATTACCGCCCTTGTTAAGACCGGCAATTCCACCGACATACGCATTGGCGCTATTTTCGCAGGTCACATTGCCTCTGTTATATGAATTCTCTACTGCGGCATATATGTGATCATACTCATCGGGATACAGACTTCTTCCCTTTGATTCATTACATCCTGTAATACCGCCTGCGTACACTTGAGCAGTACTTTTGTCATTTACATTCAGATGATTGCAGGAATTAATGATCGTTGAACCGTAATTCCATCCGCACAGACCACCGACGTACTTTGCACGTCCTTCAACTGCCTTGGTGATATTCACATTAAATGTTCCAGGCGTTGTATAACATTCTTCAATAGTATTGCCGTAACCGCAATACCCTATAACACCGCCTTCGTATGACTCATCTCCGCCGTATATGTATCCGCCGAATCCCGATCCGAATATCCTATGCGAATCATCCTTAACCTCACCGGTCTGCGATGAATGGTCAACAAAACCAACAACACCGCCGAGATATCCGTCGTTAGCTGTAACGATGGCATTATCTACGCTACAATTGGTAACATCGCCTTCAATATAAGCCACAGCCGTACCGGTATTGCCAGATCCTATTACACAGCTGTTATTGATCTTGATATCCTTAATCTCACATTCAAGCTTGAATCTCTCACCGTTTTCTTCATCTTCTCCTGCAACAACATGTCCGAACAGGCCGGCATTGGCTAATCCGTTCACGAATAAACCTGATATCGTATGACCGTTCGCATTGAAATTACCCTTAAATACACGATCATCTCTTACCCCTATAGGAGTCCACCTATGAAGCGCATCCTCTTTGAAGCAGTCTTCCAATGCATTCTCTGCCAGAGCAGGAAAACCTGCGTCGTTAGCATACCACTGTCCCGGCACACTGGCATTTTCATCAAATATGTCATTGCCGCCTGCTTCACCTTTGATTCCCGTTCCAACATATGCTGTCTTTACCTGGGCTCCTCCTGTATACTTAACCTTTACAAGTCCCTTATCCGAATCATAGCTGAACTGGTAATTATCATTATTAAGCTTCAGATCTCTTGTAACTATGAAATATTCACCCTCAAATGTTTTGTTGGTACCGCCGTTAACAAGCTCAGCCAGATGCTTGAGCTGTCCTTCGCTTGTGATCCTGTAAGGAGAATTCTCCGTACCGTCTCCTTCAAAATCACTCATGTCTTCCGTGCCGTTCCATTCAACTATATCTTCACCCTCACCGAATATGGGAAGGCTCGGAGTTGCTCCATCCATCTTCCAGTTGAGATATTTGATGTTAGGATTATTGGTATTCTTGCACTGTCCCGATAATCCACAATAATCATTGGACTCTTTCTGCCAACTTATAAGAGCATCTTTAAGTTTGTTCACATTATTTCCCGGATCCGGAACGTGTGGAAATGATATATCAACATCTGCGCCCTCAGTGTTCTTCAAGGCACAATCATTCTCTGTATCACATGCATAACAATTCTCTGCAGATGCGCCCATGCCGATAAATCCCGCACTTGGGAAGTTAGCAGAATGATCATTATCATTCATACGGATCGTCCAGTAACAATATCTTATCTTGCCTTTGTATTCAATTGACAGATCATCTGTTCTCTGAAGAGTTCCGGCGATCTCTCCACCGTATCCATCATCACGCGCAGTGATCGCACCATGGTTGTAACAGTTGGCAACAAGGTCAAGGTTGATTCCGACGATACCGCCGACATTACCTCTTGCCATTACCGCACCGCGGTTATAACAGTTCTTTATCTGACCTCCGTTGTCATTGTAACCTACAATACCACCGGTACCGTACTGTCCTCTGACTATTACATTATTATCGAGTATTGTAAATGAATTAAGAACACTTGTATTATAACAGTTCCACAATTCACCTCTGTTAAGACCTGTGATACCACCGATCATGTTAACACCGTATACTCCGGCAGTTATCATTCCTGCTGCTTCATTGGAACAGCCGTTGATATATCCGAGGTTGGCACCGGCAACGCCACCGCCCGGACCTGCCTTATTTGATTCCGTCTCTTCATTGCCTTCTTCGGTTTCTTCAGCCTCTGATTTGACAACTACCACTCTTGAAGAGATAACCTGGCAGTCCTCGATAGTACCCGAATTCATTCCGACAACAGCACCTACACCGTAGCCGCTTCCTTCAACAAATGAATCTTTTATGATAACGTTCTTTACAATACCTCTGTCACTTACACATCCGAACAGACCGTTAGTCTTCTGTGTATGTGTGAACAAGCCGCTTATTGTGTGTCCGTCACCGTCAAATGTTCCGGCAAACTGCATCTCATCAGACACACCGATCGCAGTCCATTCCTGAAGTTCTTTATCATCAGCAGATACTTCTTCTGTCTTGTAATGCGCAACGCTGTCAAGGTCATTAAGTTTGATATCCCTGATCAGCTTATAACTCTTCTTGCTGTATTCCTCTCCATCGGAATCCTTTACACCCCTGTTAACAAGGTCTGCCAGATAAGCAAGCTGCGAACCCCATTTTATAAGGTAAGGATGTCTCGCCGTTCCTTCACCTCCTGCAAATCTTGTCGCAACAAGTCCGTTCCAATAATCTCTCTTTGCAGCAGCCTCGGCATTCGTGCCGTATCCAGGTATGTATCCTGTCATTCCCAACAGCATAACCACGGCCATAAGCCACGCTACTACTCTCCCCTCTTTCTTGTTCATACGCACTTTCATAAACATTTCCTCCTGCTTATATGATACTCCAATATTGTATATCGGATCCTTTACCGATTATTAATAACCATTTTACAATATTTTATATAATAATGTCAATTGAATTGACACAATTCCAATATTTCATTATACTTAATAGTATATAAGATCACTAAATATGAGGAGGGTGTATTATGCATGTTTTTCAACCAATGGATATTAAAAATACCGATATCAACCCTTTTACAATGATAGGAACCGACTTCTTCGCAATCACGGTAAAATCCGGTGATAAGATCAATGCCATGACTGCCGGATGGGGAGGCTTCGGAGTAATGTGGGGAGTGAATGTTGCATACCTTGCAGTCCGTGACAGCCGATACACAAGAGAGCTTATGGACGAAGCCGACACCTTTTCAATGACTTTCTTCAATATGAAGAGCAAGCAGAATAAGATGATCTTAAAATACCTGGGTGGCATATCCGGACATGATGAGGACAAGATCAAGAATGCTTCACTTGTCATCAACTATGTTGACGATACGCCGTATATCGACGAAGGGTCACTTGTATATATATGTAAAAAACTTTCAAAGACACCTATAAGTCCGGATTCGTTTGCAGATCCGGCCATTCAGAAAAGATGGTACAAAGACGGAGACTACCACAACATCTACATTGCCGAGATAACAAAGATGCTCGCACGTTAACTTTAACCGTCAGATATATATAAGACCAACCGGCATGCATCAGACTTTAAGTTTTTACATCTGACCGGATCATATATCTGAACATTATTGGGGGATTGCACATGAGAGATCTCAGACCGGATTATAAAAAATGGCGAATGGTTTTTTTCCGCTTCTCTTATATAATAACTGTCATTGCAGCAATTCTGGAGATTATTATGTATTTTTTAGCCGATGCTCCGGAATCCCGTGATCTGTCACCGACAATTTATGTATTACATTATATAATTGGTCCGTTCTCTATAAATATACTCATAATCACCATTACTTATATTTTCAGAAAAACAAACCCTGCCAATGATACTCTCATTAATGCTTCAGCCATATTATCCAATGCCTTGATATGCTGCGTGATCGCAAACATTCACTTTAAGATATTCTCGGTTACGTTTTCACACTGTATACCGATATTCATGTCGGTAATATTCGGTAATTTTATTCTCACAAGCATAACTGCGGTTATAGGTTTATGCAGTTCCATAAGCATCATATTATTAAAATATAATTACGCCGACACCTACCCTGAGTATCCGTTACTGTGGGAAGATATCGTAGTTCTTATTATTGTGCTCATTTCCGTATATCTGATAGCGATCAGACTTATAGGCATGATGAGGGGACAGATGTTCAAACTCATGAATGTTGCAAAAGAATCGGCCATAGCCCAGAAAAGAGAAGCTGCCGCGAACAATGCCAAGAGCGAATTCCTTGCTCATATGTCACATGAGATAAGAACACCTCTTAATGCGATAATCGGCATGAATGAAATGATCATCAGAGAAACCGCCGAACACAATGTCAGGGATTACGCACGTTCAGTCAATTCCGCAGGCAACACGCTATTATCCATTATTAATGATATTCTTGATTTTTCAAAGATTGAATCCGGAAAGCTTGAACTCATTCCTACCGATTACCATCTTGCTTCGCTCATAAGAGACAGCTACGGTATGCTTTCCGACAAGATACGGGCAAAGAAGCTCGCCGGAATTATCGAATGTTCACCGGACCTTCCTTCAAAGCTTCACGGTGATGAGCTCCGCATAAGACAGATTCTCGTTAACCTGTTATCCAATGCCGTAAAATATACCGAAAAAGGTACGATCACATTTAAAATAACCGGAGAAACCGATGACGGTTACGTAACAATTCATTTTTCGATATCAGATACCGGAATCGGCATAAAAGAAGAAGACATCCCGAAGTTATTTACAGATTTTACCAGATTTGATCAGGAACATACCCGTACAATACAGGGCACCGGCCTCGGACTGGCGATAACCAAGCAGCTGATCACGATCATGAACGGCAATATCAATGTCACAAGTAAATATGGTGAAGGCACTACATTTACCGTGACTCTGCGCCAGCGTATAGTTGATGAAAAACCTATAGGTCCGTATGAAGATATTCATTCACTGGAACCTGTTGCCACAGAGAATGCAAGAAAGCAGTTTGAAGCTCCCGATGCACATATTCTCGTGGTTGATGACGTTATCATCAATCTCAAGGTTGTCAATAACCTGTTGAAACATACCAAAATACATATTGATACCGCCTCAAGCGGCGCGCAATGTCTGGAACTTGTCCAGCTGAATAAATATGACATCATTTTCATGGATCATATGATGCCCGAGATGGACGGTATCGAAACTCTTGAAGCGATGAAACAGCTTACGACCTCGTTAAATAACGACACTCCCGTTGTTATGCTCACAGCCAACGCCATATCGGGAGTGGAAGACAAATATATCGGTCACGGCTTCACCGATTATCTCTCGAAACCGATCCTCGGATATAAGCTAGAAGACATTATAATCAGGAATCTTCCTGACGATAAGATTCATTACGAAGATATGTAATATATTTATAAGGAATATCACCATCGTGGTATTCCTCTTTTATTTTTCTGAATTCCTTTTCATCAAATTCCGGGAAATATGTATCTCCCTCCACACTAAGATCGATCTCGGTTATATACATCACATCAACTATATCCATAGCCTGACGGTATATGCTCTCACCACCTGCTATGTATATATCCGTTTCTTTTGTCGCATTGTATTCTTCCGATATCCTCAGAGCTTCTTCAAAGGAACGCGCAACGATCAGATTCGGATCTCCGGTATCGTTTTTCATGTTTTCTGACACAACAATATTAAGCCTTTCGGGAAGAGGCTTTCCTATATCTTCATATGTTTTTCTTCCCATAATAACAATATTCCCGGTTGTAAGCCGTTTGAACAACGTCTTTTCTCCGGGAATATCCCATGGAATACGTCCTTTATTGCCGATAATCCGACCTTTTGCATATGCAACGATAAGTCCGGTCATATATTTTCCTTTCTTAAAAGATCATTTTGGCATTAGCAGTATGGCTACTACAGCGGCGATAACGATCAAAGCGATTATCACTCCTGCAATTACTTTTCCTTTTCCAGAACCGACTATAATGTAGTCATCATCGTCGTCATCTGCACTGCTTTTTGATCTTCCTTTTGAAGAACCCGTTTTTGACGCGGAATCTCTATTGTCTGTACCTTCTGATCTTCTGTTCGCCGCACCTGCCTTATTATCTGCACCAGTCTTCTTTCCACTGCCTGCAGACGTTGAATCCTCTTCTGCTTCGATCTCTTTTAAGAATTCCTTTGCCTGCTCAACATCTTCCGCCTCGACATATATACCTTTGCCGTATACGGATATTCCGTTAAGTTCCACATAATCATCGGGACCTCCGTCTTTAGTAAATGCTTCGATCCCTCTTTTCTTTAATTCGCCCTTGATCCTGTTTGCATCAAGAACATCCAATGCAGTATATACCTTCTTCTTCATTTATGTCACCCCGTTTTCCTCGTTCTTTATGATCTTTTCCGAAGGCAGATATTTCATCATCATTTTTTCAAGTTTGACCGAGTCGATCGGCTTGGTCAGATAATCGTCAAATCCTGCCCGGATATATTTTTCACGGGCACCCGATATGGCGTTCGCTGTCAGACATATAACAGGTGCTTCCTTACTTAAATAATCGTCCAATTCCCTCATTTCCTTTAAGGTCTGAATACCATCTTTATTAGGCATCATATGATCAAGGAATATAATGTCATACTTATTCTTTGCAACAAGCTCTATTCCCTCGTCACCGCTTGCCGCCGTATCAATATGAACTTTCGTCTGCTTTAACAGACTCTTGAATACCATAAGATTCATCTTCGTATCGTCCACAACAAGAATATTGACTTCGGGTGCAGTAAAGCTTGCGCGGTATTTCTTACGTCTTGCCATATTCCTCCTGTAAGACGATTCATAATCACCCACAGGATCCCATTTTACAACTTCCTGTCTCAACGAGAAGCTGAATACCGAGCCTTTGCCGTATTCACTCTCAACTTCAAGATTACTGCCCATCATATTAAGCAGCTTTTGTGTGATAGGCATTCCAAGTCCTGTTCCTTCCACATTCCTGTTACGTTCTTCATCGATCCTGACATATTGTGAGAACAGATTAGCCATATCCTCTTCTTTAATTCCTATGCCTGTATCCTCTACTGATATATTAAGCTGAATTATGTCATCAGAACCAATCAGCTTTTCGTAACCAACCCTGAATGTAACTTTTCCTTCATTCGTATACTTGGCTGCATTGGTAAGAATATTAGTGATGATCTGCCTTACGCGGATCTCATCACCCCGGAGCGTATTGGGAATACTCCTGTCAAAATCAATTACAAATAACAGATCTTTTGAATCCATACGGGGCTGGATCATATTTACAAGGTCGTTAAGCAGTGAAGACAGATCGTATTCAACAATGATCAGTTCCATCCTTCCTGCTTCGATCTTGGACAGATCCAGGATCTCATTAACAAGTCCGAGCAACGTCTCTCCGGCAGTCTGTATACTCTCAGAATATGTTAATATATTATCATCCGTACTCTCCCTGAGTATCATCTCATTCATACCCATGACCGCATTGATCGGCGTACGGATCTCATGAGACATATTCGAGAGAAATTCCGACTTGGCTTCACTCTCTGCAAGTGCTTTGATCGATATATCCTGAAGCATGTCACGACGTTTCTTTTCTTCATCAATACTCTCAACCATCCATAATACATGGGACAGCCTGCCTTCATGAGTATATTTTGACACTACAAATCTTGCACGGCACCATATGCCCCTGTAACTGTGGAATTCCGTTGTGATGGTGTTAGAACCACCTAACCTTCCGAGCAAAGTGTCAAGTTTCACGAATTGCATAAGCAGATCGCGCGAATCCTCATGAGCGATATGCGAAGCCACTTGTTCAAGCAGCTCCTGTGCTCCGACACTTGTTTTGATCGCATCCTTTACATCATGATTCTTTCTGATCGACAAATAATTGTTATTAACAACATCAATATCCAATACGGCAAGATATATATCAGCCGACGCAGACAACTGTTCATTAAGTCTGTCCGAGGTCAGATTCCTGACTATCATACTTGCAAATACGACGGACAGGATCACAATTGCAATAAGGATTAATATTATTGTAATGATAAGCATATTCCTTAACGGCTGATAACTCTCGGTTGCATCTATAACCGATACGCTGTACCATTCTTCATTGATCTTAACTGAATATACAACGTAGGTTGTGCCATGGAATGATATCTCAAAACATTCTTCCGTATTTGCAAATAATTCCGTTACGACCGCAGCGCCCAGCGTGTCATTTTCAGTCCTGTAATTATGCCCTATCTCTTCGGTTATATTGTTGACAAGTACTATGCCGTTCTTATCCATTATGAATCCCATGGTGTTATCGATAGGAGTAGTATCCGATCCGCTCATCATCTGTACCATGTCAAATGATATATCTATGGCAACGACACTTCTTCCGTCTTTTAATGTCTGCACTACCGTTGTCATAAGATTCCCGGTCTGCGCGTCAAGGTATGGTTCAATTATCGTAATTCTGCCTTTATTGGTAACCGCCTTCTTGTACCACGGTCTTTCTGTAGGCACATAGTCTTCATCCGGAACCCATCCGGCACCATCATAATATTCACCCTTTATAAAGCCGTACAATCCGGTGAATCTGTCGTCGATAGACTTCTGAATGTTCTCGGTGTTCTCCATCATAAAATCGAGAATCTCCTGTTTGCTGTCACCATTATCAAGCATCTTGTCAACTGTATATCGTGCAGTCTTTACTATATTCGTTGCTGTTGAGATATAATTATTGAAAAGCTCCATGGACTGAACCGCATTAAGTTCTCCCTGGAACATGATATTCTTCTTTTCAGTTGAATACATATCTAAGAAATATCCGATAATAAGCCCCACAAAGAAGACCATGCTCATCATGGCCGCTATCATTCTTTTGGTGCCGAATTTTTTAAGAGCGTCGATAACAGTAATCCCATTCTTTTTCATATGAAGTTCACCCCACAATACCTCACCGAAACAATACTCATCTCATTGTAACACACGTTAGGGAAAATGACAATCGCGTCTTGCTCATGTCGCGCTGGGGTACATGCGTAAACAACGAGGCACCTCGATTTCGCTTCGCTCAATCTCGGTCGCGACAGTCGTCGCGTAAAAGCAAAAAAAACGCCCTTGGAATGCAAGCATTCCAGGACGTATTCTTTTGCTTTTGTGTGCCTCGTTGTTTCGCGCATCTTATCTCTTTGAGAACTAATACCTCTTTCAAGTCTTTTTCCCTATCTTCCCCCAA
This sequence comes from Lachnospiraceae bacterium V9D3004, assembly GCA_000621985.1. GTDB lineage: Bacteria > Bacillota > Clostridia > Lachnospirales > Lachnospiraceae > V9D3004. The sequence goes on from JHWW01000012.1 coordinate 67,420, forward strand.
AGTATTGTAAACTCTTCATTTCTCAATATTTACTTGTTGTTTCGTTTATTCTTTTTTCGTATCCTCACGTAACATTAAACACCAAATAAACACCAAAAGCAAGCACCAGTATATACAAAAACTATATATATTTTTCCGACTAACTAACCCAATTCATTGTAAAACAATCTTTAGTTACGAACCCCACCCCTTCTATATACGTGTGGTTTGCAACCGTCCTAAGCATGACGATAAAAGGCTTATTTTTGTTGCCATAAATCAACCATCACTGAAAGGAGCAGAAACTATGTATTTTAAAGGAGTAAACACAATCGAAGAACTACGTAAACAGTATCGGGAACTATTGAAAAAGCACCACCCCGACAATGGCGGTGACGTTTCTGTTACGCAGGAAATCAATGCAGAGTACGACCGCTTATTTGACGTTTTAAGACATTCAGAAAACACAGACGAGAAAACCTATACCAAAGAAGAGGACGAGCAATTCAGAGCCATTCTGAACGCTGTCAGTGCCTATAACATAGATGTTCAGGTTATCGGCAGTTGGATATGGTGTTTTAATTCTTATCCATATCGGGAGCAGTTAAAAAGTTTAGGTTTCTCTTTTGCACCAAAGAAAAAGGCATGGACGTGGCACAGCGAGCCATACCACAGACACCACAAAGGAGAAGTACCGTTATCCCATATCAGAGAAAAATACGGTTGTGAAACGGTCAGAAACAGGTCTTATCAGTATTCATTAGAGAAAGGAAGTGATTTTATGTGTATGATGAACGGAAAACCAGTGAGCGAGTATAATAGTCCTTGCGGACATTGCCCCGATTATCTCTGTGCTTGTAATCCTCTTGTGATGAACGGATATATTTTCGGGGAATGCGATCTGAGTTATTGCGAGTTTTGCGAATGCTATGATGATTGTATGAATGTAGGTTATAATGCACCGCTTGAAATATCCATGTATGAAGATACCGACACCGAGCCAGTCACAGAGCAGACACAGCCTATAAAATTCAGCAAAGCACAATACAATCTGTTGTGCAAGTTGATAAGACAAAAGCATATTAGCAAAGACTTCTTTTATCGTCTGTTGGTTTTGCTATATGGAACAGAGGATTGGAAAAGCCTTGATTATCAGAGTATGTATGTTTTCATTGGATTTTTAATACACTGGGATTTTAAGAAAGCGAGGGTATAACTATGAGTGAACTTATTAACAATTTATTTGAAGCACAGGAACGCAATACAGATTTTGAACAGTTGGACAGCCTACTTCAAGAAGTATGTGAAAAAAAGGTACAGCCATTCAAAGAAAAGCTGTCTGCATTTGAGTGTGAGGATATATGTGATATAGTCTATTCTGTATCATATCTTTCTAAAAAATCAGCATTTGAAATCGGCTTTAAAACTGCCATGAGATTAGTGTTAGATTGCACTGCCGACAAATGAATTACATAAGCTCTATCATTTTCAGTATCTTCTCTTTCTTGCTATTGTCACAGCCTTGTAATACCCTTAAAATCTCATTATCAAGTGCAGAAGCAGTGTCTTTGTATTGATTAGATAACAAGTAATCTATGGAAACATCAAGGCTGTTGGCGATAGCAAGAAGCACATTCAAAGATAACTTTGTATAGTTGTTTTCAATATTTGAAATATGTGAAGTATTACAGCCGACCATTTCCGCAAGGTTGTCTTGTGTAAGACCTCTTTTTAAACGTACTTCTTTTATTCTTATTTCCAACTTTTCATAATCAACTTCTTTTTGCAATCAGAACACCTCTTTCTTGTCTATATAAGTTTTTATATGTTCCGATTGTAATATTCATGGTTTTGTGTTAGAATAATCCGAATAAGTATAATTAACTTATATAAACAACAAAGGACATGAATGTATGTTTGGAATATTTGGAAAGAAAAAGAAATTCACAGAACCATTTGTAGAAGCACAACTGTCAAAACGAAATTTTCAATCAGGCAATAAAACCGTCTTGGTCTGTGATGACGCTGAATTTATGCGGCTCATCTTAAAAGACATATTATATCGTTGCAATTATAAGACTATCGAAGCCAGCGATGGACAAGAAGCGGTAGAATTATTCTTTAAGCACAAGCCAGATTTGGTTCTAATGGATATTACTATGCCTAATAAAGATGGTATTACGGCATTAAGGGAAATAATGCAGAAAAAGAAAGACGCTTATATCATCATGATATCTGCTATGGGTCAACAAGAAGCCACAATCGAAGCTATACAATCAGGTGCAAAAAGTTTTATTATAAAGCCGTTTATAGAAGATAGAGTTTTAGAAGCCCTTGCAGAATTTGACACTATCTTAAAAGCATCTTTGTATCCAGCAATATCTCAAACAGAGGTAAATTATCAGGAAGAAAGAAATGAACAGAAAGCAGTTCAAACACACTTACAAATTTTGACTTCACAATTACTTTTCGATACAATAAAAACTATGCCGTTAATGTTTGGTTTTTCAACAGCAAATGTTCCGGCTAACGCTAACATTAACGGTTTTTGTGCTAATCTTGTAAATCTTGATATTGTATCACAGGCTATGAGCGATGAAGAAATAAGGCAATGCGAATACAATATTAGCTCTAAGCGTCAAAGAAATTCTAATCCTGCTTTGTATAATAGAAGCATGGAAAATAATATTTTATACGAGCTGTTTCAATACTCGTATTTAATGAGTGTATTTGAAGTATTACATGGACAAACAAGCAGTAATATAAATGTTAAGTTTGACAACTTTCTTTCATTGGTTCAGAATGATTGTAAAACACGTATACAGAACTTAAACCAAGAAATACAAAGGACACCGAGCATTAAAAAAATGTTGGAAAATTATGCAACCAATACAAGCAGTTATCCAATGCCGATTAACAGTGTTATCAATCAAAGGGAAAATGATTATATCATAGCCTGTTTAATGAATTACAGTTTGTCCTATATCATAGAATATATTTTTAAATCAAACCTACAAAAGAATTTACAGACGCTTAATTCATTTTCAGCGAAAGAAGTAATGCAGACATTAAATGATTGCATTGTATATAAAGCGACACTTCGCCTACAACTTTATGCAGGAGATAAAATAATATAGCTCATAACTGATATAATTCATAGGAGATACTTGAAACGGGGTATCTCCTTCTTTGTATTATTCTTTCTCCGACACCACCCACTCAAATCATAAATAAACGCTTGTGATACTCATAAATGTAACATGCAGGGTTTCATATTATCTTATTTTCATTTCAAACCGTTGCATTGTTTAAAATCCACAAAAATAAGTTTACGTTGATCTTGCTTACCATATTAAAAGATACTCCTAGAAATAATAAAAAGTGTTCCTTAGAGACATTCTCTGTATGCCTAGGTCATTTTGTGATTTTGAAAACTGTGTATTTGCAAAAAAGTATATACCCGATACAAAATCATTTTACCGCATGGTAAGCTATTTTTTCTGAAACTCATCATATTTTTGTTGAATTAAGTGTTTTGAAAACCTTGTTTTCTCTATCCAATCCCTAAACCCATGTATATCTTCTTTTGACTTAAATAGCGAAAACATCTTTCCGCATTCTTCCGACCATTCATCATATAAAGCAATAAGGAAATTATCATCATACATATTCTTATTTCTATAATACTCGATTGCTTTGTGCTGTTTATCTCTTGCTTTATTACGAAGTTTGACATACTCATCATTTGGAAAGACTTTCATAATCTCATTACAAGTCTTATGTTTGAACTCCAAATTAGGAAGTCTGCAATACTTATCACTTTTTCTTCTCGGTAGAAATAAGCGCCCACAACACCCACATTCTTTTACCGTTTTATTTGACTTTTCCATATAACTCCGCAAATCGAGTAAAAGGTAATCATAACTATCTGTCAAATAATATACTGGTAACTGTTCATTTTTTATAAATTCAAGCGTTGAACTAATTTCACGCTCCCCCATAATCTCAACTAATTTTTGTAAATCATTATCTTCTCTTGTTAATATATTTCGCACAATACTAAATAGTTTATCCTCTGAAAAAATCAATGGCATATAAGCGGTTGTATCTGTATTCTCAAAAGAACAGGTTTCAATCTTATTTAAAACCTCTCTTGTAAGCATATCCGTTATTATATGAGCCTGCTTTGTATTCAAATAACCTTTAGAAGCAAATGAAATATATCGCTCTATTTTTCTATACAAGGTCAAAGCAAATTTTTCTATATTCTCAGAACAGAATCCATTATGAATATACTGATTTATAACTTCCGCTATACTAATGCGTATATTCTTACAATCTGTATTTAATAATGTAATAGCAAATGTTCCATACAGTATTTCCTGCTGTTTCGTTTTATCAAACATATTAAAGCCATTGTCGGTGTCAAGCAACGCCATTCCTACAGTAATATTGTCAGTCATAATTAGTGTCCTCGTTTTCTCTATGTATCGAAATTAAAATTTATTTACATAGATATAGTCGTGATATCTGTATTATATCTTGATATGCTTACATCATCAACAGCAAACTTGCAAGTAACCGTTGAAATATCAGTTAAAGAAAGGAATTAGAAATGAATAACAAAGATATTGAGAAACTTCTCAAAGAAGAACGGATTTTCAAATGGCAGGTTGCCAAAAAACTTGGAATCCATGAAACAACTTTTGTCCGTTGGTTTCGAGACGAACTGACAACGGAGCAGATACAACAAATAAAAACTGCCATAAGAAAAATAAAAGCAGATAACCAGGGAGATAATGATTATGCCGAGAAGAAAGCTTACCCCGTTTCAGCCGTGGGAAACCAAAAACAATGACGGTATAGAAAAACGCTATTTCAGATTAGGTGCAACCATAATGGCATCCGAAACAATGAGAACACTTTCTCCCAATGCTTTTAAGGTCTACTGCTATATGAGACTCGAATCGGCTGGAAAAAGAAGTTTCACTTTCCCACATACTAAATACTGTTCATATATGAGTAAGCCAACTTTTTACAAAGCCCGTGATGAACTCATAGAACACGGATTCATTGACATTGTTCAGAACAACAAAAACCTACGTAAAGCAAATATTTATATGTTTTCTGACCGTTGGAAGACGCTCTAAATAACGCCATAGATGGCTATATATAGTATATGTGTCAATATTCTTGACATGAAACCAGAACGATATATTAAGAACGGTTGTAAAGATTTTTTACACTGGTTTCCTACGGCAATACGCAATTTGATAAAGATTCTTGACATGTTTTTATATCAACTTGTAATAAATCTTTACAGCCAAATAAAGGAGAAAACCTATGAGCAAAAAAGACGTACAAGACTTATGTTATCAATTTCAAGAGGAAAGTATCTTTAAGCAGTACAACATACTTCTCTCTAAAGTAGACAATGGCGAAATAGAAATGCCTATATTTTCATATTGTCTCTTACGCGCCTTAATCAGCACTATGTTTCATATAAAAACAAGGGCTGAATATGATTTAGTCTGCCTTGCCCTATTATATGCAGAAAGAACATTTCTAATTTATGACGATACGATACCCTTAGAAGAAAAGCAAACGGTACAGGCATACATACATGAGGCACTTTCAGACATTATACAGAGCAAGTCAGAAAGAAAGGAGCAGGACAATGAATAACATACTCCCGATCGCACCACGTATGGTAACAATCAAAGAATTATCAAGACTTACAAATATTTCAGAATACGCTATACGGCGACTATGCTTAACCAAACAAATTGTCTTTATTAAGTCGGGCACAAAATATCTAATCAATTATGACCGATTCATAGACTATCTAAACAGTATTCAATGAAATGAAGAAAGTCGCTGACTTATAAACGATCAGCATCTTTTCTTTATTATACAAATCACATCAACGAAAGGAGCTAACACTATGGCAAACGAAGAAATCAGAAAGGTTGACACAGGTATTATTCAAAGAGGTAAGACCTACCGCTTTACAGTCTATCTTGGTTATGATGTTGAGGGTAAACAAATTAGAAAGACCACAACATTTGTACCACCAGCAGGACTGACGCAGAGAAAAGCGGACAAACTTGCAAAAGAGGAATACGTCATTTTTTCAAATCGTTGTAAGGGTTTATATAATCTCAAAGAAAATATGCGTTTCTCAGAACTTGTCGAGGAATATTTCAGACTGTATGCGCCGAATAATTTAAAACCCATAACGGCATACAACTATGAAAAGCATATCAATTATCATTTTATGGAGTATTTCGGAAATAAAAAGCTGAAAGATATAACCACTGCTTCTATCAGCCATTTCTTTGCAACCCATGAAACCATGATAAAGGGAGAAAAGAAAAAATTATCCCCTGCCAATGCTAAAAGAATCTATTGTATTCTGCAAAGTCTGTTCAAATTCGCAGTCACACAAGGTTGTATTAAAGAAACCCCTTGCAAAAATGTACTTCTGCCAAAGAAGAATCCATTAGAAGAAAAGAAACAGATGTATATTACCGCAGAAGAATTACCAAACTTCTTAAATCTGTTTACGGCGTATTCTCCACTTAATACAATCATTTTGGTACTAATTTATACTGGTATGAGGTCTGGCGAATGTCTTGGTTTACAATGGAGCGATATTGATTTTGAAGAACATAAAATACATATCCGACACACACTGACAGATGTTAGAGGTGTTCATTTCTTGACTACGCCTAAGACAGCAACAAGTGTCAGAGATTTATACATGAACGATACTCTTGTAGAACTTCTTAAAAAACATCGAATAGAACAAAAGAAATTACAGTTGTCTTTTGGTGCTACTTTTGAACATCCCGAAATGGTTTTCACTTCTGCCACTGGCAATTATAAAGACCGTAGTTGCTTGAATACCTCTTTTAAACGCTTTTTACGAGGAACAGGCTTTGAGTACATGACCTTGCATAAATTACGCCATACAAACGCTACTCTGTTATTAAATAATGGTGTTGATTTAAAGATTGTATCCGAGCATTTAGGACACTCTGACATTCAGATTACAGCAAGCACTTATACCGCTGTTTTGGATAGCACTCGCAAGAAAACTGCTGAACTTATGGAGCAGATTTTGACAGAAAAAACACCAAATAAACACCAAATCCAGGATATAGTATAAAAGAAACCCCTGCAAACGTAGTGTTTACAAGGGTTTCGCAAATCCTGCTTATTATCTCTTTGAGAACTGAGGTGCACGTCTTGCTGCCTTGAGTCCGTACTTCTTTCTTTCTTTCATTCTTGAATCTCTTGTAAGGAATCCGGCCTTCTTAAGTGCAGGACGATTCTCGGCGTCTGCTTCAAGAAGAGCTCTTGAGATACCATGACGGATAGCTCCGGCCTGACCTGTAACTCCACCACCCTTAACGGTTGTGATGACGTCATACTTATCAGTCGCATTAAGCAATTCAAGCGGCTGACGAACTATAAGCTTAAGAGTCTCAAGTCCGAAATACTCATCTATATCTCTCTTATTGATAGTTATCTTACCTGAGCCCGGTACAAGATATACTCTTGCAACACTGCTCTTTCTTCTTCCTGTTCCATAATACTTAACTGTAGCCAATGTTATATCCTCCTTTCAACCTCTCATCAATGCTTCTTAGCGATCACTAATTCTTCCGGCTTCTGTGCTGCATGCGGATGTTCCGGTCCTGCATATACATGAAGCTTTGTCATCATCTGTCTTCCGAGAGGTCCCTTTGGAAGCATTCCCTTAACTGCATGGCTGATAACGAATTCAGGTTTCTTATTCATCATCTCTTTAAGAGTTGTCTCCTTCATACCACCAACATACTCTGAATGTCTGTAGTATATCTTCTGGCTGAGCTTCTTACCTGTAACTTTAATCTTATCAGCGTTTACAACTATTACATAATCACCTGTATCGATATGCGGTGTATATATAGGCTTGTTCTTGCCTCTTAACACATTGGCGATCTCTGCTGAAAGACGACCAAGTGTATGATCTGTGGCATCTATTACATACCACTTTCTTTCAATAGTGGATGGACTTGCCATATAACTCTTCATCCTGATAACCTCCTAAATTATCTTACATCAAATCTTCAGTATGTTTTAATTTCAAATAGTAGTAGATCTTTCTATTGTGACATCCGTGCTTCGGGCATTCCGGGGCTTTGGGTTGTCCGGACACTTCACGCCACGTTTTAATATTGTATAATAGATGAAGCTGTATGTCAATAGTCAATTTGCCTCTTCTATTTTTGTGTGGCAGCTCTTGTGATCGTATCAGGATATATCTTTGCGAATTCATTCTTCATTGATATAGGAGTATATCCCATTGCGGTATATTCAGCTGACTTTTTGGTCCAGTCCTGATTTCCCCATTCCCTCACATTGTCATCGGCTATGATCATATAAGCCTCTGCGGGATAAGGATTCCTCTTATCGATCGCATAGTTCATCATACTTGTATCGCTTCCGCTGTTACCAAAAGCAAGAACCGGTCTCTGTCCGATCTCTCTTTCTATATAAATGGATTTGTTAGCATTAAGATTCTTCTGAATAAAACCACCGGTTATAACAAGTTCGTCCCCGTCAGCATATTTATAATCCATATTGGATGCCTCGGTTTCGTGTCCTTTAAGTTTTACTTCGAATTCCGTACCGATCACATGATTCGGTGTAACATAATCCTTTATCGGAGAATTAGCGATTATCGCACGGGTTGTTGTACGCTCCGTTCCGCTGACAACATAGATCGTAAAATCATTCTCGTACAGATATTTTACAAGTTCTACCATAGGAAGATAGAATCCGTCAATATATCTCATATTATTGAAGCTTGTTGTATTCTTTTTACCGAATTCCACCGCATAATTATATAATTCCTGAATCGTCATGCCCGCATAAGCTTTTGCAAAACTCTTTGCAAGTTCTGCTGTAGCGGTATAACCGGGTCCGATCTCCGATGCTGTTTTTTTCAGTTCGTCAGACGCCTTCTCCGGATGATCCTTAAGACAGTATTCAATGAACATCATTGTATCATAATAAGAAAAATATGTCTCACAGGTCAGCGTACCGTCCATATCGAATACCGCTATCCTGTCTTTTTTAGGAATAAAGTTGGTTTTGTCGGCCTCATTTGTAACCTTGCTCACATAACTTTTAAGCTTTGCTGCCGCAGCAGAATCCGATGTCCAGTTTTGCGACAGAGGCACGGCTGTTGGCGTTGGCATCTGCGTAGCCTGAGGTTCATCGACTGACTTTTTCAGAGTAACTTTAACCGTACATTTCAATGTCTTATTCGTTACTTTTGCATTGATCACGGTCTTGCCTTTTTTCTTAGCTGTTACTTTTCCTTTTTTGTTAACTGTTGCAATACTCTTATTGGCACTGCTCCATGCAACCTTCTTTTTGGTACCGAGAACTTTAAGCTTTACACTCTGTCCAACTTCAAGCGATACATTCTTTTTCTTTAACTTTATCGTTGCCGCACTTGTGTTTTCGGTTGTGCCAAATCCTGTGACAATTATTGAAGCAGCAAGCAGTAATGCTGTGATCTTTTTAATATTTTTCATAATGTTCCTCCCTTTTTCTCCCTATTATGTAACTGTCAGCACCCCATGAGCATGGGTTTCACGCCTGCGAATTAGGGTGCTGAACATCTAGGTTTTATGTTAAGCTGACCGACTATATGTTAATGGCGCGGGTAATCGCAAACAGTAACCTTAGAATCTGTATGCGTTAAAGTATACCTTTGCATCTGCATATTTTACGCGATACCAGTTACCTGTCTCATCTTTAAGATAAGTTCCTGTCACATCGTCTTCCTCATAAGGAATGGAGATGTCTTCAAACTTGGTTGCTCCGGCGTCAACAGATGTATATATCTCTTTTGCAAGAACGATATTACCTGAAATATCTGTAAATATCGCTGCACCTCTGACATAATTCTTAACAGCTCCGCTGTTTACAAATGTTACAGGTACCTTGCCCGGATCACTTCCCTGTCCGAGTGTTACCGACATTTCGGACGATGCATCATAATAATGTGAATAAGTATTATTTGAAACCGTTACACTTACTGTTGAAGTATTCGGATCTACAAGTTTTGCCTTATCTTTTCCAACACTTACAACTATGTACTGTGTAGCTCCTGCAGATATAGCATAACCGCCTACGGTATCACTTGTGATAACGCCGCCTGCTACCGATGTTAACTGATAGCTTACCTTGTAAGTATCTATTAAAGAGCTGTTACCGTTTGTAACTGTGAAAAGAACTGTTCCGCTCTTAACTACAGGCTGTACCTTTACAGCCATCTTTGCAGCAAGTTCGCTGTTGGACAACTGGGTTCCTACCGGTTCCGCAGAAGCTGCCGGAGTATTGTTGCTTGTGTTATTGCCGGTGTTGTTTCCTGTGCTGCCGGTGTTTTTCTTTGATACCGTCACGCTGCAGGTAACGTTTTTCTTGCCTACTTTTGCAATGATAGTGCAGTTACCTTCTTTTTTAGCCTTAACGATAACCTTTGTATTGCCTACTTTAGTTAATTTTACGATCTTCTTGTTGGTAGAAGACCATTTTACTTTCTTCTTTGCTCCCTTAACAGAGATTACCGTTTCGTCACCTTTCTTCATTTTAAGTGACTTCTTGCTCATTTTGAGCTTTGCAGCGCCTGCAGTATTACCTGCCAATCCTGCAAAACATCCGATGGTCAGTGCACAAACGAGTACCTTAGCCATTAATTTGATTCCTGATTTTTTCATAATAATATCCTCCTGAAAAATTACATAATAATATCTCTAAGAACCTTCATGAATTCATCCATCTCTTCATCGGTCCCTACAGTCACTCTAAGATAGTTATCAAGTCTGGGTTTATTAAAGTATCTTACATATATTTTCTGCTTCTTCAATTCTTCGAATATCTTTAAAGCCGGAACGTCTTTATGTGAAATGAACAGAAAATTCGTATGTGAATCAAGCACCTTAAAGCCGACATCCCTCAGTTCACCCGTGATACGTTCTCTTGTCTTTATTATCTTATCTGTTGTAGCTTTGAAATATGCTTCATCTTTAACGGATTCTGTTCCGAGTATGATGGACGGCATATTCATAGTGTAGGAATTGTAGGATAATTTTACGCCCTTAAGCGCGCATATCAATTCTTCATTACCGATCGCATATCCTATTCTCATTCCAGCCATTGATCTTGACTTGGAAAATGTTCTCACTATAAGTATATTATCATATGTGTCAATAAGCTTAAGCGCACTCTCTCCTCCAAAGTCAATATATGCCTCATCAATTATAACTACCGAACCCTGGTTAGCTTTCACTATCTTCTCGATATTCTCCACAGGTTCATATAATGATGTCGGTGCATTCGGATTGGCGATCACTATTCCGCCATTCTCCTGCATATAGTCATTAATATCTATACTATAATCTTCTTTCACTGCAGGCATCCTGCATGGTATCCCGAAAAGTCCCGCCCATACGATATAGAACGAGTATGTGATATCCGGGAACAATATCGGAACATCCGAATTGAAGAAGGTGAGAAATGACATCGCAAGGACATCATCCGATCCAACCCCGACAAAAACCTGTTCATCCCTTACACCGTGATATCTTGCAAGTTCCGCCGACAAAAGACGTACGTCAGGATCAGGATATAACCTTAACCTGTCGGTGTCAATGCCTGCCGCAAGCTTTGCAACCGCCGGTGCGGGAGGATATGGATTCTCATTGGTATTAAGTTTTATAATGTTACCCTCCTGGGGCTGTTCCCCCGGAACATACGGTTCGGTCTTACGAATATTGTCACGCCAGTCTGACATTTTTTAAGTCCTTTCCAAATTATCAGGTAACTGATGATCACCAAAATTCATCGTTGTAATACGCAGGTGAACAGTTACATTATTTGTATGCTTCCGCCAATTTCTTAAATGCTCCCATGGAACGCTTGATCATATCATGATCAACACAGTAAGCGATCCTTATATAACCCGGTCCGAAGAATGTCGATCCGGGAACAAGCAAAAGATTGAATTCCTTTGCCTTGCTTACAAATGCCTTGTCATCTCCACCTAGTGCCTTAACATACATATAGAAAGCACCCTGCGGTTTGATGCATTCGAAGCCCAGTTCGGTAAGTCCGTTGTACAACAATTCTCTGTTCCTGTTATAAGCCTCAACGTCCACTTCCGCATCAAGACATTTTGCAACAGCTCTCTGGATCAATGACGGCGCATTGACAAATCCCAGTATCCTGTTGGCAACATTGGCTGCCTGAACTACATTTTCAAAATCATCAGCTTCGTTCGGTATTACAAGATATCCGATACGCTCTCCGGGAAGTGAAAGCGACTTACTGTACGAATAACCGACAATAGTATCATCATAATACTTCGTAAGATAAGGAACATCAAGTCCGTCATACACAAGTTCTCTGTACGGTTCGTCCGCAATAAGATATATTGCCTTACCGTATTCCTTTTCTTTTTCACGAAGTACATCCGCAAGCCTGATTATATCTTCTTCCGAATATACAACACCTGTAGGGTTATTGGGATTATTGATTATCACTGCTTTGGTCTTATCACTTATTGTCTTACCGAATTCGACCGGATCGGGAATAAAATTATCCGATGGCGGTACTACCTTAAGAACTCCGCCATAATTCTTTACATAATTGGAATATTCTCCGAAGAAAGGAGCGAATACAACAACTTCATCACCCGGATCGAGCAGAGTCTTCAAAATAACGTTAAGTCCTCCTGCCGCACCTACTGTCATAATTATATTGCCTGCACCAAATACTGTGCCGAACCTGCCGTTAAGTGAATTCGCTATAGCTTCCCTGACATCTTCATATCCGGAATTGTTCATATATCCATGCACCAGATTCGGTTCCTCGTTCTGAAGAACATCGATCATAGCTTCCTTAACCTGCTTGGGAGGCTCGACGCTGGGGTTGCCCAGACTGAAATCATATACATTTTCCGCGCCGTATTTCTTTGCCATGTTCTTGCCTTCCTCAAACATCGCCCTGATCACGGAACTGCCTTTTACATAATCAACCATGCTCTTTGCTATCATTAAAATGTGCCTCCTTTAATTTCAGACTAGACCTATTCTACAACGCAAGATACGAAATTGTCAATTATTACTGTTCGGGCAAATTGTTCTTGCAAACGTAATACATGTGTGCTATTATATCTGTATTGCAGATTTTCATATGTTCTTTATTTCACATTTTAACTGTATATCCAATTCATTATTTCGTTTCAACTGCATATATTTTACAGGAAAGCATTATAACTGTATAAACACCAAATGTACGCCTGTGCAAAGTGGCAATATACATGGGTGTTAAACAATCACCATCAAACTATATATATCAGGAGGAACTTATATATGAAATCAATAAAAAACGCTATTATTATTCTTGTTTTAGGAATGATCATATCTTTTGGCCTGTCTGTTGATACACAGGCAAACGAACACAACATCATGCTTGAACTGCCTGAGAAATATGATATATACTCTCCAAAATTATTGTTTAACAATGATTACGGAACTTTTTCATTTCGTGATCCTTACAGTATCAATCTCAATAATTCCGACAGGGAGTTCGATCCCGATGACAAGGTCCGACTTGTTACGGGAACAACATTCAGATCATCCTCTGCAAAAAAGCTGCAGGTAGACGCAAGCGGAAAATATAAAGTTTTAAATACCGGAAAAGCCTCTGTTATTATAGAAGAAACCTACTATGAATGCTGTTATTCGGATTTTATCAAATACTGCAACAACGCGGTATCTCCCGGAGCACTGACCGTAACCGGGTCTCTCGGATCGCTTCCTAAAGAATTAAAGCAGATACCGCCGCCAATATCCTTAACGTCACAGATGAAAGACGGTGTCAAAAAGGAAAAATATCGTTTTGATATTAATATATACAAAGACACAAGCATGGCTTATCCGACCAAAAAATCACTGGTAAGTTATATTATCGCCAATCCTGTCACGATCCCCATCAAAAATCTGCCGGATCCCGGCAAATCATATGAACTGAACGGTTCAGCCAACAAAGACGATTTCCTATTTGACGTAATATATGATAAGAAGGAAAAGGCGATAAAGCTTAATATGTATACCATAGGCAAAGCCGTGCTCACGATCACGATCAACAATCTGACATTCAATATAAATATAGACTCAAGAAATATTGAAATAAGTAAAGATTCACTGTTGATCGCAACAAAAGAAAAAAAGACGATAAAACTGAAAGGTTACGACAAAAAAATCAAATGGAAAACAACCCGATCCGGAATTGTAAAGATCACACAAAAAGGCGAGATCATCGGCAGAAAAAAAGGCAATACGATAGTATATGCAGAGATAGACGGTCACAGGTTCGGCTGTGCGGTATCTGTTGTAAGTAAGGCAATGAAAAATGTATTAAGGCAAGCTAATATGATCGCTGATAAATGGAAATACAGTCAGCCAAAAAGAATGAAAAACGGTTATTATGACTGCAGTTCCCTTGTGTGGAAATCTTATAAAAAAGCCGGCAAAAATTTTGACGACACCCGATCCGCACCCACAGCCGCAAACATGGCTAAATGGTGTTTTTCGAAAAAGAAAATGTTAAGTTACGGCTTCACGAAAAATAGCATCAAAAATATGAAACTAAGCCCCGGAGATCTGGTATTTTATTCCGGACGCAAAAACGGAAGATACAAGGGCATATATCATGTCGAGATGTTTATGGGTTATTGTTGCGGTGATTGGGAAGGAAAAGCATTCCATCTTATTCCCATGGGAACAACGAAAAGCATACAATACGGACATAAATATATCGCCAGACCGTACAATATCTGATCCCCATTCCGCAATTCGTGCTCCATGTTCCTGCACCCTTAAGAGGCGTGCCCGTGCAAGCGTAACACACGCTGCAGTTGCTATCGGTTATGGAGCACAAGCCACGGCGTGCCCATGCAAGTGTAGCACACGCTTGCATGGTTGGTGTTTATCGCGCAAGTAAAAAAACATTCCTTGCTCGACGTCACGCTACACACAAGAAGCCCCCTGCTGGTACAATTGTCACGCAGGGGGCTTTTTATATTATAAGGGGGGAGGGTATAACTTATTTTTTAACTTTAATCGTAACTGTTGCTTTTACTTTCTTAACTTTTGCGGTCACTTTAACTTTACCGGCCTTTTTGCCTTTAAGCTTTCCGGTCTTGGCATTGATAGTTGCGATCTTTTTCTTGTTAACGCTCCATTTTACCTTGCCTTTTACATTATAAAGCTTAGCCGTAAGCTTAATTGTCTTGCCAACCTTAACTGTCTTCTTGCCCTTAATCTTAATCTTTGCTTTGTCTGCCTTAGGTTGAGTTGTGGTAGTTGTCTGTGTCTGTACTGCCGGTGTCACTGATGTGACCGGTGTCTGTACGGTAGTGCCCGGAGTTGTTGTTGTGCTTCCCGGTGTTGTCTGGTTAGTATTACCGGGATCATTTGATGCGAGAGTCTGTACCACATTAACTGTATATTCTTTTGATGTTGTATGGTCTTCTCCGTAAGCAGTAAGCTTGAAGGTTGCATTCTCACCGTTAACGGTAAGCGCCTGTGCTTTTCCGTCATTTACAAGAAGGTCATTAATATAAAGCAGACCGAACTTGTCACCGAGAGAGAATGTAGCCTTAACAACCTGCGTTCCCATTGGAACACTGATCGTAAATGAATTGTCTGTGCTTGTTACGGTTCCGACATTGGTTGTAACCGATGCTATTGAAGCATTATTGTTATAATTGATTGCCATGTACAAGCCGTCTGCAAGTCTTGCGCTGTTATTCGAATCACCGGTCTCGAATTTGATGTTAATGGTTGTAACTTTTTCTTTAGTGCCGGCATCGGTGTCAACATCACGCTCGGCTGCATTTGTGGCAACAACATCATCAGGTATCACATAATCCTTCGAATATATGTCTTCGTCACCGGTATAATTGATGGTATCTGTTGCAATCACTGTATTACCGACTGATATCTTAATTGTTTTACCGTTGTCTTCTTTTAAGAATTTACATCTGATAGTATTGTGCTTATCAGTCTTAACTTTCATGTTATAGCTGAAATATCCGCCGGATGTAGCATAACGTGTGCTTCGTCCCTGGGTATCATTGCCTGCTACAGAACCCGATTCCTTAAGGTCATGAAGCTGATCTTTTTCGTACTGCTCATAACCCGGCATGATCGAATCTATAGTACAATTGGCAAAACGTCCCTCTTCCTTATTGGCACGAATAGTAGCTTCAAGCTGGTCCTGTGAAAGAGCGCTGAAATACCAGTAGATACCATAGCGTTCATCATTAAGTGTATTGAACGGAACGAATGTGAGTCCGCCGTCGAAGTTATCGTCGGCATCGGTTCCTGTAAGCTTGAATTCAAGTCCGTCAGGTGATTCAACCTTAACCATATTATCAGGTATGTTCTTCATGAACTGCTCAAGTGAACTGTCTTCGATTGAAAGAGTCTCTGAACCGAGAACCTGTTTCGAAGTCTGGTTATAGCTGATCGAAAGTGTACACTGTTCCGAACCTACTACTTTGTAATATGGTGCACTTAAGTTAGCTCCTGCCCATGTAAGGTTGCTTGACTTGGTTGTATCCATATAATCGGAACCAAGCCTTGCAGCGAGGAGAGTAGGGCCGTAGCGGAATGCATATACAGAATCATTATCCGGAAGACCTACGGCCTTTACTGTCATTGGGTATTTGATAGTGAACTTGTCACCATTCTTCCATGCACGATTAATGTTAACATAACCACCTTCTGTGTTGATTCCGTCAACTGCAGTTCCGTTAACGGTCACATAAGGTGAACCCGATATCCATTCGGGAACTCTCAAATATATGTTGAGATTCTTCTCGGAACCGTCGGCAATGTCAACAGTGAATTCGGCTGTATCACTCTTTGTAACATCACTTACCTGTGTAAGTTTGAATCCTTTTTCTTTCCAGTTGAGTACGGATGCTACATACTGATTGATGATCAGTGAATCATCGTTGTAGAAGTATATACTGTCACCGAGCTTGGTATAATTCTCCATTCCGGTTCCCGTACAGCACCAGAACATATTCTCTGCAGGATCGCCCTGTCCGAAGAATTTGAAATAACCTGTAGCCATAGGTGTGAAATATGAGAAATTGCCTTTTTCGATATCGATGGCGCCCATGATGGCATTTCTCAGTGTATTTTCATAATAATCGGCATATTTTACATCACCTGTTATCATGAACAGTTCTCTTGTTATACGAAGCAGATTGTGCGCACAGCAGCTCTCGCAGTTACACTGTGTACGTGTTGCATCAAGCTGTTCGTCCTTACGGAAATGTTCCATATCACTCACGCCGCCGGTTGCATACGAATGCTTGGACATGACAAGCTCCCAGAAATCAGCAGCGTAATCAAGATAATCTTCATCACCCATTGTCTTATAACGGTTCAATGCTCCAAGGAATTTCGGAATCGTTGCATTGGCATGTCTGTTGTTAAGCGTGTCTGCTTTGCCTGAAAGAATTGTTTTGTAATGGTTAGGATCGTCAAACTGATGAGCTGCCTCAGCATACTTATCGTCACCGGTAAGAGCATATAATTCATATAGGCAGTCGTTCATTCCGCCGTACTCTGTTCCAAGGATCCTGTTCTGAGTACTCTGATCCCATTTCATAACACGATTATGGATCCAGTCGCCGAGTCCTTTTGCGATATCAAGCGCTTTCTCATTATCGGTCTGCTTATATACATCAAGAAGTCCGGTAAGAACTTTGTGCATGTTGTACCATGGCACCCATGTTTCACCACTGTCCTTTCCTTCAACGATGTTGAACTGCTTCTCTACGTTACTTGGATCCTGGATCTTTGCGCCGAATATGAATCCCGTACCGAGATAATCCTGACATTCCTTCAATCCGTCGATCATTTCATCAAGAATCCTCTTAAGCTCTTCATCGCCTGTTGCCTTAACTGCCTGAGCTGCTGCCGAGAGGTAGTGACCTACGCAGTGACCGCCAAGATAACTGTCTTCCCAGCCTTTATAAGGCTTGTATCCTTTTGTTTCAAGACCTGCCGTCTCCCTGAATCTTGAGAGCATTCTGTCTACTTCGAAGTTACGAAGGAATTCTATATCAGATTCCTCAGCCGCATGATAATACTCATCTGTGATCGTAACTTCGTCAAGGCTGAATGCTTTAAGTGAGTCAGGTGCGTTTGCAGCCTGTACAGTCCGTACGCTCTGTCCACTCGGGAGCGCAGTTACCATAATTGCGGTAGCTGTTGTGATTGCAAGTGCCTTTTTTAATGTCTTCATGTTTTATCAATCCTCCTGTTTATGATTATATATTGGTGGCTTCTCATCCTGTCCTCCCCATGTTTACTGTTACTTATCTTTAACCGGGAAATAAACCGTATAACTTTCATGTCCGATCCTGTTAAGCGGAAGGAATCTGATTCCCACAGGCTGATTTACAGTTCTGAATTCGCTCTTCCAGCTTCCCCATTCACGTTCATTTTCATTAACAAGAATATCTTCCGGATTACCCGGTTCACAATACAGGGTGCGTTCTTCGTCGCATAATCCGGCGAGAACTTCAGGTCCGTACATGAAAGCGACCATATTCGGATCATCAGGCAACGGATAAGTTGTTATACCCTTCTTCATAGTGATGCATATAACGTCGCCACCGGAAAATGTGCGCTTAACGCTTACATAATCACTACCCTTGTCAGTCTTTGCAACCTCCGTGTTGTTGTATTCAACGGTTGCCGGCTCAACTATCCACCATGGGATCCTGACTTTGATATCAAGTTCCGCTTCAACATCTGTTTCGATCTGAAGGAATACCTGCAATGTGTCGGGATTGTGAGGATACATTGCAGCTGTTCTGTCAATCGTCTGCTTTCCGTTACTTGTACTTGACAGATGGAAACTTCCCGTAAGCGGATCATGTACCTGTTTGATCTTGACTATATTGCCTCCTGCAAGAAATGTTGCTTCCGAATCATGGTACTGGTTAACATATATTGTATTGTTGTCCTGATAATATATGTAATTATCAAGCGCAGCATTTGCCTGAACCATTGAGCCGTGACAGCAGAAGAAACTGTCTGTGCGCGTACCCCAGCCCTTATGTGACCCTGCTCTCATAGGCAAGAAATAAGCAATTAGTCCTTCTGTCGGCTTATCGGTTGTATAACCATTGGTATATTCCCAGTGCCAGTATGTCTGAGCCATGACACCGTTATAGAGGTTTCTCTCAATATAATCCGCATATTGTGCCTCGCCGGTCCATTTAAACATATAATCAGCAAGACGCATCATATTGTATACGGTACAATGTTCCTGGGTCTTCATTCCCATACGGTTCTTAAGAGACATCTTCGGCCCCCAGATCTCTCCGTTGGTCTGTCCGCCGGTAGCATACATTCCACGTTCCGTAACCGCCTCTTTCCAGTAATTCATTACAATATCTTTGTATACTTCTTTGCCGGTAACCTCATATGCCGCAGCCGCTCCGAGCACTTCGGGAATTGTTGTATTGGCATGCATATTGGTAAGAGGATCCTCACCTTTTAAAAGCGGATCAAATAACCTTGATCTATAGTAGCGTTCTATGAGAGTCCTGTACTTGTCTTTACCCGTTATATCAAGCAGCTGAACCCATATCTCAAGCATTCCTCCTGTTTCGTAATCGAGGATATTATTCATCTGTTCTATGCTGAATCCGTCAGTCCATTCCACAAACCAATCAGCAAAATTATCAGCTATCTCAAGCGCCTTGGTATTGCCTGTAAAGCGATACATATCCACAAGCCCCATAAAGGTTTTGTGAATCGTATAATGCGGAGCCCATATTCCATGTCCGTTTGCAATACGATACAGATATTTTTCGGGAATGGAAGCGACCCATTTTCCGCCGTTGGCTTCCTGACATTTTGCAAGCCTGTCTATGATAATGTCTGCCTTTGCCTTTAGTTCAGTGTCTTCCGAAACACATATTATCATTGCTGCAGCCGATAACCAGTGTCCCAGAAAATGACCTCTCAACTGACATGTTGGAGATTCCCATCCACCATGCATATCCTGCGGGATGCATGCATCATGTGTGAGAGTTGCCTCAAGTTCATAATTGTACAAAAGATTCCTCGTTGTTAATGACATCAGATAATTACGGTTGTCATTTCTTCTTCTGATCAGATCTCCGTCTGTTAATACAACTTTAACATTATTTGATATCATAGTGTTCCTCCTCCCATTGCCCATTATTTTCCTGTTGCACAGCTTCCGATATATTGGCTTCCAACACTATTGTCAGTGATTAAGAACGCGCTT
This sequence comes from Lachnospiraceae bacterium V9D3004, assembly GCA_000621985.1. Lineage (GTDB taxonomy): Bacteria > Bacillota > Clostridia > Lachnospirales > Lachnospiraceae > V9D3004. Next base: position 87,814 of record JHWW01000012.1, read on the forward strand.
TGAAAATGCGTTCCTGTATTCAGTAGGAGCAAGTCCCGTCTGTCTCTTGTAACTTCTGGTAAAATTATGACTGTCACTGTAACCGAGCTTAGCAGCGATCTCCTCTATGCTCAGGTTTGTATCAGTCAGAAAGAAACTTGCTTCTTCTGCTTTCTTCTGTAAAATAAACTGTTTAAGTGTAAGTCCCGTAATGCTGTTGAACATCCTCGAGATATATTTCTCATTGTATCCGAAATGCTTTGCCACCTGATACACAGTAAGCTTAGTGTGAATATTGTGAGAAATATAATCTACCATATCGTTATATAATTGCGAACGTGATTTGCGGATATCTTTAAGGGATGTCACTCCCGTATTGTCTGAATGAGTTGAAACTATATCATCGTACACCTGACATAATATGGATGTAGTCATATAATTAAGAGTATGTACCGTTGCATTCCCTCTTGCCATGTCCTGAAGCTGCTTCATAAGAATAACCAGCTTCTCCGGATTCGCAAGCCTTGCCTGTTCAGGTATCGATATCGTACTGATTATCGCAGGAGGCGGCGGAAGCGCGGGAATCCCAAAATGCATCCAGTAAAATGAACATGCCGAGCTTTCGTATCCCTTACGGGTATTATTCGGCGGTTCAACCGGCGGCAGCAAAAGCATCTCACCCTCTGTTACCGTATATTGTCTGTTATTGTATTCAAGATACAGAATACCCCTTGTAATGACGAAAAGCTCATAGTCCTCAAGCAAAAGATATGAATGCTTCCAATCTTCGGTAAGGGCTTCGAATTTGCCGGTCATGTGATAATCAACCGGTTTGTCAATGGCAATATAGTGATAATCCATATTTGTCACCTCGGTGATTACATTTTGACACATAAATAAAAGAAAAGTCAATAATAAAAAAAGAAAAAGTGTCGTTTTGACACTTTTTCTAACAATGTGGATTACTATCTAATCATCTCTCGTTGTATTGATCGCAACAGCGGTTACAAGTCCGTCATGTACAACAAGCGTTCCATCAAGGTCAAGTATCCAGGTTTTCTGCATAGGTGATATGCGCAACTCTTTTGGTTCTAACATTTTTTTACTCCTTTTTCGCAAGACATATAATCTCTTTAGCCTCATCAAATGCCGCCGGGAGATAACTGCTTACATCCATCTTTCCTTTCTTTTTTTCCAACAACTTAATCTCCTCCCAGTTCCTGGCAACCTCATCTGAGCCACTTACAACGGCATCCTTGAAAACATGCGGATGTCTTCTGATCATTTTTTCCTTTATACCGATAATAACATCTTCCAGCGTAAATAGTCCCTCTTCTTCCGCAATCTGGGCATGCATCAGAACCTGAAACAACAGATCACCAAGCTCCTCTTTCATATTCTCGGCATCACCTGTTTGCTCATAAACATTTATTCCGCAGATCACTTCGACTGCTTCTTCTATACAGGCTGATTTAAGGCTTGTATGTGTCTGTTCCCTGTCCCACGGACAGCCATCTTTACCCCTAAGTCTTCTAACAACTTCCTGTAATTCGTCAAATGATTTCATAGCCGGTCTCATCTCCTAAATTATTTATATAATAAATCCAACGCATTCTTCCGGAAAAATAGATCTGCAAAATACTATTATCCCGGCATCCCGATCACTGCAGCCAGATTTCCTCTGCGACCTTTAGTATATCTGTGCGAAAACAGCAGCTCATGGTTACAACATGTACATACTCCGGATATATATATATTATCATCTGCCAGACCAGCTTTATGCAGTACTATTTCGTTTGCTCTCCACAGATCAAGTTTGGCATGCATATTTTTCAATTCTTCCGACGATCTGTTATTGATCATATTTTGATCAATCGTATCACCTTCATTATCGATAAATATTTTTTTCAGGTCTTCAGCAGTAAAATTCTTGGAAAAATCATGGTACAGATCCAATGAGATCTCGTAACATTTTTCACATATGGAAGGGCCGATAATACCTATTATGTCTTTGGGATCGCTTGCAAAATTATCAACCATCTTCTCGACTGCTTTTTTTCCTATCATTAAAGCAGTTCCTCTCCAACCGGAATGGATGTTTGCAATAACCTTCTTAAAGGGATCATATAATAATATCGGGACACAATCAGCAACAAGCGACATCAAAACCACTCCCGATTCATTGGTAACAAGCGCGTCCGTATCTTTTATTTTCCTGTCATTGTCGAATACTTCACCTGTATATTCTTTGCCGACTATCTGTACAACATCACCATGTACCTGTTTTGTTAAAACAAGGTCATCAACGTTATATCCCAGAGCACCCGCAAGTCTCAGATGATTGGTCTTTACATCATCATAATCATCGCCTCTGCTAAAGCTCAGATTCATTGTGGCGCAATCGCCCTTGCTGACGCCTCCGAGTTTCGTTGAGAAGCCTTGTATAAGATCATATTTTTCCAGTGGAATAAAACTTAGAACAGTTACATCCTGTTCTTTTTTTATTCTGACACAGTTCTTATTAAAGCTAAGCAATTTACACATTGCAGCACCTCCCATCTCGCTTAACACTACAATAATTTAGCTTTTTCATCCCCCTCATCAGCAAACGGTCGTAGACACTTTAAGTCTTTCCCGTCCGATGAAATCCTTACTTCTTCTTATAGCTATGAACATCTCCAATTTAATGATAATTCCGATATATATCACTGTCAACATGTATTGACAGAAGACTTCATATTACTTTTCGGTTACATTACTACGCTACATGATGTATACTATATTATGCACAATCTTTCATATCAACTACAAGGACAAATTTACATATCTACCATAGTACATCTGTGCAAATACTCAACCTAAACGCAAGAATGTATACATCGAATTAACATAATTCAGTTAATTTGTATGCGCCAAATAACATAAATTTGTTAATTTACAATTATCCTACTGAATAAGCGAAGCATCACGCATTATTGATCAAGGGGGGTTTTACAATTGGAAATTAATAGTCTTGGTGATAAGCTCAGAGCTTTGCGCATTGCGCACTCTTATAAACAGATAGATATCGCTGCGGTGATCGGAGTTGTAAGACAAACCTACTCACATTATGAACGCGGAACCAGAACACCAAATGTAGATACGCTTTACAGACTTGCAGCTTTCTACAATATATCTGTAAATGATCTGTTGAAGTATACTACCCAACTTGATCCCGAACTATATTTTGATACGCCAATGCCTCAGGATTCCGATACATCCGACAACGATGAATTCATAAAATTCCTCAATGTTCCTTTCAACAAAAAGAGATTCAGATTCTTCAGCAACACCGAAAGAAGGCTGCTGTTTTATTTTGAACAATTAAGTACTATTGAGCAATGGGAGCTGGTTGAGATATCCAAACTCAAAACTACAAAAGAAGATTATAAATCAAAAAAATGAAAACCGGGGCGCTAATCTGCCACAAAATTATTGTCATTATGAGCGACGTTCTCCGGTATATTTTACATATGCCTTTGGATAATATTTCTTAACACGGGTCAGATTCTCTTTTGCCGATTCTTCATCACCATATTCCCCGTAAGTAATAACATACCATTTTTCTTTATTAAGATTACTCCAATCAGAAGTAACAACTATCTCTGCTTCAAATCCTTTTTTATATAGATTCATTGCTTTTTTTCCGGCCTGTTTCAATGATTTTGAAGCATCACACCAGATGCCGTAGAATGGTATCTGGGCATATTGATCAACAGAGAAGCTTATTGTTTTATCATATTTTTGTATCGACATTTTTTTGATCACATATCCATACTTTGACTTGCCGGACTTTTTGGCAGTGTATGTTATCCGTACATTGGAATTGCCATGGTCGCCACCCCAATAACCGAAATAGGCATCCTTGACCATTATATATTCACTGCCTTTTTTCGTTACCGACACAATATTGATCGTATATGTGGTTTCGGTCTCCACCACACATTCATATTTTACAGGACCATATTCCGGAGAATTATAAGCATCATATATGCAGTTCTCAATTTTTTCAGATGGCATAGATGTTTTATCAACGGTTTTACCGAAAATATTCTTCGATGCGTTCTTTATTGCAGAATCAGACACTGAATAATAATAATCTTCTCCTTCGGAAAGTTCTTCTTTTTTAACACAGTTTTTTTCCGAAACCGGGATAGACAAAGCTGAAGCTTTCGCAATATATTCGTTATTAAGTTTTATTGAACTTTTTTTCGAATATTTATTGCCGTAACCATTCTGCATAAGAAGAAAATATTCAAAATCCTGCATCTCTTTTGCAAGAGCCTGAAGTCTGTTTGAAGTCTTCTTGCCTACGGCACTGCCTGATGCAGACACAGCTCCACTGTCAATGGCAAAACATATTGTAAAAAGAAGTGTGATCAGTAATATTTTCTTGATCTTATTGTTCATGTGTCTACCTCCGATTCTGATCAATGCATTCATAAATCTGCTTTAAGTGTATATTAACATATGTGTATTACAATCGCAAGTGATATTTCAAACTTTTTTTGACACCAATCTGCATTGAGGAAATCACCCATACTATTCTTATACTTGTGAAACACAGAAAGCCTTGCGTAAAACAAGGCTTTCCACATTAAACCACTCCTAGTTATTCAATTCATTATACTATCTGATTATATAATATGCCTGAAATGATTTATAACCGAATTTTTTTGCTTTAATAATAACTTTGGTGTTTTTACTAATTTTTCCAACGTATCTGAGCGTAAAATTCCTTCCGGTTACTTTTGCTTTCTTATATTTTCTATTACCGATCTTAATTTTTACGGTTGCATTTTTGACAGATAGTTTTCCTTTTATCAGTCTGACATTTTTCTTATATGCAATCGATACTATACTCATTTTTCTCAGTTCTCCGGCTGAAGTATCATAAAGATCAATCATCTCTGTAACCGGTTCCTGTGTAACAGACGGTAATTGTACATGTCCTGAATCTGTATTGTTATCTGTGCCTGCCTCCATTCCGGTTGTATCATTAGGCTTGAGAGTTATTGTTGATTGTCCCGTGGTAAACTCCTGCGGCACCTGGGTAGGTATCACTGTCGGAACCTGTGTTGGCGCCTGTGTTGGCAATTCTGTCAGCTCCTGTGTTGGTACTTGCGTCGGTGCCTGCGTAGGATTCTGTGTTGGTTCCTGGGTCGGCTCCTGTGTTGGAATCTGCGTCGGTACCTGGGTCGGTGCCTGTGTCGGATTCTGTGTTGGCGATGCAGTCGGTACCTGCGTAGGTGATGCTGTCGAAACCTGTGTTGGCTGTGCTGTCGGAACTTGGGTTGGAGTCCGTGTTGGCTCCTGCGTCGGTGCCTGCGTTGGTATCGCTGTCGGAGTAGGCGAATTGCAGATTGGAACCGGCTGCGGTGTATCTGTCGGTGTCAAAGTCGGTGTTGCCACTACTGTCCTTGAATCGATTGTAATCTTGTTATTCTCAATATCAAGTCCTGTATTTTTTTCGTTAATGTTATATACATCCTCTTCATCATATGTAATGTTCAGAGATGTTGTTTTGATCTGTTCATTCTGCCTGATAGCAGTAAAATACAACGTGGCAAATCTCGAATCACCTGTATAATTTTCAGTACCGTTGAACCAGTTAAGGATTACGGGGCTTGTTAACTTCTGAGGCTGCCTTGTCATTCCACCCCATTCTGAATTATATTCGATCTTTTCAAGTTTAAGTATATTTTCATCATACCCAATGTTCAATTTTAGTGAGGCAATTCCCGGATTGTTCGTAATATTCATATCCACCCTGAAGGATGAACCGGCATCACATGTAATTGAAGGTATTGACAGTTTTGGTGGATTTTGATATTTCTTAATTACATTTATCTCAAATGAAGTCAATACCTCACTGTTATTATGATCGTATACTACTCCAATCTTCTTCTTTCCTTCTGTATCCCAGCTGCTGTAATCATATACAAGATCATAATCACTGACATATGCCGTTGTATTATTATCATACGTTACCTTTACTTTCAGACCTTTTGTATCTAATTCCTCTCCAATATAATAATCTGTCTTTTCGGGATAGGATTCAACTGATATTGTTTTCGGTTTTTTAGCCGTTACTGTTACCGTCAGTGCAGATGAAAAGTCACTGTACGACAGATTGACTGTTTTAATTCCCGGCTTACCATCATATCCTGATATCTTGCATGATGAGGTAACATCTTTTTCTGATCCATCACTGTATCCGGCAACTACTTTCAGCCCTGTTGTATCGAATTCTTCATCTTCTTTATAAATTAATTTGGTTGGATTGGACTTAACAACTATGCCTGTACATTTTACTGGATCCTTTTTGAACACAAGTCTGATATCCGTGTCATGCGTAATAACTCCTGAAATATTATTCTTTCCCTGATAAGTGTATCCGTTACACGTCTGTATGTCATCGATCTCATACGTTGTTCCACAAGGATAAAGATGCCAATAATCTGTAATGTTATCTGCTAATAAAAAGCCGTTAATCTTAACATCAGCGTATGCATATCCGGTTAAATCCGAATAATTTGAGCCATCAACGTTGGCATTAACATCAATTGCATAATAAGGGATATTGATCCAGCCAATCTTCCAGTATCCTTCATGAGTACCCCTATTGCAGTAATACATTACTTCGGTATTATCACCTGATTTATTAATTGTATAAAATACATCCCCTGTATCCAATGTCCAGTTAACAGTTACACTTCCTGCAACAGTACTTGTCATCGCAGCTGTTGGATAAACTGCATACGTAGTCTGGGCAGTTACTTTTTGATATTCGTACTCCGGGTTGTAACCAATAAGTTCTGATACAGGAACAGTTGCATCCTTTAATGATCTATAATTCGTGAATACATTATTACCACCACTCGGATATGTAACCGTACAATATCCATTGGAAGCATTTACTGATCTGATAATACATATATCTCCTTCGGCAATGTAGTATGAACCTCCAAGATCAATTCTCTTAGGCGACATTACCACTACTTCCTTACCATTGAAGAATCCGGCTACTACTGGTCCCGGTATAACATTTGCAATTGGAGGAATATAAGTTTTTTCAACTTCTACCCATCCAAGTTTATATCCACTTGATACCGGATAAATGATCTGCAAAAGATCGCCCGCGCCTCCTACTACCTTACAACTGTCTGTTGAGAATACAGAACCGAATACTTCTGCTCTGTTGGATAATTTGTATGAGTTGACATTGTGTGACGGCGACCAGTCATAAGGATTAACACCATTAGTTATAAAATCAGATAGTTTGGCATAGGCGTTACGATAACTGCTCCCTGACGGATATGTTATATCACACAAACCATTGGTATATACCTGATTTATAGTGCATTCATCACCGGGTGAAATGTACCTTCCGCTCTCTACATCACCGTTGGAATAATATACAGATGTATTGCTGGTATTATTTGCCGGGTAACATTTAAATGGAGTCGGATATCTGGTGTCTGCGGTGAGGTTAACACTGCTACCTGAAGAATCATTCTTCAATTCTCTTGGAGCAGATCTTACATGAGTAAAACTTGATCTAAGTTCCGATTTTGATATTCTTTGATCCCATCGGATTATACAATGACCATCTGAATTACAATCAGTGTAAGTTACTGTCTCACCACTTACTCCGGTTACAAATATTGAATGCCAATCACCTTTGTATCTTACAATATCTCCTGCCTTAAGTGAATCAAGCGCTGAAGAAGATCTGATGGTATTCCATCCGCCTGCATTCTCTCTCGGGTTATATCCTGTTGAGTCATATCCTAATTTTTCAGCATATCCCATACACTGCCACGAAAGCTGTCCTCCATAAGGAGCAAAGCCATTACATGTCTGATTAGCAGTACCAACTGTACCATGTCTCGGACAAGGAACATTTGTCACACCATCCTGATTATTCTTACTACCTGAAGACCCCGGATTTCCTGCATGATTCCAATACTTACCGGCAGGAAATTTGGTCCTCAACTGAGATAAAGAAAGCGTTGCTGCTGAAGCATTTACACTACCTGCACATATCATGATTACAACAAAAGTTATAATTCCTAATATAATATTTTTATATGATCTCATATCGATCCCTCCTTGATCATTAACAATATATTTTTTTAATATCACGTATTTTTTTACGATTAAATGTCCCAAATAACTTAACTATCGCATTTACTAATTTGATAACATCTCTCTTAAATTATATATCTTATTATTCATCATCTTATACTGCTGTCATATATCAGCCTGTCTACAGCCCTGATAAGCTTACTGATATCAACATCATCTGATGATACGAATTCTACAAGCATTGCCAGTGATCCCTGTTGATGTGCCCAGTTTGTAAAATAACCTTTGGCATTGGTATTGGTAAATGATGTTGCTATATCAAGACCGAGTATTTCATGGAAAGGATTCTTCAATTCTTCATCGCCAATAAGCATGTTTAACCATCCATGAAAATCAATAACTATGTCAGGTCTGTACTCGTAATACAGATCTCTTAATGCCCTCGATTCCGGTGCCGAAAATGCATAAGGTGTATAATTCCTTCCCTTTACAAGATTAGGACTGTAATTGGCATCAAAATCTCTGTTTAGATCAACTCCGTCTGCATTGCATCTTCCGAATCCGTTATTGGTATTACCGTCAAGCAGACCATCCGGATTAGCTGATGGAATAATAAACAACCTGGTTTTATTAAGATCCGTCACTTCCGAATAATGCCTTAATAATGCATTTGCCGTATCAACAAGCACCTGACCGTCATGATCATACTCATCCTCAAATCCGTGTATCTCGAATTCAAGTAGTATTGTCCTGTCATACTGAGCAGGTGTTATGGAATAACATACAAGATCACGCCCATTTACAGATTTTCCGTAGACAAATGAATCCACAATTATCTCATTCTTGTCCCCGAATATCTCAACATCATGTCCGGTCAGGTACTGAAATAATCTTGTAAGATCTTTGTTATTCACACTGTCATCACCATTCACGTCAAGAAGCCCTTCTTTTACATCAACATCCCAGCCTGTGAGATATTGTGCCAGTCTCGTAAGATCTTTGTTGTTTGTTTTTCCATCACCGTTGATGTCACCGGGAGGACTGCATTTATTTTTTTCGATTACATACATATCGAATTCGTCCGGATTTTCTTCGCCATTTTTTTTATCCTCTGCTGATGGTTCAGACATCTTATCTGATGCCGGTTCATGAATATTTTCTGTTGATGGTTCAGGAATATCCTCTGCTGTCGGTTCCGGTATCTTACTTGCTACAGGAAGATGATCGCTGTCAGCTGATTGAGTCGGATCATTTATCCATCCGAGCTTATAACCACCACTGTCAAGCGGATATATAATCTGCTTCGGATTCCCTGATTCATATACAATAAAACATTGATCTGTTGTCCATGCACTACCGAATATGTCTGACATGTCGGAACGTTTATACACATTTATATTGGTTGACGGACTATATGTTATTAATGTACCGTATTCTTTAAAAAAGCTGTTTGTCCTGGCATATTCGGTATTCTTTCCCGTAGGACTTATCAAAGACGGATAAGTCACTTTACAAAAACCGTCAGTATATATCTCATTTATTACGCATAAATCCTGATAATCGATGTATCTTGAATTAATGTTGTATGCTATTCCGGAAGAATTATATAAGATAATCCTCCCTGATGTCGCAAGTGGATAAGCAGATATATTCCCGGGGAACCTTGAGTCCACCGAATGTTCAGGTATTATCATGCTCTCTTCGCCACTTTCACTCAGAAATAACGATGCCTCTCTATTTCTTCTTATAACAAGCCCCTCAAGCTTCACATTATTTGCATATACCCAGTTGCCGAATGCCGTTCTTATCTGATCCTCACTATAATTATTTACCCCATTTATCAGATAATTCTTTAGTAAAAAAGAACCGCCCCATACATTTCCCAGATTATAAGTGAAGCTCACAAGAGCATCGAACTGGTTCTGATTAACTGTAATGTTATACTTTGATAAAAATGAATTAACATAACCTTCATATGTTCCTAACTGGTTTTTTAGAAGAATCGTAGCCTGTAATTCAGATATTCCATTTGGAAATTCACCATTATAAGTCTTTGAACCGTAACCGATGGAATACTGACTCACATCCCAGTACTGAAATGCACTGAATCCTTCAAAGGATTTGATGAGCTCAACTCCGTTATCGCTGGTATGCATACTTGCTGCATCTGCATTTGCTTTAATTCCGAATGTCGTTATCAGGCATAAGGTTAAGCATATGCTCATTTTTAATACAGAATTCTTAAGATATTCCATGTTATCCCTCCTTGTTCGCACGTTAATTTTCCGATTTCTGTTGTTGTATCTGTATTCTAACAGAGACTTTGTCACTCAAACCGGAATTGTAATATTTGACATAAGAATTGTCATAATTGACAAAAATGATAAAAGCTCCTGCCGGACTGTTATTGTCCGACAGAAGCTTTTTATCGTGAAGGTTGATCTACATGTTTAGAATATTGGTTTTTTCTTCTTTTGCTTTGACTTAACAAGATAAGTATTCTTAAGTGTTTTATAATTCTTTTTTGTAATTAAAATAATTACTTTTTGTTTTTCTTTTAATCTATACCCAAGTTTAAGTGTATAAGTCTTTCCTTTAGCCTTTGCTTTCTTATAAGATTTCTTACCAACCTTGATTTTAACATTGGCACCTTTAATCTTCAACTTAACAACTACCTTTTTAGTTTTGCTATTGCATGTTACTTTAACTATTTTAATCTCCGATACTGCCTGCTTTTCTATAGCCGCACTTGCCACTGGGCTTGCACTAGCTGTTGGACTTGTCGTTGCACCCGCTACCGAGCTTGTCGTCGGACTCGCACTTACTGCAGGGCATGCCGTTGTACTCGTTACCGAGCTTGCCGTCGGGCTCGCACTTACTGCAGGGCTTGCCGTTGCTCTCGTTGCCGGACTTGTCGTTGGGCTCGCACTTACTGCAGGGCTTGCCGTCGGACTTGCTGTTGCACTCGCTGCCGGACTTGTCGTTGCACTCGCTACTGGACTTGCCGTTGGGCTTACGCTTGCCGTCGGACTCGCACTTGTTGATGGATCCGGCTCCATGTTTTCGACAAATATTGCTTTGATATAGTGATTTTGTTTCACATTTTCAAAAATATAGTACTCAGTTTTCCCAACACTAACACCATCTACTAAAACATCACTAATACTATATCCTTTATCTGCCTTAATATAATATATCTGATCACTTTCTTCACCAACTATCTTTTCTCCAAATGGGGTAATTTTCCCACCACTTGTCGATAACGCATTAATAGTGTAGGATTCTACGAGCATTCCCGTAACAGTAATATCTTTTTTTCCCACAAAAATATAACTAATGTCGTCTTCTGTAATAACCTCGACATCACCAGAAACCTGCCATTTTACATTTTTCATATCTTTAGCAATTAAGGGTATTAATTCAACCTTTTCTCCCTCTTGCAAATCAAATTCTGTGCCAATCTCATTATTATGTTTTAAAGCACCGTTCTCTATCCTTATGTGATGTTTAACAATCTTATCATTACTACTATCATAATTAGCTTCACTTACATCTTTATCCTTTGTTATATAATACGTTACATCATCTAAAATATTGTTAGTATACTCAGATTCATACTTTATATTATCCTCCAACGGAAGTTGGTTAAAACCAACAGTACGTATACTATCACCATTCTGAAATTCTTGTATTTGAACATCCATTGTACCAATATTATTTCCCACATATTCCAAATGATATTGGTCACTGTCTTTTGAAAATAAGATCGTCTTATTATCACCATTAACATAAATTATCAAATCGTCAGTTTCATTATATGGAATATCATTAATTACACTTGCTACCAATTTATTGTTCATATTATATATTAAAACATCTACAGGGCAAGCTATTTTATATGATTTTACAAACTCATCCACGTCAAAATCTTCATTAAGAATATCACAATAATTCGAATACTCATTTGGGAAATCCTCTTCCAAACAATAAATCCAGGATGTTAATGTACTAGCATAACCAAGCTTATACGAATTTTGTATAGATTTCATGGCATTTATCAGTTCTTCTGTTTTATTTTTTTTAGTTATTTCCCCAATTTTAGAAATAATAGCACTATCTAATGCAGAATAATATTTTATTCCGTATCCCCAATCATTATAAATACTATTATTCATTATTTGATTAACTGCCAAAAACAATTCCGCATTCTGCGCTGTCTGCGATGCAATATATTGTTCTTTTATCGTCTCATACGATTTCTGCACTATATCTTTAAAATCCTTCATAGATAACATATTATAATAAGCTTCTACTGTTTTATCTGTGTTAAACAAAGAATTACATAAAAATGTAGAACCCTGATATGCTACCCATATTGTCAATACATATGGGTTAGAAGCAACTAAACTTTCTTTCAATTCTTCCCAAAAGATACCCATCCAAATATTTAAAGTGTAACGTCCTAAAACTGAAACAGCACCCATGCTAGCTTTATCAATAAAATTCTCCATATTAGAAGAAATAATTTCATAATTGTCTTTTAAAGCATTTTTTAATGCGACATTCGATTCAGGGCATTTTTGAAACATTATGTATAATACATCTTTCATAGCATCAGTCATCTGATACAAAGAATATATATTTCCTATATATTCTATCGTATCATAAATAGTTCCACCAAGTTTACTCAGTATTCCTGCGTTTTTTAATCCTTTAGATAATTTACTCACCCATTCAGGATTTCCTAATTTATAAAAATCATTAATTGCCTCCCAGCCTTCTTCTTGTTCAGAAACTGATAGGTCGGACCATTTCTTTTCAGAATGTTTTGTTATTTCATTAATCCACCCTAGTTTTCCTGTATTTTTGTACTGCTCATTTAAATGTTTTATTAATTTATTCGTTGTTTTTATCTTACCATTTACCGTTGATACAGCTTCTCCTGTTTTACCGAAACACTCACTAAAGGAAAACTGTGACAATACATCAAAAATAATCGCCTGATATGTATCCTGCTCCCGCAAGATTATATCAACTTCTGATGCAGGATTATCAATTGAATCTCCTATATCGTGAATCATAGTCCAAAGATCAGAAGCAACACGCATCCCATTTCCTAATTCATCCACTAATTCCTCACATATTCCCGGTTCTTTGATAACAGATCTCCACACTTTGCTTGAAGGAACACTGTCATCCATTAAAACATCTGACCGATATATGTATTCATTGAAAGTCTTGTTTTTTCTTGATTCACTATTGAAATTAGACGTTTCAACCTCGTTTACCGTCCCATCACTACTAACAGTTCCTGCATACTTCCAAACGTTAGATGAAAGGTCAAGATGTAATACGGGTCGAACCATCATAACATCACTAATAGGGCTGTAGCACATCTCATTTCCATAACCATCTGGCGTTATACGCATTACCCATGCACGAGTTGTAACAACAGGTTCGCGAACCCACCAAAAACAACTCTGAAAAGATTCATCTTTACTGTTAGTAAAATCTGTATTCTTTGCAATTCTCGTCTCTGACGCTGTACCCAAATCAGCGAGAAATCCATATGTTTCATTAGTTACTTCTGAAGAAGACGCTAAATACACATAATCACCTAGATATCCTTTTTGAACCGAATCTCTTTCTTCAGTACTAAATGCACTACTTAAAAAGCCATCTGCAGAATAATCAATATTTGCAGTATTATAACTACTATCATAACAATTTAACCAACTTCTCAATGTACAATTATTCCATGTTAGCCCTGCAGATACCTCGTTGTACTTCTTTCGATTCAAACATCTATCGGCCATCAAAAAAACATCATCTCCATTGACCGACAACACTCTCCACTTTATAGGTGTTTTTTCATCATTTTCATCTGCCACTCCATCTCCATTAGTATCTTCTTGCCAATACTTTCCAAACCATACACAATCCCATGTAGAAACATTTCCATTCCACGTGGGATTACTAAGTCCATATTCTTCAGCTTTTGCCTCTTTCCTGTTATATGGCATACCTGATACACACAGCACCAGTATAGTCAGAATCAATATGGCTGATACTATTCTTTTAAAACTTCTTTTGTTATTTGATTTCATACTCATATCCCCATCCATTTTTCAAAATTATTACCTTACATCCTCTTCACAAATTATTCAATCTACCATTTTATATCTATTGCCGATATTTTTTCTTTTTGGTATTGACAATATCCAGATCTTTGTATTATAATAAAATAGCTAAAAGTACAAGGGTATGTTGGTTTTATTTTCATTTATCCCTACTAACAGCAACCACCACTTCAAGTGATGGTTGCTATTTTTTTTACTCGGCAGCCATCCATTCTGCAAGTTTATTCTTATCAGTGCCTGATGTATTAATTATATATGCAACCATTTTGTCAGCATAACCATACTCATTTTTCTTATCTGAGGCTCCCTTTACAAGTATATATCCACCTGTTACATAATAATCATACATTCCATTTTTACAAGTCAAAAGTTTTTTTACTTTTCCGGTAGTTACGTGTTCCTTATATAACGAATCATCTTTTATATAATAACGATACCCCCTGATAATATCCGTTTTTTCAATTTCATTATAAAAAGTATATCCACTCATTTTTCTAATATCAGGTTTTTTAACTCTCTTTTTATCAGAACCATCGAACTTCATGGAATACCACTTTCCCGTACCTTCTGAAGCCTTGACACCATATCCCGGATCAACGAAGACACATTTTTCATAATATATTCTATTACCTATTACTACCGGTTTTTGTCCATGTGCAAGTCGTTTACACGATGAGCCGTCTATTGCTATCCGATATATATAATTTTGTGATATATCGGTTCCGAGTGCAAGATCCCATGTGGCGAATATGTACTTACCTTTTTTTGAAATATCATAAAAGCCGTTAGTATCTTTTCCTTTATATCTATATGAAAATATCTCTTTCTTTTTCTTTGTAGTTGTATCATAACGCATTATTCCCATTCTTACACCGGACATCTCAAATGCATAATATACGTATTTACCACTTTGACATCCCAAACCTGATTCATTCACCGTAACTTTTCTGGCATATGCTGTATTATCGGTGGATATTAACAGAGATATCATGATAAGCACCATCAAAAAATTTTGTGTAATTTTCCTCATTTAATGACCTCACTTCCTTAGTTTTTTCAATTTGCCACTTGAATATATATATCTATATTTTACACTACCATCAGACGTAACATTTATATCACAGTATTTTTTTGTACCCTTGTTTATATACGGCAAAAATGATGCTTTCTTAAATGTCACTAATTTTTTCTTGTTCTTACCATTAATATTACAAGAATAAAGATAATATTTTTTATTTTTCTTGTCTGTGCCAATATAATATAACTTTTTTCCGGCAAGTGTATCATTCCCGGCATACTCAGTTATTCTTTTTATTTTACCATTCTTTGCATTAACTATACAAAGCGGTGAAGCTCCATAATCCCCACTCTCTCCATTAGCAACATAATAATTCTTATAATTTGCAGAAAAGTAATTTATCCTTCCTTTATAATATTTTTCTTTATGTTTTTTCATGTTGTACATGCACATATATGAACCAAATACCGGCTCATCTATATCTCCACCCCACGAATAATATATATTATCACCGTATACAAGAACAACTCTGCCACCATCAAGACTCTGCTGTTTAAAAGTAACAATTTCCTCGTCATCTGATCCATCAGGTTTCATCCTATACAATGTATTCGTTGTATAACTTTGTTCCGATACTATTCTATGTTGTGAATAATACACATAGCCTTTGTGATAATATGCGTCATAATTATAATTCATTCCGTCTTTATCCAGAATGGTAATATTTTCAGATATCCTTCCTTCTGAATATTTTGCAGCAGATATATTTTCTGAATCTGATGAAATACATAAAAACATAACAATTGAAAATATAAGTATTTTTATCTTATTCATGATTTTACATCATCCTACCTTAAGTATATTTTGAAATAATAGTTGCCATAATCAGAAATACGGTAAAAATGTCAACCTTTAATGAGTCATATTGCTTGTAATCACAAATCTGATATGTAATGACCTTTGTCAAGAGACAGTTTAACAAAAATCACCACAAACTTATTCTGTTGTACCCGAAGGCATCGTGAAAGAGCTTTAGGGTATCAGTTCCCGGCATTGGCCACTCTGATATACGTGGATTCGAGGATTGCTCCCCTTACCGACAGGTCAATGGTCCGCCGCGAGCTCTACCGTCTAATAGCGTGGATCACAAATGTGCCAACATAGATTTATCGTAGATAGCTCAAACCTTGAAGAGTCTAAAGCTCTTTCAGGATGCCTCCGGTGTTAGTAGTTACATGCCGTTGATGACGGCGCAAGCCGGCTTACAACGGCTTGG
>JHWW01000013.1 GCA_000621985.1 Lachnospiraceae bacterium V9D3004
TCATTAAAAAATCAACTTTGTCTCAAACGGCTATTTTTGAATAGCTTGTTTCAGTGCGCCAGTTTTTGGCTGTCCTCTACTATCTTTCACACTATTCTCCATGGATACAATGTTCCGGTAATAATTCATCCATTCTTCTTCGGGAACGTCCAGGAATTCAAGAATACCCATCACGGTATCAATATCCATTTGGAAGAATATCTCCTTATCTTCCATCATTTCTTCAAGCAATTCATACTTTTCGATATCTTCTTCGGTTGAAAGGTTTTCTTTCTTTTTGCTCATGAGTTCTTCTATTGATTGCATGGATTGTTCCTCCTACCTGATACATGTATATAGGTTGGTGTAGTTACCTGGATTTTTTTATTAAGTTTACATATTTACCCTGAACATTCTTCGGAATAATAATATCTGTTTTTCTGGTTACACCACTAAAGGTATGCTTACCAAATGAAGTAATACGTGATCCGGTATACTTTATCGTTTTCAGGTTTTTATCTCCTGCCAACACTCCGTCTCCCAATTTCTTTACTGCTTTGCCAAAAACTATCATGCTGAGATTGCTGCATTTGGAAAAAGCTTTTTTACCAATATATGTAACGTTTTTGCCAATCATTACTGTTCTTAGTCCATTTAACTTATAACAAGCTTTTTTATTAATCTCAGTTACTTTATAATTTTTTCCTTTATATCTTATGGTGGCCGGAATTCTGATAACGCGTACACTCTTAACCTTTGGTCTTATATACATCGCATTATTCTTACTTATTATCCGGTAGAGACTATTCTTGTATTCTATATTCTTAACTTTCTGATTTGACTCATTGTTATTCTGTGATGAACTATTATCTGTAACCGTGCCTTCAGTATTACTGTGATTGTAATTATTTATATTATACGTATACGAATTATTCACATTTCCACTATCTGAATCTCCGGATATATTTATTATATTCGTATTATTTATATGAGCGATCGGTGTTGCCGTAGGACTTGAACTTGGCGTTACCATCGGTGTCGCTGTTGAATCCTGACTTGGACTTGGGTTCGGCGTCAACGTCGGACTTGCCATTGGCACCACTGTCGGACTTGCCGTTGGCACCGCTGTCGGACTTGCCGTCGGTACTGCTGTCGGACTTGCCATTGGCACCGCTGTAGGACTTGCCGTTGGCACCGCTGTCGGACTTTCCGTTGGGGCCACTGTCGGACTTGCCATTGGCACCACTGTCGGACTTGCCGTTGGCACCGCTGTCGGACTTTCCGTTGGGGCCACTGTCGGACTTGCCGTTGGGGCCACTGTCGGACTTGCCGTCGGTACTGCTGTCGGGCTTGCCGTCGGTACCGCTGTAGGACTTGCCGTTGGGGCCACTGTCGGACTTGCCGTCGGTACCGCTGTAGGACTTGCCGTTGGGGCCACTGTCGGACTTGCTGTCGGTACTGCTGTCGGACTTGCCGTTGGCGTTTGCCCTCCATTTTTTGCCGAATTGGTTGTACCCGCATATTCCCATGCATACGATGCAAGATTTATATGCATTACAGGACACACTCCCACAGTTTTGTCTTCCATTCTATTCCCATATCCTTGTACATTTCCAGCATCATTTACAACAAGGGCATTCCTTCTCGCATTTATATCACCGTCTACTGTACGAAGCCACCAAAAACATCCTCCCCATTTATCTTCGGTTTTTGAATATATCACCCCTCTGTTTGTTGCATAATCGGTTGATATTTGTAATCTGTTAAAAGTATTACTGTCAAACCCATATCTTTCGTTTCTCGCCTCATTATCAGACAAACAATATAGTCTTTCGGTTGTCATATTATCATAATCATCAGATTTACTTCTATTATTAACAACAAAACTTTTTTTGATGATCGCTTTCTCTTCTTCCGTAAATACAGAATTATAGAATTCATTATTCAACCATTTTCTAAGTGAACACTCCTCCCATATTACCCCATTCTGTAAAGTATCATCATAGGGCATACTGTCTAAAGCTTTATCTGATATTATAAATGCGTCATTTTCTCTTCTTAATAACACTTTCCATTCAATACTTTCTTTTTCATATTCTGCATTCTGTTTATAATTTCCAAAATATATACAATCCCATGTTGTAATATTATTATCACGTCTTGGAGAGTGATAACCGTTATTAAGCATAGTTATATTTCCATTCGAATCGACTTCTCCTGCATCTTCCACAAGCTCCGACCTCAGATCTATACGCATAACCGGGCAAACTCCTACACTTTTATTAATAATTTTACCAATATACTCACACGCTCCTGTATTAGATATATACGCAGCATATCCTTCTTTATTTCCGGGAGTTCTTAACCAATAAAAGCAATTATCAACGCCATTATAACCGGTCACGCCATTGATCTTGG
Organism: Lachnospiraceae bacterium V9D3004; assembly: GCA_000621985.1. Lineage (GTDB taxonomy): Bacteria > Bacillota > Clostridia > Lachnospirales > Lachnospiraceae > V9D3004. Next base: position 2,398 of record JHWW01000013.1, read on the forward strand.
CATAATCTGTTTCCTTAACGATTCTATCTACACATTGATAATCATTCTTCTTAAAATAATATCCATAATCATTATTATTTGCTTCTTTTTCCGAAAGTACATATATTCTGTCTGTAGTATCTTCTCCTCCTTCAATCCCATATTTCTCATTATCATCATTTGTAATCTGAGTATCCTTAATAATAGCTCTCTCTTCTTCTGAGAATGCCTTATATATAAAATCCTCATTCAGCCATTTCCTAAGGGTGCAATCTTTCCACGTTATACTCTCATAAGTATCATTATATGGAAAACAATCGAGTGCCTTATCCGCAATTACAACTGCATCTGAACCATCTCTTTTTGCATATAGTATCTTCCACTTTATAGGTTCGGAATGAAAAGTTGCATTCTGTTCATACTTACCGAGCTTTATTTTGTCCCATGTTACAACTCCGTTCTCATCTTTTCTTGGACTGTTAATCTTATCTATATCCGGAATATCATCCGGTACCGCACTCGGTGTTGCCACCGGATATGGCTCCGGATTAACCTCTGAACCGGATGCAGTTTCTTTTCCTTCTGAATCGACTGTTCCTGAATAAGACCACACGGTCTTGGAAAGATCTATATGAAGTGCGGGACGTACATTGATATAGCAATCATCACAGTAACTAGCCCATGCACATTTTCCATCATACCATGTATACAATACAAAATTATTACTGTTAATATCCCTTGTCCACCAGAGACAATCATTTTTATTGTATGGTTTCTCACCTTTAATACAGCTGTAATCAGTTGCTTTTGCTATTCTGTTTTTACTTGCATATGTATATTCATCATTAAATCCATAACTGATTCTTTCCAGATCTGATAATGATAATATGAATACGTTATCATGAGTAACAATAATGTCTTTGTCCAGACCTATTGTTTTATTGCTTCTTAGAGTAGTTGTTGTTATTGCCGATCTTTCTTCTTTTGTAAATGCTCTGTACATAAATGTATCATTAAGCCAATTTCTCAAAGTACAATTCGACCAATTAACGTACTCACTTTTTTTAAAATGATATGGTATACAATCCAATGCCTTATCAGACAATAACAACGCATCATCTCCATCTACAGATAATACTCTCCATTCAATTGGCTCTCTGTCATAGTCAGCATTCTGTTCATAGTGTCCAAAATATATGCAATCCCACATTGTTATACCATTATTTCTCTCGGGTGGATAGTAACCGTCTTCCATATCACCTGTCCGTCCATCAGAATATACTTCACCCGCATCCTTAACATACTCTGAAGTCAAATCAATATGCATAACCGGACATACTGCAAGACCAACTGTTGTAACATAATTTCCCGTCACACTGACATACCCATATTTACCTACAAATTCCGCCTCATTGTCCTTTTCTCCTACTGAACGAAGCCACCATGAACATTGCTTCGCTCCCACTCCTGATTCCCTTTGTTTTACACCATTAACCTTTCCGTAATCAGTAATATACATCTTTCTTGTATTACTGTCAGCATTTTTATCCTCAAATCCATACTCTATATTCCCTGCTTCATCTTCCGACAGCAGATATACCTTATCAGTTGTATCCTCTCCACCTTCAGTAAAGTATTTTGAATTGTCGGAATTCGTTACATCCGAGTCTTTAATACATAACTTTTCATCGGAGTTAAATGCCACATTGTAAAAATCTGTGTTAAGCCAGGTACGTAAACTACAATCTTTCCAGGTTACGGACTCTTTTGTATTGTTATAGCTTCTAATTGCAAGAGCTTTATCAGCCATAACAAAAGCTTCGGTTTTGTCTTCGTTCAAGGACAGTATTCTCCACTTGATCGGCTCCGGAGTAAACTTAGCGGTCTGTTCATAATTGCCAAACTTGATCTTATCCCATATTACCGTACCATCTTCTTGTGTTCTTGGATTATTGATCCCATAGTACACAGGCTGAGCTGAGGCGTGATCGCAATCAATACGACAATCCATCAATAAAACTAATATAAGAATCAGTGCAAGTATTCTACGTCTTTGGTTCATATTCCTGTCCTCTCGCTAAAAATATAATATCTGCCAAACAATATTTCCACATAATATGATATTATAATAATATAATCAGGAATGCAAATTTTATCTGACCTTAACTGTAGTCTTCTTCCACTTGCCATATACTCCGTTATAATAAGCCCTTATTCGAACGTAATATTTTCTCTTCGACCTTAAACCTTTGATCTTAATCTTTTGCTTATTCTTTGAAGCATATTTTTGTGTCTTCCCTTTGAAGATTTTGTTGGAACTGATCTGGATCTCATAACCTTCTGTGTGTTTGTTTTTTGACCAGTAAAGTGTTGCTTTTTTTCTTCCTCCCTCTCCGACAAACAAACCTATTGAAAGATCTGAACGCGATACCGTTTTATATGCTTTACTATCACTGGTTGGCGCCGAATCAACCTGTTGATCCGCATTAGATTTTTTCGGCGGAATTACTTTTGATTTTGATCCTGAAAATATGGAGCTGTTAGAACCCGATTGTGAATTATCTGGAGTTGGCGTTGGTGTTTCGGATTTGCCATATTCTACAATAAATCCGATCTTTTCATTGTACCCATTGTTATCATCCCAGTACCCTGTCGGTTGGATTACTCCGTAATTCTGATTACCAACAGTAATCCCGCCATTATTGGGTTCTCCGGCTGCAAAATTAGTATAATCCGCTTTTTTTCCGTCAGACCATACAAATGTTCCTTCTTTTTCCCTGTCTGTTAATCCTATATAGAAGTAGCCTTTCAGTTCTTTAGCTTTTTGTGATATTTTTTCACTTATCACAGAATTCTTAATTGTTGCCAGTCTGCCTCCGTTTACTCGCGCATATTCCTCGGCAATATTATACGGAAGCTTTTGCTCATAGAATTCATATACAGAATCTCCTATCTCCATAGATGCTCTAGGCTCTAATTTTGCAGATGTCTTTGTAATAAATCCAGCCAAAGAATAATCAGCCGGAACGTCATTCCACATTCCACTTTTTTTAGTTCCGTTTATCGCTGTCAGATAGAATTCGTTATTACCTGCGCAATCCGGTTGATTCGGACTCCAATTGGTATATGAGAATTCTTTTCCATCAAGCCATTTCCATGGTTTACCGACTCCGTCCCGGTAGCCTCCGATAGAATAATATGAGTAATACATTCCCCTTATAAGTTCCGTGATAATGCTTTGTTCTGCTTCACTTGTTATCGAAGCCAGTGTACTGTTGGTTTTTCCGGCAAATGAGACTTTATCCGACCAACTGCAGTTCTCTTCATACGCTGCATATATAATATTGTTATATGTTTTTATTCTCTTTGGCATAGTATCCTTGTTAACCATTATTTTGTTAATCGTGGCTTTTGATGAATTGGAACAGTCATCATATACATAAACATGTGTATGATATGTTCCATATTCTCCGTTATGCTCAGATACATTCACCCTGTATCTGTATATATTATTACCAACAGAAGCCGCTGTAGCGGAAGGATTGGTCCACCAGTCCTTCTGAATATCATCCTGACCATTATGATCTGTCCATGTCGGACACTGAACTCTGGCAATTTTCTTGTTATCTGTTGCTTCTACTTCAACAACATAACCAAGAGAATCCATTTCTATTACTTTTGCGCTCTTTATAACGGGAGCAGTTCGTTCAATATTCACAATACTTGTAGGTACACAAGTCTTATTACCGGCTGCATCATATGCATATATATGAGTAATATAATTACCCTCAACAGCACCGGATTTCAATGCAGAAAGATTGACACGACATGACGACTGATTACCTGATATATTTCCCGACAGCCAGTTAGCATCTTCACCTCTGTGTATGTCAACATTCCATGATGGATATTTCATACTTGTTACTCCGACATTGTCACTTACATTACATGTCACGGTATACCCATCGGCGGTGACATCGGTTATCCTGACATTACTGATTGTCGGAGGTGTAGTGTCGGATGACGTAAAATCCGGTCTTATCGCACAATCCAACACTGAATTATTAAACCAGATAATCTTACATACTCCGGCACCATCTATCGGTTCATCAAAATTCTGATTAACAGCATTAAATCCTACACTATCCGCAGATTCAATAATTCCCACGTGATTTGTCTTCCATACAGCAACATCTCCGGGTTGAAAATTGCTGTAAACCCTGACCCAGCCTGAAGGCAGCGCATTATTCTTATAATCATATCCATTTCCATATGTTTCAACACCTGCAAGCCATTTATAATAAAATTTGATTAAATCAACACACTGATTTCCATATATCCCATCATAATCCAATCCTTTTCCCAGCTGACTTCTTGCCCATGCTACCGCTTCCTGTTGAGAATGATATACATAGGCATATGTTTTTTGAGTATTGAAAAACACAGATGCTGCAAAAAGAAATAAAAGAATTGCAATAGTTTTATTCTTCATCGACTTTTCCTCACTTTCTGTAGAATTGTATGTAAAGCTGAATGTAAAGCTGACTTGAAAAATAATAATTGATTTTTCGCAGATAATAGAATATAATGACATCAATAGGAGCAATCGCCCACAAGGTGGGTTGACCTCCCTGAGATAGTCTTTAGAGAATCAGCCTATCCTAGACAGTCCAATGTACAAGGATAGGCTGATATTATTTGTGCTTATTCCTAATGTCTATATAGGTAAGCAATGCTAATAGTAACATACTGTTGTGAAAAATTAAAGTGATAACTTCATATGTATCCATCAGCACCACCTCCCCTCTTATTTCCCGGGGAGATTAACCACACCTTGTAACACGATCACTCCATATTCTTATTGTAGCATTAAATATTTAATAGGTCAATGTTTTTTCGAACTGGCGTTCTTTTTGGTTCAGTCATTTCACCTCGAATCATAGTTTATACTTTTATTTTTATCATCATTTTTTTACTCCACTTACCATATATTTTCTTTTTATTAACAACCCTATATGCTCTTATTCGAATATAATATTGTTTTTTCTTTAGTTTATTTATTGTCACTTTTGTTTTGCTCACTTTTACCTTATAAGTACTTTTTTTCTTGAATTTCTTGTTAGTCGAATATTGAACAATATATCCCTTCGCTTTTGATATTTTTTTCCACTTAACAATTACTTTTCGTTTTCTCTTGTTCTTTACAGACTTGATCACTACACGTCCTGGTTTCTTTGCGCTTTTTACGGAAGACGATGTATTCCCTGATTTTTTTGTACCATTACCTTTTTGAGTAATACTACTTCTGTCAGAATCTTTAGTACCGGAAGACTTTGATGTATCCTTAGTTGAAGGACGTAATTCCCATTTTGCATATAAAGTGATGTCACCGGCCGTTCCGCTTTCAACCTTACTTATACTTGATCCATTTGCAAAATCACTTGTTGTATACCATCCACCGAATGAATAATCTGTCTTATATGGGGCATACAGTGTAAAACTATCTGTAGTCACATATGTTTCAGGATTACTTGATGAATTAGTTCCTCCATTCAATTCATAATTAATGTTATACTGTCCATAATTCTTTGACGCATATTCATAAGAATAATTATTTAAATCGTCATATTCGTACGAAGCGCCTAATACTTTTGACAACAGACTAACTTTACCATTATCGTCAAACCATTCGTTCTTTAAATTAATTTTAAATACTTCAACATCACCGGGCTCCAAATTCTCTATCTCTCTTGTTGCATATTCCTTAGTTGTATCCCCGGCATTAACAAGAGAATATCGTGTTGTGTCTGTCAACTCTCCTGTATTTCTAACTTCAACAAGAAGGTACGGATAAGAGCTTGCATTATGTAATGACGATTTCACATCAAAATCACTGGCTCCTGCTTGAATTTTAAAGTTATTATTATCGTAATTCAACTCTGTAATGTTGTCTTCTGCTTCATCGGCAGAATTATTATCTTCTCCATCAATACTTACAATTTTATTTTTTATTTTGCATTCCAATGTCCATTTACCATAAGAAACACTTTCCGGAGCACCTACATCTAATGTCACATTAATACTTTCACCGGACTTAATTATTTTGCTGTAGTCATTTAATATAGTAAGTTCTTCTCCATCATTACCTTTAATTACAATTTCATAATCCTCTATATCATTTGTTCCCTTATTAGTGATAGTACATGGGATTTCCGCAATCTTATTTATATTATTCTCTTCTGACTCATCATCAGTATTGTTATAATCTTCTTTTTTAATATTTTCATTTACCCATGAATCGGTATCATTAATAAATGTTGCTCCATCTATAGCAATATCATAAAAATCTCCAATCTGATAAGCCACAAGAGTCGAATGTATATCGGATGTGCCATCATCGTTTATTTTATATTCATCAGATAATGCAACTGCAACATCCGAATCATTAAGTGTTATCATATTAAGATTTCTGAGCCAGCGATTGTCAGATGTGACAGGTACAGGAGAACTATATTCACTGTCTGATCCTCGTTTTTTGAAAAATAACTCTGTTGCATCATTGGAATCTCCAACAAAATATATACCTGTATCAGTTATTGAGAATTCAGAATTCTTCTCATTAACATGTTCTGCAATAATATTTAACTGTCCTGAAACATAATCATACAAATTATCCCCTATTAAAATATAGAATTTACCCTCACTAGCCGAAGGAATTCTTGTATATTTAATATCAGATATCATTTCATCCGTAACCATATTTTCAGAATTATCATAAATATATGTTACCGTTCCCTCCTCATTAGTGACATCACCATCTTCATCTATAGTATACATACAAGAAGATATTCCATTATAAGTACCGGCCTCTACAACAGTTACCGGATTAAATGTATTTTTTATTTCATTAATTTTCCATGAACCGGAAGCTAACCCAGCACGCATTATTGTGTTTACTGTGTCTATATCTGTTCCCAACAAATCTCCATCATTTTTCACCCAATATACAACCGGCGAATTATTCACTACATCAATTTGAGCAAGATAATCATACTCATTTTCGGTAATTATTTTTCCCAAATCTGTAAACTCATCCGCAACAGCATTATATTTTATTACATGCAGATCTACACTGTTAGTAAATTGCTTCATCAGTTCATCTTTTTGTTCATCGGTCATCGCTTCATAACCATTGTATAATGAATAATCAAAATCACTGTCTTGATACAAAATATAATAGTCATCACCATTATTCACAATCTGTGGTGTCATTTCATTACTTATGTTATTATCAATCGCAACACTATTTTGCCATACTCCATTCGTGTTAACAGAATAGTATAACTTTGAATACGGATACTCTGTGTTCTCCATATCTTTATATGAACAGAATACTGTCATAGCATGCTTGCCATTTGAAGCTGCCACCGGCTGTGAGCCTGTACTGACATTCTCACCAAGAATTGTTTTTTCATTTAATTCTGTTCCTGATGAGCCATATACTTTATTCTGTACCGTTACATATTCTTCACCTTGTGCTTTATCTTCCGGAGTATAATTGCTCGCGTCATATATATAATCCAACGAATTATTATTACCATCATTAATGCTCATAGCCTGCATCGAATCAGGATTTTTTTTTAAGGAATCCTTTTCAGAACGGGAAAATAGGCTGATTCTATTCGTCCTTAATGGCTTTTCAGCATTAAACAACAATGCATTTGCATATATTCCAATAGAAGAAATTATATCGACTTTTTCGAAACCTGTCTTTTTCTTGTTGCTGACCCATACAAAATCTATATCAAGCTCGGCATCACCATAGATACCCGCTGAAAGTTTTGGAAATCCAGCCCCTGCTTTTACAGTTATAGAAGGATTAATATTCGAAGTTACATCAACATCTCCACCAACAAATTTATTATCTTCAACATCGTATACAATTGCTCCAGACACATCAGCCTCAATTACTCCCTTTACATTAACAGTGAGCGGAAATGACATTATAAAGTATTGCCAATTCCAATTACATACCGTTTGTTTTATTATTAAACTGGCTTTTCCGGTTCCATTAGATATTTCACCTAAACTGTTAAAGCCTGCTTCTACATATCCATTAAATACTACCTCCGGTTTCGTAAACCCACTCATATTAAATTCACTTTTTTTTGCCTGAAATCCTCTTAAATTTTTAACAGTTGATTCATACGAAGACAGATTTGATTTAACTTTTTCAAGATCATCTATATTTTTTTGATATGTTTTTAATCTTTCCTTACTACTCAAAACCTCTTTAGAAATATTAAGTCCTACCCTTAATCTAGGATTACCTTCCTCATCCCTAATCAACGTAGTATATACCGGAAAATCTATATTATCAAAACTGAAAGTTGTTCCGCCGAATATTGGAACATCATCATCAATATTTACAGAAAAGCTGTCTCCAAAAAGATTAAAAGAAGCTCCATCCATATATGTCGGCTCCTTAGCAATCTCTAAATTAATAGCCGTATTACAGCTAAGATTGTATACGTCAATTACCTTAATATATACTCCGGCTCCTACCTGAAAATCTTTAGGTGCAATATTTTTAAAGTTGCCGTCATAACTACGTGCTATCACATTTTCGCGTTGTGCTCCATCTTTTACTATCTTCTGACAAAGGCAAAATTCTCTTACAGTATCTTCATCACCAATAACTTCTGTCTCTATAGAAAATGTATAATTGGGAGCACTTGAATATAATCTTTTATTGCCATCAAGCAAGTCCACATCCAATAATCGTGTTTTTCCTCTATATATAGCTTTGTTTAATCTATGCTTTTCAGACGAAATACTTCTTAACGTAATCGTATCCGTTGCTTTTTCTTTCAGATTATATCCCTTATATTCAACTGTTGCATAATTTTCACACGAAACAATAAGATTAAGATTCTTACCTGAAGGTCTTTCAAATGTCGCACTGCCATTTTGACCTGTTTTATTAATTGTTCCTCCAAGATTCACACTTGCATCTTCCAAAACTTCACCACTATTACTCATGACTATAATTGTATATGTAGCTTTTTTTTTGTTTTTTGATGTTCTTGAGGATCCTGATGAATCATCCGAAGAGTCATAATTTCCTCCACCGGGTATTCGAGCATAACCATCTCCTTTTTTGTCACTGCTTCCACAACCGGTACATGCAATACCTATCAACATCGTTAATGAAATAAATATGATTGTAAGCTTGATTTTTTTCATCTTAAGCCTCCTCACTTTGTTTTCTTATTTATTTATCTTTTTATTATCCTTGGTATATCTTACTATTGCACCCTTAAATTTTTTATTCCCACTATATTGAATCTGATAGCCATCTACCTTGAAATTAGAATTCCACTGAAGAGTTATTTTCTTTTTACCTGAATTTGCACTTAATTATTTTATTATGCCGACATAAAACTAAAGTTTAATCTTGGGAGTATTCTTATGAAAATAAACATTGATTTTTAACAAACAATATATTATAATAAGCCCAATAGGAGCAATCGCCCACAAGGTGGGTTGACAGCCCCAAGTTATTCTGAATGTATCAGCCTATCCTAGACTGCCAATGTACAAGGATAGGCTGGTGTTATTTATGCTTGTTCCTAAAATCAATATAGGTAAGCAACGCCAATAGGAACATACCGCTGTGAATCATTAATGTGATCACTTCATATGTACTCATTAGCCTCACCCGGGGTCATTCCCCGGGGATGATCAACCGCACCTTGTAACACGATCACTCCATATTCTTTAAAAATACATACTTCTGTTATTTATTGTATTATTCTTATAATCAATTTCCTTTTTCTTAGCCCCTTTCATCAATTTTTTTATATATTTCTTGTATTTATTCTTTGGAACAACCTTCCCATTAATTGAATACTTGTATGGAGCATATGGATTTTGGGGATTGTATTTTTTTGCTTTTCCGGTCACCACATTAGTACAATCGTTTCCAATTTTTTCAGCCACTAATTTCATTTTTTTCCCATCAAATTTATAATATGAGCTGTAATATTCTCCTCCATGTTTTACAACCGAATGATAAATTTTTTTGTTTGGGTAGAATGTTTCTGATCCTGCATATCCACTGCCAACTCTTTTTGCTTCACCGGATACATATGCAATAATATCTATGTGATATCCACAATCTGATGTAAATATCATTTCATTAACGCCGTCACAATTTAGGTCGATAATATCAAATTGACACTCTTCCAAACCGGAAACAGGTGTAATGTTTAATACCCTTTCCATCTCATTTTCATCAGTTAATATCGTTTCATATGCCTGCATTGCTTTTTGATTTTTTGATGCTGCATCGATATTACTAGAGGACATGAAAGCATATAATATTGTTGCAAGTGTTAGTATTAATAATAATCTTTTTTTCATAGTTACCAATCTCCTTCTATTATATGGAATAATTAATGACACTTTAAATATTTGAACATAGTATCAATCATTTTATATGCCATAATTGAATGCATCATCTCCAGCTGTTCTCTTCAACACAGCAGACTTCATAATACAATTATAATTTGAATAAGAAGCGTTTTGTATCTTTAATTTTAATTCTCCAATTTTCGTTTTACTCACTCCATTTATTGCTTCTTCATCAAATGCTACTATATATATATTTGCATTAACGAAATATAACCCTTTTTTTTTCTTTATTTTCTTAATTTTTATAGCGTAATCTGTATCTCCCCATTCACCTTCAAAATAATATGTATTTGATGTTGTTTCCCCAAATAGCCATCTTGAATATTCATTAGAAAAGTCTACATATTTATCATAACCATAATATTGATATGTAGAAAGATAACACACTCCAAGAGCCTGTCTTCTAATTGATGCTTTTGAAAAATTATATTTTTTAATATCTCCACAATTCATTTTTTCAAATATATCTTTTCCCCAAAAAAAACTTAACTGATCACATAAATTTATAATGTCTCTTTTTTTTGCAGCACTAACCGTAATACTATTACTTATCAATGCCAAAGTTATAACGAATACAACGATTATTATTTTACACAGATTAATATTTTTGCATTTGATAGTATTATTCATATAGTTTGTCACCCCACTAAAATGTATTTTTCATTCTATTGTGTTTATTATTGTTGCAAATCATTTCAATTATTTAGTATTTTAGCTACTCATATATCGCTTCAAGCCATGACAAATATAAGCTTTGACAATGTGCATGACCAATTTTCTTTATTTCATGATCAATCATTTTTGCAAAAATCGATCCAATATTTTCATAACCTGTATTTTCGCCTGTATATGATTCATTAAAATCACCAATCACTTTTTTTGTATGATTACCTTCAAATTTTTTACCCGTCTTTTCTTTAAAAATCTTGCTCATTTCAGTATATTTATCCGCAAACAAAATATCTTTGCCATACCGTTTGTAACAAGAACGTACAGCCTCAGCTATGTTTAGGACTGTTGAAGCCGAAGCCGAACCTCTTTGTGGTGGAATTGCTGCAACAACATCTCCCGGATTTATATAGTTTACAATATTACTGTATTGCTTATTCTTATTATTACCTTTTTTTGATACATAGGGCGAAGCAAATGTATATGCAAATACCTGCTCTTTTCCATATTCATTTGTCATTCTGCTACCAAATAAATTAGCAATTGCAGCACCTCTGCTATGACCTGTTATCCATAACTTAATTGTCTTTTTGCACTTATTATCACTTTTCAGTTTTGTAATGTACTGTTTTACTTCTTTACTCATCTCCTTTTCCGCATTTCCGAAGCCTTCATGCACAGTCCTTCTTCCTATATTGAAATTACTTTTCCAGTCTGGTGGCAACTCAGTCAACTCTCCTACAGAACCTCTTATCCATACTGCTACCAATGTGAAATCATCTATGTTCTTATATCCAATCATATAATTCGAATGATCGTAATTCGTTTTTGATGTTTTATGGGTAACATAATTTACTTTTTCAAATTTTAATTTATCTTGCATAAAAGCCTTTCCACAGTCTGCATTGTATACAGAAGCTGACGCAAGCATTGACAGTTTTGCAATTTTACCTTGTGTTTTTTTGTTTACTTCATTTGCCTTTCCAGAAAAATAATCATCTGAATATTCTACTTCCCAGTCAAATATCTTTTTCTTTCCAAATGCACCATCAATATAGCTTGCTTTTACTGTGTTCTTGACATTTTTATTATTGGAACCACGTGGTGTTTCTGTTGATTCATCCATTACTTTTCTGCTTTCTGATGATTCCTTTGTTTTGCCACCAAGTGTTGTTATTTTTTTTATTTTGCAAATATAATACCAATAATCATCACCCGATAAACTAGCTTTAATTTTAATATTTATATTTTTATATTTCTCTAATTCACTAATTTCTGCATCTGTACCTTTTACTCTGAGCTTCTTTTCTTTAGATTTAAAATTCCTATATTTAATGTAAACTGGTTTTGTAAATTTAAAATAATACCCTTTTTTATTTTCTTTTAATACACCTTCAACAGTAATACTGTGATATGGTTTATCACCAATCTTTATCGTCTGTGCCAAAGTATCAGTTGTAAAAAAACATGCACTGCAAATAAAACATAGAAATGCAAATATCACAACAATTTTTGTTTTTATTTTATTCAATGTCTATAACCTCCCGAAAAATCGTGATAAATTGTTTTTGACTAACCACAATCAATTCCTAATACCCACCGGCGATACGTCTTCTAAGCAGAATTACATCTGACGAGTTGATTTCACCGTCTCCATCCATATCTGCCACAGTCTCGTTAATCCTAACACCATATCCACCGGCTACATATCTTCTAAGCATAATTACATCCGTGGAATTAACACTCTTATCACCGTTAACATCTCCCAGAAGATCTTTTGTTGTTGGATTAATCTCCGGTTCTTCTGTATTATCAGTCTTGCTTACCGAAACCAATGATGTTACCACCGATCCGTCTTCAGATTCTGCACTGATTATCGAAGTTCCGGCTTTTTTGGCAGTTACATATCCGTCTGTAACTGTTGCTACCGATTCATTACTGCTTGTCCAGGTACAATTGACAACCGAATCCTCATAATATACATACAGATAATCACTTTCATTCTCATTAAGGAATAGATATGGAGCCGACATCGTTATCTTGCTTTCTTCATATCCAACAACACCCTTAACGGAACAGCTTGCAAGATATGTTCCATTCTTTGCGTATGCATATATAGTTGTAGTTCCTTTTTTATTAATTGTTACTTCTCCGGTATCTGACACTGTGGCAATACTGTCGTCACCTGAATACCAATCTACTTCCTTATTCGTTGCATTATCAGGGTATACAGAGGCGTTCATCTGGATTTTGTCTTCAACCAGACCTACAACTGAATAATTATCAAGCTCAATGGATTCGACTTCAATATCGGTTGTCGTTACTTCTACATCACAATAATCCGCATATTTACTATCTTCGGTGCTTACAAATATCTGAGTCTTTCCTACATTGTTCGCACGGAGCATACCATCCTCATCAACCGATGCAATCTTTTCATCAAGACTGTAATACTGTACTCCTATATCAGGATTCTCATGACTTAAGAAATATGTCAGCTTAACGCTTTCTCCACGCTCCATATTGTATTTTTCTTTCTTTATTACCAAAGCACCCTCATCATCTTCACCGGATGCCACAAGAAACGATACATTTACAACATCGCTTGTATTCTTTTCCGGTTCAGCTGCGATGAATTGAAGATAAGTATTCCTGTCAATTGTAATACTGCCATCATAATGTTTGCTAGCCTTTGTAGGTATTGTACCGTCAGTTGTGTAATATATATCTGCTTTATCACCTGCATATAAGTGAACTTCTTTACTCTCTGTAAACACTCCCGAAGTCGTATCACATGTAGGTACCTCTGCTGTATATATATACTTATACACAGGATATACATCAAGATCACCTTTTACATCACGGAAACCATAGTTACTCCATCCCTCGAATACCATATTCTCTATCTCATCAACATTCGGTTCAAGAGCATCCTTGCCATATTCGACTTTTTGTGAGCTTATCAGTTTTCCCTGATTGTCATAAAAATTTATATCAAATACCTTGATTTTGTAATTTGCCATTAATACAGTATTATCAAGTACTGTATCAACAGATAATCCATCAGTAGTAGTCCATCCGACAAAATCATATCCTTCAATATCTGTTGCTTCAGGGTATGTTACAGGATCTCCATAGCTGAATACATCGGTATATACTTCTTCTGTTTCCCAGTTAACAAATGCAACACTATATTTATTCTTAGTATACTGAGCTGTTATTACCATATCATCATTAATATTGGTGACTCCAAAATCCCAGCCTACGAATGTATAGCTCTCCTCCTCAGGTACTGTAGGTGCCGTTGCACTATGTCCTTTAGTAACAGTTTGTGTATCAATTACATTACCATTCAAATCCTTGAATACAACAGTGTACTTAGGTTTTGGAGCTTCAATCGTTTCAAGATAAAATGGTTCACTTCCTCCTTCAATTGCCATCATTACTTTATAATCACCTGTTTGCTCGCTGATTTCCTGACGGCAGACAAAACTATGAGAAAACTCTCCGGCTTCACCTATCGAAACTTTACCAACATATTCATTGTTGGAATCAGAAGGCTCATCACCTTTATATACCTGAATCAGAGCTTCCTTTCCTGCGAGAGAAGCATCAACCTTACCTGAGACAGTGTATTCCTTTCCTGTATTATCCTCAAGATCTGCCATCTTTGCCCTATGTCGATAAGTTGTTCTTGTCTCCACTTCCCTGGATTTGTTTGCCGTAACAACGGAATCAGTCCATTTGGTCCAGGCATCCCACTTATTCCACTTATATGAATAGCCTTTTGTACCATCCCTGTAACGGTATTCTTTATGAGTTGTTGCTGCTACATTTGTCGAATTCTTCAAGAACCATATCTCAGAATTAAAATTCACGCCATACCCATAATTGTTTTCATTCAACCTATAAGTTGTCTGTCCGTTATAAGAACCATACACATACATTCTCGGTTCATTATCATTTGATCTCTGAGAATACTCATAATATACCATTCCACCCTGATTATAATTTGAGAACGCAAGCTTATTAGGGTCTTTCCAGTAATAATATGTATTAATGGTATATCCGTTATTATCAGAAACATTTTTGGATTCTACTTCACGTTTCTTAGTTGTAGTTTCACTTGCCGTATATTGTGTTCTTGAATATGAGCTCCAACTACCGAATGACCACGAACTATCCAACACCTTATCAACCAGTGTCCATCCTTCATTTACTGATGTTCTTGTAGTCGTTGTAAGCAAATCTCTGTACCTGTATTCGGTTCTCGATTCTACTTCTACATTGTCACCCGGATTCGTTTCTTCATAATCGCTCCATTCCCTCTCAATAGGCTTACTTACAGTTTCCGAATATGGAATACCATTTGCAAAACGGTCAACTATATACAAGCTTATGTTGGTTGCAACACCATCATACGGAATGTACATCTCCAGATTCTTTCTGTACTCTTCCTTTGCAAGTGAAAATGCATCAGATTCTGTAGAATTAATTAATTTACCCGTCGAAGTCCTGAGAGAGAATATAGCTCTTCCTTTTGTCCTGTTGTTGGGATTATTTTTTATATTGTAATTAACAACATATCCGTCTTCTTTGAATTCACATTTATTTAATTCCACTACAACGGGCAGATTATCATTAGCCCATACATAACATGCTCTGACGTTAACATTCCCTTGAACATTCTTATAATCTTCATTATCCCATCCGACAAATACATATCCAGATTCAGCTTCAGGCGGTTCCGGAGCTGTTGCGTCGTCTTCAAATAACACAGACTGAGTATTTATGATATTGTCATATTTATCATAAAAAACTACTTTATAAGTATTCCTCTTGAACTGTGCAACAATAGTTCTGTCAGATGTTACATTACTATATTCACCTTTCCATCCAATAAATGTATGTCCTTTTCTACTGATTCCTGTCGGTGCTGTTGCAGAATATCCATAACGGACTGTCTGCTCACACAGAAGATTCTCTTTATTATTCTTGTCATATTCTACAAATCTGACCTTGCTGGGATTATGTGCAACAATAGTCTTGTTTAGTGTTGATGTTGCACTGTTCTCACTTCCCCTGGCATATCCGGTTATCTTATACTCACCAGCATTAGGCAGAGTAAATGCTAGCGATGTCGCATTTGACGATTGTGTTGACATCGTCTTCGAATATGTTCCGCCCTTTGTCTGTGTTAAAGTCAGACAGTATCCTCCGGTTGCGTTAACGTCTGCTCCCCAACTAACTGTAACAGCATCCCCGACTGCATAATCTTTCTTCGAGGTACTGAAGGTTGGAGCATTAGGTTTCTCAGTTCCGGTCGTCTTGTCAAATATCCAATCCGTATAACGTCTTACTCCTCCAATGTCTGCGTATATCTGCCATCCGTACACATGACCGGGACGAAGAGTAATACCGACTTCCGTATTACAATCAAACCATATATTAGATGTTGATGAGTACTGATCTTCCGGCACCATCATTGACTCTTTTCTTCCAATAATATTATTGCCATCCTTTATCTGAATTCCGCATGTTGTTACTCTTTGCCTGCCAGGATTATATACTTTTGCTTTCGGAATAAGATTGCGGTCAAATTTATCACACCAAACTGCTTTGACAGAGGCGTTGGATATTGGGGTGCCACCACCGCCACCATTTACATCCCCAGTATTAAAATGATAACCAACACTCAAATAATAGTTTTTGGCGTGTGAGTACGAATTATATAAACAGTTGCCAGATATTACATAGCGTGAATTTGATATAACTACTGAACTATCAAAATTTCCCTCAGCCGTGTACAAGCTATTTCCATCTCTATATAAAATAACAATCCAATGCTGACCTTGTGAGCAGTTTACATACAAAATATCCCCCGCCTTAATTTCCGATACACCATAGAATTTTGAACCCTGCCATCCCTGTGTTCCATACATGTATTTTTCAAAATCAGCACAATAAGCGCAACAACCCTGTGAACGCCATGTAGATAATTTAGGTCCCTCATTATTACCCCATGCTATTCCATTTTTCCATCTGTTATCAGTTATAAATGCATTAACTTTAGAGTCATAATTACTTGCAGTATAACCTTTTTTACTCCAATCAATCCTTGTACCCGGTATCCCCTGAAACATTGATACAAACATAGCTATCACAAGTAATATTGCTTTCATTCTTTTCGTCATTATCTTCTTCATAATCCAACATCCTCCTTAAGTTGTCAGCCCTATATAATTGTTACATGCTCCTTACTTACAAAACCTTATCTTACAGTCACATATCCTTCTTTCAATTCCATCATTATCTGCTTTGCATTATTGTTACTTATATCATCCGAAGTAAAGCTGATTGAATATTTTCCCGCTTTGGCATTTTCTGATATCTTGAATGTCAATAATAGAATAGTGCCATCTTTAATTCTATCTCCTTCCACGGATTCTCCATCCCAAAAGAAATTACAACCGTTCTTAAGTACTTTTGATTTCGTCATGTTCAAAACTCCGGAAAATACCTCACCATTGACAGAATCAACCAATGTCATAACTGAACTATCATAATGAATTGTTAAAGTCATTCCCAAAATACCCGGATTATTATATATATTTACCGGTACTTCTACGTTTTCATCTCCGGGATTGGCAACAACATCTTTTACAGTTATTGATCCGGGCTTTTCATTTTCAGATAATATACTTACATATCCTTCTTTCTTATCCAGTGAAAGGGCACTCAAATTATTATCAACAATATCTCCTTTATTCCAACTGAAACTTACTCTATATTTTCCGGAGACTGCGTGCCTCTCTATATCAAACGTCAGAACAAGTATTTTTCCATCCTTAACATCTTCTTCATTTAGCGATTCACCATCCCATGTGAAGTTACACCCGTCTTTTAATACATTTGCCTTAGTCATAACCAATACACCATCTAAGGCATCGCCATTTACCGCGTTCTTAAGTGTCATGACTGAATCATCATAATGAATAGTCAGTGTCATTCCTAGTATTCCCGGATTATTGTTGATGTACACCGGCAACTCAACACTCGTATCTCCCGGCTTAACATTAATATCTCCGACTATTATTGACTTGGAACTGTCCTTTTCATATACAGCCTTGATTTCTGTATCTTCGGTAATACTGTAATAGCTCCCATCCCATTTCTTGAATATATAACCTATTCTCTTAGGCGCTGCAGGAGGTTCGGCATCCTCACCGGCTTTAACCGTAACCCTTTTTAATTCCTTGTTATCATAATCCTTGAATGTGACAGTATAGTTTTTCGGTTCTTCTGTTGTCTTTGGATTATCTGTTGCTTTAGGTTCATCTGTTACCTTTGGCACTTCTGTATTCTTTGGTTCCTCAGTGTTTTTAGGATTTTCCGTTATCTTTGGACTTTCAGTTATTTGTGGAACCTCAGTTGCCTTTGGTATATCTATGGGGTTAATTGTTGGGTTATTAGCTGTTAACTGATTTTTACTATCTGCCTTGTTTTCAGTTGTTATTTGTTTATCGGAGTTATCCGAAGTACTATCTAAACTATCAACAACCGATATTTTACATTTTGCTTTTACTTTTTTATTAACGGTTGACGTCGCTGTAACGGTGGAATTACCAACCTTCTTAGCCGTAACAGTACCTTTGCTGCTAACTGCAGCTACTTTCTTATTACTACTTTTCCACTTGACTTTTGTCACTGCCTTTGACGGTTTTACGCTTTTGATTTTCAACTTGAATTTACTGCCAACCGTTAACTCTTTTTTTGTAGCATTCAGATAGATTTTTTTTGGTTTTACAATCTTTTTCTTTGCTCCTGCTACGGCAATCATGCTCATCATTAATACCAATAACAGCATACTGCAATATTTTATTTTTTTACGTAGATATCTTTTTGATGTCATTTGAACCTCCCACTTTCTATAATTCATCTTTTTATTTGGAATAAGCAATTATATTTCATATCCCTAGAAAAAGCCGAATAATTATCAGTTACCATATAATATCTCAATCAATTGTAATACTCCCATTCTCCACAACCGGCTCTACTTCATTCATATTACCGTCAACGATATCCCCCACATTGTAGCCAAGCTCAATAGGATAAGTTCCTTTATCGACTTCATCTGCAACATCGAATTCCAGCACCATAATCTCACCGTCTTTTATATGCTCTTCTTTTATATCTGTTCCGTCCCACAACACCTTACAGCCACTTTTCAGCTCTTTACCTGTGGTCATTGTAAGCAACCCTTTTAATGCACCACCATTTTCTATCTTCTTGAGCTTAAGAATACTCTCGTCATAAGATATGGATAACATCATGCCGAGAATTCCGGGATTATTCATTACATTTACACTCAACCTGACCGACTGCGCTCCTACAGTTGAATTGATCTTATCCACCTTAAATGAACAAGTATTATTCTGTTCACTTGAGTTACCGACTAATTCCGACTGTTCGGAATTCACATTATTACCGCTGTCAGTCATATGGTTATCCGAATTGATATTTTGTTCCGTTTTTTTTTCTTCCGAATCATCTGATTCATTATCCAATACATCAATAGTTTCGATATTCGTTGCCTCATTAGTCTCGCCCAGGTCTAATTCACTTTTGTCAGACAATTCAAGTATAAGGTGCCGATCTGCATTGATATGATATGCAATCACTTTTACATCCCCGAAATCTTTATCCGGATCAATCCGTAACCCTTTGATACCGGTATCTGTGTCTCCGATTTTAACAATCCCGTTTTTAATATATACATTTTCACCGATTATGGATGTTAGCCACTCATTCATACTTCCTTCATATCCATTGATAACAGCATTATCGTAAGCTTGCACACTATTAGGTCTTTCATGATCTATTGTATCTATTCCGGAGTTGTCTTTTTTAGCATTTCCACAGCCGGATATATACAAACCTACTACCAATATCATCAATACAACATTGCGCAAATTGGTTCCTTGTATCACTGTAATCCTCCACCTATTTTCCCCTATCTCCACTGCACTATACACATAATACTACGTTCTAAAACCATCTGAACGCAGATGTAAAAAATTGAGCTTTTCATGTAAAAAATCGAGCGCATTACGCCCTTTCATCTATCCCATTTTCAAACAATATATGTTAAAATATAGTATGTCAAAAAGTGCTTACGAGGAAATACTTAAGAATCAAGTGAAAGGAGTAATTCATATGACCACCATTCCGATGTTAACCATAAAGTTTCGCGGGAAGAAGCAGCTGATTCCATATGATTTTATTCAATACATTGAAAGCATCTCAAGAAAACTTATCGTACATACGGAAAATCACGATTATATATATTACAACACACTTGATAATCTATATGCTGATATCTCAAAGGAGCAATTCATACGTATTCATAAAAGTTACGTCATATCAAAGAATTACGTGTCACATTATACTAATAAGAATGTTACTTTATTATCCGGAACCATATTACCCATCAGTTCCACTTACAAAGATGAAGCATTGCAAAAGCTGGATACTTGTATTACAACACAAACTGAGCAAAAAGTGTCCACCAACGTAACCGGTTCCATTCAATGTATCCGTGGAAAATATAAGAGTTCGATAATTCGGATCTATGCGAATGTTCCTGTTCTGATCGGCAGAGACGAGCATTGTGATATATGTTATAATCTGCCGTTTGTGAGTCGCTCCCACTGCTCGGTAATATTCCATGCGGATGCCAACACATATGAATTGACCGACTTCTCTTTTAACGGAACTTTTGTATTGGAGACACCTCCTGACACCGGGAAATATTCTCAAAAAATGTTTAAGAAACTTAAACCCGATACTCCATTCAATTTGAGACCTGGAACAATTATTCACTTTGGGGATATCGATAATATATTCCAGCTCGTTTAATATGACATTTCAAAAAACGACAATTACTATACAGAGTATATTTTTAATATATCCAAAGTTGAACTTTATGAATCTTACAAGGAGAGAAATGAATGAATCTTATAAAATGTGAGAATAATCATTACTATAATGCCGATAAATTCCCTTACTGCCCACATTGTATCAATGCGCAGGGAATCGCAGCCGCTGATATCCCTTCAGATCAAAAAGATGTTTCTACGGAAGAAGTATTCTCATCGCTTTCCGCTGATGAACCTCTTTTTGAAAAGCTTACTGTCGGATGGCTTATGTGCCTTAACGGTTCAAGCAGAGGACAGAGCTTTCCTATATTCAACATAGCCAATCATATTGGTCGCAATTCCAATATGGATGTTATTCTTAAAAATGAGAAAACAATAAGTCGTGAAGACCATGCTGTGATCGAATATGATAATGAGAATAATTCATTTTCAATTATCCCCGGGGACAGCACCAATCCTACTATGGTCAATAATTCAGTCATTACCAAAAAAACATCCCTCAAAGACAGGGATATGCTGATACTTGGGGAATGTCAGTTAATGTTTGTAATATTATGCGATGATAATTTTTCATGGTAACTATTATCACCATATACTGGAATTACCAATTCATATATGATACTATACTCCCATGGATACCAATAATAGTGCTCATACCCTGCCGGCAGGGTTCATATTGAATGATATATATGTTATAGACTCTGTGCGTGGCGAAGGCGGATTCGGAATAACTTATGCCGGACATATCAAAGACTCCGATCCTGTGCGTGCCATCGCGATCAAAGAATATTTTCCGTCAGGTGTTGCAGGAAGGGATCATTCAGGATCTCCATTCGAAGTAACACACTTCGGCGGGGATTTTTCAGTGAGCTTTAAGAAAGGACTTCATCGTTTTTTTAACGAAGCAGTCCTTTTGAAGAAGTATTCCGATCTTGACAGTATTGTTACCATCATTGATGTATTTGAAGAAAATAATACAGCGTATATTATAATGGATTATATCGAAGGCATATCCCTTAAGCAGCTAATTGTCAACGAGGGCGTGCTTTCTTTTGATGAGATATATGAACTCATGAAGCCTGTTATGGATGATCTGGCTGTTATTCATAAGGAAGGTCTTATACACCGCGATATCAGTCCTGATAACCTTCTGGTTGGCATTGATAACAAACTTCATCTGATCGATTTCGGTTCGGCAAGTTACAGCAATCCAAATGAAAGCAAAACGATAACAGTGATCATTAAAGCAGGATACGCTCCACCTGAACAATACCTGCCAAACGGTCACATAGGTCCGTGGACCGATGTATATGGTCTGTGCGCCACTATGTATTACACTTTGACCGGTAAAGCCCCTGATAATGCTGTTAGCCGTATGCAGAATAAACATAACGATACCCTGCCGTTTCCCGATACCGCACATATTGATGATACCAAAATAGAAGCACTTACAAGAGGACTCAGTCTGTCATATTCCGAACGCTTTTCATCAACAAAAGCGCTCTGTCAGGCATTTTCTGTGCACACAATGCCCGAAGAGCATGTCACTGTAATGATGAATGAGACATTTATAAAAATGATCACCAGAAGATCGGGCAGATTCGTTATGAAACATGCAAAGACCGTAGCTTTACTTGCAATCGCTGTTCTTATAACAGGATTCTCCGTATACTACATGCTGTCAAAGGATCAGGCTATGTCGCCCGATAATAACGATGTGGCTGTATCATCTGCAGACAGTTCAGATTATACAGAAGCAGCCTACAACACACAAAACATTAATAACGATAATAATACCACAGCTATTAGCGGTGATGACTCTGCCAGTACTGAAAACACCGTAACTGACACCGCCGCAAATTATAGTGATTCAGACAACGATACTTCAGAATCCTATGTCCTCACCATACCGGAACTTACCGGAATGTCTCTTGAGAAAGCAACCAGAGAACTTGCCACTCTCGATTCGGGCATTAACATCGTTACAGATTATAAGTATGATAAATCACATGACATAGGCGTTGTTACTGCTCAAAATATCGCTCCGGAGCATACCTTTAAAACAGGCGAGATTGACAGCATTACCCTGACTGTCAGCAAAGGAAAGCGTCCTAAATCAACTGCAAAGCCTACAGCAACTGCCAAACCTAAGGCTACTGCTAAACCCAAGTCAACTGCCGCTCCGACTTCAAAGCCAACGGCAAAACCAAAAACCGCCTCTCCTACCAAAAAACCGAAAGACTATACGGTTATCCATCTGGATTAATATACCCCATCATTCTCCTAATATTATACAACGGAATATTAACCATCCAATCCTGCTCCCTGTAATCGGACATTGATATCCTTATTGAATACCTTGGTTTATATTTTTCATAAAAGGCTCTTAAACTTCTGGCTTTGAGGTTCTCCTCAGCCTTTACCTCAACAGGTATAACAGTTGTACTTCCCTGAATAATAAAATCTATCTCACCGGTGGAGTTTGGGGATGAATAATAATATGGCCTGACATTCATATCCGATACAAACTGCTGCATAACGTACTGTTCCGTCATAGCTCCTTTGAACTCCGTGAATATATCGTTCCCTGATATAATAATCTGTGGATCAAGATTAGCCATGGCATTCAACAACCCCACATCTAACAAAAATAACTTGAATATGTCACTCTCACTGTATGCACTTACAGGTATTGTCGGTTTCTTTATACGATTGACCTTATGAATAAGGCCGCAATCCGTAAGCCACTGTATGGCAAGCTCAAAATCTTTTGCCCTGGCACCTTTTCTTACCTGTCCGTATATATATTTCTTATTCTCTTTCGCAAGCTGTGACTGAATAGATTTCCATACAAGATTAAGCCTTGGAACAAGGTTTGCCGGCGCATGTTTTGAAAAGTCCTGTTCATAATACGTCAACAGGTTATTATGTATCTCTCTTACACTTCTGTAATCCTTTTCATCTACAAATGTCTGAACCGCCTCAGGCATTCCACCTACATAATAATATTCACGCAATCTCTCAATGTATTTGGACTTAAATGAAGTGATCAACGTTACATCATCACCATCAAGTATATCGACATAATTCTTCTCGCCGAGTGCGTACATGAATTCCCTGTATGATAACGGGTACAGTTCCATGAAATCAACCTTGCCCACAGGAAAAGATGTTCCCCGATGCATTGCAACTCCAAGCAATGAACCGGCAGCGATAACATAGTATTCCGGTGCCATTTCACAGAAGTATTTCAAAGAAAGAAGCGCTCCGGGTGATTCCTGTATCTCATCCAGTATGATAAGTGTATTATGACTCTCAACTGTAATACCGGTCTCCGCATTAATTGCAAGAATAATTCTCTCGATATCAAATCCGCCTGCGAAGATTTCTTTCATTCTCAGGTTATAATCAAAATTAATATATACTTTTTTTTCAAAGTACCGATCGCCGAATTCATTCATCAACCATGTTTTGCCAACCTGTCTGGCTCCACGAACAATTAGTGGCTTGCGTTTCCTGCTTTCTTTCCAACGTAACAGTCTGTCAATTGCGATACGCTCCATATACGCCTGACACCTCCCATATTACAGTGTATGTTTTAAACTCAATATAACACCCCTCTGTCTGACAGTCAACCACTTTATGTCCTCAAAAGTGTATGGTATGCACATTTTTATGTCCTTAAAAGTGTGATATCCCCTCCATATTGCAAACCTTCATCTTTTGTTTTATAATGATAACGTATCTTTAAACATATGATTAAAATTCAATTAACAAGGAGGCAATGCCGAGCTTCGTCTCACAAAGGCTCAGCATCACATCGAAAAATCAGTATTCGGTGCCAATGCAAATGAAGTGGTAGATCTGGCTACATATCAGAATATTCCTGCACAATTCAAAGGCAAACCGCTTATTCCGGATTTTGATCCGAAGGAATTCACAAGCAATAATATAGTATTCGATTCATTTGAGCGCGATCTCACAATGAATGCCATATATTATGATATGAAAACGGAAGAAGTTGTTACTTTCCACGGTGGAATCCATGATCTTCGTGATTGTCGTCTTGACACTATCGTTGATGCGGATCTGGAATTCACTGTCAATCCGGCTGCAGCAATCCGCGTGCTTCGTTTCCGCGCCCGCTACGGCTACATGTTCTCGGATCGTATTGAAAAGGACCTGAGAGAGCATACAAAAGACTATATGAAGCTTCTTACTCCTGAGACCTCCGCTTTCCAACAGCAGAAAATGTGGGATACCGACTATACTTACGATTGCTACCGCATATTGAGTGAATATGGTGCTCTGCCGGTACTCTTCCCTTCAGTTGCATCAATATACATGAAGGCAGATTACCGTCATTATGTGACTGAACATCTGAAGCATGTTGATGTAAGCATGAGTACGGAGAGCAAAGATTATAAGATCTCTCCGATCGCAATAATCCTGTATCCTGCTGTATCTGCACAGGTTGCTTCAACAGGTCTCGATCAGGCTATAGCAACGGTGCTTAACGCCCAGGCTGCAATCTATGACTTTAATTCCAATAAAGACCGTACGATCATAGAGACAGACCTTAAGACATTGTACCAGGAAGCTACAGCCACACCGGCTCCCGCTCCCGCAAGTCCCGAACCAAGTACATCAGCAACGATCAAGGTAGGCGGCAAGAACGTTACGAAAGCAGCCTTAAAGCTCACCGTTAAGTACAGCGATCTCAAGAAGAAAGCGAAGAGCTACAAGGTTACAAGACAGGGAAAAGGAAATTTCGGTCTGATGGCAGTTTTTGTAACGCCAACCCGGCAAGAGTCTGCCGTGCCCTAACGAGCAGACCTACTACAGGGAAGAGAATATGGAGCACAAAGTATCGATTTTTACGTAATGTTCTGCCTGCAGCTCTCACGTTCAACAAGCTTACCTTCAAGTTCCACCTTGGCAATGCTCTTATGCTTTCCTTTTATCCTGCTTAACAGAAGATCAACCGTGAACCTCCCCATCTCACTGCAGGGAAGATGTATTGTAGTGAGCATGGGGTCGGTATAACCGGCCTGCTCAATATCATCACTGCCTATTATCGCCGGTCTGTATGAGATCCCTCTGTACTGCCTGAGGGTTTTTAGCATTCCTATAGCGATAATATCATT
Source organism: Lachnospiraceae bacterium V9D3004 (assembly GCA_000621985.1). GTDB lineage: Bacteria > Bacillota > Clostridia > Lachnospirales > Lachnospiraceae > V9D3004. The sequence goes on from JHWW01000013.1 coordinate 28,607, forward strand.
TGCACAATAAATGGCCGTCGGCGGGTCCTGCATTCCCATGTACATACGCATAGTCTCTCCTGCCGCTTCTTCACTAAGGGCGGTCTCCTGTACATAAGAGGATTCGATATCGATATTATTCGAACGCATGGTATCTACGAATCCCAGATATCTTGCCTCAAAATGACTGCTTCCCGCATAACCTATGGCAGTATGCCCGAGCCCGATAAGATATTTCACTGCCATCGATGCTACTTTCCAGCCGTCGCACAACACTTCATCCACTTCGTAATTGGTTGAATTCCTGCTTACAGACGCGATGCAGTTGTATCTTTGCTTCCATGCTTTTAAGGCATCCGAACAGCATTTACCGATGATGATCAGACCATCTGACTTCCCTTCTGCTTCGGCGATCGCCTTATCTACAAGTTCATTCACGTCCGTTCTCTTACATCTTCTCTCATCCGAAAATACCGGCATATACCATATGTGCGACAACACACACTGATTATCATATATCTCGCTCTCTATCACTCTTAACAGATCATTATAAAATGGGTCCACCTGCCTGGACTCGGTTCTGGTCATCAATATACTTATAGTGTATCTTTTTATCCTGCCCTCGGATATACCAAGTTTCAGGTTCCTTGCTTCTATATTGGGAGTATAATTAAGCTCTATCGCAGCGTTCCATATCTTATCCCGGATCCCCGGATCCGAACACTTGTAATCCGGATTATTGAGAACTCTTGATACGGTTGAAGCTGACACTCCGACCATCTCAGCTATTTTTTTGATCGACATGATATACCGCCCTCTCTTCATAGTAAACAAGACTGTCTGTCCTATACAAACCCGTCCTGCACAAGAACATTATGTGCCTGCCCGCCTTCATATGTCTGTCATGTATCTTACATTCTTCTGCCGGGACATTTCCAACATACACCTGCTCTTCTATAAGAGATATGATACCAACTTGTCAGCCTTACGGCAAATCTTTTTTTCAATCACGCCGACTTATCAACGCCGCTGTCCTTATGTACATTGATGGCTTCTTCAAGCTTCGCATGAACTCCACGCTCGAACTCAGCCACTTCACTGCTTCCCGGAAGCCTCGGATAATCGAACGGCACCTCGATCTGTGTAATGATCTTAGCGTCCGGCGAGGCGGAGAATATACTTATCTTCTGTCCGAGATATACGGCTTCCTGCAGATCGTGTGTTACGAAAAGTATAGTTTTTTTAGTCTTCTTCCATATCCTTATGAATTCGTCCTGAAGAGTCCTTCTTGTCTGTGCATCAAGCGCACCGAACGGCTCATCCATTATAAGGATCTTCGGATCGCTGGCGATGCTTCTTGCGATCTGGACACGCTGCTTCATTCCTCCGGACAGTTCTGCCGGATGTTTTTTTGCATGGTCGGAAAGACCTACAAGTTCAAGAGCCTCTTCCACGATGGCTCTTCGTTCAGCCTTGCTCTTATGCTGCATGCGAAGTCCGTATTCAACATTCTTATATACATTAAGCCATGGGAATATTGCCGAATCCGCATTCTGGAATACCACACCGCGTTCGGGACCGGGTTTCGTTATCGGCACGCCTTCGCAGCGTACTTCACCGATCGTCGGCTTAAGGAATCCCGCAATAATATTAAGCAAGGTTGACTTGCCGCATCCGCTCGCCCCGAGAAATATATGGAATTCCCCTTCACTTATCGCAAGGTTGACATCCTTAAGGACATATCCTTCGCTGTTTCCTGCGAATACCGCGTCCGGATTAATATTCTTTGAAAATAACAGATTCTTATTCTTGGCATCATACTGCTTGCATAAGCCGTTAACCTCTATTATATTGGTTGCCATATTCCGGTCTCCTTATCATATTTGCCACTAGTACTTGCAGCCATTTAATTCAGTAGCAGCTTCGCACTGAATATATATCTAACCTACTTTGGTCATGAATCACTACATCTTCTTCACGCCGTAATACTTGAATATCTTGTGTCCTATTATCCTTAACAGCTTATCCGCCACGAATCCGATAATTCCGAGTGTTACGATTCCAACGAATATCCAGTCTGTCCTGTAATACAATCTGGATGTGTATATCAGATATCCAAGTCCTTCGCTTGCGGCCATCATTTCTGCAGCAACTATGGATATGATCGCTCCGCTCAGTCCAAGCCTTACTCCGGTGATGATTCCCGGGATCGCACATGGGATCGTAACCGTGAAAAATGACTGGAGCTTTGTGGCGCCAAGCGACTCGGCAGCCTGATTTTTTACGGGGTCGATGCTGACCACACCGGCCGTTGTGTTAATTATTATCGGAAATACAGTAGCATATGTGATAAGCACTATCTTGGATGCTTCACCGACACCGAACCACATAAGGAACAGTGTCAGGAATCCGATAGCCGGTACGAATCTGAAAAAATTGATCAAAGGATCGATTATTATCCTTGCAACCTTGAAACGACCGATCAGAAGTCCTGTCGGAACTGCGATCAGGATTCCTCTGATCCATCCGTTAGCAACTCTTATCAGACTGATCTTAATGTCATTCCAGAGTACGCCGTTTCCGGCGATCTCTACAAGCCCGTCCCATGTGGCAAGCGGTCCGGGTAAGAAGTTCGGATCATTTAGATTCGATGCTATCTGCCATACGATGAGCAATAATATCCACGATATTATTCCGCTGTTCAATATAGTACTGATTATACTTTTTGAAGTACCGGTCTTACTGCCCTGTTCTTTCATATCATTCTCCGTTCTTATGGTTCGATTATCGGGAAGTTCCTGTATTCGTACATATTAACGATACTGTCAGCGATCTTCTTCCATACACCATTTATGTCGCCTTCAAATGCATCTGACGCTCCCTTATCTCCTGCGATAAGTCTTATCAGATCTTTTCTGGATACATCGACACGGGTATAATCCGACAGTACATTTTCTTCTTTCTTGTCATAACCTGTCTTGAGAATGGTTCCGCCGTATATGCGAAGTACGAAGCTGTTTGAAGCATTCACACCATTTACCGTGAGAATAAGCTTCTCATCAAGTTCTTCTATACTGTTGCCGTCTACGGTCATTCCAAGATAATCAAGCAGGATATCATCCTCCATTCCCGCAAGGACTTTCACTGCATGTTCGCCACGACCGAAGAAATCACCTACTTCGGTTCTAAGCTCCATAGCACCGGTAAGATATGCATTCCTGAAGATTCCCGATTCAGACTGATAACCGAGCTGTTCAAGTGCGTCCGCGCACAGATATCTTGCATCCTTGTTATCCGGATCGGCAAATACAACTGCATTGGCGGCCTGTGCGGCATACTGATAATTCCCTTCGTCATAATCCTTCTTTGCCTTGGCAAGAACAGCTTCCGGAGAGCCAACGTATTCAACGAATTTCTTTGCATTTTCAACATTGGAGAGGGGCATAAGATTGATCGGATTACCGTCATAGAACCCGATATACTTATTGTATATTGCCCTTCCGTTCATTCTTACATCACCGTAATACGGGCGAAGATACCACGCCTTACCAACCTTATCGGGAAGCTCGATCTTATTCGATATCTCCTCAGCCGTATCGCCTTCATTGAGATACAGAAGCGCCTGGTCATGAGTGAACTGATATGCTGCCGCATGGTTAAGAAGGACTTCCTTCACCGCATCCGGCTCCTCTTCGGTCTTCCAGTGCGGCCATGCATGACCCTGGAATATGACTTCGGCTTTCTCACCGTATTTCAGATAAGCCTGATACATACTGTCAGCCCATGCTTTGGCATCTCTTATCCTTGCGCCTCTTATCGTATATATATTGTGCATTGTTCCGATACAGTTATCGGCTACCCACAACGCCTTATATTCATGAATATAATTAAGCATGTTTGCAACTGCTTCGGTATCGTCCGATAATATGAAATCAATATGGATCCCGTCAATGACAAGTGTACAGTCTTCTTCTACGAAATCGGTAGGCTCAATATATGAAGCCGTTCCGTTCACATAAGATATTGCCGCTCCCGCAGACACCTTGGAATCAACACCTGCACTGAGTCTGTTGCCCATCTGGTATTCACATCTTCTTCTCATAGCATTTCCCGCATATACATATTCATCACGGGTCGCGAGGTCAAAACCTCTCGGCGCGTATATGCGGACTTTGCCTTCTTCTTTGCCGACTCTTTCTTCATTAATGATACCGGCAATCCCCCCGAAGTGATCCATATGTGAGTGACTGATCAGTATGGCCCGGATATTGTCCCTGATATTTTCTCCAAGTGCTTCTTCCGTAACCTTTAATATATACGCTGCACTTTCTACTGTTGATGCCGCATCTATTATGATCCAGCCTGTGTTTCCCCTGATAAACTCCACATTGGCAAGATCGAATCCCCTTGTCTGCACGACATCATGTCCCACCACAGAAAATACTCCGAACTCCCTACTCGCTCTGGTTTCAATCCACAAACTCGGATTGACCGAATCAGGGACCTCCGACTTAGTTCCATATTCATAATCAGCCACATCATATATCTTCTCCCCCGTAAGAGATGTGAAGCTGCCGGTATCATATTTCTTGATATAGTGCGAAGCTGCAAGCTCAAGTTCACGATTGACCGCATTGTTAACGTCAATTCCAAGCTTTGCCGCTACCTCGAGGTTATGTCTTTTCGTGTGCTCTGTCGCACCCTTGACTGTATTGTTGTATACGCCCATGATGTCCTCCTGTTATTCTGTTCATGTTTGTCACATATTCATATTGTTACGTTGCATCATGTTCCTATTACTGTATGGTCACGTTCTCAGGATGCACTGCCTTAAGTGCGTCTGTATTGATGAAATCATGCACATCAACAGACGGTGAATAGAATCCGTTATCAACTGCCCACGTATCGATCTCCTGCAATCCTTTAACTGCATCCTCAGTGAATTCAGCCTTAACTTCCATTGCCTTGATACCATTCGCAAACAGATCTTCTCCGATACCGATCTGCTCACTTATAGTCTTGGCTGCATCATCGCCGTTATTGATCATATAATCATATATCTCTTCATATGCTTTAATGAAATTGATCACCGTATCCTGATTATCCTTCAGATAACTCTCGCTTGCCACATGGAATACATAAGTGTTAACGCCTATATCCGACTGCTTCATGATAGGCTGCCAGCCGACACTCATAAGCTTCTTGGCTTCATCACCGGTCGTCCACATGGCATCTGCCTGATCGGTCTGCGCCATTGACAGTGAAGTTGCCGGGCTGTCAACCGGAACAACCTCTATATCATCTTTGTTAAGTCCTGCCTTCTCAAGTGTCTTTGCATCAAGATACTCAAGAAATGTTCCGAGCATTACCATTACTCTTGCTCCCTTAAGATCTTCGATCTTCTTGATCTTCTCCGGATTAACATATAATGCATAAGAACTTATCTTTGACTGTTCCTCGAAGAACTTAAGATCAGTCTTGCCCTGTGTATTACCGAATCTGTTAAGTCCCGCGAAGTCCGTTACAAAACCGATATCTGCCTGTCCTGTTGATACTGAATCAACTGTCTCAATTCCATTTGCGAATTCAGTGATCTGAATGTCAATTCCGTATTTATCCCATATTCCTTTTTCCCTGCCAAGCACTGCGAACCAGTGTGTTGAAGAACCGCTCATGACTGCGTATCTCACCGTGGTCTTTTCACCACTCTCGCTGCTTCCCGATTCATTTGCAGTATCTGATGACTCGGTTCCCTCTTTGGAATCGGTTGCCTGGTTATCCGATGAGCCGCCGCAAGCCGTAAGGCTTAATGTGATCGCCAGTCCCATGACTAATCCTGCTGCCGTTTTTACTATTCTCTTTGCTTTGATCATTATGATCTCCTCCTGATATTAAGTAATGATTGTTCCGTATCAAATAACGGAAAATGATGAGTTCGCGGTTATGTTAACGTATGACACCATATATTGGCAACAAAAAGGCTTGCAAACGTTGTCAGAGCCGAAATATCGGAATTTGTAAGTGTTTTCTGGGTAGTTTTGAGATTGTTATGTTGGAGCACGGAGAAGTTTTAGGCTAATATGTGCAAACGATTGCAGGATTGATGTGAACATATTCGACATTTTGATATAAGTCCTCATGGTGGATGGACCTATATGTTAAGCTTTTATGACAATTGTCACATCATTTTTCTTACATTATTCACTACCATATTATTCCTCCGGGCTGTAGAATGATAGCAACATCAGATGACGGTGTGCAAAGTAAGAACACTTAATGCAAACTTCCGGTGCTCACCGCATTCTTAAGAACGGAGGAATAATAATGTCTAATATCATCGAAGTTAACAATCTCGTAAAACGTTACAAAGAACTCGTTGCACTTGATCATTTCAACCTTACGATAAAAGAAGGTGAAGTGTTCGGACTTCTCGGACCTAACGGTTCCGGCAAGACAACGACGATCAACTGCATCCTGTCATTACTCAGTTATGACAAAGGAAGCATTAAGGTGTTCGGCAAGGACATGAAGCCGGATTCTTACGATCTTAAGAGAAAGATCGGAGTCGTACCTCAGAATGTCGCTGTATTCAATGAGCTTAGTGTATATGAGAATATCGATTACTTCTGCGGGCTCTACATTAAAGATGCCGCCACAAGAAAACAATACGTAAAAGATGCGATCGATTTTGTGGAACTCGGCGAATTCACGAAGTTCCGTCCCAAGAAATTATCAGGAGGTCTTTTAAGAAGACTTAACATAGCGTGCGGGATCGTACATAAACCCGAGCTCATATTCTTCGACGAACCGACGGTCGCAGTCGATCCCCAGAGCAGGAATAAGATCCTTGAAGGCATTGCCGAGCTGAATAAGAACGGCGCAACCATCGTATATACATCACATTATATGGAAGAGGTTGAGCAGCTGTGTTCAAGGATACTGATCATGGATAAGGGTAAGAGCCTTGCAAGCGGCACCAAGGAAGAGCTCAAGAACATCATTAAATGTACTGAAAAGATATCCGTTGAAGTGTGCGATCTTACAGAGGACAATCTTGAAGAGATCTCGGGACTTGCACACGCTTATGAAACCTCTTACGATGATTCGATCCTTAAAGTATCTTTCAGCGGCGGTCGTCACAACCTCGTTCGCGTGCTGGATTATCTCGGTGATCACGACTATTCTTTCGGAAGGATATATTCCGAACTTCCTACGCTCAATGACGTATTCCTTGAGATCACCGGCACGGAGTTAAGAGACAGCGTCTGAGGACGATCGATCCGGATATATGATACCACCTGCCATGTTCATTGATGCAAAGCTGCAATGAACCCGGGTGCTTAACAGTAATCAAAAAGGAGGCACTGATAATGTTCTTACATTATTTTAAATATACGATCAAGACTACTCTCCGCTCGAAGGAAAGCATATTCTGGTCATGCATATTCCCGATCGCACTTGCTACTTTCATGTTCATGTCCTTCGGCAATGTATATAACAACACAGAGGTAATGAACCCTGTTAAGACAGCGATCGTTACCATTGATGACAAAGTTAACAACAACGATATCTTCTTAACTATAGTAGACGAGCTGTCAAAAGGTGAAGATAAGTTACTTGAACCGGAATACACCGATGAAGAAAAAGCTCTTCAGATGCTTCGCGACAAGGATGTTGACGGAGTGATATATGTTGATGATAAGATCCACATGACTGTTCGCGAGGAAGGCTATGAAGCTACGATCCTCAGTACATTTCTTAACCAGTACAGCCAGAAGCAGAGTCTTATCGAGAACATCGCGAAGAATAATCCTTACGCGTTAAATGAAGGGATAGTATCAATAACAGCAGCATCAACCAATGCCTGCAGAGAGCTTAACACAAGTAACGGCAACCAGGATAACCTCGTCAATTATTTCTATGCGATATTCGCAATGAGCTGTCTCTTCGCAGCATTTTCCGGAAATGACAGGATATTCTCAATTCAGGCTAATATAACCAGTCTCGGAGCAAGACGTGCTACGGCGCCTACGCATAAGTCGATCATAATCATATCCGAGTTCCTTGCTTCAAGCCTTATCCAGTTCGTAGTAGAATGTATCACGTTAGTTTATATGATATTCGTTCTCGGCATCGACTTCGGAGACAAGATACCTGCGATCTTCCCGATACTGTATCTCGGTTCGGCATGCGGCCTTGCGATCGGAATGATAATCGGAGCTCTTCCGAAACCTGCATCCGAAGGCGCAAAGATCGGTATTACGGTATCATTTACAATGGTATTAAGCGTTCTGGCAGATCTCTGCGCAAATGGTATTAAGGATCTTATTGAGCACAATGTTCCGATCATCAACAGACTCAATCCCGCTGCACTCATATCGGACGCATTCTATTCTCTTAACGTATACGACACTTATTCAAGATACTTAAACAACATCGCACTGCTCGGAGGCATTACAGTCGTTTTGTGTATAATAAGCTTTTTAATGATCAGGAGGAACCGCTATGCAAGTTTATAAGTTATTTTTCAAGATATTAAAAACCCAAATTGGTCAGGTGATAATGTATATCGGTATATTCATAAGCGTATTGTCGATAGTTGCTTCTCAGCATGATTCGGACAGTAACAATGCATTCAAGATGTCTTCCATGCGTGTTGCGGTTAATGACCTTGATAATTCTTCCGCGAGCAAAGCGCTTGTTGAATTCCTTAAAATGGACAATGAGATCAAAGAGATCGACGATTTTGATACGGAGACCGTTCAGGATGAATTGTATAACAGAAATATTCACGCAGCCATCACTATCCCTGCCGGTTATGAGAAAAATCTGTCAGACGGTATGTTCGAGGATGTCCTTGATGTATATTCGATACCGGGCACTATGATGTCAGATATCGTTACAAATGAACTCAACAATTATATGGGTAATGTCGGAGCGCTCATCAATTCGGGCAGCAATACGGATAAAGCTCTTGCATCCGCAGCAAAGATCGCGGACACACATACCGACGTCGAGATACTTGAACATGAATCTTCGGAAAAGAGCATTATAAATTATTTCTTCTCATATATAGCATATATAGGATTATGTATATTATTCGTGGCCGGACTTCCGGCGCTTATGGTCATCAACAAAGAAAACATCCGCTCACGTATACAGTGCTCTTCATACAAACTCGCCGGAATCAATTCGGAATCATTCCTCGGATTACTTACTTTCGGATTCGGAATATGTGTAATCTTCGCGATATTCTCACTTATATACCTGAAGGATGCAATGATCTCGGTAAATGGCGCATTATTCGTTCTTAATATGTTTGTTTACATTATATTATCAGCCGGACTGGCATTCTTCATCGGACAGCTCATCAAGAAGGTGAATATGATATCGATCATTGCCAATGTTATAGGTCTTGGCTTCAGCTTCCTCGGCGGAGTATTCGTACCTCTGTCGGTCATGGATGAAAGCGTGATTAAGATTGCTCATTTCCTGCCGTCATACTGGTATGTCAGTGCATGTGACTTCATAAGCGACTTTAAAGCAGGTGACAATATCACGACACTTATGCAGTATATGGGAATTGAGATCGCATTCGCAGTTGTATTCTTCCTTGCCGGAGTAGTGACGATCAAGGCAAAGCAAAAGGCCTGACCGGTAAACAAAGCAACAGGCTTGACATGGTTATAATATATGGTATAATTTAGTTCAGATTGATTTTATTCAAAATAATTTTAATAAAATGGATTTTAATAAAAATATTTTTAATAAAAATTGTTTTGATAATGTTGATCTGAACTTTTATTATGGGGTGATAAGTATGTTCATCGGAAGGAAAGAAGAATTAGACACTCTTAATACCATATATCAAAAAAACGGATTTGATATGGTTGTTATGTACGGGCGCAGGAGAATCGGCAAGTCAACACTGTTGGCTGAATTCATCAAGGACAAGAAAGCCATCTTCTTCACTGCTACCAAAGTCGGTGCGGACAGAAATCTGGAACTTATGTCCAGGCAGACTGCTGCCGTGCTTGATCCAAGTGTGATCAATGTATCATTTCCGACAGTTGAAGATCTATTCGACTTCATCACGGCCAGAATGACAGATGAGAAGCTGATAATAGTCATCGACGAACTGCCCTACTGGGCCGAAAAGGACGAAGCATTATTATCCATTATACAAAAATATATTGATACTTCCTGGCTTGAAAGCAATCTTATGTTGATATTGTGCGGGTCTGCATTAAGTTTCATGGAGGACAAGGTGTTAAGTGAAAAAAGTCCCGTATTCGGCAGAAGAACCGCCCAGATAAAGTTAGAAGCTTTCGATTACCTCGAAGCAGCCGAATTCGTTCCCAATTATACATATGAGGAAAAAGCAATATGCTACGGAGTGACGGGCGGTGTTGCGAAGTATCTGTCCCTGTTCGACCCTGACAAATCACTGGATGATAACATCAAAGAGCAGTTTTTCAACAAAGCGGGATATCTCTTCGATGAGACAAGGAATCTGCTTACACAGGAATTTAACGACATCACTCCGGTCAACAATGTCATTGAGCGTATTGCTTCGGGCTCTGTTGCACTTAATATCATCGCTGATAAAGTACACGAAAAAGAAGCTACCGTAACTTACACTCTTAAGAAGCTTATGAGTGTAGGACTTGTCGACAAAAAATTGTGTATAACCGAGGAAAAAAACAAGAAAAAAGTCCAATATATATTGAAAGATCATATGTTCAGATTCTGGTACAGTTTCATACCCCAGGCATACAGCCTTATTGAGCTTGGCGCCGGTGCCTCTTATTATGATGCTGCGGTCAAACCAAAGCTTCATACATATATGAGTTATGTATTCGAGGACATGTGCAGATATTATACTCTGAAGGCCGGCGTTAACGGAACCTTCGGAACTTTTATTACTTCTGTCGGAAACTGGTGGGGAAATGAGGTTCTGACTGACAGCACCGGCAAAAAATACCAGCAGACAGCAGATATTGACGTTGTGGGAATATCAGACATCGACAAGACATTTGTTGTCGGTGAATGCAAGTTCAGAAATGAAAATGCTGACAAGAATGTGTACGATACTCTTGTCAGAAGAAGCAATATAATAACATCCAGATATTCTTTGAAAAAACTATTGATATTCTCTCTCGGGGGATTCACGAAGTGGTTTGATGAATGTGATGACGAGAGACTTATGCTTATCGGACTGAAGGATATGTATGAGGAGGTGTGAACATCACACCCCATTGTAGAGCCAACCCGGCAAGTGACTGCCAAGCTGAATTCATTCAAGAAGAATTCAGCTTTTTTCTTGTCAAAACTTCCATTAAATGTTAAATAATTAAGAATATACTCATAAATATTAACTAATTCTATTACTTATATAAATTATTAATGATTATATGTACTGATCATAGCCTACTTTAGAATTCCACGGACTCGCATAATTACATATTGAAAGGAGCAGCTTATGAAAAAGAAACTTCTGTCACTATTTTTATCATTTACTATGATTCTGTGTCTTATCACCGATAGCGGATGCAGCTCAAAAAAAGGAATATCAACCAACATGGTTTGCATAGCCGTGCAACCTTCCGCAGCATTTATACCAATGTTCATTGCAAGGCACAATGGCTACATAGAAGAAGCACTCAAAGAATACGGAGTAAGTGTTATATGGTATGATTACGAATCAGGTCCTCCTATGAACACATCACTTACCAACTGTGAGACAGACCTTTGTGTATACGGTGACGTACCGACGGTATCCGACCTGACTAACGGTCAGGAACGTGAGGTCCGCTCAGGCAGCTGATTCGTATGCAATTCTCGTTCTTAATGATTCGGATATTAAGTCGGCTACAGATCTCAAAGGCAAAAAAGTCAAGGTTCGGACTGCGGTCTTGCCGGTACCAACACAATGGTCAGACGCGTTTAATACTGCAGGCTTCAGGTTACTACTTTCATCTTTATTCTCTTAAACTTCTTTCCGTTCCACAGATAAGTTAATTCAACCGTCTTATACCCTTTTTTATTAATGGTCACAACGATCTTGGCATTTTTCTTAAGTTTGGATTTAATTTTAAGATCGTACTTTTTCTTTCCCTTTATGGTGTGTTTTTTATATTTTCTTGAACTGATCTTAATCTGGATCGTTACATCCTTCACGGACAGTTCAACTATTATCTTCTTATTTTCCTTGTCGTAAGTGATCTTTGCTATCTTAAGTAATTTCTCTATAAGGGCATTCTTGTCATTAACTGTCTGCATGTTCGTCGGATCCGGCGATGCCGTAGGCACGACCACTGCCGTTGGTTCGGGTGGTTGTGTCGGAGGCGTGGTCGGCCAAATGATCAGAACCGGTGACGATGGCTGAGCCGTGGACGGCGCATCGATGATCACCATGTTCGATGTCGGCGCCGGTGTCGGACTTGTTGTCGCTGATGGATCTGGTGTTGATATTGGGGCCGGTGTTGGGCTTGTGGTAGCCGTTGGTGCTGCTGTTGCTGTCGCAGTCGGTACTGCGGTCGGGCTCGCTGTTGCGGTTGGTGCCGTGGTTGGGCCCGTCGTTGCCGGTGGCGCCGGTGTTGAACTCGCTGTCGCAGTTGGGCCCGTCGTCGCGGTCGGCGCAGATGTAGAACTCGCCGTTGCAGTTGGCGCCGAGGTTGCTGTCGCAGTTGGCGCTGCGGTCGCGGTCGGCGCAGATGTAGAACTCGCTGTCGCCGTTGGCACCGGTGTTGAGCTCGCTGTCGCAGTTGGCGCTGCAGTTGCGGTCGGCGCAGATGTAGAACTCGCTGTCGCCGTTGGCGCTGCGGTCGCGGTCGGCGCCGGTGTTGAGCTCGCTGTCGCTGTTGGACCCGGCGTTCCAGTTGGTGCAGGTGTTGAGCTTGCCGTTGCGGTTGGCGCTGCGGTCGGGCTCGCTGTCGCAGTTGGCGCTGCAGTTGCTGTTGGCGCCGAGGTTGCTGTCGCTGTTGGACCCGGCGTTCCAGTTGGTGCAGGTGTTGAGCTTGCCGTTGCGGTTGGCGCTGCGGTCGGGCTCGCTGTCGGCACCAGTGTTGGAGGAACGATCTCATTTATTGTGCCGTCACTGCACACTGTTCCAGCCGGATACCATACTTCAGAGGAAAGATTAATATGAAGTGCCGGACGGACACATATTATATTATAATCTGCATTATATGAATCGCCGCTTCCGTTTCTGTGTATGGTCATTGCCTGATGATCAAACTGACCCGGTGAACGAAGCCACCACAAACATCCGAATCTTTCTCTGTGCGCACCGTTATGTACTGCAAAGTCAGACACGTGAGTTCGTCTTGTCTTTGACTGTTCTGACCAGTCTTCGGCAAAGCCGTACTCTTTGTTGGTGACTTCCTTGTAACTTAACAGGAAGACTCGGTCTTTTGTATTGTTACCCGCATGGGTTGACCATATCGGAGTCTTTTCATTAATTACGGAAGTTTGCTTTATTGCTGCCTGTTCCGACGAATTGAAAGCTTCCTCAAGAAAATAACCGTTCAGCCATTCACGAACAGTACTGGTTTCCCATATTCCGCTTGCGGTTGAATTGTCGTACATCCTGCAGTCAAGACCTTCATCCGCGAGGAGGAAAGCATCGTCACCGTCCACTGACAATACTCTCCACTTGATGGGACGTTTTGCATCATTTGTATCGGCGATGTCATCACCGTTTGAATCGTCCCACCAGTAATTGCCGAACCATATACAATCCCATGTGGTCTCAACCGACTGTGAATCATTATCTCCTACCACTATTTCCTGATCAACCACTACCGGATCATCAATACCATAAGATATTCCCGCCACAGGAGTCGAAGTAGGTTTCGGTGAAGGAGTCGGCCCATGTATTACATGTGATTCTGCCTCATCACTGCACACCTTTCCGGCATATAACCACGAAGACTTCGACAGATTAATGTGTAATGCCGGACGTACACATATAGCGTCATTATCTACATGACCATAAGACTCCATATATCCGTCGTCATCCACATTCATTGCAGTACCGTTATGCTGGCCCGGAGTTCGAAGCCACCAGCAGCCTGCATCAATATAATCTCCGACCTCATCCTTGTATCCGCCATTTTGATAGGCAAAATCCGTGACAAATGCACGTCTGCTTCTTGTACATTCGTACGCTTCGGTAAAACCGTAATTCCTGTTTACAGCCTCAGCATAATTAAGCAGATATATACTGTCATACGTATTGTTGCCGGGATACGCATTATCGCCCCATAATCCTGATAATGTATTCAGGTTATATGTCTGAATTATCGCTTCTTTCTCGGAATCGTTGAAAGCATCATTCATGAAATCTTCATCTAACCATTTACGAAGCGAACAGCTCTCCCATGTAACTTCATTAAACCCGTTGTTGTATGGCTTACAATCAAGACATTCGTCTGCCAGCAAAAATGCATAATCACCATCTACCGCCAACACTCTCCACTTGATGGGGAGCTTCGCATCCTGCCTGTCGGCAATGTTATCACCATTTGTATCTTCTTTCCAATAATTACCAAAGTATATGCAGTCCCATGTAGACCTGACAGTCTGCACATCTCCGGCCGGATCTGTCTCGTTATCTTCTTCCACAACCGGATCAAATAAACCGTAAGGATGTCCCGTAGGCCATGCTGTCGCGGTCGGCCTTGGGGTTGCTGTCGCGGTCGGTACCGCTGTTGCCGTTGCGGTAGGTGCCGCGGTTGCAGTAGCTGTCGGCATCGCTGTCGAAGTAGCAGTCGGCGCTGCAGTTGCCGTCGCTGTCGGTCTTGCGGTTGGTGACGCTGTTGGTCTTGCGGTTGCTGTCGCTGTTGGTCTTGCGGTTGCCGTTGCTGTCGGTCTCGCTGTTGCCGTCGCAGTTGGCCTTGCCGTAGCCGTTGGCCTTGCCGTAGCCGTTGGCCTCGCGGTTGGTGACGCTGTTGGCCTCGCGGTTGCTGTCGCTGTCGGTCTTGCTGTTGCAGTTGCCGTTGGTCTTGCGGTTGCTGTTGCTGTCGGTCTCGCTGTTGCAGTTGCCGTTGGTCTTGCGGTTGCTGTTGCTGTCGGTCTCGCTGTTGCCGTAGCCGTTGGTCTTGCGGTTGCTGTTGCTGTTGGTCTCGCCGTTGCCGTCGCTGTCGGTCTCGCTGTTGCAGTTGCTGTTGGCGCTGCGGTTGAAGTAGCGGTCGGAGCCGCTGTTGCTGTTGCCGTTGGTGCTACGCTTGTTGTTGCCGTTGTAGTCGGTCTTGCTGTTGCTGTCGGCGTCGATATCGGTGCGGTTGGTGTCATGGTCGGTGTCGCAGTCGGCGTCTCGGTCGGCCACGGCGGGCTTATGATTCCTACCGTACCGTCACTGCTTACATCACCTGAATATGACCAGACAGGAACCGACAGATCAAGATGCAATACCGGGCGCACACATATATATTGATTATCAACATATGTGTAGTTCACCATACATCCGTTAAAATCCACATCAATTGCTGTTCCGTTATCATTACCGGGTGACCTGAGCCACCAGCAGGTATTACCGGCGTAATCCCCGTCTTCCAATACATACCCACCATTATTTACTGCAAATTCAGATGCTTGACAATGTCTGGTTGTTGAATTCTCTAATGGATCCGGTGCAAATCCGTATATCTTACTCATTGCCTCCTGATAACTAAGAATATATATTTTGTCTGAAGTGTCGCCTCCGGTATCTGCAGTCTCATACAGTGTTCCGGCAATCTCATTGAGTACATTGGTATCTTTTATAGCCGCCTGTTCCGAGGAATTGAATGCATCATTTATAAATTCCTCATTAAGCCACGTTCTGAGAGTACTGATATCCCATGTCGTGTCGTCATATGCATCGTTATATTTCACACAATCAAGACATGTATCAGCCATAAGGAACGCATCATTGCCATCTACCGACAATACTCTCCATCTGATAGGGGTCTTACTGTCCTGCCTGTCAGCAGTACCATCCGAATTAACATCGTATTGCCAATAATTACCAAACCATATGCAGTCCCATACTGAATATACCGACTGATCTTCTCCGCTATCATCGACCCAATCAATATCACCGACTATAGGATTATTAACTCCATACGGAGCCCTTGTGGGTTCTGCCGTCGGAA
The DNA here is from genome assembly GCA_000621985.1 of Lachnospiraceae bacterium V9D3004. GTDB lineage: Bacteria > Bacillota > Clostridia > Lachnospirales > Lachnospiraceae > V9D3004. The sequence continues at coordinate 44,725 of JHWW01000013.1, forward strand.
CGGGAGAAGCCGTGGCCGGTGCCGCAGACGGACCGGGTGATGCCGTGGCCGGTACAGTAGACGGACCGGCAGTCGATGAAGATTCCGGTGATGCGGTTACATCTGCTGAAGACGTCGGAGTGTCGGTAGGATCTGGTTGTTGTGATTGCGACGGCGTTGGAGTATCTGTAGCTACAGGGATTGAAGGCTCAATCTCATTTACAGTTCCGTCGCTGCATACGGTACCCGCGTGAGACCAGACTGTGGAGGACAGGTCAATGTGCATAGCTGGGCGAAGACACATGATACCGTCGTCAAATGCATCTATATCTCCGTATTCTGTCACATAAAATGAATAATAATCGTCTCCGTCCACACAGACCGGTGAACGTATCCACCATGCTCCGGCTCCTTCATTTTCATAATTATGACCATAAGGGACACATTCCACAACCTGATCTGTATACGCTGTAGCTATTCCCCATCTGGCATTCGAATATTCAAATGGATAAGAACTGAGAACTCCGTTGGAATCATCCGGGAAACCGTACCTGCTGTCAGTCACCTCATCAAAACTCAGTATATATACATAGTCTGTAGTGTTATTGCCGGCTATATACGTATCATCGGTCAAGTTGGAAAATATTGGATGAACATCATTGACTACATCTGTCTGTTTTATGGCAGACTTTTCCGAATCGTTGAAGGCTTCATCCATAAAGTCTCCGTTCAACCATGTTCTGATCGGACTTGTATCCCATGTATAAGATGTACTGTCATCAGTATGTTCGTTATAACTTTCATAAGATATACACTTGTCCGCAAGAATGAATGCATCATCGCCATCTATAGAGAGAACACGCCATTTTATGGGCTGCTTGTCATCCGATTCATTGGCCAGTCTGTCTCCGTTTGTATCTTCCTGCCAGTAATTACCAAACCATATGCAGTCCCATGTGCTTTTTACGGTTTGAAGATTATTATTCAGGTTCATTTCATGTACTGATACAACCCTCGGATCACTGAGACCGTAGGATGACTCTGTCGCTTTTACAGTTGTATTCGTATTACATATCTGTAACAGAAGCGCCAATATGGTTATCTTAGCTATTCTTTTTCTTAATCCCTGAGTCATGATGATTCCTCCCCCCGTGTAGCCTCCGCTACCTGACGCCGGATACTCCGCTATCCGCTGCAACGAATTCCCATACCTGCTGTCGCGCGTTCCTCTATCTGAAGTGATGTATTCAACTACCTGCTGCGTATTCTGCTATCCTATGCCTGATACCATATATTCCGGTGCCTGCTGCCACGCCTTCCTCTACTCGACGTAGGGTATTCCGGCATCTGCATCCGGCAAACTGTGATAACCGGTATCACTCCTTAATTACCGGAAGCTTCGCATAACTTCCGTCACTCTTTACCGTAAATGAATAATCCGCATTATGAATATCAACATAGTATCCGTTTCCCGACATGGACGGACCGCTGTATGTCAGTATATACAACTGCAGCTCATGTCCTTTTTTCACTATTTACGAGCATGGCTGAAGATATATCGTATAGTCATAATATTCTCCCGTCTTAACGCTCTCTGCCGGTGTTACAGCCGTCTCCGGAAGATATCCTGCTGCCGGATTCTCAAGATCCACCCAGCCCTGAGAGATCAGCTTCTTATCGGTCTGAGTCTGTTTTTTATAGACTATCCTTTCGCCGTACAAACCCTGTCCCACATCAAAATATGCATTATTCTCTGCTGCCCAGGGTATATCCCCGTTACTGTCCTTAATATATGCCGGGAATTTCTCCTCTGCAGTATCAACAAGCATGGCGCTCATCATAAGATCTCCCGGTTTATTTACAGAATTAACCGCTGCTTTCAGATGTACTTCGATGGCACCCTGAATATGGGTATCTTCCGAAATGACCTTTTTTATACAATATGTATTGGCACTGCTTGCACCTTTAAGAACGCTGTTAAGCAATGTCTTATTGTCATGTTTTGCACCCTTCGATCTGACAACATGGTTTTCCGACTTATCTTCAGGCTCCATACGAACAGAATCCTTCGCATCCCATTCGGTATAGTTTTTATATTTTCCGTCAATATTGCTCTGCCACATTATCTCCGGAATATTCTCTGCTCCGTTATCCACCCCGAGAAGATAATGGCTGTACCAGCGGTTCATTAATTCCGAATAACATTCATTATCCGTACCGACCCTGTACTCGCCTTCGTAGTAGAACAGGTCTTCATGAGCTCCCTGATGAAGCAGCAGCTTGACATTCTGATCATGATTCTTGAACGCTCTCCTCATAAGGTCACTCTGCTTCATGGTAACATTATCATCGTTCATTCCCTGAACTATAATGGCCGGAACCTTCAGATCACCACCATCCGAAAAATCAAGGCTTTTCCAGAAATCACCGTAATCCGCTTTAAGATATGCCTGATCATCCTTCAGTCTGCTTATATATGACACATAACGCTTATATCTGTCATCTAAAGCATATCTGTCGGAATATGCTGTTGCAACGTCAAATCCCAGAAAATCGATATAATTGTAATTTCCTTCGAACTTATACACACCCTGGGAATTACAGTAATCATACCAGCTTGACACACCCCCGAGAGGCACAACGGTATCAAGTCCCTCTACACCGGTTGTGGCTACTTCATAAGCCATGGTTCCGAGCCAGGATAATCCGGTCATTGCGGTATGTCCGCTCGACCAGTCCGCAAGAACCGCTACATTTCCCGTAAGATCGGTATATGCTGTTCTGTCACCGTGAAGCCACTCAACAATATTCTTCATGGATTCAGCTTCAACTTTGGTTCCGCAACATTGAAGACCTTCCGAACCGTAGGTTCCAAGCCCCGCACTCTCTATTACCGCAAACCCTCTTACAAGATAATAGTCATACATGCGATAGAGGCTGTAATGCTGTTCCGCCTTATCTTCTCCATAAGCCTCAACTTCTGCCGGAAGCTTATAATACCAGTCAGATCTTACAGCGCTCTTTGCGGCATCTTCGGTATACAGTACTTTGTCGGGAATTCTTGCAGGAACCGACTTCTTAAGCTCTCCGAGGTCAAAATCACTGCCTGACACATAAGGTTCTTCATATACATTTTCACCCGTTGAATACGGATTCGCGATAAATAACGAAGCTGCCTTATAATCTCCGTCAACTGCTGCCTTTGGCACCTGTACAACTGCCTTCACAAGATCTCTCTTGCCGTCATTATCCGTATCATAATCAGTCTCAACATATACCGCATAACGGATTATATTGCTCTTCTCATTGCTGTACCCTTCCACAGTGCCGTCAGTATAAGGAAATACGGGAAGCGTCATGCCACCCTGTATCACCGGTGTTATCACATCTTTCTCGGGTTTCGGGGTCCTGTAGGCGGTTGGTTCCGGTACAGGTGTAGGTACAGGTGAAGGAGATGAATCTATAGGAGAGTCTGACACCCTAGGTTGATCTCCGGATGACTGACCCTGCGAGCCCTGTCCTAGCGAGTTCTGACCTTGAGGGTTCTGTGCGCTCTGACCTTGTGAGCCCTGACCTTGCGAGCCTTGGCCCTGTGATCCTTGACCTTGCGAGCTTTGATTCTGTGATCCCTGAGTCGTTTTCTTGGAACTGTCGTCTGCACTATCGTTGTTTTTTTTGTTCCCCGGATCTTTTGAACCGGAAGCTTTCCCCGAACGGTCTTTTTTCTTAACACTTACTTTGCATCTTAATGTGGTATATTTTTTATTCTTTCCGTAAATGTATGTAACTTTTATCTTTATTACCGCTTTTCCGGTTTTTTTTGCAATTATCTTAACCGAACTTTTCTTTTTACCTGCCAGTCTGATTATCCTGCTATCCTTTTTTAACACTTTATATTCTGATTTTTTAATTGTTGTTTTTGAAGAGGAATCCGACTTTTTTATTGTAAGAACGACAGAATTCTTACCGGACAGATACAGTGTTGTCGTATTAAATGACAGTCTGATATCTTTTCCTGCCGCCGATATCTTTTTGTCACTTGACAGCATCGGAACCGTTAATAATACGGCTAATAATATAACCGACGGTATTATTATATTTCTCGAATTCTTTCTCTTAGACATAACATGCCTCCTGCCTATTATTGCTCTATTTTATCCTAATGCTTACCCAAAGCTCATAAGCTCATTCCCATATCGGACCGGTATGCTGAACAATCCGAATTATAGTATGAAAATGATATCGAGTAGCATAAGAATTCCTTCCCAGCTACCCGATACCTCTAATATCTCCACACCCTGTTATTCTGATATGTTATATACACACATTTATTATAATATAAAATTCAGGATTATGCAAAGATTTTATTTAATTATTATTAATAATGTAAATTATTCCTTTATGAGTTATTAATTGAATATTATATAACTTAGGGCACTCCTTATTGGTGCAAACAGCCCCGGAATAACTTTCCGGGGCTGTAAAAACTATAACATATCCATTATATTAAGTTATCACCTGTTTGAAGTTGTTACTTCTTCGAAGATTCCTTGATCTTCTTGAACTTCTTACCATCCCAGATATATGACTGCGTTACCGTCTTATATCCATCTTTCCATAACTTGATCGTAACACCTTTTACACGCAGTTTAACAATTATCATCTTCTCAACCTCTCTGAATATGTATAGTAACCCTGGGGCTACCTTTTGTGTTTCTGCCTGATCCATATGATAACTGCGATTAAAATTATAGGAAATATACAAGCTATCGTCATTCCTGATTTGAGATCGTCGTTACATATCTGTGATGCATATACGACGATACCGGGGCCAATGCCCATATGCATGAAAGCCATCTCCAGTTTTCCACACCGAAAATGGCAAAAAAGCCGTAGAGAGCACAATAACTCCTACACTTCCAAAGCAATAAAATGTTGTTGACACAAGCGCTATCTTTCCAAGTGATATTCCAAAACTCTTATGAAAAGTTAAAAAGAGTAACGGTGCAAAATTGGCTGCTATAGCCTGGGTGATGAATCCAAGAAAGCATACCAATAGAGTCTTTTTATATATTTCTTTTGCTTTCACAGGTTATTGTATCCTTATATCAGTCAGTGCCACCTGATCTCCGGTCAGAGCCACATATACCTTATCTTCGTACTCTTCGTTGATCGTAGTGGTACATTCAATATTGATTCCAAGATTCTCTGTCTTTAATATGATGCGGTTACCTTTCTTTTCCAAGGTTATCTCGCATTCCATTCCTTTCTTGCAGGCTTCCTTCCAGGCATCCCATCCCGGGAACTCTTCCTTCTTTTTTAGCCTGAACCTGTTTGCGGCATATTCATCCGTTCCCGTACTCTCACCATTTAACTTGGTAAGTGAATATTCACGGTAATTATCTCCTTCCACAGTACCGTCATCGGAATAGAATAACAACACATAGGGACAATGCCAGATAAGATCTGCCGACGGAAGACTCATTGTATTGAAAATAAGTTTCAAACGGTTACCTATCTCAATTCCTTCCGTGTATGCTGAACGTGTTCTGTCTATCTGGACATTCTTAACGTCCGATTCCATATGATCGATATAACTGATCTCGTCAACAATTCTTGGAATGTCTCCCAAATGCACTGTTTTTCCGGTAGGTTTGACTGTTATATCCTTAAGCATGCCATGCTCACCCGTAAGACCGATATAAGTAGTAGTTGATCTGTCGGGAAGAGCGATTATGATCTCTTTTACATACTCCGGACCATTCATTTCAAGTCTGATATGATCCTCGAATTTGGCTGCGATTATTTCATATTCTGCTTTATTTTCTCCGGAATTGTTACCTGAATTCCCATCATTATCCTTTTTAGTAATATTTACCAATTCAATTTTCCTGGCTCCGGATGATATCATATGATCGTTGAACCATATCTCTCCGTGTTCAAAGTAGTGATATTCTTTTATTGTCTTTTCATCTCTGTGATTACGCCTATCAAATGAATCGAATATTATTATGGCAGGTTCACTAAAACCGTTATCTGCGTCCGGTGTGGGGATAAATTCGAACCGAATACTCTTCTCATTACTCTCTATACGTATCCCGCCTGATATATGTTCTCTGAATTCGCCGCAGGACAGTTCTTTTTCAACATCATCGATGTCTTTATTCTTTCCTTTGTTTTCTTCATCGATAATACCTACCATGATCCCTGCATATTCGGGATCGAATTCCACACCCGCACCTTTAACGAATCTCTCTCTTGCCACAAAATATGGTCTGGCGTCACGATACCTTTTTTTGGTAGTCATCGTGACATATGCATCCGCGATCGCTGTAATACGGGCCATCTCAGGTATATCAGCTCCCGATAACCCTTCCGGATAACCTGTTCCGTTGTACCTCTCATGACTGTACTGGGCTCCCTGACTGAGATAAGGATATTCTGTAATACTTGATAATATCTCCTTACCTATGATTGGTTTCTTTCTTATGGCCTCATAATCCCATTTGTCGGGATCTGCCTCATTCTTTATTACGCTGTCGGGAATTCCTATCATTCCGACATCATGAAGAAGTGCCGTATAATATACCTTCTCACAATAATCCTCGTCTTTTCCGGAAAGCTTCGCGATCTTTTCGGCATATTCGGCAACTCTGATCGCATTTCCTTTTACAAAATCATCCTTATTCTCAACTGCGGACACGAAAGCCGTGGCAGTCTGGTCGAACAGCCTCTGCATACGGACTTTCTCACCCTGCATATTCTGTATCTCGATCTCATGGGCGTGTTCGACAGTGTTATTGATATCAAGATATGCGAACAGATACAGAGATATCGACACAGCAACCATGGACATATTCACAATTGATATGCCGTACGTAAATATCTGCAGGATACCGCATATTATCGGAACGAATATATACAGAACGATGGAGATATATATAAGTTTGCTGAACATTTTCCGGTACTTTCTTATAATGGTATATTGTAAGATCGGACATACGATGGGAACAATATAAGCTATGAGGAATCCCGATCCTCTGTGGTACACATTATTATCATCAAAATAGTAATACATATTCGTGTAAGCAGATATAATTGCCAATGCCATTCCAAGTGCAGACAGACTTCCGACCAGCTTTATCCTCATAGGAAGCGTAGTCGTGTCATTTCCTGCCCCGATCAGATCTTTAAGATACCGGTTGAACACAAAAACTATGGCGGATGTCAGGAAGAATACCATGAAGTTGCTTACTCTGACCATTATATATCCTGACTGTCCCGTATTGCCGGCATATATGTATGCAAGCCTGTCAAAAAACAGCAAAAAGAAAGCAACTATCTCCATATAGATAAGTACCTTTTTTCTGCTCTTGGACATGAATCTCGTGATAGCCAGCAAAAATACAAGTATACCGCAGGCGCCGCATAACAAAAGCATTATATTCAACTGATGCTCTCTGATAAGCTCAAACATAGGCCAATCTCCTTACTGTTTTATCAATTCTTCCATGCCGTCCCAATCAAATGATCTGAGCATACAATCTATCTCTTTCATCTTCCTGTCGTCTTCTTTCGGAAGAGCATATTCTTTTAACTGTTCAAGTATCATCTCCACCGCATCATAATCCATCATAGGAATTACTTCAGCAAGTGCACTGTAGGCTTCTTTAAGTTTATCTTCGGGGATCATTTCCTTATCTTCCCCATCTTCTTTTACCTCGCGGAGACGACTGAGTTTTTCTTTATATGCCTCATATTCCGATAAGAGTTTATCGTGATTCTCATCTATATAATCCTTATCTTCCCTGTTTCCTGCATCCTCAAGTGAGGCAGCAAGTTTTGAAAGCTCCATGGCACCGATGATCCTTGCGGAACTCTTCAATGCATGAACCTTGATCGTATATAATCTTATATTGTCACTCTCATAGGAATTCCTTATAACATTCGCGTTACTGTCAATAGTGTCAAGGAAGAGATTGAGTGAGAATATATAATTACCGATTCCGCCGGAATTACTTATTCCCTCATCAACGGACAATCCTTCAGTCTCATATATCCAATGCATATCCGGTGGTATCTCGGTAAGATCTTCCACTGCATCTTCTTCTGTCGGTTTTTTAACCATATTTTCGGGGAGATACTTAAGTATTGCCTTCTCAAGAGCAAGACTGTCTACAGGTTTTGCAAGATAACCGTTGAATCCTTTTGATACGTAATATTCTTCTCCCAATGCGGAATTCGCGGTAAGTACGTATACCGGAAGATCCGGATCGCTCTCACGTATCTTTGCGATCGTCTCTATTCCATCCATGCCGGGCATCATATGATCAAGAAGCACCACGTTGAATTTTGTCTCTTTTATCTTCTCAAGACATTCTTCTCCGCTGCTTGCAGTAGTAACGAATACTCTCGTTGCCTTTAACAGACCCTTGATAACATTAAGATTCATCGGAGTATCGTCAACAACAAGGATATCCGCATCCGGAGCAACAAACTGCGGCACGTACGGTCCGTTTGCCGCATTTTCATCATGTTCTCTGAATACGCCTATCGGTGTAGCGTCAATGATCTTTTGTGTCACTGTCAATATGAATTCTGTTCCTTTTCCATACTCACTCTCAAAAGTGATATCACCCCCAAGAAGCTCAGTGAATCTCCTCGATATATCAAGTCCGAGTCCTGTTCCCTGTATACCGCTGTTTTTCTGCTCATCAAGGCGTTCGTATGCCATGAAGAGTTTGTCTTTATCTTCTTCCTTAACGCCTATGCCGGTATCTTTTACATTGATGCGGATCTTACATTCGTCATCCTCTCTTTCATCCATTGACACATACAGCGCAAATCCGCCTTTTTCGGTATATTTTAATGCATTCGTAAGAAGATTCAACACGATCTGCTTGATCTTTCCCGCATCGCCGTACAGACGTTTCGGCAGCAGTTCGTCAATAACCACTTCGAATACAAGCTCTTTTTCGGTACTCCTCATTCTTATCATGGATACGATGGATCTTAACACATCCTGCACATCATATTCCTGTTCCACAAGATGCATCTTTCCGGATTCGATCTTTGACATGTCAAGTACATCGTTGATCAGAGAAAGAAGCGATTCGGTTGCATTTCTGATATCGAAAGCATAATTCATCATCGACATAAAATATTCCTTGGGAACGCCGGTTGGATCCTCTCTCATGACCATTTCGTTCATTCCCATTATTGTATTGATGGGCGTACGTATCTCATGAGATATGTTGGCTAAGAATCTCGATTTTGCAGTATTGGCACGTTCGGCCTCTTCCTTTGCCATTCTGATCTCTTCGTACTGCTTATTAATGGTCAGCTTCATGATACGCCAGACAATAATGCCTGTGATCATCATGAGGATCAAAGCCGCAATTATATTAATAAGGATATCTGACATGACAACCTCCTTTTACCGCTCCCTGTTATACTTTCTTAAGATAACCTTAACTTCGGGCAGAGCCTCCAAGAATACTTCCACACATTTCGGATCAAACTGGGTACCTTTTCCCTGCTCTATTATCTTAACGGCTTCATCGAGTGAATATGCCGGTTTATAAACACGCGCCGACGTAAGCGCATCAAATACATCCGCAACGGCCATTATTCGTGCCGATAACGGAATGACTTCACCGTGAAGCTCTTCGGGATATCCTTTTCCGTCCCAGCGTTCATGGTGATAAGCTGCCATATTTCTTGCTTCCTTAAGATAATTCTCTCCTTCCATCGTGCTGATGGCATCTTCTATGATCTTCTTGCCCAATGTGGTATGTGTCTTCATGATCTCATATTCTTCCGGCGATAATCTCTCAGGTTTGTTAAGAACGCCGTCGGAAATATTGATCTTACCCACATCATGAAGCGGTGATGATCTTATAACGTCGGATATGAACTTTGGAGTGATCTTCTCGGCATAATATCCTTTTTTCTTCAATCCCTCCACTATGAGCTTCACATATGCCGATGTTTTCTGAATATGAGCACCGGTATCCGAATCCCGGTTTTCCACCATGTCCGCCATCGTTATGATAAGACCGTCCTGCATCTTTGCGGTTGAATTGGATAATTGAGTTATACTCCTTGTCTGTTCGGCCTGATTTGTTGTCATACGACATATTGAATTATATAATCGTTCGATCTCATCTCCCGTATGGATATTAAGGCCTCTGAGCCCCTTGACATATTCATCCAGATGTTCCTGTGAATCTCCGATATGGTGTGAGAAATCATCCACATACATTGTCATTGACCTTACCGGATATATGATATGATAATCTGTCATCCATACGATAAATGTACACAACAGAACAAAGAATCCAAAAAATACCGAGATCATCTCAACTACGAAACTGTGATCAAGATCGATAAGCCGTTGAACATCAACATCTGCGATGGCATAGCAGGTACATTTTCCTTTTGAATCGTATACCGGATAAGCAGCCGTAAGCAAATGACCGTATTCGTCATCGGTAATTATCGGCTCAACTTCTTCTCCCGCAAGTAACTTGGAAATAAACGGAGTAAATCCCTCATCAAAAGGTATTACTTCTCCAATATCATCCGCCGGAGTGTCTTCGGTATCTATATCAAATACAACATGGAATCCGTCTTCTTCCATCCTGTATACATACAGATACGCTATCTCCGGTGAACTGAACAGAATATCTTTAAGGCGCTTTTCGGTTTCATAGTAATCCTCTTCTTTTCCTTCATTTTTCAGATATTCATCTACCCTGTTACCATTTATCATTGTTGAAGCTAACTTTGCAGTTCCCATTGCCATGGCCGTATGTTCATTTACAAGAGATTTGTGATATGTTCTTGCGCTGATAACCGTTCCCACAACGGCAACGATAGTAAGTGAGATCATAAGAACGAGAAGCATCTTGATACGCATGGATACGACGCGGACATTTGACTTCTCTTTATGGACCATCTTATCAATGTCCTCAGGTGTCTGCATCCACATATTAAACTTAAAATATCTGTATAACCTTTTCGGCACAATATGTAATATACCTAAAGCAATAGTGGAAGTGACTGCCTTATCGGGCAGATCTGTTATAATACTTGCAAGAATGTAGGACATATACCTGTTAAATATCCCGGTCCTGTATATCGCTGCACTCAGAGATTCACTGTCAAATGTAATACCATCAATAAACATCGGGATCAGCGCTCCGATACCTCCGCCTATTAACGTAAAAACAATGATCGCAACCGGAAATCCCCATTTATGTTTTAATATTCCCTTACTTGCAAGATATGTCGCCGATAAAGCGATCAATATATTAATGATCCCGTAATATAATGATGCGGGTACGATCATACTCTTAACGATATAGGTTGCAAAACCCACGGCAACACCGGGAAGATATCCGCCCATAACCGCAACGGCAACCGTGCCGGCCGTATCCAGGTACATCGGCCAGCCAAACACAGTCACCAGTTCGTTTAGCAGCATATTGATCATAAAACCGCCAAGACATACTAACAAAGCGGTCATATTCTGTTTTTTAATGAAAAAATCAGGCGTTTTGTTTTTTTTCATTTACCTCACCCTGCAAGCATAACTCCCTTAAACGGTCCGTCTGTTTCAGCCGGAAGCCATCCGGTCTTTTTTCCGCATTTGAACTGAAGGAAGTATTCTTTTTTATATTTTCTTACTTTCTGAATCTTTACTTTCTTTCCTTTTTTTACAGTGAAAGCAACTTTCTTGGATCCGGCCTTCTTATAGAACTTTACATCCGATGCTGTTTTATAATTCTTAGCCTTATTAACTTTTACTGTATCACCGCTTAATACGAACTTTCCGTTCTTTAATACGTACTTATAAGTATAATTAATATATCCCGTTGCTACCATCTGTCCACTGTATTCAACTTCGATCGAACCTTTACCGCCTTTTACTTTACCGGTATATATATGAAAACTTCCTTTGGGCCAGTTAGTTGAATCGAACGCCACAAGATTGTCAAGCTTTTTCGTTGATGAATTATAAGCATATATTCCGTCGATACCCGGATCTTCATTTTCAAAGGTATTCTTGATATGGAGATATTCTTCGGTATTGTCAGCTCCCTTAACATATTCTATCGTAAATGAATATCCCGAATCACTAGGAAACGTCATGACCGAATTGCCATTGATCGTCATTTTAAGGTTGGACAGACCGTAACTGTCATTATCGATCGTTGAAGTAACGGCAATCTTATCGGCAACGCCGTCCCCGTCCACATCAACATCCATGGTGCCTTCGCTGACAGAATTAGCAAAACTGAGCTCAATAACGTCTGCTACCGCAGCCGCACTGTTTCCTTTTACCATTGATACTCCTGTGATACACACTGCCCCCGCAAACAATATTGCGCTACCTTTCAGACATTTACTGATTAATTTGTTTTTCTTCATAACCTAACACTCCCCTTATTTTTTTAATGTTTCGCCCCTATTATACCCTATATGAGGCTGTGATTCCACTATATTTCTTTGAATTTGAGGAACTTTATGGCAGGCGGCAGGTCCGCAGGGGCGAAAAGTCTCACAGCGAACTACGTTCGGATTGTGGCCGCCTCAAGCTACTCGGCGCCTCACGTCTTCTTGAGGTTTCGCAGGATCCGCACTTCCCTTATTATATTGCCGCTTCTTAAGAAGATTCCCCTCAGAATTCGAATCACCCAGACGAACGGAATAAGTACAGTGTACTTTGCGGGCGGATAAAACGGATATAACTCGTTCTTGCCGGGAAATGTCCGCTTTATACAATATCGTAATCTCATACCGGCAGTAACTTTTCCATCTTCTCCGGCAAGATCCTTCATTCGGTTGGTGACCCTGTATTTCACTGTTCCGTACGTACCTGAAGTGAGTATATATGTCAATTCGGATCTGTAGTCTTCAGGAAGAGCACGTAATTGTTTTATTGTATTATCCGGATCCGATAACAACGTTTCAGCAAGATATCTGATCTTCTTTTCAAATTCCGACAATCCAAGCTTCTCAAGTTCCGTGTCAATATAATCTCTGTCGGCATCCGCAAATACCCTGTTCATCACATATGTATCGGTAAGCGTACGTATCCCCGTTCCGGAACCGGAATGGTGCTTATTCGCATGAGTGATCACATACACATAAAAGTCTTCATCCGAAAAATGATATCCATATCTTTTATCATCATCAATAACTGCCCTGCTCCATACATCCCTGTAATAATCTGCCACATCATTTTCATTATCCGAATCTTCAAATAACTTCATGTGCATCTCAAAATTATAGACAGGCTCCTTGTAATAGCAGTCATGCACGGCGCTTCTTCCTGTTTTGGCATCATAACCTTTTTCTACCATGAATGTTTTAAATTTCTTTCTGCATTCAGCCCCCGAATCATACAGAATATCATTATCAGCCATCTGTCTCATACCGTACTTCGGGTAGTATGTCTGCAATACCACGCCTTTCAAAGGAAGATAACGGATCTTTTCTCTTTCCATAAATGAGATCATTTCTCCCCTCTCGGCATCAAACAGGATGCTCTTTCGGATTGCCTTATTCTTACCTGTTCTAAACCTGTCCGCCACGTCCGGAGCAATACCTTTGTATCCATTATTTTCCAGTGTAAATGCGATCAGCGATTCTATAGAATGCCTTTTGGCTACTGAATATAAAAGTCCGGAATCCACTCCGGAATATATATCTGTATCGGGCAAGGCCTCATTAAGGGCACATGCCGCAAGGTACATAAGTATCTCTCCGACGCTTCCCGTCATCTCTTCCCTGGTGTGTTCTTTGTTGTTATTCATACATCTGTTATTATCCCTCCAAAGTGTCTAAGTCTTTATTAAAAATCCAAACTATCTCTATTCAAAAGAAAACTCTTCATTCCCATGATCACATATCCTTCATCATTTCTCCATGGTTTTGAAGATCCATTTACAATTACGATTTTTTTAAAGGAATCGGGAATATTTCTAAAGCAAAAGTCAATCATTTATTACCATTTTTTAAATCTATTTTTCTTTTGTTTTGTCGAGTTAAACCAAGTTAAAGACAACAGAAATTATTAAATGTATGTTCGTAAAAACACAGCAGTCACTTATCGAGTTGGTGCTACAAAAAATGCACCTGCCTGTCACATACCGACAATGCCGCCGGTCTGTGAGTTACAATTATAACTGTCTTGTCAGTCATTGATTTAAGGTTCTTAAGCAGCCTTTCTTCCGTCTGTCCGTCGAGTGCGCTTGTTGCTTCATCAAGTAACAATACCGGACGATCCGAATACACTGCTCTTGCTATTGCTATTCTCTGCATCTGTCCTTCGGACAATCCCGCACCTTTTTCACCGAGGATAGTATCGAGTCCTTCGGGCAGCTCCTCTATGAATTCCGATGCACAGGCTATATCAAGAGCTTCTCCTACACTTAATTCTTCGCCACGCGCATCTTTTTTTTCTTCATTTTCTTTAGCGAAAGTAACGATATCTCTTATACTTCCGCTCATGAGGTAATTTCCCTGGGGCACATATGCGAACAGCTTTCGATAAGACACGTCCAATGTGAATCTTCCCTGTTCAGTATTTATATATCTCTCACCCGATGATAACGGATACAGACTCATAAGAATCTTTAACACCGTGCTCTTGCCGCATCCCGATTCCCCAGTGAATGCCACATATTCTCCATTTTTTACAGAGAGATCATAATTGTCGAATACATGTGTCTCGCCTTTTTCACCGTTCGTATATGAAAATGAGGCGCCGTTTAGTCCGAACTCCAAGAATCCGGAACCTACATACTCTATGTCTGCACGGTCACTTCCGGCCGGCCCTGTACACACACCGGCTTCGCCGTCCTCCGGGAATTCCTCCGCCTCCATAAGGCGCTCCGCGCTGGCTATCATGGCGTAATATTTTGGCAGGTAACCCGTAATATTCGCAAATGGTGATTGTATCTGTCCGATAAGCTGTATAAGAGCGATGAGTGTACCGTAAGATACAGTACCATTCAATATTCCGAACGCACCGTATACGATGCCGAGAAGGTATGCGCCGTTCATCGCAGACGCGAAGCCGACATTGCATATATTCGAAAAATGATTCTTTCGTATTCTCGCCTTCTTATGCCTATCCATCCTGTAAGAAGCCTGCTCAACATCCTCTTCTTCCACAGAATAGCTTTTTATGATCATAAGACTCTCAAGATGCTCCTGAAGGAACACCCTCACTATTCCGTCAGCCTCCTGTACTTTCTTATGAAGAGACTTCAAACGCTTTCTGAAAATATAGGTCAGTACTACAAGTAACAATCCTCCGGGAATAAGAATTACCCAGAATAACGGCTCAATGACCAGTATCATTATCGCCGCACCGATCATCCTTGCAAGCATTTCTCCTAAACCGGGCAATATAGTGCTCATTCCCTCCGCGATCACTGCTGTATCCGACGTAAGCCTGTTGACCCATTCTCCGGAATGGACTTCTGACACAGATCCGTAATCCTTCGACAAAAGAGTCTCATATAACCTCTTCTTAAAAGCATTCTCATATCCGGCTCTTGAGTATTCCTGAAGAAAACGCACTACGGCGCGCAGAGCGATCTGAACTGCAATTAGCAGGATAAGAAATAGAATGTTCCTTATCATTTCTTCCCTGTTTCGCGACACTGCGTAATCTATCACATTGCGAAATAAAAGAGCATATAAAATACTGCTCATACCCAGGATTATCTGTACGAGCATTAAAGTAAGTATATGAATTCTTGTATTACCTAAGACCCTGTTAATATAACTGAGAGCTTTTTTATCTTTGTCCTTCATTGATCTACATTTTCCTATCGAATGTTCTCTTCATCACATGCTTCACCAGTAATATTCCTGCCCTGATGTAATACAGATCACACCAGAGATGTACATAACAACGGTAACGGATATCAGTAACCGGAATCTCTTTCCCGTTCCTTAAAACCGCAGTCAGCACACCGACAACATGCCTGTCATTTATACCGTATTCCCTATGCCTCCTGTTATCTCCGCATATTACATAATCCTCATCACGGACTTTGAGCACTCTGTGAAGCACATATGCGTGCCCCCCGTCACGTTTGTATAAAGGGACATCATACTTCTTAAGCTTCTCTGTAAGGCTGTTATCAGAAAGCATCTCCCATTCTTTTGGCCTTTCTATCACAAGCAGATCTCTTCCCTGCTTTATGTACGGATTCATGCTGTCGCCGACACTTGTGTATATGACTTTGCCGTTTTTCATAAGCTCCGCTTCAAGACCCGATCTTTTAATGTTTGACATCATCTCACTGCTCATTCCAAAGCACCAATCTTTTCGAGGTCATTTATCACTGTATCAACATCGCGTCTGATCACATCCTCAGGTGCATCGTACCGTTCCTTAATAACTTCCACTATCTCATCCCTGCTTGTTTCATTTTTAAGCAGTTCAAGTATTACACCAAGTGTCTTATTGCCTTTTACTATCCCGTTAAATGATGCGCCGCCCGCAGCAACCATCAACACTTCATTATCTGAATTATGTAAAATGTATTCTTTTTTTAATTTCATGACTTGTTCCTTTCTTTCGCACCACTCATTACTTCATATGACATCCGTGCAGCATCCGGATCCATATTACATTCCATTCTGAACAACCCGACGCTTTCAGTAAGTGAATCGATCAGTGACAGAGTTTTATGAAGCGATGCAGGCTCAAACGGACGATAGCTCTGTGCGATAATTTCCGGCATTGCTGTTTTTTTATCAATCTTAACGATCCGATTCTCTTTGCCTCTTTCCAGTATACATACCGCCTTAACGGGTACACTGACAGGACTGCTCAACCGGTGCTTACCATCCCATGGAGTACCGTAAACATATGCCAGGAATCCATTTTCACTACCGCATTTCTCTCCGGTTTTTTTTATTCTGATAAGGGGCTTATCGTCATTTACCATAACAGCTCTGTCTCCGAATACCTGTCTCCAGAGCCCGGTATGGGTTGACTTTCCGGTGCCGCTTTTTGCTGTGAATATATACGCCTGTCCGTCTACCGCCACAGCTGACCCGTGAAATAAAAATGTATCATGATCCGGCATTCTTTCCGCGATCTTACGATATACGGCCAGCGTTTCAAGGTACTCGCCCGAAAATTGTCTGACGGGATTACCCGCAGCCATATCTTCTTTTGCGAATCTTTCTCTTTCACATTCGATATCTTTCGGTGTTATTGTAATACTGATATCGGGTTCATTTTCCGCTTCCTGTTCATTTACTGCATAATCCCTGCAATAGTCTTCGATATAAGGATACAACGTATCTGCGCAGATGATCCGATCAGCAAGTCTGATAAGCATATCAAGCCTTCTTTCTTCTGCGTAAGATTGTAAGATACAGAACCACACCTATCGCTAATATAACAATTACGATCACAACATATATAACGTAATTATGATCGGTGCTTTCATCCACAGAACCTTCGTAGGCTGCGTTTACACTGTCTGAGTCTTCCGCTCCCGGGTTTTCTCCTTCAAAACTTCTGCCTTCAGAACTTCCATCTTCCGAACTTCCGGCTCCTGTCTTTCCTGTATTCGAACTTCCGTCTTCCAAACTTCCGGCACCTGTCTTTCCTGAATCGGTTCCTTTTCCGTTTTCCTCGTATCCGGAATCCCCGAGAGTATTGGCATTGCCGGCAGATTGGGAGCTGTCACCCTTCGAATCGTTAGCACCGGAAGTATCTTTCTTACCTCCGGAACTGTTAATACCGGAAGCATCTTTCTTGCCTCCGGAACTGTTATTACCGGAAGCATCTTTCTTGCCTCCGGAACTGTTATTACCGGAAGCATCTTTCTTGCCTCCGGAACCGTTATTACCGGAATCTTCTTTCTTACCCTCAGTGTCATTCTTGCCGGAATCATCTTTTTTATTTTCAGCAGAAGCATCATCCGGATATTCAACTGTCACATCTTTGTCAGCATTTATCGTAATGCCAACGGTATGACTGATGATCTTCTTTAACGACGACGCGCCGGTAAATGAATCATCGTGAACCACCACAACCGTATCCGGTACGGTAATCGTCTGAATGGAATTACAGCCGGCAAATGAATTGCTTTCTACTTCCGATACCGGTTTTCCTGATATTCCTGAAGGTATCTCAATATCAGTTTCTCTTCCAAGATAACCGCATATTGAGACATAACCATCATGTGAATGATAATAAAAATGTCCGAATGAGTATTTTGTATTATCCTCTGCTGCAAGCACGGTTGCGGACGCAAGCAGGAATAATATAAAAGCAACAATTATTGTTTTACCATATTTTACCATATAATCACCTTGTATTTTTTCCTTTAATGATGTATGAGATTATTTTCACACCTTCGAACATTCCGCACTACCGTGCTCCATGTTCCCCTCCCGGCAAATGTGTGTTCGTTAGGGGACGACACACGCTTGCCGGGTTAGTGCTACAGAATAGTATGGGAGGCAGGATCACCTCTGCCTCCCTGTTGAGATATTTATAATGATTCTTAATAATCTCCTCCACCGTTACCCACTTCCGGTGTCGGTATCGGATCATCGTTTGAAGTTGTTATTACATCTTCAACCTCAAATTCAATTATTTCTATCTCCATCTCTTGGTATTGCTCTTTCATTTTGAACCTGATTCCTTTCATATTCATGTATTTGTTAAACATCCTTTATTTGTCTATGCACGGCCACCGGAAATCTCCGTGTCACAGGCATAGACAATTGTTAGTAATACAACATGTGCATAAGCAGTCATGTGAATGTGACGGATAATTTATTGATTACGTACTGCTTTAGAATGTCTGGGTTACCACATCTCCGTACATTGTATGCATATTACCGTCGGCATCAAGATATCTGAGATATGCTTTTACATACCATGTTTCTCCGGCATTTACATTGCCCTTTGTGAATGTATATCTGTATGCTGTTCCCGACCAGGCATTTCCAACTGCATAAGTGGCAGTATTCTCATTGAAATATGAATTGTTATGTCCTACGGTGTAATTGTTTGTTGCGATAACGCCGGCCTTGATGATCCTGCATCCTTCCGGAACGGTACTCATGGATACAAATATCAACTTATGATTATCCTCATCCTTAGACATGTTAATGATCTCTGTTGAACCTTCTGCCAGAACTTCAGAAGCATCATCAACATAAACTGCCGTAATACTTATATCCTTTTCAACATAAAAACTGTAATTTGTGTTGTAACCGAGTATCTTATCATTTGAATCATCTTTCCAGTGACTGAATTTCATTCCTGCTGAAGGAGCATCCGCAGTAACGGTAACGATATTGTTCTGTCTGAACTTTCCTTCACCGTCAGGTGTTCCTTTTGTGATCGTACCTGATGTAACATTTACCGTATAGGTTGTCTCTTTTAATGTATACACCGGCTTGATAACCGCAGTCTTATCTTCTGTGGCAAGAGCTCTTGCGACTGCTGCCGCAACAGTATCGGTTACTGCATTATACGCACCGTCTCCGTTAAGATCCCAACCCTGTCCGATATAACCGTTGGAATAAGGAAGTGAAGGACAATCGGCAGTTACTGCTGATCTGTCAAGAGTAAGTCTTGACATTACCTGACCGTAAGACGATTCGAATACAAGAGTTACCGTATCATTATCGACCGTATTGAACACGGCACTTATCGTATCAGCTGATGTAACAGTGAACGTATAGCTTCTTGAACGGCTGAGTACCATTCCGTAGCTGTTAGCCCAGTATGCGAAGTTATCATCATTTGATACTACAGTAATATTGGTACCAAGCGTATAATTTTCGGTTACGCTTTCGGATTTTGCTGCACCATTGACAGTATAGTCCAATCCACCTTCTATAGTAACACTCACCCTCGCATGAGCTCTGTATACAGCCGAATAATCCGTATCGGTTGTCGCTGTAAATGTATACCTGTTGGTGCGGCATAATACAACTCCGTTATTATACGGTGCAACATTGCTGTATCTGTACCATCCCACGAAATCATATCCGGCTACCGGTGGTGCAACGAGAGTTACCGAAGTTCCCGGATTATCTTCTCTCGTTCCCGTAATATCGGCATTGATCTGATTACCGTCATTGTCATACATACGAACGGTAGTTATTATGGTATTTGCGATATTAACACTTACACATAATGCACTGCTCTGACGGTGAGTGGCGTCCCCCTTTACTCTGTACCATACGTAATAATCACCGGCTTCTGTTCCCGTAGGAACCGAAGTGCTCCATCCGGTCTGCGGAGCTGCACTGCTACTTCCGAGCGCGTACTCAAGCGTGCCGTATTTGATCGATCCGGCACTGATAAGTGCCTGAGGATTATGATTGTATACAAGACCTGTCTTTGCATTTGGAGTCACAAGTCCCGATGATTCTCTCTTGTTGTCCTGATGAGATTCAGTTCTTTTACAATATTTGGTAATTGTCACAGTTTGAAGATTGCTTGTCCAACTGTAATACGGTGTCTGATCCCAGTCATGTCCGAGAGCCGGAATCTCCTGATCACGGAGTATAAGATGGCAGACTGAGCATTCTCTCGTCTTCTTTCCCGTCGTAGTACAGGTAGCGGGCAACGTTGTCGAATCTACCCAGCTATGAGCCGTTCCGTAGTAAGTAGCGTAAAAATTAGCATCTCTTGTAATCAGACTGTCTCTCGGTCTCATTTCCCATCCGTCAAAAGTGTAATGATAATTGTTATCTGTCGGTTTTGTAGGAGTAGCAACATTGTGATTCAGCCTGTCTGTCGATTTCCATTGGTATTCATAATATGGACCGCTTAGCAGTGATCCGTCATAATTATAATAATTAATCGTATACTTTGGATAAATAAGTGTCAGTTCTCTGCCGGTACGGTAATTATTTGCAGAACTGCCGTCTATATAAGCAAATAACTTAATATCTCTTGAAGTCGGAGGATTCGCTTCTCCGAAATACTGCGCTGCATCATTGGTCACTGTCAGTGTGCCGTTATTATCTACAGTGACACCTGAATTCGTAACATTTATATTATACTTAAGTGCGCTGTCTTTATCATTGTACCACCTTGCCCTGTACTGATCATATATTCTGCACGTGTAATCATATTCAAATGCACTCTGATCGGTTCTTGGTATATTAAGAGTATAGTTTTCATCTAACCCATATACATTGGCCGGCTTTGGTCTGTAATAATTTAAGTCTACCGTTTTTTTGTCACTCCAACTACCATGTATCATTGTTTCTTCTGACCATGTTCCGACTTTTTCATAAGATCCTCCTTGTCCCGATACATATATTTCAAACCTGTAATATGACGTATAAGTATAGTTATCATTTTTGATATAATCAGTACAATTAAGACTGTTCTCACGTACCAGTCTTATCTCTGTCGGGAATCCGTTGATACGCGAATTATTATTTTTGCAGGTTGTTTCATCCTTAGTACATCCGTTTGACTTAAAGTAATAATTAAATACACCGTTCCCTTCATCCCATTCACCTTCATTTACCTTGGCCCACCATGTTTCACCGGCAGTACCGTCCTGTTTTACAGTGGGAATAACAATATATCCGTCGCTGTTATCACAACTGTATCTTGATCCCTGTGTCTCGACAACTTTAACCATAATATAATACGGTTTTTCCTGGCTTTGATATATCGGCTCCGATAATTCAGCGGATACCGTGTTGCCTTTTAAGAATAATCCGGATATAAGCAGTAAACCCGTGAATAAGAAACCAACGATCATTTTTTTCCCAAACATTGTTTTTGCTTCCAATCTCATCATTTCCTTTCTTTTTGTTTGTAGTAACCGTTTGGCACCCCGGTTACCTGTTATCATTTATTATGCTTTCCCCATTTTCTATTCTTTCCTATCCGTGCACGTTCTAAAGGGAATGATTATGTACCTGATATTTTACCATCTTGATTCAATATGTCCGATATATGTTGACCTTGGAAGTTTTGTGTTCCAGTGAACTATTCCGTCATTTGCTTCCGCGACGGTGTAATAATCTTCATCAACATCAAGTATGATCGCTTGTAAATCGTTATTACTCCAATCTATGTAATCACCGACTCTGTAATTATGAGTGGATGTACCAAAAGCGATCGAGTTGATGTTCTTAGTCTTTCCGAATCCCGCATCACTCAAGATCGCAGCAAATGCGGCGCCACCATATGTTCTCATCCCAAAATTATTCGAGAATCCGCCTTTCCACACGTATTCGCAGTCGGCCGGGAATTCCGAGCCCTCAGGATATTCAGCCTTCATGGCTATTATATTGTTATACACTTCAGTCTCTTCCGGCATATGCGACGTGCCTGAGCTTTCAGACGATGTCCCCACCGTGTCCCATACTGCCACAAAGTTCACCGAGGAATATATTCCGTTGATCGTTGTACCCGGCTGATATATCGGTTCATTATACCCTTGAACCACCCAGCCTGAGAACACATGTCCTTCCCAGGAAGGCACATTGGTTGACAGAGTGTAACTGCTTCCATCGATCATCTTTCCGCTCGGAAGTCCCCTTATATTCTCATATCCCGCTTCTCCCGGAAGATAATCGATTATCGGACCGGTTTTTCTCTGCCAGTACGCCCGGATCGTCATATCGGCATCGATCACTACTTCCGCACCGGGACTCTTTCGGTAATCATTCTTATATATCCATGAATCAAAACTGAAACCTTCTCTGCTCGGAGCCGCAGGAAGTATAAGCTTGCAGTCCCCGTCCTTTGGAACCTTGACTACTGCCGGCTGCGGCATTCCCGTAACATCCTTATCTCCTTCGACTCCCGAAGTGAATGTAACGGTGTAATTATATGGGTCGGGTGTCGCTGTCGGTGAGTTCGGTGTCGGCACCGGAGTCGGTGTCATTGTCGGAATTGCGGTTGGTTTTGCCGTAACTTTCGGAGTTGCTGTTACCTTTGGCGTAGCTTTTTGTGTAGGTTTCGGTGTTGCCGTAGGTTTTTTTGTTGCCTTCGGTGTCGGACTTGCTGTCCTTATGACTCGGGGCGTCGCCGTCGGCTTCGCATCTATATATACATTCAGTCTCAGACTGAATTTCTTTTTCTTTCCGATTGCCTTTTTAAGTTTGACATTCACGGTAATGATCGCATATCCCCTGCTTTTTCCTTTAACCGTAAATGATGCGGGCTTTCCTTTTTTCACTGTCTTTTTCTGCTTTAGCACCGAAGCAAATGATGGATTGAGCGAAGTAGCTTTTATCGTTCCTTTAACAGGACTGTTTACTTTGATCTTTTTTTTCGATTTTTCTTTAATATGAATCGTCTTTTTTGATAATGATGGTTTTGACAGAGCTTCTGCCGTCCTTCCATCAGGTATTATTGAAAATAACAAAGCTGTTATCAGTATTGCCGTCATCAGTCTTTTTATGTATCTCATGTATGTCCCTCCATGAAGGTGATGCATAATATTTACCAGCATATCTTGCACTTATCCCTGTTTCCTACATCTTTTATTTTGACTTTATATATAGCTTTTGCATTATTAAGTCCCCTGCAGGTCTTTTTGCTGTGATATTTTTTTCCGGTTTTTGTGATATAAACGACCTTCGCCTTTTTGCTGCCGGAATTATTGGTTGTCCTTGCTGAAGTCCCTGCAGATCCGTTACTGCCGGAATTGCTGTTACCTGATCCGCTGCCCCCGGATTTACCGTGTCCGGCTGCTTCGCCTACAATTACACCTTTTTTCCTGAACTTCCATGATTTTTTTGTTGCTATTAATTTGATATCACCGATCCTGTCGGTTCTGTATACTTGTATACTTTTATCATATTTTTTACATATATTGAATACTTCGTCATCGGGATGACCGTATTTTTTTCCATCGGTGGATACAACTACATATTCCGGATCAAATCTTTTTATGAAATCGTACGAAATCGCATATTTACTGCCGTGATGCGGCAATTGCAATACATCCACATTGCATTGCTTTATCATTTCTTCGGATCCTTTTTCATTGTCCCCGCAGGTAAGAACCCTCAGATCACCATATTCTATCAATAATGCAAGGCTGTCCTCGTTATCACTCGTATAATCCTCGTCATTCTGTACGAATTCAAGCTTTGCACCGTCTCCGCCCTTGATCACAGTTCCCTGCCCGGGAGATATGATATTACATCCGCGTTCCTCTTTTGCAAGATCCATCACTTTTCCCGCAATCTGCGTATCATATTCGGTATCATCGGGATAATAGAAGTTTTTTACGTTCATCTGTGTAAATACTTCTGCCAGTCCGCCGCAATGATCCATATCCGGATGAGTCGATATACAATAATCTATTGTATCAATCTTGTTGTCCTTTAATTTTCCCACAACAATACTGCCTTTTGAGGTCGTACCCGCATCTATAAGAACAGTCTTTTTGTTTGGAAGCTTAATGAACATACTGTCTCCCGCGCCAACATCGAACCATTCTATCTTAAGCTCCTTTGATGCAGAATCAACATGCGCAGGAATCGCATAACCGGCGATGATCGTCGTAATTATGCTTATAACAGCCAATGCAAATCTCTTATTCAGTTTCATAAAACTCCACCCCGTTATATACCCTTATACCCTTAATATCTCTTGTACCAGTTCTTGTTCTTTTTATTGTAATACTTCCAGCTGTTTCCGTAGCGCTTTTTCTGGAGCCTTGTCTTAACTATATATCTGTATATTAACAGACCGATCATGGCAAGTACCAGCACCACGACTATTACAATAATCACTCCCATGCTTTTCAGATTATCAAGAAATGATCCGCTACCTTCTTCTTTCTTTTCATCCTCTGCTTTGCTCTCTGCCTCTGTTTTCTCTGCCGGATCTGCTTCTTCCTGCTCTTTTACCTCACCGGCGTTATTATCGACAACCGGCGTAGGCTCTTCTTTATTTTCAATCTCCGCACGGTCAAGTATTCTGCTGATATCTTCATTCAGATTAGTTCCTTCCATTCTTGTCGAATCGTATAATATATCAGCGACACCGGCTTCTTTTCCATCATAAGTGTACGTTATTCTGCCGATAGCGGTTCCTTCGTCTGTCTCAACCTTTTCGTCATAATATTCAATATTCTTCTCGGCCTCACTGATGTCTACGCCCTTAGGCAGAACAACACCCGCATTTTCCTTAACATATAACGGTGAATTATCACTGTCAAATATCTTATTATACCTTGTGAACAGTGAATACTGTCCTTCTTCATTTCCTGAAGTTAAATCTATATTTAACTTATGTTTTTCATAATTCTCGATCGCATAATTCATGAGTGAGATAGTATCGGTATATTCATTCGGTTCTACTTTAGGCGGACCGGCCGTTTTCATTACTACGC
The DNA here is from genome assembly GCA_000621985.1 of Lachnospiraceae bacterium V9D3004. Classification (GTDB taxonomy): domain Bacteria; phylum Bacillota; class Clostridia; order Lachnospirales; family Lachnospiraceae; genus V9D3004. Next base: position 70,095 of record JHWW01000013.1, read on the forward strand.
ATACAAGTTCAAGATCATCCTTCTTTGCAAATGTAACGAGAGTCCATCTTGCCCTGTCCGTATAACCCGTTTTGCCGCCGATGCAATATTCGTATCCGTATCTCGGGTAAGTGATCGGGTACAACATATTATGTTTGTTATATAAATGCCTTTCATCCTTCAGGTTAGTCTTCGGCATTGTGTATGTCTTCGTTCCTGTTATTTTTCTGAACATGCTGTTTTTCATGGCTGCTGTTGCGATCAGTCCCATGTCATATGCAGAAGTGTAATGATCCTCAAGAAATAATCCGTTCGGATTGGCAAAATGTGTGTCTTTACAACCGAGAGACTTAGCTTTTTCATTCATCATATCAACGAATCCCTCAATGCTTCCGCCGATATGCTCAGCAACTCCGTTACATGCTTCATTTGCCGACATAAGCATGATACCGTACAGACAATCCTCCATCCGGATCTGCTCATTAGCAACGATCGATATATTGGAACTACCGTATTCTATACTGTTGACAGCTTTGGATGAAAATGTTACGGTTTCCGATAGATCAGAATTCTCAAGACATAACAATGTAGTAAGGATCTTGGTAATACTTGCCGGATAGTGTTTATCATGAATATTCTTTTCATATAATATTGTTCCGGTATTAAGTTCCATAACTATCGCCGATTCTGCTGTTATGCTGCTTTTTGAAGGACCTTTCGGCCATTTCTTTGATTTCGCAGCCTGCGATAATTCCGAAGTACTGCAAAGTATCATTACCAATACCATAACTGGTATTAATATTCTTTTTAATATTTTCCCGGTTTGCACTTTCATTACTGTCTCCAATCCTGATAATTTCTCATACTCCCTTATAGTATACAAGATTTTTTTTTTTCGTTCAATAGGTTGATTTTTATTTTTAATATAATTATACTGTTTTTCGGAGGCAGACGGACAGTCTGAAAGAATATTATGAGATTAAGAAATGTTCCCGGATCAAGGGATTATATCAAAGAATGTGATTATGCAGTTAACGAACCAGAATCGCTTAAAGGTATATGGAGAAGCAGTTTTAAAAAATCCGACGATTCCGAACTTCATATCGAGATCGGATGCGGGAAAGGAAGATTCATTCACGATCTTGCCGCCCTCAATCCTGATATATGCTATGTCGGAATCGAGAAGTTTTCAAGTGTTCTTATAAGAGCACTTCAAAAAGCCGAGCTTCTCTATCCGGAAAACCTGTTATTCATTAGATTTGACGCCGAACACATCTCGGATATATTCGATGAAGGAGAAGTAAACAGAATATATCTTAATTTTTCCGACCCATGGCCAAAGGACCGCCATGCCAAGAGAAGACTTACTTCATCCCAGTTCTTAAAGCGCTATGATCCCATTCTTTCTAAGAACGGTCAGATCATATTCAAGACAGATAACAGAGATCTGTTCGATTTTTCTCTTGAACAGGCAAATGAGTCAGGTTGGAATATTGTTGCTAAAACGTATGATCTGCATTCTTCCGAACTTAACGCCGGCAATATCATGACAGAATATGAAGAGCGCTTCTCATCGCAGGGAGTACCGATCTGTGAGATGATAATAGAGAGATGATACTATTTTGTTTTTATATTAATTTATACTATATTTAGAATTTTTCACTTGCATAAATCTATATCACGTTATATAATATCACTTGTGTTCAGCAATTGAATACTGTGTTTGCACCTTTAGCTCAGTTGGAAGAGCACCTGACTCTTAATCAGGGTGTCCAGGGTTCGAGCCCCTGAAGGTGTATGATTGTCTCGGGATTGATTGATTATCGGTTCCGGGGCTTTTTTCATTCAAAGAGTTTCGCTTGCGAAACTCTCCGCATCGGTGCTGCATGTCCGGGGGACATGCATTTAGCACGGAACGTAGCGGAGCGCTTTTTAATTTCATAGGAAATATGTCACAATTTCCTATAAAGTAAAAGCGCCCCGCGACAAAGCCGCAGGGCGTCCTATCTTCCTTATTAATCGAGCTCTCTAACTCCCATTGCCTGGTCAAGAGCTTCTTTTTCTTCGTCTGACAATTCTATTCTTGATACACCCTTTTCTATTCTCTTAACATAGGTGTAACAGCCGTCCTTGTAATTATGCATACAATTCATCATGATTCCGTTATTTTCTTTAGTTAACAGAACAAGCACAAAACTCATCTGACCGCTTTTTTCATTGAAAGCATCATATTTTACTAATCCCATTTTTTGGAAAGTCAGAAGGAGATTCCTGTCTATTCCTTTTATCTGGGTGTAGATATCTTTTACCGATTCATCCAACAATTCAAGCAATTTGAATTTTTTGATCAGTATTTCTTCAAGAGATTTTGCATCTTTTCCCGAAAGGAATACATCGTAATTCTCTTTCATTTTCTTTACTTTTACTTTTGTTGTGATCTCCATGATCAGTATTATTATTAATAGTAATAAAGCAGTTAGAATAAGTATATCTGACAAATTAAATTCGCCTAATGTTATATCACTTAAGTTCATTTTGATCCTCCATAATATTCGTTAGATTTATTAATTATTTAGTTATTACATTAATTATCCTGTCAAGTTCTTCTTCAGAATAATACTCTATTTCTATCTTTCCTTTTGAATTGTTTTTTCTGTTGATCACTACTTTTGTTCCCATGCAGTTCTTTAGTTTTTCTTCAAGTCCAGCATATATCTCATTATTGGTCAGTACTTCTTTCTTCTTTGGAGGTGTATCTTTTTTGTTCAGTTTTTTGACAAGTTTTTCGGTCTCTCTAACACTGAGTTTTGAATCAAATATCTGCATCGCGATCTCATATTGTTCATCACCGTCTTCAATCGCCAGTAATGCCCTTGCATGACCGCTTGATATGCATTCATCAATTACCATTTCCTGAACTCTTTCATTCAGTTTTAATAATCTCAGTGAATTAGTTATGGCAGCTCTACTCTTGCTGACCTTTTCGGCAACATCGTCCTGCTTGAGATTATATTCCTTGATCAGCTGTTCATATGCTTTTGCTTCTTCGATAGGATTAAGATCCTCACGCTGTATATTTTCTATAAGAGCGATCTCAACTATCTGCTGATCTGTATATTCTTTTATTACAACAGGTACTTCTTTTAAACCTGCTTTCATTGCCGCTCTCCAACGTCTTTCACCGGCAACTATTTCATAGTATTTCGATCTTTTTACTACTACCAATGGTTCAACTATTCCATGCAATTTTATTGACTCGGATAATTCCTGCAATCTGTCTTCATCGAATTGTTTCCTGGGCTGTTTCTTATTTGGCTCTATCTTTGATATATCTAATGTTAATATGCCTTCTTTGACTGTTTTATCTTCCGTCGTCTTTTTCCCTTTTGTAGACTTCGGTTCGATATCTTCTGTATCTATCAAAGCATTAACACCCATTCCTCTTCCTAATCCTTTTTTTGGTGCCATTTTTTTCTCTCCTATCATTTATCAATTTATTCTACTCAGTCTTAATAATTTGTTATACATAAAATAAGTTGGACAGAACCTAATTCTGCTATATTTACTCATCTGTGAACATTTCGCACTATCATCCTCCATATGCCCGCTCGGCTCGTGCAAGCACGAAAAATGCCTGTGGTTTATACTTGGCGGGTTGATGATTGGCAAGTTGGTGCCGTATAGAATTCTGTTGCTTTACTGTCAACTATGAGTGATCAATTCATCCGCAAGCTTTCTGTATCCTACTGCTCCCGCAGATTTTGAATCATAGTAATTGATCGGTAATCCGTGACTTGGTGCCTCTGCAAGTCTGACATTTCTTGGGATTACAGTTTCATATATATATCCGGATAAGTTTTCTTTTACATTATCTATTACCTGAGCTGAAAGATTGGTTCTTGAATCATACATTGTGAATACGACTCCTTCCATCTCAAGCTCCGGATTAAGTTTCTTCTTAATCAGATTAATTGTCTTGATCAGCTGACTGATTCCTTCAAGTGCATAGTATTCACATTGAATCGGAACAAGAACAGAATCAGCTGCAGTAAGAGAATTAACTGTAAGAATACTTAATGAAGGTGGACAATCGATAATTATATAATCATAATCATCTCTGACTTTATCTATCTTATTCTTAAGAACATAACTCCTGTCATCCAGATCGATTAGTTCTATCTCTGCACCTGACAGATTAACATTTGCCGGAAGAACATCAAGATTCTCATACACATCTTTATGTATGCAATTTGTAATTTCTTCTTCATCAATCAATACGTCATATATACTGTTTTCCAATCTGTTCTTATCTATTCCAAGTCCGCTTGAAGTATTTCCCTGTGGATCGATGTCTATTACTAATACCTTTTTGCCTTTTTCGGCAAGACATGAAGAGAGATTAATTGATGTCGTGGATTTACCTACTCCACCTTTTTGATTTGCAATTGCTATTATTTTGCTCATTTTTACTTCCTTTCCTTCTAATAACGTGACTACCATCACGTCAGAACATTTTTCTATTATAACATCTTTGTATTTATTGTTCCATAGAGTATTATACTTTAATTGTTTATATATTTTATTTTTATATTCAAATCAATGTTTCACGTGAAACATTAATATTGAATTCCACTTTCATTTGCTCAGATATTTGTTCATGTGTAATCGTTTCAATTCATACAATTATTTTCTGCATTTTACAATTATAAGTATGTTAAGATATATTTAATTAATCAGTGCAATGTTTCACGTGAAACATTAAATATACTTCAACAAACTTACATTAAGTGTTCATATTTTATATATTCAAAAATTCTTATCCACATTTTCAAACATCTCTAATATTTTACATGTAATAATATCTAATTAATTATAATAATGTTTCACGTGAAACATTTCCATAAACATCAATTCAAATTACCTCAAAGGTTTCTTCAATGGAACTCCATTTCTCCTTGGGTACTTCTTTGGTGTATTATCATCTTTGAATATCTTGATCAAACTTCTTTCAATATCAGTATCCGGAAGATTAAACATACATACGTCATCAACACTTCCGCCAAGTTCTTCAATAGCGATCTCTGAATCATATAATTCTTCTTTTATATTACCACTTTTATATGGTATAAAATATCCTCCAATATTAACAAGAGGAAGACAATATTCAGATATAACAGCAAGATTAGCTACAGCACGGGTAACACTTATATCAAATGATTCACGATATTTACTATTACCAAAATCTTCAGCACGAGTATGAATTGCTTTTATATCTTTTAATCCGAGAGAATCAATTACAGTATTAAGGAATTTTATTCTTTTATCAAGAGAATCTATAAGTACTACTTTCAACGAAGGATATACTATCTTAAGAGGAATTCCGGGAAATCCTGCACCGGTACCAACATCAACCAGTGAATATTCTCCATTAAGATCTATTATATTTACAATTGAAAGACTGTCGATAAAATGTTTTATTACAACTTCTTTAAAATCAGTAATAGAAGTAAGATTGATCTTGGAATTCCACTCGATCAATAACTTATAATAATCAATAAACTGATTAACTTTTTTATCATTAAGATTAATATGAATTTTCATAAATTGTTCTATAAGATAATCTTTCATTGATCTCCTTTCATATCAGTAAGATAAATTTAAATATCTTCTCGACAATTGTACCTGCAATCATTACACACTTCATGTTTTATTACAACTCAAAATAATATATTCTTTTATGAGAACAACCTCTTAACAATCAAACTGATTTTAACAATTATGACTAATTCCTACAGAGTTTTTAAATAAATTAACAATACAGATATATCGGCAGGTGATACACCTGATATTCTCGAAGCTTGTCCTATCGATCTTGGACGAACCATTTTCAATTTTTGGATTGCTTCAAGTCTAAGACTACCGACCTGATCGTAATCTATATCATCAGGAATAATTTTCTTTTCTAATTTTTTATATTGTTCAATCTGTCTGTTTTGCTTTTCAATATAACCCTGATACTTGATATAATTATTAACCTGTTCTGTAACATCAACAGGAAGAGTATTTCGATTATTATCTACAGGACCTAATTTGTCATAGTCAAGTTCCGGTCTTCTGATCAGTTCTGCAAGACTTACTCCGGAAACAAGAGTTGAACTGTTATATTTTTCAAGAAATGAATTAATTTCTGAAGATGCACCAATAATAGTATGTTTTACTCTTTCAATCTCTTTGTTGATCAGATCCATCTTATTAAGAAATGTATCATATCGTTCATCAGATATAAGACCTACTTCATGACCAATTGGTGTAAGTCTGTAATCAGCATTATCCTGTCTGAGTGTCAATCTGTATTCAGCACGAGATGTCATCATACGATAAGGTTCATTAGTCCCTTTAGTAACAAGATCATCAATAAGAACACCAATATAACCCTGTGATCTGTCAATTATAACGGGTTCTTCATTACGAATATATCTAACGGAATTAATACCGGCAATTATTCCCTGGGCAGCTGCTTCTTCATAACCTGAACTGCCGTTAATCTGACCGGCACAGAACAATCCGGATATATTCTTTAATTCCAGAGAAGATTTTAATTGAAGAGGATTAATACAATCGTATTCAATAGCATATCCGTTACGAACAATATTAACATTTTCAAGTCCGGGAACAGAGCGGTACATAGCATATTGAACGTCCTCAGGAAGAGAAGTTGACATACCGCCAATATACATTTCATTGGTGTATTCTCCTTCAGGTTCTATGAATACCTGATGTCTGTTCTTATCAGCAAATCTCATTACTTTATCTTCTATAGAAGGACAATATCTTGGACCGGTTCCTTCAATTACACCTGAATACAAAGGAGATCTGTCAATATTATTTCTTATTATCTCATGAGTCTTGTCACCTGTATATGTAAGCCAACATGATATCTGTTCTCGATCAATATCTTCCTTTGTATTACAGAAAGAAAATGGGGTAATATCTTCATCACCTTTTTGTTCTTCCATTTTTGAAAAATCAATAGTTCTTTTATCTGCTCTTGCGGGAGTACCGGTCTTGAATCTTCTTATCTCAATACCGTTATCTATTAAAGAAGCTGATAAAAGATCAGCTGCAGCAAGACCATTCGGTCCTGTATAATTTACAACATCACCATATATGCATTTTGCTTTCAGATATACTCCGGTACAAAGAATTACCGCCTTAGCATAATATGTTGCACTTGAAGAAGTGATAACACCTTTTATTATTTTATTATAAGAATCATCAACGATCAATTGTGCAACTTCACCCTGTTTGATAGTAAGATTATCGGTATTCTCAAGTACCTTTCTCATATTGGATGTGTAATCTTTCTTATCTGCCTGCGCTCTTAATGAATGAACTGCAGGACCTTTTGAACGGTTAAGCATCTTCGACTGAATAAATGATCTGTCGATATTCTTACCCATCTCACCGCCTAAAGCATCAATCTCTCTTACAAGATGTCCTTTTGAAGAACCACCTATATTAGGATTACAAGGCATCATTGCAATACTGTCGACACTGACAGTAAATATTATTGTTTTACATCCGAGTCTTGACGATGCAAGCGCAGCTTCACATCCGGCATGACCTGCACCAACTACTACAACATCATAATATTCTTCAATACCATTTACTTTCTTATCCAATATGATTACCTCTTTTATTTTCCCATACAAAAATCTTTGAATATCTTTTCAACTACATCATCATCGACAGTTTCACCGATTATCTCACCAAGGTAATTATATGCATCAAGCATATCAATAGTTAACAGATCTTCTGACACCATGTCATTAAGATTTGATATAACATTATCAAGTGAAGTGAGAGCATTTTTAAATAATTCCACATGACGTATATTAGTAATACATATTTCATTATTCATATCAATCTCATTAATATAGAACAATTCTTTAATGAGCGATATAAGATCATCATATCCTGTCTTACATTTTGCAGACAATACAACATATTTTGAAGATCTCATTAATTCGGAATAAAACTCATCGTCACAGGACTCAAGATCACTCTTATTAAATATACATATGTGAGTTTTATCTTTTACAAGATCATATATATCCGAATCCTCATCTGTATGAGGAGAAGAGTTATCGAACACGCATAACACCAGATCGGCATTTTCAATATATTGTCTGCTCTTATCAATTCCAAGATTCTCAATAATATCATTAGTATTATGAATTCCGGCAGTATCGGTAAGATTAAGAGTAATATTATCAAGGTTTACCATATATTCGATAACATCTCTTGTAGTTCCGGGAATGTCTGTAACAATAGCTTTGTCATCATTCAATATATAATTCATAAGTGATGACTTACCAACATTAGGTTTTCCTACAATAACAGTGTTAATTCCTGATTTAATAATTAATCCGTTACGGCTCTTATCAATGATATTTCTTATATCATTAATAATACCATTCATAACATTTGCGGTAGATTCATAGAAATCATCATCGAATGAATAATGTTCCGGATCATCGAGTGCCGCTTCAATATAAGCGATTACAGACAATAACTTATCTCTCAGATCAGTGATAAATGATCTTGTATCGCCTTTAATCTGCTTTACTGATGCAGATAATGCAAGTTCATTATCAGAACTTATAATATCCATCACAGCTTCTGCCTGTGTCAGATCGATCCTTCCGTTAAGGAATGCTCTCTTGGAGAATTCACCCGGAAGTGCAAGTCTTGCTCCGTTATTTATTACAACATCAAGAATTCTTTTTGCTACATATGATCCACCATGGCAATTGATCTCGATCGTATTCTCAGCCGTGAAAGAAGCCGGCCCTACGAATACGGAAACCAGAACTTCATCTATACACAATTCACCATCATATATATATCCGTAATGTATAGTATGGGAACTTACTTTATCACATGAAAAATGAGCAGCAGACTTTCCTTTTCTGAATATCTTTTCAATCACCGAAAAGGAGTCAATACCACTTATTCTAATAATATTAATACCTGAATTGCCCATAGAAGTTGATATAGCGGTAATTGTATCAGAATCTGATATCATAACGGACTCCTTTCAGTAAAATAATAATTATTCAAATACCCCGCAGCAAAGCCACGGGGCATAATTTACATAATTTGTAACTAAACAATTTGTGCTGAATTATACTTACTCTGCGCTGTCAGCAGATTCAACAGCAACTGAATTTTCATCTGGTGTATTATTATATCTTCTGTTACCGGGACGCCTGTTATTATAATGTCCGCCACGTCCATTTCTGTTGTAATTACGTTTTTTGTAGCCACCCTGATAACCGGTATCTTCAAGACCTTTTTTAAGAGTAACCACTACTTTACGATAAGGCTCATCACCTTCACTGTGAGTATCAACATATTTATCACCCTGAAGAGCAGAATGGATAATTCTTCTCTCATAAGGATTCATAGGCTCAAGGACAACGCTTGTTCTTGTCTTTTTAACTTTATGAGCAATGTTCTTTGCAAGGTTTTCAAGAGTCTCTCTTCTTCTCTCACGATAATTCTCTGTATCGATCTTAACCTTAACATAACCTTTTGATTCTTTATTAACTACGAGACTTGTAAGATACTGGAGAGAATCAAGAGTCTGACCTCTCTTACCGATAAGAATACCCATCTCACTTCCGTTAAGATTGATATTCATGCTCTGGTTCTCTTCATTATAATCAATATCTATCTCTGATTCGATTTTCATTGCGTTGAATACTTCATTAAGAAATGTATAAGCATTATCAACGATCGTATTCTTATATCTTGCACGGATCTTAGCATCTTTTTTACCGAAAATATTAAGAATTCCGTTTGATTCCTTCTCTATAACTTCATATTCTATCTTATCGCTGGTTGTATTAAGAGCTATTGTTGCTTCTGTAATAGCGTCATTTACTGTTTTTCCTGTAAATTCAACCCAATCATTCATTACATTTAAACCTCCTTATCATTATCGACAGCATCATTGTCCTTATCTGCATCGAAATTTTCATTAACATCTGCAGAATCATCATTACCTTCAAAATAATCTCTGTTCAACATATTGGCATAATCTGCTATGCTTCCGTTCTTAATATCCTTATTGATATACAAATCCTGTCTGGAAGACTTGTTCTTAGCGGACGATGATGATGTGTTAATACGTGAATTTGATTTTATAGAACTGGTTCTTGTTGTAGCCAGTTCCTTCATTTTAGTTGAATCAGTAGTGATTCCTTTCTTTTCGAGCTTCTTTCTCTTCTTCTCGATATTCTTTGCTGCAAGAGCATCAATACCTACTTTATTAAAGTACATATTAATGAATATACCCTGGATTATTCTGAACAAACTACCTGCTACCCAATAGAGACCAACACCTATAGGGAACATGAAACAGAAGAAACCTGACATGAACGGCATGATATTGTTCATCATGTTCATTGAATTCGTAGCAGTATCATTCTCGTTACCCCTGCCGGAATTGTTCTTTTTGTTATTACTCATCATAATCCTATTACTGATGAACTGAGTAACAACCGCAAGGATAGGAATGGATATTGTCAGATCGGTAAATGAAGGGCTTTCCATAATATTCATTCCAAGGAAACTGTATATGCCCTTTAAATCATCATAAGAAGAATTGATATTGCCAACAACATCAGAATGGTTCTTGAATATAGCCAGCTGTTTAAATGCATCCCAGTGATCTGCTTTAAACTGACTGAAAATATCAACAAGATAACTGGAAGTAGCCGAATCAAATGAGTGATTCGAAAAACCTTTAACAATAGTATCGATCAAATTACTGTCACTGCTGATTGACGGAGCATTTACAAGACTTAGATCTGCATTTAATGCAATATGTCCGCCACCGTCTTTTACAAAAGAAGCAATTGAATCTGCAAAATCGGATACACTGATACCGGCATTCATAATTGAATTGATCATTCCTTCATATATTTCCTTGATCTGGGGAACATATGCGGGAACGTTATAGATTACCCTGTACAAAGCAAAGAAAATAGGAAGCGTAATAAGCATAGGAAGACAACCGGCAGTAGGACTTACACCGTACTTGCTGTATACTTCCTGCTGTTCCATTCTCATTTTGGTCATGGATTCCTGATCTTTTTTATTCTTATATTTTGCCTGAATAGCCTGAATCTCAGGAGTAACCAAAGTATTGAGCTTTGAAAACTTCTGCTGTTTCATGGTAAGAGGGAATATCAAACCATTGATGACAAATGTAAAGAATATGATACATAATCCTACATTGTCTATTCCCATCATACTGAAAAAAGAATAGATCGCTTCAAGAATATATCCTAATATATTAGCAATTGGACCAAGAATCATTCCGTCATATTTTGTTAAAAACACTTCCATCTAAAAAAAATCCTCCTTCAGGGAACCGGATCATATCCGCCTCTGGCAAAAGGATGACAACGCAATAATCTTTTTGCAGCCAAATAAGACCCTTTAAAAGAGCCATACTTTTTGATTGCTTCAGCCGCATACTCAGAACATGTAGGAAAATAAATACATGTAGGTTGAATCTTTAGTGGTGATATAAATCTTCTATAAAATTTTATTAGATACAATAATATAGTTTTCATATTTCAATCACGAATAATATTATGAATTCTTCCCAAATGAATTAAAGCGCTGCAAATATCATTATATGATCTTCCTTTTGCAGAAACTCTTGCAATAATTACAATATCGTAACCATTCTCAAATAAACTACTGTTCAATCTGTAACTTTCTCTGATCAATCTGATAATTCTGTGCCTTACAACACTATTCCCGACTTTTTTACTTACTGATATACCAATACGATTATCTACATAGTCGTTTTTCATCACGTACATAACAAGATACTTATTAGCCAGGGATTTACCGTTATTATATACATTCTGAAACTCTCTGTTATTTCTAATATGAATAAACAATATTACATCTCCCGGAATACCAGTCAGTGACAACTGCTATGTCACATCACACATATATTAAGCAGATAATCTTTTTCTACCTTTTGCTCTTCTTCTTGATAATACCTTTCTACCATTGGAAGTATGCATTCTCTTTCTGAATCCATGCTCTCTCTTTCTTGACCTTTTCTTAGGCTGAAATGTCATCTTCATTATTATATACACCTCCTTATATAAAAAATTACCCTGGTTAGACAACACGTCATCAAACATTATATGCATATAGCCTATCGAAGTCAAGTTTTTTTTGGCATTACGGACTTATTAACGTTGTTATCAACTGTAAACAGTGTTATTCACTTTGTTTAATAAGTTGTAATCATCATCGTAATTAATACTTACTATTGAAAAAATATTCATTCTGTAATATTATATAAGAGATGCATTGTGTTCTTTAATAAGCCATAATGCGTTATGTGCAGCATTATATAATAAAGGACGGTTTACGGATGTTTAACGATATTAACAATAGATGGAATGACATACTGGATTATCTTAAAAATGAGTTTAAGATATCAAAGGCCGGTTATGAGACATGGCTTCTAAGCCTTAAACCCGAATCAGTCAACGAAGAAGAGAGTACCATCACTATCAGTGTGGATGATCTTAGCATAGGTAAGAACGGTAAAGATTATATAAAAGATAAATATGAAACATTTTTACAGGTATCGATAGAAGAGATAACAAAGTATCATTTAAAGATAATATTTGTTAATAAGAGTGAGATTGAACCTGTTTCCGCTAAATCGGTAAATGAGCCGAAGAAATCGGATAACAGTTCTTCATTTGAGCTTAATGATAAATATACATTCGATACATTTATCGTCGGAGGAAACAATTCAATGGCTCACGCAGCTGCGCTTGCCGTTGCCGAATCTCCTCTCAATAATCCTTTTAATCCGCTGTTCATATACGGTGGAGCAGGACTTGGCAAGACTCATCTTGTACATTCGATAGCTCATTATATTATGGAGAATTCTCCGGAGCTTAATCTTTTATATGTAACAAGTGAAGAATATACCAATGAGATCGTTAATGCGATGCGTAACGTTAAGCAGGATATGACTCTTCTTAATTTAATTAAGAAGAAATACCGTGAAGTTGATATACTTATCGTCGATGATATACAGTTTATTATAGGTAAAGTTGCTACCCAGGAAGAATTCTTCCACACATTCAATACGCTCTACGAACAGGGTAAGCAGATCATCATGACAAGTGATAAACATCCCAATAAGATGGAAGATCTTGATGAAAGATACAGATCAAGATTTGTACGTGGTATTCCCGTTGACATCACTTCTCCCGATTACGAGACAAGATTGTCAATACTTATGAATAAGAATGACGTCAGTTCCATTAAGTTGAATGATGATATAATCAAATTCATTGCGGAGAATATTAAAACCAACATCAGAGATCTTGAAGGAGCATACAATAAGATAATACTCCGTTCCAAGCTGCAGCATAGGGATATAACTCTCAATGTTGCGATGGAAGACCTGAAAGATTTTATTCTTACCGATGACAAAGTTAAGATAACGAATGATTACATTATTAATATAGTAATAGAACATTACGGAATCTCACTTGAAGAGATAACATCGGCAAACAGAAGCAAGAAGATAGCCGATACAAGAATGATATGCATGTATCTTTGCAGAAAGATAACCAATTCTTCATATGAAGAGATCGCTTCCAAATTCGATAGGGACAGAACAACCGCTCTTCACGGATATAATACTATTGAGAAAAGACTTGAGACCGATACATCACTTCAGAATGATATTGAGATACTTATGAAGATAATTAATCATCAATGATTAACACCTGTTTTTCATTACATTACAAGGGTTTAAGACATTTATTAAACGTATGCAACACCCTTATAACTAAGAATACAGTATATAATAATACTATATATATGCCGGAAAAAACCTGAAAGGAGTCCATGAAGCAATGAAGATCGTATGTAACAAATCAGATTTAGTAAAAACTACCAACATAGTTATGAAAGCAGTTTCAACCAAGACCACCATGCCTATTCTCGAATCAATTCTTATTGAAGCATATAATGATTCGATCAAGTTTACTGCCAATGATATGGAAATGGGAATAGAAACAATGCTTTCCGGTATTATCGACGAAGAGGGAACGGTTCTTGTTGAAGCAAAGATGTTCTCCGAATTCGTAAGAAAGATGCCTTCTGAAGATATTGTACTTGAGAATAATGCTGAACAGGTTATATTAAGATCCGGTAAATCAGAGATCAAGCTTGCTACAAAGAACAAAGATGAATTCCCGGTTCTTCCGGAGATCATTAGAAGCAACAGGATCAGTGTATCTCAGTTTACTCTCAGAGAAATGATCAGACAGACGATTCATTCCATATCAACAAATGAGAGCAGTAAGCTGATGACAGGTGAGTTATTTGAGATAGACGGTAATGAACTGAAGATCACTTCACTCGACGGATTCAGAATATCCATAAGAAAAGTTGAATTAAAAGAGAACTATCCATCATTTAAGGTGGTAATTCCCGGTAAGACTCTTAACGATATCATGAAGATCATCAATGGTGGTATTGAAGATGAAGTCAATATATATTTTGATGAGAAACATGTATTGTTCGAATTCGATGAGACCATAGTTATGTCAAGGCTTATCGAAGGAGAGTATTACAAGATAGACCAGATGTTATCCGGTGATTACGAGACCAAGATGGTCATCAACAAGTCGGTATTGTTCGGATGTCTTGACAGATCTTCTCTCCTGATAAAAGATGCTGCGAAGAATCCTGTATTCTTGGATATCAAAGATAATAATGCCAAGCTTGAGATGCAGTCGGCACTCGGCTCAATGGATGAAGATATTGATATTGTCAAAGAAGGTCCGGATATTCTGATTGGTTTCAATCCGAAGTTCCTTATGGATGACCTCAGGGTAATCGATGATGAAGAGATATCGGTGTATTTTATTAATTCAAAAGCACCTTTCTTCATCAAGAATGACGATGGAAGTTATATATATCTTATTGTTCCGGTTAATCCGGATGCGTTCAGGAGAGATATCTGATGGAAGAGATAACGATAAGGGATGAATATATAAAGCTCGGACAGGCGCTTAAGCTTGCCGGACTGGCAGGTGCCGGAACCGATGCCAAGTTCATTATCGCTGAAGGACTTGTGAAAGTTAACGGAGAGACGGCATACGAGAGAGGTAAGAAATGTCGCCCCGGAGACGTTATTGAATACGAAGGTGAGAAAGTAGTTGTAAGAAATGCTCATTAAGAAGATACAATTAAAGAATTATCGTAATTATTCCGATGCCGAAGTGGTTTTTAATGAGAATTCCAATGTGCTCTACGGAGAAAATGCGCAGGGTAAGACCAATATACTGGAAAGTATATATCTGTGCGGAACGACCAGATCGCATCAGGGAAGCAAAGACAAAGAGATAATAAAGCTTAATGAGAACGAAGCTCATATCAAGATGTTCATAGAGAAGAATGGTCTTGAACACAGAATAGATATGCATCTTCGAAAGAACAATTCAAAAGGCATCGCTATTAACGGCGTTCCCATAAAGAGATCAACAGAGCTTGTAGGACTTGTCAATATAATAATATTTTCACCGAGAGATCTTAATATAATCAACAACGGTCCTTCGGAGAGAAGAAGATTCATTGATATGGAATTGTGCCAGCTTGACAGAATATATATTGACAATCTTACTAGATATAACAAAGTACTTAAGCAACGTAATCATCTGCTTAAGCAGGTAAAATACGAGGAAAGTCTCAAAGAGATGATAAGTGTATGGGATGAACAACTGGTAAAATATGGCATAGAAGTCATTAAAGCCAGAGATAATTTCATAAAAGGAGTTAATCCCATAGCAAAGGATATTCATGACAGGCTTACAGGCGGAAAAGAAGTTCTTGATGTGTTATACGAACCAAATGTAAGTATTGAAGAATTTGAAAATAAGATAAAAAGTAATACAGATAGAGATATATATTATTCGATGACCCACTACGGTCCGCACAGGGATGACATGAAGTTCATTGTAAATGATATGGATATGAGAACTTACGGATCACAGGGCCAGAAGAAATCTTCCGCTCTGTCACTTAAGCTGTCGGAGATAGAGATCGTTAAGAATAAGACAAATGATGTTCCAGTCCTGCTGCTTGATGATGTATTGTCGGAACTTGACAGAAGCAGACAGACATATCTTATAGATTGTTTTGAAGGAGTACAGACAATAATAACCTGTACGGGACTTGAAGAATTTATTAAGCGTAATGTATCGTTTGATAAAGTTTATAAAGTAGTTGACGGAAGTGTAAGTGAAGATATATAAAGTTATTTTTTTAGGATATAATAGAGTAAATGGGAGTTTAATATTATTGAATTACAGTAATTAGTGTATTTTACACCCATCGACGGCGCTTCGCGCCGGATTGGTAAGTAACTTAAGTCTGTTATATATTTTCAGGAAATGAGGTAGATTATGAGTAATGAATATGGTGCTGACCAGATCCAGATTCTGGAAGGACTTGAAGCGGTAAGAAAAAGACCTGGTATGTACATCGGTAGTACTTCGGAGAGAGGACTTCACCATCTTGTATATGAGATCGTGGACAATTCCATCGATGAGGCTCTTGCCGGATATTGCGATCATATTACCGTAACCATTAATGAAGATAATTCAATTACTGTTACCGACAACGGACGTGGAATTCCCGTAGGCATCAATCACAAGGCAGGTATTCCCGCTGTTGAAGTAGTATTCACAGTTCTCCATGCCGGAGGAAAGTTCGGCGGTGGAGGGTACAAGGTATCCGGTGGTCTTCACGGCGTTGGTGCATCCGTTGTCAATGCTCTTTCCGACTGGCTTGAAGTTACCATTCATTCGGATAACGGAAAGAAATATATTCAAAGATACGAGAGAGGTAATGTTATGTATCCTCTCAGAGAATTAGGCGATACTAACCACACCGGCACCGAAGTAACTTTCAAACCGGATGGCACGATATTTACCGAAACTCTTGAATATAACTTTGATACTATCAAGACAAGACTCCGTGAGATGGCTTTCCTTACCAAAGGTGTGAGAATTGACCTCAAAGATAAGAGAAAAGGTATAGAACAGGAAAGATCATTCTGTTACGAAGGCGGTATCAAGGAATATGTTCAGTACCTGAACAGGTCCAAAGAGCCTTTGTATGAGAATATAATATATTGTGAAGGTAAAAAGAATAACGTATACGTTGAAGTGGCATTTCAGCACAATTCCTCATATAACGAAGGTTGCTACAGTTTTGTAAATAATATAACGACACCTGAAGGCGGTACACATATGACCGGTTTCAGGAATGCGATAACGAAAACATTCAACGATTATGCAAGAAACCAGAAGATCCTCAAGGAAAAAGAGAGCAATCTTTCCGGTGAAGATATAAGAGAAGGACTTACTGCGATAATCAGTGTCAAGATAGAAGAACCGCAGTTTGAAGGACAGACAAAGCAGAAACTCGGTAACAGCGAGGCAAGAGGAGCAGTCGAAGGAGTTGTAAGCGAGCAGCTTACATATTTCCTTGAGCAGAATCCGAGTGTTGCAAAGATCATATGCGATAAGGCGCTTCTTGCTCAGAGAGCAAGGGAAGCTGCAAGGCGCGCCAAGGAAACTGCAAGAAAAGGAGCTCTTGAAGGAATGAGCCTTCCGGGCAAGCTTGCGGACTGCAGTGATAAGAATCCAGAGAACTGTGAGATATATATAGTCGAGGGAGATTCCGCCGGCGGATCTGCAAAGACGGCAAGAGATCGTGCGACTCAGGCTATTCTTCCTCTTCGCGGCAAGATTCTTAACGTTGAGAAATCACGACTCGATAAGATACTTGCAAATAAAGAGATAAGAGCTATGATAACCGCATTCGGTACCGGAATACACGATGAATTCGATATATCAAAACTTCGTTATCATAAGATCATAATAATGACCGATGCCGATGTAGACGGTGCTCACATAAGTACATTGCTTCTCACATTTTTCTACAGATTCATGCCCGATCTTATAAAGGAGGGCTATGTGTATCTTGCACAGCCGCCGCTTTATAAGCTTGAGAAGAATAAGAAAGTCTGGTATGCATACAGCGATGAAGAGCTTAATGATATTCTTACGGAAGTGGGAAGAGACGGTAATAATTCGATCCAGCGTTACAAAGGACTCGGAGAGATGGATGCCGAGCAGTTATGGGATACTACGATGGATCCGGCCAAGAGGATACTCCACAGAGTTACTATCAACGAGGAGCAGGAATCAGAGATTGATGTAACATTTACCATACTGATGGGAGATAACGTTGAGCCGAGAAGAGAATTCATAGAAGAGAATGCAAGATTCGTTAAGAATCTCGATATATAATTAACGATATCCGTTTAGCACCCAAGTTCATTGTCGCTAAGCGCCAATGAACATATGGCGGACAGAGACGCTCCGCGTCTTGTCCGCCCCATGAACTCATAAAGTTTTCTTTCGGAAAGCAAGCTTTCCTTCAAAAATCCTTATGAGTTCATGGGGTGCTTAATATAGATCATAAACCGGGAGGTCTTGTATGGATGAACATATATTTGATAAAGTAAATGATGTCGATATTAAGAAAACGATGGAGACATCTTATATTGATTACGCAATGTCCGTAATTGCGTCAAGGGCACTGCCTGATGTAAGGGACGGTCTTAAGCCTGTTCAGAGAAGGATCATGTATTCCATGATAGAGCTCAACAACGGACCGGACAAGCCTCACAGAAAATGTGCGCGTATCGTCGGTGATACAATGGGTAAATATCACCCGCACGGTGACAGTTCAATATACGGAGCCCTCGTTAATCTGGCGCAGGAATGGTCAACAAGATATCCGCTTGTTGACGGACATGGTAACTTCGGATCGGTTGACGGCGATTCTGCTGCCGCAATGCGATATACCGAAGCAAGGCTCAGCAAGATATCGATGGAAATGCTTGCTGACATTAATAAAGATACCGTTGAGTTTGTACCGAACTTCGATGAGACCGAAAAAGAACCAACCGTTCTTCCTTCAAGGATACCGAATCTCCTCGTAAACGGAACTTCCGGAATCGCAGTCGGAATGGCAACCAATATACCTCCACATAATCTGACGGAGGTTATTAATGCTGTATTACATATTATAGATAATGAAAAGAATTCAGAAGAAACATCTATCGAAGAGATAATGTCGATAATAAAAGGACCTGATTTTCCAACCGGTGCCACAATTCTCGGAACAAGCGGAATTGAAGAAGCATATCGTACCGGACGCGGCAAGATAAGGGTTCGTGCCGTTACCGATATCGAACCTCTTCCGAACGGTAAAAACAGAATAATTGTTACCGAACTTCCCTATATGGTCAATAAAGCAAGACTGATAGAGAAGATCGCTGAGTTGCATAAAGACAAAAAAGTTGACGGAATAACCGATCTTCGCGATGAATCGAACCGTATGGGAATGAGGATCGTGATAGAACTCAGAAAAGATGTCAATCCCAACATTGCACTGAACCAGTTGTATAAGCACAGCCAGCTTCAGGATACATTCGGTGTTATAATGCTTGCGCTCGTTAATAACGAACCCAAGGTTATGACTATCTTAGAGATGCTTAAGCATTACCTCACACATCAGGAGGATGTGGTAACAAGAAGGACCAGATATGATCTTAACAAAGCTGAAGAGCGCGCTCATATATTAGAGGGATTGCTCATTGCGCTTGATAATATCGATGAAGTAATAACGATAATCAGAAACTCGAAGAATGCTAACGAAGCCAAGCAGAACCTTATGGAAAGATTCGGTCTGTCGGAAGTGCAGTCACAGAGTATAATCGATATGCGTCTGCGCAAGCTCACCGGTTTGGAGAGAGAAGCGACCGAGAACGAATATAAGGAGATCAAGATCAAGATCGAAGAATACAAGAAGATACTCTCAGACAGAAATGAACTTCTTACGGTTATTGGAAATGAACTTACGATAACAAGAGATAAGTTCGGCGATGAGAGAAGAACATCCATCGGACATGACGAATATGACATTACCAATGAAGATCTTATTCCGCGCGAGAATACGGTCGTTGCTATGACAAGTCTCGGTTACATCAAGAGAATGACAGTTGACAACTTCAAGAGTCAGCACCGCGGCGGTAAAGGAATCAAGGGAATGCAGACACTCGATGAAGATTACATCGAGAAACTGTTCATGACAACTTCACATCACTATATCATGTTCTTCATGAATACGGGACGTGTATACAGACTGAAAGCATATGAGATTCCTGAGACCGGAAGAACTTCAAGAGGTACCGCTATCATCAATTTGCTTGAACTTCAGCCTGATGAGAAGATAACTGCGATAATTACCATGAAAGATTTTGATGATGACAGATATCTTATGATGGCAACCAAGCGCGGTATGGTAAAGAAGACCAAAGTGACCGAATACCGCAATATAAGGAAAAGCGGACTTCAGGCGATCAATCTCCGTGAGGATGACGAGCTCATAGAAGTTAAGAAGACTGATAATACCAAGGAAGTATTCCTTGTTACAAAGAACGGTATGTGTATAAGGTTCAATGAGAAAGATGTACGCAAGACCGGACGTACATCAATGGGTGTCATAGGAATGAACCTGTCCTATGATGATGAAGTTGTGGGAATGCAGCTTAATACCCAGGGACAGGATATTCTTATCGTGTCCGAGAACGGACTTGGAAAACGTACCGACATTGATGAATTCACGGTTCAAAGACGAGGCGGCAAAGGTGTCAAATGTTACAAGATAACCGAGAAGACCGGTGTTGTTGTTGCTGCCAAGATCATCGACGAGCACAGAGAAGTCCTTCTTATAACGAATGAAGGAATCATAATAAGGATCAGAGTAAGCGATATATCAAAGCTTAAGAGGATCACTTCCGGTGTCAAGCTTATGAACCTTGATTCGGAAAAAGATATAGTTATCGCAGGAATCGCAAGAGTCAGCGACACCAATCCTGATGGAACACCGATCAATGATTCAAACTTTGATAACGATATCGAAGAAGATGGTGAGGATAATACAGAGTCCGGTGAAGACACAGGATCAGATGAGACAGCAGAACCGGAAGAATGATCCGAAGCAACATACAGATATAAGGAGTTGTATACATGAGAACCGTCAATACCGACATAATAATTGATAACATTAAGGAGATGTGCATAGAAGCCAATTATGAATTATCCTCCGATGTGTCCGAAAGGATAATACAGGCAGAGAAGACAGAGGATAATGCAATAGGTAAGCGAATACTCGGTCAGCTCGTTGAGAATATGGACATTGCGAAAAACGACAGGATACCGATATGCCAGGATACGGGAATGACAACGGTATTCCTTAAGGTCGGACAGGACGTACATTTCGAAGGAATGTATATTGAAGATGCGGTAAATGAAGGAATAAGACGGGGCTACGAAGAAGGATATCTTCGCAAATCTGTTGTGGGTGACCCTCTTGACAGGATCAATACAAAGGATAACACTCCCGGAATAATTCATTATGAGATAACAAAGGGTGACAAAGTTGAGATAACAATTGCACCCAAAGGATTCGGCTCTGAAAATATGAGCAGGGTATATATGTTAAAACCGGCTGATGCGGTAGAAGGAGTTAAAAATGCTGTTCTTGAGACCGTAAGACTTGCCGGTCCGAACGCATGCCCTCCGATAGTGGTCGGAGTGGGAATCGGCGGTAATTTTGAAAAATGTACGTATCTCGCAAAAAAAGCGTTAACAAGAAAACTCGGTTCACATTCTGACAAGCCGCATATTGCCGCTCTTGAAGATGAGCTGTATGAGGCGATAAATAAACTGGATATCGGACCCGGAGGACTCGGCGGCAAAACGACCGCACTTGGTATCAACATAGAGACATATCCGACACACATTGCCGGAATGCCTGTGGCGATCAACATATGTTGTCATGTCAACAGACATGTGACACGTACTATATAAAACATTTATATCTATGAAGGAGCATATTATGGAACAGCATGTGGTAACGCCGCTAACCAAAGACAAAGTAAAGGATCTCCATGCAGGAGATTATGTATATATAACAGGAACAATATATTCGGCAAGGGATGCTGCGCATCTGAGAATGTACAACTCGGCGGTTGCCGGTGAAGATCTTCCGTTAGATATAACTAACCAGATCATATATTATCTCGGTCCGACTCCGGCGAAGCCGGGTCAGGTCATCGGTTCGGCAGGACCCACAACAAGCAGCAGAATGGACAAATACACGCCAACCCTTCTTGATATGGGCTTGACCGGAATGATCGGCAAGGGCAAAAGAAGCAGCGAAGTGATCGATTCCATGAAAAAGAATACGGCAGTATATTTTGCATCCGTAGGCGGTGCCGGCGCTCTTTTATCAAAATGTATCAAGAAGTCAAAGGTAATAGCATATGATGATCTCGGAACTGAAGCAATAAGAGAGATGTATGTGGAAGACTTTCCTGCGATCGTTGTTATTGATTCCGATGGAAACAATATGTACAGAGACTATTGACATTTATTATTTAATTTGATAGACTATCTAAAGTTGAGAGTTGAGTTACAACATATCTCTCGATCACAACTTAATACCAATTATGGTTCAGCTATGGAGAAGTACTCAAGTGGCTGAAGAGGTGCCCCTGCTAAGGGTATAGGTCGGGTGACCGGCGCGAGGGTTCAAATCCCTCCTTCTCCGTTAAAAAAAGAGGTCTCGAAGAGGCCTCTTTTTTTAACGGAGAAAATAAAATTACCCGAGCGCCGGTTCCGGCGCGGTCAAAAGCACCGAAGCGCCGCCGGTGGCGGATGAAGCGAGGCGCTTTTGTGACGGTCCAAAGAGACCGACCGGCAGGGAGGACGATTCGCTGACACCGGATGGGCCTGTTCAAATCCCTCCTGCTCAATTCTCACAACATTTGACATATAGTTACTATTTGATATAATTGACATAATAATCTTTAACTGTTCAGTACCCCATGAAATCATAAGTGTTTCAGACGGAAAGCTTGCTTTCCGAATGGAAGAATTATGATTTCATGGGGCGGACAAGACGCGAAGCGTCTCGGACACCCCAATGTTCATAGTCGCTATGCGACTATGAACTGGGGTGCTGAACAGTTATAATACATTTTTTAATTATTCAGCACCCACACACACTCAGAGGAAAGGAAGGTTTGAAGGTATGAAAAAACCGAATTCAGTTATGATAACCGAAGAAGATAAGATCGAGAACCGGATTCTTAAGTTCAGGAAGATATTTAATAATCTTGAATCGGTAATAGACAGACTTCCCGACTCATTTCCATCTGCCATAAAGGATATGCTTAAGAAACACCTTATAGGAAATAAAGAGCTGAAAGAAATGATGGATCAGTTTGATCATAACAGACCTCCTAGAATATTTGTTATGGGCAGAACCGGCATCGGAAAGAGCAGTCTTATCAATGCGCTGTGCGGTGGATATGTTGCGGATGTCAGTGATGTTAATTCCGGAACGGTTGAGACTAATATGTATACCTGTACCGATAACGACAGGGTATTAATGGATATAATGGATTCAAGAGGAACAGCGGAGAGTGATCCGATAAAGGAGCAGTCGGCTGAAGAACAGTTGAAGAATGATATCATAGGTTTTGATCCGGATGTGGCTCTACTCGTTATGGATTGTTCAGACAGATCGGCTTCTCTTGATAAAGATCTTGAATTCATGAATAACGTACGTAAAGAATATTATAATAAAAAAGGATCTGAACTTCAGGTAGTGATCGCTCTTAATAAGGCAGACAGGGTACAGCCTGTAAGAGAACAGGATCCTAAGAATTACAGCGAGAAAAAGATGTATTACATCAAAGCCAACACAAACAGATATATCAAGCAGATCGAAAAGCATGACATCAAAGTTCAGAGTGTAATACCCGTCTCTTCACTTATTGACTGGAGCTTAGGCGACGACGAGGATGCAGAAGAGCTCACCCATGAGGAGATAAAGGATCTTCCATCTGAAGATGTTAAGAGACTTAAGATATCATTTGACGGAAGATATAATATTGATGAATTAAGAGATGCTCTTGAGAATGCGATCGAGGATTATGAGGCAAGAATGGGTTTAAGAATGGCGTTCAAGCTGGAAGAGCTCGTGGTCAATCTCGCCAAACAGGTAAACCGTATAATCTGCAGTGTGGCAGCAGGCGTGGCGATCACACCTATTCCGGTAAGTGATATGTCAGTGCTGATATGCCTTCAGGCATTAGATGTAATGATCATCGCATCACTGGGTGGGGAAGACATATCCCTTGACAGCGCCAGAAAATTTGTATTCAGTATGGGCGGTATCGGCGCAGCCGGTTTTGTCTTCCGTATGACGGCACAGCAGCTGACCAAGTTGGCCAATGCAATATTCCCTGCGGCCGGTTCTGTTATCAGCTCCGGAATTGCAGCCGGCGGAACCAATCTTATCGGACAGGCTGCGATAAGCTATTATATTAAGGGAAATGATCTGAGCGAAGCTAAGAAAAAGATCAAGAAGAAGATCAAGAGTCCGGACAAAGATAAAAACAGAGAAACGGATGTAAAAATTAATGAGACGGTATTCGAACAGGAATACAGGGAAGTACACAGCGCACCTCAGCCGAATCCGGGCGTAAGCCAGAATAACACCGGATATAATAATACCACTACCAACACATACACGGACACACAGGGTACCCCTTATAACAATTGACTATAAATTTACGGCAATTTATAACTTTTAATCAATAAACGAAAAAATATATTATAAGAAAGAGAGAAACAACAATCATGAAGAAAAAAATAATTGCATTGTTACTTGCGTTGACGATGGTATTTTCTGCGTGCGATCTGGACGAAGAACTTGAATTATCGGAAAATCAGGATACACAGGATACCACTCAGAGCGAAACCGCATCAGAAGAAAACAGTGAGGTCGGTACCGATACCGGAATTGCCGGTGGAGGATCATGGGCATTCTACTGGTATCTGTGCGGAAGCGATCTTGAGTCTCAGAACGGTTTTGCTACAACCGATCTCGAAGAAGCACTCAGTGTCGAGCTGCCTGAAAATGTTACAATGGTTGTCCAGACCGGTGGAGCTTCACAGTGGCAGAATGAAGTGATAAGCGCTGACGAGATAGGAAGATACGTAATATCAAAAGGTGAGATCAATCAGGTAGATGCTCAGGAGCTCGATAATATGGGTGATCCGGAGACACTTGCATCATTTCTTTCATTTTGTAATGAGAATTACCCTGCAGATCATAAGATGGTAATATTCTGGGATCATGGCGGCGGTTCAACAAGCGGTGCAGCACTTGACGAGAATTACGAAGGTGACTGCCTGACGATTCCGGAGTTAAGGGAAGCATTTGAAGCAACCTGTACACCGTCTGCTGACAGCCAGCCTTACGATATAATCGGATTTGATACATGTCTTATGGCAACGGTGGACGTTGCAGGCGCATTTAAAGATATAGGAAGATATCTTGTTGCCAGTGAAGAGACAGAACCGGGTATCGGCTGGTGTTACGACGGCTGGCTCGGGGCGCTTAAGTCTGATCCGAACATTGCTCCCGCAGATCTTGGAAAAGCGATCTGTGACACATATTACAGTGCATGCGAGCAGTATGAGCTTGCCGATGATGTAACTCTATCCGTAACCGATCTGTCAAAAATGGACAATGTCCTTTCAAAATATGATGATTATGCCAATGAAGCACTTGTAAATGCTGCAATGGATTATTCCTTCTATGGTAAATACGGACGTGCCGTGCAGAAATCGGAGAATTACGGCGGTAATACAGATAAGAGCGGATACACTGACATGGCTGACCTCGGAGATATAGCGGCCAATTGCGCAAAGATCCTTCCGGAGACATCTAAGCCGTTAATCGATGCGATATCAGAAGCTGTATTATATCAGGTAAAAGGACAGTATCGTTCACATGCCAACGGATTGTCATGTTATTACAGTTTCTCATGTGACGAGGACAATTTTAAGAATTATAAGAAAGCAACAACAAGTAAACCTCTTAAGTATTTTTATGAATACGGACTTACGGGTGACCTTAATGATAAGGGAATAAAATATATTCAGAAGCTTATCGACGGCGAGATGGATCAGCCAGAGCAGAACATGCCTGATGAGAAAGCACTTAAGGATCATGCTGTAGATATAAAGGATAATGTAGCTGTACTTGATATAGGAGCGGAAAATGCCAAGCTTCTTACTCAGGTTAACTTCGAGCTCGTTATAATCGATAACGGCACAATGGTATATCTCGGAACCGATAATGATATTGAATCAGATTGGGAAAATGGTGTATTCAAAGATAACTTCCGCGGAGTATGGGGAGGAATAGACGGTCACCTCGTATATATGGAAGTAACCGGAAGTAATGATGAATATACATCATATTCTGTTCCGGTCAAGTTGAACGGTGAAGACAGTCTTCTTACTGTTGTATACAACTATTCAACGGAGAAGTTTGAGATTCTAGGAGCTAGAAGCGCTATCGAGAACGGTGTTGCCGACAAGGACTTTAAGAAGCTTAAAGCCGGAGACGAGATCACGACGATCCACTATGCATACAATCTTGAAGCAGAAGATGCCGAACCGGTTGAATTTGAAATGGATACATTTACAGTGACGGATGAGACGGTATTTGATGAGATAGATCTCGGCGATGAGAATTATGCATTGGAATTTGAAATGATAACAGCCGATGGTAAGAGATACACATCCGATGTCAAACTGTTCACGGTTCAGGATGGCGTACTTGAGTATCAGGAGTAAGATTGAAAAGAATATGTAATTGTTACTACTATATACAATATGTAGTGATTATATCGCATGGCGGAACTAGTTCTGCCATGCGAAAAACTTTTTTGAAAAAAATTAAAAAAAGGTGTTGACATTAGCTTAATTCTTTGATATCATAACTTTTGCTGACCCGCTAAAGGGCGATTAAAACAGCCAAAGCAGGAAAGCATTTAACAAAAGATAAAAAGTGCGAACAGCACAGTCGAACTTTGAAAACTGGATAATCAGGCAACCCTGAAAATTCAAGAATAATAAGAAGAATTTTCAGAGGAAACCAAAGAGAACCATAACCAATGGTTCGAATTGAACGACCTCGTAAGATTCCAAGAGGAATCAAGCGAATACAGCCAGCGCAGAGCGATCTGTGAAAGTATGTATGAGCAAAAAGGATGAACATTTTAATTTGAGAGTTTGATCCTGGCTCAGGATGAACGCTGGCGGCGTGCCTAACACATGCAAGTCGAACGAAGCACCTGGACCGGATCCCTTCGGGGTGAAGGACCTTGTGACTTAGTGGCGGACGGGTGAGTAACGCGTGGGTAACCTGCCCAGTACAGGGGGATAACAGTTGGAAACAGCTGCTAATACCGCATA
>JHWW01000014.1 GCA_000621985.1 Lachnospiraceae bacterium V9D3004
CCACAATGCTCCCAGTACCATACAACACCGGTGTCATAGTCCTCAACTTTGAAATCAGGACATTTAATCTTATCTTCTAACTTAAGCTCCGGCTCATATTCGTAGTCTAAACCGTTATAATGTAGCGCATTAGCGATTATTATTTCTGTTTTACATTGTGGAGTACCACTGTGAAAATATCATACAAATTCTAGGTTCACAGCGTCGACAAGGGTAGTATTGAATAATCCGGTGCTGTAGGTTCTTCCGCCGGACAGGTGGCTCAAACAACTCCAGATTATTCACTAATGAGCAAGTGACACAGTCTGTATCTCGCCATCCTCTTTTACCAAAAAAAACCTATGCCAATCTGCTGTATCTGCGGATATGCGCGCCACTTAGTAGCTAATTCATATGTCTTATCGGAATAAGGTACAGCAACCATAGGTATGATTTCATCTAATAATTCACATGATGTCATAAGTTGACCAATTGATTCACGCATAAGGGAATATTCCTGATTGCTTTTGTTTGGTTTTCCTTTTTTACATTCAACATATAATCTCTTTCCATCTAAAAGAAAAACATTTACATCCCCAATCCCAGGAGATGAAGATATGATTATGTGCTCCGAATAACCACTTATACTATAAGTTCCCTGCCAGCGATCTGTATCACCATCTATTTTTTCACAGTTATTGTCACTCAAGAACTTCCGTATGTCAAAATGTACCTTATCACCTGTCTTTATCTGGGCGCCATCTATCGAAACTGTTACATCTTTTTTTGTCAATTTATTACGGATATAATACAATGCAACTCTCAGGCTTACTTCTGCTTCCTGCATAATATCTCCTTTATCATTACCAAAGTTTCATACCACAAAAATATACCTTCTCTATATAATCAGATTCGACATCGTACCATAGCAGGTCACATAGGCTCCTGCTCTGGCTCTTGTCAGTGCCACATAGAGCAGGCACTTCTCTTCCGTCTCGAACTCTTCCAGCGATATATCATCCGAAAAGTCACTACGGACTCCGTTCGGAAGAGCTTTGTTGTTTACTCCGGCAGCAAAGATATAATTGAACTCAAGACCCTTTACTCTATGCATTGTGGCGATACGCACTTCATCTCTGGAACGATCATCAACCTTGTTCGTTGTGATCTCGAACACATCGATCCCGTTATTCCTCAATCCGTCTTTGTAGCCGTTTATCAGCTTATGAGTTCTTGCAACGAGGCAGATATCCTTTCTCGGAATGCCTGCTGCCTCAAGGTCTTTGATCTCCTTCACGATAAACTCCAGCTCTTCCTCCGGAGTATTAAACTTCTGGATCACCGGCTTTTCACCGTGAGTCAGAGACTGGCAGTTATCGCCGTCATCATATTCTTCATCCATATCATCGAACGACACGCCCTTAAGGAGTCCGAAAGCATACTTTCTGATTTCCTCAGTTGTCCTGTAATTGATGCGAAGCTTTCTTGCCCTGCCGCGTACATTGATACCGCACTTGGAGAGAATCGCCTTATTACGATAGATTCTCTGGTGAGCATCGCCGACGATAAAGATATCATTTTTATGTGCCTCTCCTGCCAGAGCACGGATCAGCCTGAATGCACTCGGACTGAGATCCTGTCCCTCATCCACGATGATGCTTTCATATCTTCCGGCGGAGAATTGCTTCTCCAGAATGATACGGCACTCATACATAGCAAACTCTGAATCACGAAGCTTCTTCTCATCCATGAGGTTCATGTATTCTTCAAATACACCCCACACCTTCATACGTTTGATTCGGTCAAGCCGAAGACCTCTTCCGATACGGGATGCTTTAATATATTTCTCTTTCGTATAAGCTTCCTGTGCCTGCACAACCTTGATCCACTCATCAATGTAGAAGTTCTTGGTATAATCAAGTGATCCGCCGGCCTGTGCAATAGCATCATCCCAGATCTTATCAAGCTCATCTCCATAAGAGATGTTGTACTCATACCCCTGATCCCGAAGGAATGAAGCCACCCAGGCATCAAGGTTTATGACCTCTATCTTCTTCATCTGATCCATGGATGCGATCTTACGAAGGTTTTCCCGGATATCATCAGCCAGATTCCTGGTGTATGTTGTGAAAAGAACTCTCTTACCCAAAGGAAGATCTGATGCCAGTCTCTTCGCCCTATGCATAGCTACGACAGTTTTACCGGTACCGGCTCCGCCCAACACTCTTGCGGGACCCGAATAATCTCTGTTCACGATCTTTCTCTGTGTCGGATGAAGGAAGATCCTCCATTTTTCAAGAGGCTCTGCCATAATGCGTTTCAGTTCCTCTTCGCCATCCACAATGACAAAAGACTTCTTGCTGGAATCCGACTGAAGAGCTGCAGCAAAATCATCTTCCTTAACCAGCTCTGCTTCATCTTCATACAGAGTCTCAATCACTTCATCGTAATCGAAACCATGAGCCACCCATTCCAGCCCTTCGTATGCATCCTCCGGAATGCTCTTTTTCATCGCATAGAACTCATCCATGGTCTCAATACTCTTGATCATTGGAATCTGTTCCTCCGGAAGTCCCATACGGATCAACTGATCATCTGTGTAAGCAGCAAAGATCGTCTCCTTCTCTACCTGCTTTTCGACAGCCACTTCCTGAACATCAAATACCTGAACACCACCCGTGACCTTATTGATGGAGCACTTCTTGCGTTTTGCCCACGCATAAGCTTCATCGTGATGATCTACCCAGAGAAGCATGTACACATTCGTATCTGGGCATCTGACCACGATAGCCCTGTATGTATCATCAATACGGACAGAACATATATTCTTATCAATACCTTCATCAATCTTTTCATAATTGATTCCGGGAGAATTTGGATTGGTACGGAACTTATTGAAAAACTCCGTCGCTTTTCCCTGCTTTTGCTTCGGTAGTGATGCAAAAGAGGTTAGAAAATCCGTTGAAATCGCAACCATGGGCTTATCCA
The DNA here is from genome assembly GCA_000621985.1 of Lachnospiraceae bacterium V9D3004. Classification (GTDB taxonomy): domain Bacteria; phylum Bacillota; class Clostridia; order Lachnospirales; family Lachnospiraceae; genus V9D3004. The sequence continues at coordinate 2,968 of JHWW01000014.1, forward strand.
TCATCCTTCACCTCCAAATTTGTCTATAGTCAGTTTTTCGTTCGTCAAAAGGACTGTCCATCCTTCATGTTTGAATACTTCTGCATATTCTTCCTGTTCAGGCAACAGCAGGACTACCATCTTTTCCGTCCACGCCATAGATGCCTCGCCGATTACTGCTCCGTTCTTATTGCTTTCGAGCTCGTAACCAACCTCATCCGGTGCCGGAATATGATTCTTCATCATCTCTGTAGCGCAAGCCTTCTCGACATCATCCAGATAATCGTAGATGTCTTCCCAACCGCTCATATCGGTATCAACTACTGTTCCGCCCGGTGTACTGTCTACATCAGTTCCGGTGTGGTCATCCGGGATCAAAGCTGTATAAATTGAAGCTGCGATACCCTTTCTGGTCATGAACAATGCATCACCGATAAACTGCATATTGTTGGAGAAGCTCAAAAAGCCATTCCAGTCCTTGTTGTAGTTATCCGTGCGACTGTCATTATCATTCAGGATCGCGAGCACCCGTATTGGTGCATCCATCTTCTTATCCCGATCATCCATGGAAAGCATTGAGTAAACCCACATATTACCCAGAGTCTGTCTCGGCTCCCACATACCGTAGATAGCCTTACCGTATTCATATATCCTTCTCAGGCTGTCCATGCTCTTATATGCGCTGTCCCAGTCTGTAACCTGGACATTATAAGCGTCCTGCTTATCCATCAATGTGTAATCCAGCACAGAGAACGCAAACGCTTTGGCATGAACGGTAAAGAGTTCCTCAGCATTTGAACGGCTCAGGTACTCAATGAGCAGTTCAAACGGACTCTTCTCTGCCGGAAGCAGATCCTGCGCATTCATAGCCTTCACATAGGACATATACATCTTGGAACCATTCGGCAACTTGTCATACAGCCATGTATCGGTCTTGTAGTCTCCCTTTGATTTGAAGACTTCCTGCACATCGTTATAGGAAAGAGACCATACCCTGTACTTACCGCTTTGAATGATTGCCATACGCTTCAGGAAATCATCTGCCACATTGTCTTTATGGAAGGTAAATCCATCCGTAAATACAGCCACCGGCTTCTGCGATCCGGTTGTACGCACAGGCCATAAGACAAAGTCCGGACGGCATTTCACCGCCACACCTTCGGCGGTTCCAAAATCTACCTGAGGCTCAATATCCCAGGTGCATTCACCTATCTTTAAGGAATAACCTTCCTTCTCGTTAACCAGCTTCTTATTAACGGATACCATCCTGTTCACAGATCCCAGACGATTTAATGCCTCCAGGAACTGACGCTCCAACTCGCTCCCGATAAGCGGATTCGTATCAATCAGGGACAGATTCTTGATCTTCTGAAGATTGCCCTGACCTGACAGAATACTTTTGAACATGGATAACGCCGCACGCCTTGAAATCTCACCGATATGCTGGCTCTGCCTGTAGGCATACAAACATTTGTAGCATCCATCCTTGCTCTCATAATCTTTGCAAGTACACTTTTCCATCGTATCCACGGCAAGTTGCATAACATCAATCATGCCATGCTTGTCGTTCATCAGCTGACGCAGATACCCTGTTCCTCCCGGAACTGTATCGTAAATAACTAGATACTGATTCTTGTAATCGGCATCTGGAACGGGAACCTCACTTACTGTAGCCGCCAGATGATCAATATTACCGAACTTCTTTTTCATTCCCAGCATGAATGCCGCAACAAAGGATTCCACTCTCACATTAGAAGTATCCAGAGACGTGGACGGAACGAGGATACGGATAGCCTCAGTCGTAAACTGTCTATAAAGGAACAGACACTCCTCATACATCTGCTGAATAGGATTCGTATTAGCATCCTTTATTACACGACAGAATCTGGTATGCTGAGGTGGTTTATTAGGAAGCTGGATTTTTCCACAGAATTTGCATATTGTAAAGCCCTTGCGAACAGCTTCTTCTCCTGCGACAAAAATTTTCTCACCACTCAGATCTTTTTCGCCAAAGTTGATTTCCCGCATGGTAGCCTTCTTAACGAACTCATATCCAAACGGAAACTCTGCATTATCCATCCGGTACGCAGGCTCTATATACTTGTCATCTTCAACTTCCACCAACATTTCCTTGTTATAGAACTTGGCGGTACGGTCATCGCTGTCTTCGCTGTTCACGCTGTCCTTGTATCTCATGTTGGAGTACACCATCTGTACCTTCAGCATAGGACGTACTTGACCGGCATCTCCCCATCCGGGACTTCCACATTTATCACAGGCGATATGTGGCTTACTAGAATTTTCTAGTTCTGCATGCGAACAATTCGGGCACAGTCTCCATCTTTCAATTTTTGTTGTATTAATATCCACCTGGTCAATATTCAGTTTTTTCCCTCCGGCATAAAAACTATTCAGCGGAGCAAATTCACTAATAGCAGCTGATGCCGAACGATTAAATTCATATATGTATTTCTCACTTTTAGGCTTTTCATCTTCTTCCAAAGGTTCTGTACGTAAAAGGATTGCCTTTAATACTATACCCGCCTCAGGGAATGCGTAATTTGGCAACAATCCCTGATCAGACATGAACTCAAAGGTGTTTCTCTCATTTATGTCATGAACCACCCTTCCAAGAGCAGCCTTTTCACTTCGAAGATCTGACATTTCCTCATCATAAGAAGAATCCTTTGGCTTGTTTTTCAATTGCTTAATCATAGAATCCAATTCTTCAATATTTAACTGAATTGTTTTTTTATGTTCCTTTATGATTCGAAACTCTTCAAATATTCTGCTATGAAGAGTCTCACCACCTTGACCGTCACCCATCGCAAAGCGGGTAATCTCCTTCTTTGCATTCTCATCCAAACCATCTTCTCCGTTTGCACTGGCATTGAACGTCTGAATAAATGTACGAACCAACTTAGACAAGTTGTCCTGAACATATTTCAGATAATTAAATGGAAATCTCTTCTTATTCTTGCTATCCAAAGTTGTCAAAATCTGATTCAGTTTAGGCGGTATCTCTGCCTTTCCAGTCTTCACCCATGAATCCATACAGTATGCCATAAACTGCCTTACCAAAACTGAAGTAGCCTTAAGGAATATCCTTGGAGGTTCCACACTACCGGTAATCATCTCTTTAGGCTCCGCATAGAAGTAGAGATCATGTGGTCTTGCATTTGCCACTGCAATAACTAAAGAATTACCATCTGTTCTACCCCCTCGACCAGCTCTCTGAGCATACTGTGCCTGTGCCGGAGGTATTGAACACATTACTACCGTGGACAGATCACCAATGTCAATACCCATTTCAAGAGTAGGTGTACATGAAAGAAGGTTTGCATCCCAGGGCATCTGCGCTTTATTATTCTTCTTAAAAATGCGCTCCAATTCTTCTCTCGCTTCTCTTTCCAAGAGTCCGGTATGCTCCCTTGCAACGACACGCACCATTTCACCATTGCTATAGAGTTTCCCATAGAAATCAAGACCTTCATCCGTAGTTTCCACATAATGACCATAACAAGCAGTACGCAAACAGCACATTTCATCTGTACTGTGCTGATTCTTCTTTGCTACAGTTATCTTGTTACCACAGATATCACAGACCATCTGAACCGTATCACGGCTGACGATAGTTTTCTCATAGCTGATTCCCCATGCTGGGATATCATCTGGTCCTTTTAACCTGTCAACAGTTCCCATTTTAGTCAATTCATCCAGTATAACAGGTAAAATTATCTCACAATCAACTTCACTTTTTATTACTGATAAATATTTACTAATCCACTTTCCATACCATGAGCGTCTGGACACATCATCGAAAAACCAATTCTTCTTTGCTTTTCCTCCAACAGTTATAAATTTAGGTGCATTTCTTCCTTCACGCATACCAGGCAGCCACTTGTTATCACGGTAAACATACTTGTTCCCACCATTTTCCACATATGAATTATAAATAGGGTTAGAAAATGCGCCGTTCTGCTTCATGGTAAGGAGAACACCCATGATCATCCGCTCACACTCTTCCTCACTCAGGCCATCCAGTAGACCATGCTCGCTGATTACTCTGTCAAGAATTCTCTTTGCAGCTCCATCCAGATAAAAAGCTGTCACACAGCAACCTGACTTTTCCAAAGAGCGACCGATACGGGCAGACATGCCAAACTCCAGCATCATTTCATATTCCGCCCTCTTAGTAACAGACTCCATAAAACCGACTCCATCTTTATCCGCGATCCATACACCTTTACTGATCAGTTTGTCGTATCCTCTCATCCATGTAAGAGAAGGTGCCGCGAAGTAAGACAGAAACTTTTCATTTCCCATCTCTTCTTTCCAATACTGTACGCATTCTTCCGTGAAGTCCTTCAGTGACTTCTCCTCTTCCTGCTGCATGGAATACTGCTGCATGGCAGTTCTAAGTCCGAATCTCCACGTCCTTGAATTGTAGAATCCGGCATGGTGAGATGCATCCTGCACATTATCCGTGAAAGCAAGTAACTTCTTGTCATCATTAAAGTGTGACGCGTAAAGCTCTGATACACTCGCACTGATTGCTGTAGCGCTTCTTACACCCATGATGGCAAGTCCGCCACGGCTTCCGCAGAACGGGCACACGAAATTCTTTCCTCTTCCTGATCCGGCTGTTTCCGGCTGGAATGACCATACCGGGAATGTCCTGTATCCATTGCTGGAAAGCTGGCCTTCACGTTCTTCCAGTGAAAGCTCCATATCCTCAGGAGAAAGCACTTGCCTCTCATCGGGAGTTACCTCTGCGCTCTCATCCTTCAAGTGAGGGAATATAATCCTGATCCTCTTATCGCAGTCAAAGTACAGGTTATAGAATGTGGAAAGGTCACCAAGCTCGATACTTCCCATCTCATTTACAACAGTAGCCCATCCCGTCTCACCACAGTCACGGCAGTTTACAACCGGCAGATAATGCTTTGCTTGCATCTCATTCAGATCGGATGCAATGGCAAAATCGATATCTTTATCATCTACCTTCGCCATCAAACGACGAAGCTCTCTTACCCATACCTGCACTTGTACTGTCAGGAACGGGTGCAGTTTTCCCTTTGAATCATAAGTTCTCGCATGTGATATAAGTGCATACAAAGCTTCTAAAGCAGAAGAAGCTTCTTCTCCAAGCTCTGCAAACTCGCGAAACCTTTCCTCCAGTTCTTTTGCTGTTCCACTGCTTTGTCTGTACTGTCCCTTCGCTCTTGTAATCAGCTCGCGGAATACACTGTGCTGTTTTAAGATAGTACCCAGCTTTACTCTCTCATCAACACTTGATAAATCTTCACCCTTGTAATCTTCGATCCACGCTTCCGCCGCTGTATGCAGATATTTATCCATATCATCCTGAAGAACAAGTGAATCAAGTTTCTTCGCCATTTCCCTGTCGGGGATCTGGAAATACTCCACTTCTTCTCCGGCAAAATATTCTTCCGGAGAAAGCCTGTCCTCTGTAACAATAGAATCTTCCTCGAACACCTCTCCAAAGATGTCCTCAGCATAGTTACGGATATTGCCGTTACTTTCTTCTCCACCCATTGTTGCAGATGTTCCGATACAACAGAGATGTCCCGGCAGGATATTCAAGCGCACCTTCAGTCTCCTGAGCAGGCACGCCAGATCAGTACCCTGAGCACCATCAAAGGTATGAAGCTCATCAACTACGATATACTTTAAAGTCTCCGGCTGATTCCACTTCCACAGTTCCGCATCCTTCGGTCGGACAAGCAGATAATCCAGCATCTTGTAGTTCGTCATCAGAATATCCGGAGGAGACGCAAGAAGCGTTTCATGATCCGTGATAACCTTATCCGGCATCATCATCTTAGTCGCATTCTTCTCTTGACCACCGACATACATACCGACACGGACTTTTGCTTCCTTAAGCTCCGAACTGCTGTTGATCAGTTCAGCCATACGTTTTGCCTGATCAGCAGCAAGAGCATTCATGGGATAAATAATAAGTGCTTTGATACCGTTCTCACCACGATGCCTATAGCAATACTCCAAGATAGGGTACAGGAAACACTCCGTCTTACCGGAACCGGTTCCCGTAGCCACAAGTGTTGACCGTCCGTCTTCACCGGTCAGTCTGCTGAATGCTTTCTGCTGATGAACATATGGCGTATACACCTGATGAATGGACTGAAAGATATTCTCTGCTCCATCAGCCACACGGAAAGGAAGCCTTACCGCTACATATGGTTCGTGAAAGACTTTCTTTGGCTCCGACAACATATTCCTGAGTGAATCCTTAAATACCAGATTCGTTATCGGAAATGTCGTTTCAATGTAATCTTTTAGGCCGCTTTGTATCTGTCCTGCCAGAACTGATGGAATCATAGCCTACCCTCCTGTACCCTTTCAATTTTTTATAATATAAAACCACATAATTCTTTCAAAAAAATACGTTTTATAGTTCCATACTGTAGTATATTTTTTTTCTTACCATTTATTTCTCTATCAAAAAATTTGTCCAATTTCAATTTATCCAATTTATGTTTTGTTAAATTAAATCTGCCGATATCAGGAAGTACTATAAAAAGAGGAATGTCTTTTTCATTTGCATAACTAATTATTCTATTTAAATTATTTATTCCTTCTTCTGAATTATCACCAAAACAATTTTTCAGAAAATGAGTTCCAAAAATTATTTCTTTTATTCTTGGAACATTTATAAGATTAAATCTTGGTTTTCCTTCATCGTCAGGAAGCAATGGTGAGATTAATCTCCATTCCTGTTCATAGCTCCATATTTCAAACTTACATAGAACAGATAGCATAACTGCAAGTTCTATACCGTGTTGATTTTTTTCGCTTTTGTCAAATAACAGTTGTGCAACATTCACAGGTTTGGATCTATACGCAACGGGAAATGCATATTTTTTGAATAAATCATTATCACCATTCGTATCATATTTTAAGCACAAGCCCGTATTATTATTTGCATAATGCGCCCACATTAGAATTGAACTATCTATTGTAGAAAAACAGCAAAAATGTGCTCCAAGATAATTAACTGTATTCTTTTTCAACTCAGCTTCTTTTTGATATATTATTTTACTTTTATTTCTGAAATAATTGTTATTCCCTCCTATAGCTGACAATCCTTCCAAATCTTTATCTACAAGAGCATCTAATTCTTCATCGTTTGAAAAAATACACATTGTGGAATCAAAAATATCATTATATTCACTAGCAGCTGAAAGTGTTAATGAGTTATTCACAATATCATCAACAGAATACTTAGATATACTCCTATATCTACACAAACAAGGTATTTTATTCGGAATTATATATTCTATTTCTTGGTCAGATTTATTAAGCTCTGTTATTATGCGTTCTCTAAAATCTGTATCTTGAAGCAAAGCAGAAAAGATCATTCTTTTATTCACCTCTTAAATCTTTTTTCAAAATTCATCCAAACTTCTTCATAGTCTTTTTCCCTGTCGCAACGATCAAACGGTGCAACATATTCGATGATCCGCTCTGCTGGACCACCTGGCATGGTATCATCCGTTTTAACTTGAGTAATTATACCATTTGATTTATCTTTTACTTCTTCCCATTCTTTCCTATGTAATCCGACACCATTCAAACCTCGATTAACCGTAAAAACAATTCTTCCACTTTGGTCGTACCATGTATCCGACTCATATGTTTGCAGGACTGGGAACTGAATTCGATATATAGTCTTCAGCTGTTGTAGTGTCATTCCAAGAGCCATTGCAACAAGAACATCCAGTTCGACCAAAGCTTCTCTTCTTTCATAGTCAGATCTCAACGCACATTCGTATGACCACTCTTTTTTTACTCTTTGAATTGGATTTAACTCCAACCTATCATCAATTTTTGCCCAACAATCATTAGAAAAGGTTTCTTCAAATTCCTTGTCCCAAAGTTTTGCATAATTCTTGGTTAAACAGTTTAGTCGAAGAGACCTAAGTGCTATGCAACCAGCGTATTTCCATTTATCAAAGACTGGAAACGCTGCAAAAGTATCGATACGTCCATTTGATTTTCCTGTGATTCTTAAATAAAAATCATAACAAAGAGAAGCCATAGATCCAGCAATTACTGATGTATTTTCCTTAAAGGACATACCAAATATTCCATTTATAAATGCCGTAGTTGGCGGAAGAATGGCTGTCACAAGCGTTCTTTCACCGCTTAGATTCAGCATCTTTCTGGAACAGACCATATATTGCTCATTGATTATATTTCCCCACGGAGTTGTGGTTATTTTGCTATTATAATCAGACCTATTGGTCGCCACAGAATAGTTTATCCTTTGAATATATGTCTCTGACGTAATGGTTAAATCAATCTTGTCATAATCACTATTTAAAACACATTCTCGTCTTGATGCCTTAAATAACGGGTTGGCAACACCTATATGCGGTCCCGAGAAAATTGCATCTGCTAAACTCTCTGGAAAATGCACATTACGAACAATAACACCTTTTTTCTGATCATTTGCCTCGTGCCACATTTCAGAGCTTGCAACGGTGTCTCCCAAGCTGCCAATGGTCCTTTCTTGCTGAGCAAAACATTTCAGCACATCTAAAAACTCTACGGCATGAATAACCGGCAAACGTGCCGTTTCCCATTTGTCATTACCATCAAATAATTTTGAAAAGACAGCCAATTCATCTTTTCCAATCGGAACTACTCTATCTTTATGCCCTTTTATTTCCCATTTACCGTCTTGATCTTTTATTCCTGGAACCACATCATCATTGGTCGAAGAATAACTTTCTTCAATTGTTGATGTAGTAAACAAATTGGAAATCAGCTCAAATGAGCTCGTTTCTTCATTTCCATAAACATTTAGGCTAAAAGTCATATGATGATCCACCTCAGCGAACAGTTTCAATTCGTTCACAAACTGATAATGTCGCCTGAGTTTCTGGTATAGTTTTTTCCTTAATAACTCACCATTTGGATCATCAAAAATGCTATCTGGATGGACAAATGCACTAATCCCTGTTTTTTGTCCAAGCATCCAAGCAAGCGGAATAAAGCATTTATACAGGTTTGTCTGTTGCCCCTTAAGCAACTTATAATTCTCATATGCATTTATATAATTCTGTGTGCCAGACATGCTTGTATATTCACTCATATACGATGCTCTTTGCACCTCATTTTTCAACTCATCATTTCTAATAGAAGCTGTCTGGGCGGCGTTAAGCTTCTTCACAGCAAACATAGGATTTTTATCTGACATCATTGCCTGCTCATTCCAAGTCATCTTTAACCACGGCGGATTTCCGATAACAAGATCAAATCCACCTCTCTCATAAAAAAGATCAGCAAATTCAAGCTCCCAATGCATAAATCTCTGCTGTTTTGCTATATCATAAGCAGCCTGTAATCTCGGATAAAGATTTCGTATCTGCTCAAGGTTTACCACACCCAAATCACTAATTTGTGCCTGAACTTCATTTGCCAATGCACTACCCTGTGTTCCTAATCCTATATAATATCCTTGTTCATCAAACATCATTTTGTGCTGCCAGACATCTATATTCTTTTTAACAGTTGGTGATATCCCACCTTCCAAAATCAATGATAAATCCATAAAAAACTGTTGTCGTGTAGGAAGAAGATCAGCCTGATCAATAGGCCAAAACCAAAGTGCACACCAATAATCCATAGCTGCTTTTAATCTCGCGTATGGACTGGCATTTTCACCACCTATTGACTTGTATATATTCTGATAAATCATATCTTTTTCACGAATAGTCAGATGCTCTTCATAAGCTCCTTCATCATGTCCGTACACACTCAAAGAATCTTCTGTGCGGATTTCCACTCTCTGACGGGCATTGATCGTTCTCATCCAGAGATCATCTACAATATCAGAAAGCTTATTCAGAATCTCGATATCTTCATCCGAATACTTCGAACAGAAATCCTTCTGCCACTGCTTGATGAGCTTGATGTTATCTGGCTCTAGTTCCTTGATGACCTTATCTGTATAGCTTGCCATGCCGGGATCACCCAACAGGAAGTGATAGATATAGGAACCGCCGGAACGTTTTCTCTTATACTGCTTCTTTGTCTCATGGCTATAACGATCTGTCACCCATTCTTCCGGTACCTTTTCCGGCTCTTCGTTATACCAGGTACCCTTCTTCAGTTTCAGAGCATTATATACCTGCCTTCTCGCACCGATCAGGGAATTACCGCAGGCAAGCTGTGTACCGAACCACGGCACATGAGCACCTTTGTATATCGTATTCAGCCACAGAGAAACCTCAGCCAGTTCCACAGCGATAGGATTTAAGTCAACACCGTAGACATTTCTGTCAGCGATAAACATTTTCACACGCTGCAGCTCTGCCGTTCTTTTATCAAAAGCAATCTGCTCTCCCAGTTCTTCCTGTTTCTTCTCCAGATATGCTTCTGCCAGCTGCGAGATTGCTTCATTCAGGAAGGCTGCGGAACCCATAGCAGGCTCACATACCGTCATGTTCAAAATCTCATCAGCGGTCTTATCCTTAAGAAGTTCTTTGAGAGCATACTTAACCAGACACTTTGTCAAAACCTCCGGCGTATAGTAGGAAGCGGACTTCTCTCGCTCTCTACCCGCCAGTCGGTATATGAAAGTGCCTTTTTCATACATACGGAGTTTGCCCTTGCGCTCGTAATCCTCATAGCGGACACGCTCTTCCTCCGTATACTTATCCAGCTCTCGCTCCGGAACGAAATATCCTACATCAAGCTCATTGAACTTGTCTCCGGCACGCTTTACTTCATACAGATCTTCTTCCGCTATGAATCCGCGGTAGCTTAAGAGTGCCTCGTAAACAGCTCCCATCTGGTTAATTCCGAGAGCGGAATAAGATATTCTTCCCCTTCTCTCACGGTTGTTAGTTGGTCTCGAAATACTCATTAGATCCACGATCTTCAGCATCGTCACATTGCGAAGCTTCGCTTCATTGATGAGCTTTGTATACTGAGGATCAAAGATATGCGCCTTCAACGGCTCAATCGTAAACATGAATTTCGGCGACTCTATCTTCAGCGCTTCTTTATATGCTTCCGGATCTTCCGGGTAGCCTGTATAGATCAGCTCAAAGAGTGAGGAAATCGTTTCATCGATGTAATAACCATCTTCTGCCTCTGCGGACACTTCCCGAACACTCTCACAGACATCACGGACACCTTCCAGAGAATATCCCTTCTGATATACATCCGATTTCATCGGAGCAAATCCAAGCTCCTCTCTTGCCTCGATAAAGAGCATGAAAAGGATACGGTACATATACCGCAGACACTCGATGGTCAGTTCTCCGGCATCCACAGGGTTTTCATCAAAGTTCACCTGCTGCCTTGTCCTCATATCGTAAAGAACTTCATTTCCGAGAAGCTCAATACACTCACGAAGAGCATATTTCAGGGAATCCGATACGCTGGAACTGTGCTTATGGGAATTCTCATCAAGTGCGTCAAGCAGACTGTTTCCTTCTGCAGGACACAGGCTCTCCTTATGAAGAAGAACTGCTAGTGCCTGGAATGTAGTCTCCTCATGTCGGCTGAATATTTCTTCAAGATCGAACCGAAGATACTTTTTCTTATCCCATTTATTTCTATCAATCAATGCAATTTGGTTAATACCAATTAGGATGATCCATCTGGGTGCCTCATTACCTGCAAAGAACAGTTTTGCTAGTAAATCATCATTCTTTTCGGCAAAATCTGTTCCGAACTCTTCAGTTTCTGCATTCATCCTTCCAAATACTCTACCCATCAAAATATCATCATAACGTTCTTCTGCAACGGAAAGCAACACCCATAAAAGCGGAGCGCCATTAGGCTTTCTTACTTCATGGAATACTGGTACAACTATTTCTTCATTCAAATCTATATTTATACTGTCCGGTTCTCCATAACCAAGAGCAGTCATATAATCTGCAGCCTGATCTTCTATAAGTATGCGGCTTCCTTCTTCATTGCGCAGCTGAAGATACTTATCACGGATACGATAATAATTCTTTGAAGTATCACGAAATGCAGCCCAAGGTGTTGCGCCACCATTATCCTTAGCGATCTTCCTCCAATTTGAAATGGTGCCAGATGCATTTTCCTCAAATATTGTATTGAAATAATGATTAGTATAATATTCATTTTGATTTAAAATACCATGTAAATCCATTGCCATATCAATTTACCCCCGTTATAACTGCGATAATCTGAATATATGGATTATTCTTAATCTCAATAGAATCCTTCTCCCATTCGCAAAAAGCATCAAACATTTCTTCTATTTCCCTCTCCTTTTCAGACTTCTTTCGTTGCTGTCCGAGAAGATCATATATCGAAAGCTGTGCATCTTTATGTCTTTCCTTTAATACCTCCAGTCTCTCCAGCTCATTATATATATACGGTTCTGTGCGTTCTTTATATTCATTATACTTTACATCCATTATTTCATTTGAATTCTTTACCACATCCGGAAGCAAGCTTTCACCAAATGCTACAATATCTTCCGTAATCGTATTATGATTAGGCAGCTTATCAGCAGTCAAATGTGTTTTTCCAATAACCTCTGTCATAGTCATCATTCCACTATACTTTCCATCTTCATATAACAAAGCAAACCACTCATCCACCACAGATATGGAATTTCTATTAGGAAACTGTCCTTCTACAATAAATAACAATTCTTTAGAACTAATACCATTTGCCAATGCTATAAAAGGAACCTCACCTCTGCGATAAAGAATGCCCGCTTTATCATTAATCCATGCAAAAATAGGATGTAGTTTCCAAAGAAAACCTGTTGTAGGCCAAGCTAACTCTGTAAGAGCGTTTGCCATACACCTCTCCATCTCTTTTTTGCAGAAATTCACATCCGGGGATAGTCTCATTATATTATCCACTGGCATTGCTTCGTCTGGAAGCACTTTTTTCAACTTCTTTTTTATTTCGTCGGTAAGCTTGATGTTCAAACCCTTTACTGATTGCATTTCTCTTACCTCTATGCATTCTGTATCAGCAAATTCAGAAAAGGCGTTCTTAATATATTCTGTGTCATCGTACAATGTTTCTTCATCACTATATTCTATTTTTACAGCAGACTCCTTTGAAGTTGCCATCTGCATCATCATTTCAAAAGGATCAAACGCTTCTTCAACAAGGTCCAATTGCGACCCGAAATCATCTGCACTCATATCTCCTTCAATTGCTTTAGCAGTCTCTAACTCTTCTTCCTCTTGATTGAATTTACCGAAAAGAACTGCAGGATCACCAATGTTCTTATACGCCTGTTCTTCCTTCTGTATAAGGATTTCCATGATACGCGCATCCCCATGTATTTTCTTATTATCAGAACCAATCAGCATATAACGAATATCAGGAGTTTCCTTCTGACCATATCTATCAATACGTCCATTTCTTTGTTGAAAAACCATAAGAGACCAAGGAATATCAAAATGTATCAACCGGTGCGAAAGGTAGTGCAAATTGATTCCTTCGGAAGCCACATCAGATGCAACAAGTATACGTATTAATGACTCCGGTCTACCAAACTCATCCACGATACGCTGAAGTTCTTTATCATTCATCCCCCCGTACATTGACTGGATAGACTTTTGTTTAAGCCCCAAATCTTTCTGAAGATTTTCCGTTAAATACTTCATGGTCTCTATACGCTCAGTAAATATCACAATACGGTCACTGTTATTCTGGGGATTCCAACCATATTCCTCACTTTTAAGTATCTTAAGTAATGTAGTATAACGTGAGAAGTCCTCAGAATTAACCCTCATGAGTGCATCGCGCAACTCTTTTAACACTTCAATATCTGAAATTCCTTTCTCCCCATATTTCTTCTCTAATTTTTTCAATCTCTCATTAATACTTTTAATACATGCTGCCGGACTAGAGAATAATGCTTTTTCCAGGTTGGTTTTAAAAAGCTGTCCGCTTCCTTTTGTACTTATCTCATCCATCTGCAATTTCATTTCCGCAAAAATTTCAAAGGCATTTTCTTCACTTGCTGAAGCTTTGCACTCATGAATGCTAATCTTTCTTTCCTTGAAAGACCCTTTAACCTGATCCTGTACATCTTTCTTAAATCTGCGAATGCATAGACCATCTATATCTTTCGGACCATAATCCTTATCATTTGCTATTGCTGTAGGATCCAGCATATTCATAAGAGAAGCAAAACTCTCAGATTTTCCATCATGTGGTGTTGCCGATAACATAATCATCGTATCCGATTTATTGGCAAGAAGCTTTGCCAACTTTTCTCTCTGAGAATGTTTACCCCGCTTTGCAACATTATGAGCCTCATCAATCACAATAATGTCCCACCATGCATTTTCCAGATGAGTTCGATAATCCAGATCATTTTTTAACGTATCCACTGAAATAATAGTCTTGTCATAATAATAGAACGGGTTATAGTTTGCAGGAATCCTTGCACGTATTCTTTGAATCTTTCCGGAATCTAATCTCACAAGCGGAATTGTAAAACGATTCCACATCTCTTTCTGGAACTGTGTCATCATACTCTTAACTGTAACTACCAAAATGCGCTTACCTTTACCTCTGACTATTAGCTCACTCATTAAAATCCCAGCTTCAAGAGTCTTTCCAAGACCAACCGTATCAGCAATCAATATACGCTGTCTTGTTCGATTAAGCGCAATCTGAGCCGGTTCCAACTGATAAGGCATAAGATCCATTGCCGCCTTATCACCAATATGTATTCTATTATCCGTCGGAATCTTCTGTCTAAGATGACTTTCGATATATAACTTAGATTTTTTAAAGAATGCTGAATTATCCGGTATCAACTTAACCTTTGCCGGATCAACAACTTCTATATCTTTTTCGAGATCAGTCATAAAACAAGATTCATAATCCTTAACCAGATTAGAAATACCCACAACCTGAAGAGTTTGGTTGCCCAAGCTGTTTGTTTCAACTCTCTTCACAATCCACTCTTCACCACGAACTATTATTCTCATACCCGGTGCATACTTATCACACTTCAACTTCATGATATTATTTCTCCATGTATTATCATAATTATCGTTTTCAGCAATCTACTCATCTGTAGATAATTATATCATTTAACGATATCTTTTGAAATAGTGATTTAATAAATAGATTGTTATAAACAAGTATTTCCTCATACTCATCAGAAGTTATAATAATCCCACTAAATGAATCAGGAGTATTCCAATTGACCGGAATACTCCTGAATTTTTTACCTATCTCAACTTAAATCGTTTACACTCTCGCACGAACAACATCGGATCGCCTTATCTTCTTTCTCAATTTTGAAAGAAAACACTTTATCTATAGTTTACATATAATATTAGCCCCCTCCAATTCCGTAGTTCTTCTCCAAATAAAAGAAAGTCCCTTCTTTCTAAGTTCAAGTTCCGCAGCATACATATCTTTTTCTTCGCACACTCTTACAGGAATACCCTCCAATATAGTAGGTCCATCTTTTTTATATTCAATAAGTGCAACCCATCTATCGGGATATTCCTTCTTAATCTCTGCCCACGTCATCATTGTTGCTTCCATAACACTCACCATACATTTCCATTTAATCTCAATTAAAAGATTCCAATTACAATGTACCATCTAATACATATTATTATAATCTGTCCGCCAAAGAATTCAACAAAAAAATCACCGCCTCCTCTCCTTCAACTCCTTCACCTTAACAATCTCCTTCACATGATCCGGCATAGGTCTTGGATTCTCCCTGAACTGCTGTAAATACTGTTCAAATATCTCCGTATTCACCAACGCCGATTCACCCACCTTATATATCGCACCTGCCTTATCAGCATAATTCATAAATGTAGTCTTTCCCATTCCGTATATTATAGAGCCTTCCGTTGCGTTGACGAACTTCTTCATAACATCCTTAACGTCTGAATATGTCTTATACGAATATGCCATTCTATCGCTCCCTTCCGTCTTTTTCATTAGGCGCTGCAGGTTTCTGGTGGAACTGCTCCATATAATTATCGAATGTCTCCAGATGAATAAGAATCATTCCATCAGTAAGCTTATATACTGCCCCCGCAGCCCTTGCCATATCTATGAAACGATGTCTTCCGATACTATACAGAATCATCCCCTCTCCCGGCTTAACGAATACCTTATTAATCATTTTATTGGTTCCCGGCACCTTGACCATATGCTTCATATAATCCTCCAATCTCCGACGGTTGATAAGCATAATCTTAGGTAGCTTATACATTGCCCCCGCTGCATATGCTATTGCTGTAATATCATCTTCCGTATATCCGAATAGTTCGGCAGCCTTCTCTGTGCGAATATATCTCATATACACATCGCCCTTAAGATATCCCCGTACCGTCGGTTTCAAATACTTTGCACTCATATAGTATTTCCTTTCAGTTTTATTTGCAATACGCAACTCATGGTCTAACCAGAACTGGTCAGACAGGTATCAGGATATAAAAAGAGGATTTTTTCTAACTGGTCTTAGAAAAAATCCTCTAATATCTGTACTTTTCGATATTGTATTAAACTTAAACCATCATATAAATTCGTCCGTACCCATTCACCTGACTATGAAATTTTCTGGTCAAAAACTGGTCAAATCGCATTTTGGACGGTGATTTCAGTAACTGTTACTGTTGTGGAATATGGTCGAAAACCCAGTGTTTTCAATGGTTTCACGACATCTGGCTGATTAGTGTCAGTCCTTCTGTGTCTTCATTGTCGGGAAAAGCAATACGTCTCTGATCGCCGCAGAATCTGTCATCAGCATACACATTCTGTCGATTCCGTATCCGATTCCACCTGTTGGTGGCATGCCGATCTCAAGCGCATTCAGGAAATCCTCATCTGTATGATTTGCCTCTTCATCGCCCTGTGCAAACTGCTCTTCCTGAGCTGCAAAACGCTCGCGCTGGTCAATCGGGTCATTGAGCTCGGAGTAGGCATTTGCCATCTCCCAGCCGTTCATAAAGAACTCAAAACGCTCAACATATTCCGGATTGTCCGGTTTCTTCTTGGTGAGAGGCGAGATCTCGATCGGATGATCCATTACGAAGGTCGGTTGGATCAGGTGCTCCTCAACATAATCTTCGAAGAAGAGATTGAGGATGTCGCCCTTCTTGTGGCGGTCTTCGTATTCAACATGTTTTTCATCGGCGATCTTTCTTGCTTCCTCGAGAGTCTTGATCTCGTTGAAGTCTACGCCTGCATATTTCTTAACGGCATCTACCATTGTGATCCTCTCGAACGGTTTGCCGAGATCCATTGTAACGCCCTGGTATACGATAGTTGTTGTTCCGAGAACTGTCTGGGCTACATGACGGAACATACGCTCTGTGAGATCCATCATGCCGTGATAATCGGTGTACGCCTGATATAATTCCATGAGTGTGAATTCCGGATTGTGTCTTGTGTCAACACCCTCGTTACGGAATACACGGCCGATCTCGTATACTCTCTCGAGTCCGCCGACTATAAGTCTCTTTAAGTACAATTCAAGTGATATTCTTAATTTGAAATCTTCATCGAGAGCGTTCGAATGAGTAACGAACGGTCTTGCTGCGGCACCGCCTGCGTTGGATACGAGCATCGGAGTCTCAACCTCGATGAATCCCTGATCATCAAGGAACTTCCTTATCGTGCTTATGATCTGTGAACGCTTAACAAATGTATCCTTAACTTCAGGATTCATGATAAGGTCAACGTATCTCTGACGGTATCTCATATCGGTGTCGGTAAGACCGTGGAACTTCTCGGGAAGGATCTGAAGACTCTTGGAGAGAAGCGTGATCTCTGTAGCCTTTACCGATACTTCACCTGTCTTGGTGGTGAATACCACGCCTTTGATACCAACGATATCACCTATATCATATTTTTTGAATTCCTTATATTCTTCTTCACCGACCTGATCACGCTGTACATATGACTGGATCGTTCCGGCCTTGTCGGCAACATGACAGAATGACGCTTTACCCATAACTCTCTTGGACATAAGACGACCTGCGATGGTAACTTCCTTATCTGCATATTCATCATAATTGTCCTTGATAACGTCTGAATGGATCGCTCCATCATATTTTGTGATTACAAACGGGTCTTTTCCGGCTGCCTGAAGATCTGCGAGTTTGTTTCTTCTAACCTTCAGAAGCTCACTTAATTCCTGTGTTCCCTGTTCTTTTTTTTGATCTTTTTTCTGTTCTGACACTCTGATCTTCCTTTCGAATATATATTATGATCTTCTTATACCGATTACTTCATACTGGATAACTGCGCCGGTAGGAGTCTCAACATCAATGACATCTCCTGCTTTGCGTCCGACAAGAGCAGCCCCTACAGGTGATTCATTGGATATCTTGCCTTCAAGCGAATTAGCTTCGGTTGAACCTACAAGCTTGTACTCTTCTTCAGTACCGTCTTCAAGATCCTTTATTGTTACATGGCATCCTATACTGATCACACTGGCATCAATATTGTCATCAATCACTATCTCAGCATTGTTGAGTATTCTCTCCAGTTCATCTATTCTTGCCTTAATGGCTGCCTGTTCTTCCTTGGCTGCATCATATTCGGCATTCTCCGAGAGATCTCCCTGTTCACGGGCTTCCTTGAGCTTTACAGCCACATCCTTACTGAGCCTGCTGCGAAGATCGGATATCTCCTGTTCATACTTTTCAAGTCCTTCTTTTGTCAGTATATTCTTCTTATCCGCCATAATAAAACTCCTCCATTAACATAAAAAATGAAATATTACGATTCATTGTCAGTGACGTTAAGTTAATATCTCAAGTGTGAGGGTATGGTGTGGGTTACAGGCTTTTCAACTGTCTGAGCGTAAGCGAGTTTTGAAAAGCCAAAAACCTATATCATACCCTCACACGTCTGTATATAACCAATGTCATTGATTTACAGTAACATTCGATTATTATATCCCATACATATATCATTGTCAAATATGTAATTCTTATTCTCTCTCAATAAGCGATTTGTCAACGCCATATTTTTCGGCGATATAAGTCATTGTTCCGTCTTCGTATGATGAATCAAAGAATTCATCAAGCATTCCCGCGATATCGGAGTTCTTACGGAAGCCCACTCCGTATTCTTCATCGCTTATATCAAGAGCACATGCAAGGTCTGCGTATTCATTTCGATTCCCGATCATTGCATATACAAGGATCGAATCGGCAACTGCCGCATCAGCCGTCCTGTCAGCTACGTTTTTCAAAGCATCATTCTGCGTATCGGCAACCAGATATCTGATATTATTATCTTTAAGTACCTGCTCTCCCGCAGAACCGGACTCAACAGCAAAGAGAAAATGAGTACAATCTTTGATATCTTTTATATTCGAAGCAGTCTCAGACTTCACGACGACCACCTGGGAATTTTTCAGATACGGTCCGGTGCAGGCCATTGATTCCTTAACCTTATCCGTAAGTGTCATTCCGTTCCACACGCAGTCAATATCTCCGTTTTCAAGAAGCCCTTCTTTGTTGTCCCAGTCAATCTCGACGTATTCGACTTCCACTCCGAGATTATCTGCGAATTCTTTTGCCATCTCGGCATCAAAACCGATCCATTCGTCATCATTTTTATAATCCATCGGCTTAAAATCGGTTATACCGACTACAAGTTTTCCTTTGTTTTTTACGTATTGTGAATCGGTTTCACCGTCGTTATATAATTTCTTACCGGTTTCCGCTTTGTCACAACCTGCAAGTCCCATGACAATAATCATAATAATCGCAATCAATTTAATAGTCTTTTTCATTATCTTCCCTGCCTTTTCATATATATAAGTCCAAATGTTCCGGCGCCGCTGTTGCTGGCGATAACAGCAGATGCTTTATTATAATATATATTATTAAAATTCTGTTCAAGCATTTCTTTGATTATCCCGAATTCTTCATCATTTAATCCGACATAAGTAACAAAAACATTGTCGGGATCGATACTTTTCTTATGCCTTAATACCGATCTGATATACTTTCTTAAAACAAGTTTGAATTGTCCGAGAAAATGTCTTCTTACTTTTAATTTATTCTTTGAAAATGATATGACCGGACTTACCATCATTGTCTCAAAAAACCTGTACATGAAAGTCGATATTCTTCCGGCGTTAAGAAGCGTATCGGTATTTTTTACAATACATGAAGCGTATATTTTTTCCGGCATCCTGTCTATCTCTTTTACTATATCTTCAATTGCCATCCCCTGTTCTATCAGACTTGCCGCTTTCAATGCAACTATACACATGCCTCCCGATATCAGTCTGCTGTCAACCACTTCGACATTACCGAATTCCTTGGCTGCTTCTTTTGCATTTTTATATCCGTCACAGGCATTGCCCGAGGCTGATATATGAATAATATGTTCCGCTTCCATAAGCTGTTCCGCAAAAAATACTTCATAATCTTCAATCTCCGGAACTTTTGAATGAATTGTTTTTTTGCCTCTGTATATATTGAGATACTCTATAAGCGAGTCTGTTCCGATCTCCTGTCCATCAAGGAAATTACCTTCCGGAGTGCATACATAGTACGGCATTATTGCAATATTATACTGATTCGCCATCTCTTCGGATATGTCGCTTATACTGTCTATTGTAATCTTAACGGCTGTTTTTCTCCTGCCCTCTTTTACAAAGAAAGTATTCTCATTATCACTGACGGTGTCTATATCATTGGTGACCGTAACCAGCTCTTTCGGAAGCATCTTAAGTACTGCTGCCTCAAGCAAAGCACCGTTAACCGGCTTGGCAAGATATCCGTCGAATCCTTCCTCTCTGTACAGCTTGCTCACATCACTTCCCGCATTGGCCGTAAGTGCTATAACCGGAGTCTGTCTTGACATTCCGCCTTCCTGAATTCTAAGCTTCTTAAGCGTCTCAATTCCATCCATAACCGGCATTATGTGATCCATCAGTATACCATGATATATATTATCCTGCGTCAGCTGAAGGCATTCTTCTCCGCTTCTTGCCGTATCTATACGGACTTTTGTAGGCTCAAGCAGCTTACAGGCAACATTAAGGTTCATATCATTGTCGTCAACGATAAGTATTCTTGCCTCAGGCGCTTCAAAGCTCTGCTTATAAGCTTTCATACTCTGAAGAATACTTCTCGTCTCAAGATTAAGTACTCCAAGCTTTTCGCTTCCCACCACTTTCTGTGGAATTGTTATTGTAAATGTAGTTCCTTTTGTATATACACTGTCAACTGCGATATCGCCATCCATAAGACTTACGAGCTGTCTTACTATCATAAGTCCCAGTCCGGTGCCTTCTATCGTCCTGTTTTTCTTTTGATCCATTCGTTTAAATGCATCAAAAAGATAAGGCAGATTCTCTCTCTTGATCCCTATTCCGGTATCTGACACCGCAAATATTATCTTTGCATTTTCATCATCGATCTTCTCGCTTCTGACAGATAATGATACCGATCCTTCATTCGTATATTTTACGGCATTATTAAGTATATTAAGAAGTATCTGCTTAACACGCATCTCATCGCCGTTAAGCACTGCGGGAACTGCCGGATCCGCTTCAACATGAAGCTTCAGATTCTTTGAATCGGCGCGCACCCATATCATATTGACAAGATCGCTTATCACGGAACCGAGCTCATAATTGACGGGAACGATATCCATATTACCCGATTCGATCTTTGACATATCAAGAATATCATTGATAAGAGCAAGAAGCATGTTACTTGCGCTCTGAATGTTTGCCGCATTCTTTCGTATCTCGGGATCCACATTATTCCTTAGCGTCATCTCATTGAAACCGATGATCGTATTGATAGGAGTCCTTATCTCATGACTCATGCTCGAAAAAAAGCGGTTCTGTGATGCACTTAATTCTTCTATCTCATTTTTCTGCATCTTAACAAGTGTATTCTCATTCTTATATGTAGTATTCTGGAATTGTATCAGCATATTCAGCAATACCCCGATAAGAATGACAGCCACGGCAGAATCCACATAAGCTGAAAATATAGTATGCTGAACCACGAGACGCGGTTCGAAAAACCCTATGTAATAACATACCGCTGTCACGATACATGATAAAACGAGAATAACGTTTCGTATCTTTCCCGTAAATACAAGGCAGATATATGCAAATCCCAGCACAAACATGACCGGCATCTCTCCGTATAGTCCCCCGGCATTAAAGAACATAAGCGGAAGCATTACGAAAGCGAACACGATCGTAATTATCTCGGCGCCTCTTTTGGTTGATTTTTTATTATAGCTGACTATCGTTATTATATTGAATACTACTATTCCCACTCCAAGAAGCAGCTGCTCAAGGATGCTTTCTCTTATGAACCATCCCAGGGCAAACAGAAAAATACATATGAGTATTGCGAATATACTTACCAGTCTGTATACACGTTCATGCAGATCCCTGCTCTCTTCGAATGCATAGTGCAGAATCTTTTTTAACATTTTTCAACCCTCCCTGCAATGATATTCACAATATAGTGCGGATCACGATAAAGCAGTCCTGATGTTTTTAATAACCGTATCGAATTCATCAAGGAACTTTCCATGAAATGAATCAATATATTCCATGTCATGTCTTTCTCCGGCTTTCTGCAGCCCCTCGGCAAGATCTGCCGCCGTATCCGCACCTGCAGTTCTTGAGTTTCCTTTTAAAGTATGTATCGTTAAGATATATGTCTTTAAATCATGGTTTGTATACGCATTTTTAAGATCCTCTATCTTGCTTACGGAATCATCGCATAAACTGTCAAGCAGTTCCATGTAGAATTCTTTGCTGCCGGCACAATATTGAAGTCCGGCTTCAACGTTGAATCCGAAGTCAGCCAATCTTTCGACAACCTGTTCCGGTGTGGCAGGTTCGGCACTTCCTTGAACCACCGATTCACGTCCCGGAGCAGTCTCTATCAAGTCATTACCCTGCATGTCAATTATCCCGTTATCCTTCTTCCTGTAACCGATCTTATCCTCGGGCAGAACTTTCTTAAGGACACGCTCAAGATTACTTCTTTCCATCGGTTTCGGCAGGAATTCAGAGAATCCTTCTTTTAAGAACATTTCTCTGGCACCGCTAACGGCATTGGCTGTGAATGCTATTATCGGAACATTTTTATTGATGCTCTGAGCCTGTTTTCTTATCCTCCTTGTGGCTTCGATTCCATCAACATCAGGCATCATATGATCCATGAATATTACATCAAACTTAAGTTCTTCACACAATCTTACCGCTTCAATGCCTCCGGCGGCGGTTTCAACCTCCAGACCGTAATTGGACAATATTCCTCCGGCTACGCTTAAGTTAAGAATATCATCGTCAACAACCAGTGCTTCCACATCCTTAAAATACAATTCCTCATCGGCATCAACGACTTTTTTACCGGAATTGAATTCCTTATCCATGAATGCCATTGCCATGGAAAATACGGAGAATGGTTTTTGTACTACATACATGTGAGACGGTACAGGTTTGTTCCATTTTCTCTCCAATACAAGAATGACATTGATATGCTTTCCAATTTCATTAAAATATTCCATATTGGCGCCGTATTCCGCATCGGATGTAACAACGTGCGTAACATTGTGGCCGGCGATATATCTCTCTGCCTCTTCCTGATCGAATACCCTGTATATGTTGGCTCTCAACTCTTCGCCCATATGTCTTATAGTCTCATCATAAAAATCTCTTATTCTCGCATTCTCATATTTTTCTTTTCTGAGGAAACAAAGTACATGCTTTTCTTTCATGTTCTCAAGCGTAACAAAAGGTTCCCTGTTCTCGACTTTTTGCGGAAGACAGAATGATATCCTTGTTCCATGTCCTTTTTTACTGGAAACATCCATGAAACCGCCCATTGAACTGATCAGTCCGTGTACGATGCTGAGTCCGAGACCGATTCCTCCGGCCTTACGGCTTCTTCCCGAATCCACCTGATAGAACTGGTTATATATCTGCACAAACTGGCCCTCATCCATTCCGATTCCCGTATCTTCAATATCAAAATACAGGTTGACACCGTACTCTTCCTCCCTGAAGTTGATACGTATTATAACTCCGCCGCGTTCAGTGAATTTGATGGAATTACTTATGATATTATCAAGTATACGACGTATCCTTGCCTCTTCACCCACCATAACGGAAGGAAGTTTTGAGGACACATCAAATATGATATCCAGATTCTTATCTTCGTTCATGACTGCTGCTGAATTAATGATATCATTTATCATCGAAGCGGTCTCATAACTATCATCAGAAGATACGAATCTGTCCGCGATAAGCTCCGAATAATCAAGTATATCACTTATCTGACCGTATAATCTTCGACTGGCTTTCTGGATGATATCCATATCTCCTTTTATCTCGGAATCCCTGTTCTTCCTTTGGATGATATCACTCGTACCGATGATCGCGTTGATCGGAGTTCTGAGCTCATGTGATATATTGGCCAGAAAATCCTCGCTTCGCTGGTTGATATTCTGGAGCTGACTGATAACTTTCGAGTAATTATTCTTTTCTTCCTGTCGTCTTTTTATCATATATCTTGATAATACGGTGGCAACAATTACCGTTGCTACCTGAAGTCCCAAACGGGCAAAATCAAGTATGGTTTCCATTTTGAAAAAAATTCCGGTGACAATTGCATGATAGATCAGCACAAGAACGTATGAAGCGAAACCCATATACATCATTTTTGTTTCATCAAATACGGATATAACTATCATTATAAGACATATGACCACAGGCATATCATAATAGCTTGTGTCATGAATGGCATAATAGAAGAAATCAACCAGAATCAATACAACATATATATAAGAACGCATGCGCAGATTCATTCTCTGTCCGATGTGAACAGACCATGCTACGACAATCCCTATCACAAAAAGAAAAGCAGGCCATAATTCCCACGACAATATAACCGCAACACCGATCAATAATATTGTAAATATGGTATACATTACCAATACCGTAAGCTGCGCACTGGTCTGAATATCTTTTTGCTCCATTAGCAACTACCCCTTTTTTGCACCCATCATATCATCTTTGGTTCATTTGACCGCCTGTTTGTTTCATCATCTTTATTAACATGCTGATATTCTTTCGGTGAATATCCGGTATGCTTCCTGAACTGTCTGAAGAAATGTTCGATATTCTTATAACCACATTCAGAAGATATCTGAGCAAGTGTCATATCCGAACATATCAGCTTGTATTTTGCATATTTGATCCTTGCGGAAATGATATCGCTTACACAGGATATTCCGAATGCTTCTTTATATATCGTCTGTAATCTTCCGTTTGATATATGCATATATTCAGCCATATCAGCCACAGAGTTGAATCTTGCCGGTTCGGCATATATCTTCTGTCTGAGTACTATGAGATCGCGGTATTTTGAAGGTACTCCGGGATTATCCTGGAATTCGATCAATTTGTTAAGCACGATCCTTATCGCATAATCTATATTGATGTCCCTGTAAGGACTCCTGCAGGCGTTCTCAACGCACAGGAACTGAAATATTGAATTGATCTCTATCGCAAGAGGATCGTGAACCGGAGTTTCCACGGGATAGGATGATACACTCAGATCATTCTTATCTGCCGTAAAAAACAGCCAGTTATCGGAATATGAATCACCGCACGCCCTGTAATATATGGGTCTTTCCGGCGGATACAGCACAAGCGTGTCTTTATCAACTTCATATTCAATGCCGTTGAATCTGAATATTGCAGGGGTATTTGTCTGCAGCAAAAGCCAGTGATCCATACCATTAGGTATATCGTACACAAAATCACCATCATGTTTGGAATTAATATCAGTCATAACTATTTTTAACACGAAATCACCCCTAATTATTCAATAATGTCACTAACCATTATAATATATATTTATGATTTATGCAAATATATCGTTGTCAACTAATCCTTGACATAATGTAGCAAACGGCATTATCATAGCATGGTAATTCCTACCCGGATTACACACATCTTTAATATTCCTACACACTGTAAAGGAGGCAACTAATATATGGGAATGCATTACATCAGAAAAGTCATGACACCAGAGGAGATCAAGGAACAATATCCGCTTCCCGCAATGCATGCCAATCTGAAAAAAGAAAGAGATGAAGAAGTAAGAAAGATACTTACAGGTGAGTCAGACAGATTCCTTGTTATCATAGGTCCGTGTTCGGCTGACAATGAAGATTCGGTTTGTGATTATATCAACCGTCTTGCAAAGGTTCAGGAGAAGATCAGTGACAAGATCCTTCTGATCCCAAGAATATATACAAATAAACCAAGGACCACAGGAGAAGGATACAAAGGTATCGTTCACCAGCCGGATCCGGAAAAAGCACCTGATATCAGCGAAGGTATCATAGCTATGAGAAAAATGCATCTTCGCGCGATTCATGAAACCCACATGTTTGCAGCCGATGAGATGCTGTATCCAGAGAACTGGCCTTATATCAGTGATATATTATCCTACGTGGCTGTAGGAGCCCGATCCGTGGAAGACCAGCAGCACAGAATAGTTATAAGCGGTTTTGATATTCCGTGCGGAATGAAGAATCCGACAAGCGGCGACTTTTCTGTTATGCTTAATTCCTGCAAAGCAGGTCAGAGTTCGCATACTTTCCTGTACAGAAGTCATGAAGTAAAAACAGACGGTAATCCTCTTACCCATACGATATTAAGAGGCGCCGTTAACAAGCACGGACAGAGTATTCCGAATTATCATTACGAAGATCTTCGCAGATTATACAAGCTGTACATTGATTATAATCTGAAGAATCCTGCTGTTATAATCGATACCAACCATTCCAATTCCAATAAGGAATACAAGGAACAGATACGTATCGCTTCGGAAGTTCTTCACAGCAAAAAGATTGCCGATGACATTGGAAAACTTGTCAAAGGACTTATGATAGAAAGTTATATAGTTGAAGGAAGACAGGATATCGGACAGCACATCTACGGACAATCGATCACCGATCCATGTCTTGGATGGGAAGAAACCGAGAGACTTCTGTATGATATAGCCGACAGGCTGTAAACTGAAAACACATGAATGAAAGTACGCATCCTTAGCGGATTCTGTTATGATGAATCCGGCTATAAGCTAACAACCCTGCGATGGTCTTCCCGTCAATTATCCTTCCATCCATTATCATTGAAACAAGTTCATCGATCGTATATCTCTCAAGACTGATGAATTCATTCTCATCATAATTGGTTTTCGATGGTATAAGCTTTTCGGTATAATATGTATATACACATTCCGAAGTATATGCCGGTGCAGAATATACATCAAGCAGATGATTCAGGTGCTCGGTCCTGTAACCGGTCTCTTCCTCAAGTTCTCTCATTGCGGCATCATAAGGCTTTTCACCCGGATTGATGCCTCCTGCGGGAATCTCAACGATCTCTCTGTCAGCACCTATACGGTACTGTCTCACCATTATGATCTTTCCTTCATCATCTACCGGTATCACGGCCACCGCACCTTTGTGCTCAATATAATCCCATGTTGTAACATTACCATTCGGAAGTTTTATATCTTTCTGGTAAAAATCAACTATACCGCCCTCGAATGCAAGCTTTGTGTCCAGTATCTTACAAGAACCGTCCTTTTTATCTCCCATATGATCAATTACCCCCTTGCCAATCTTTCGATCACATTACGCAGGAATCTGTCCAGCCTTCCTACAGAAGCAATATCTATCTTCTCATTAGTCGTGTGGATATCATACATATCCGGTCCGATAGATACGATATCCATATCCGGTATCTTTTCCACGAAAAGACCGCCTTCAAGACCGGCATGCACTCCTTCGACGACCGGATCTTTTCCGAATGTATCCTTATATACTTCACACAGTACATCCCTGAACGAAGATTCTTCTTTCATATCCCATCCCGGATATCCGCCGTAAGACTTATATGCCGCTCCGGTTATCCCTGCAAGCATTTCAATTGTTCGGCTCATGTGATCAATATAACTTTTCTTGCTGCTTCTCATGGAGATGACTATTCGAACATTCTTTTCGTCCGTATTCAATACTCCGATATTGCAGGAACTCTCAACCATTCCGGGAATTCCCGCACTCATAACCTGTACTCCGCACGGAAGCAATGTTAAAAGCTGTTTTAACTTTTTGGCACTATCGACATCAAATATGTTATGCTTTGGAACGCTACCGTAACTTATATCAAAAGAAATGCCCGGCTCGGCTGCAATACATTCGCTTTTTATGACTTTAATTGCCTGTCTGATGTCATTCTGAATATTAACGTCAGGATCAACTGCGATCCTTAGTACGGCTTCGCCCGGTATAACATTGTCTTTCCTTCCGCCGCATATATCGATAAGCTTGTATGAAACACCTGTATTGTCAAGAATATCCATGAATCGTCCGAGAGTTTTTACGGCATTCCATCTGTTCTTATCGATCTCGATTCCCGAATGCCCTCCTCTAAGTCCGCTAAGTCTGATGATCATTTCCTCGCCTGTGAATCCTTCTCTTCGTATCGGAAGATCGATCTCTCCCACAAGACCTCCTGCGCATGATACAGTGAATATCCCTTCTTCTTCCGAATCGATATTGATCATTCGTCTGCCTTTTAATACGGATGCGTCAATTGCTGCGGCACCGTACATTCCTATCTCTTCATCGGTGGTGATCACCATCTCAAGCGGCGGATGAACAAGCGAATCATCTGCAAGATATTCAAGCATATAAGCAACCGCTATCCCATCGTCTCCGCCAAGGGTTGTCCCGTCGGCATGTAAGAATCCGTCTTCTTCTATGATACTGATTCCTTCCGTAAGAAAATCATGGGTACTTCCCGTTTCTTTCTCGCACACCATATCCATATGTCCCTGCAGGATAAGCGGTTCACATTTCTCATATCCCGGGGTCGCGTCCTTATATATAACAACATTAAGAGCATCATCCTGTATGTATTCAAGACCATGCTCTTTTGCAAAATCAACCAGAAAATTGCTTATACCCTCATTATTCCGTGAGCCCCTGGGTATAGAGCTTATTTTCTTAAAATATTCCAAGATCATAAGATTTGTACCTCTATACTTTTGTAGTTCTGTCCGTGTTCAGCACCCCCTAGGTGTTCCTTGTCGCTTACGCGCCAAGGAACACCTAGGGGGTGCTGACACTTATTAGTTTTTAAAACTGTGGATCGGCGCCGGTATCCTTCCTTTTCTGTTGATAAAATCAGCGCATCCGAATCTGTTCACGGGCATTATCGGCGCATATCCGAGAAGGCCGCCGAACTCAACGGTATCGCCCACTTTTTTTCCGGATACCGGAATTATCCTCACTGCCGTAGTCTTCTGGTTTATCATTCCTATAGCCATCTCATCGGCGATTATTCCGGAGAGTGTAGTCTCACTTGTATCACCCGGAACAGCTATCATATCAAGACCCACCGAACATACGCAGGTCATTGCCTCGAGTTTTTCAAGAGTAAGAGCTCCGTCATTCACTGCGCGGATCATACCCTGATCTTCACTTACCGGAATAAATGCACCGCTTAATCCTCCGACATACGAAGAAGCCATTATTCCGCCCTTCTTTACCTGATCGTTAAGAAGCGCAAGAGCTGCCGTTGTTCCCGGAGCACCCGCTCTCTCAAGTCCCATCTCTTCAAATATATCAGCAATACTGTCTCCTATTGCCGGTGTCGGCGCAAGTGACAGATCGATTATTCCAAACGGAATACCAAGCCTTTCAGAAGCCTCTTTTGCAACAAGCTGTCCCACTCTTGTGATCTTAAATGCTGTCTTTTTAATTGTTTCGCACAGCACCTCAAAATCTTCACCGTGAATGCTTTCAAGCGCTTTCTTAACAACTCCCGGTCCGCTTACTCCGACATTGATCACATTATCGGCTTCCGTAACACCATGGAATGCTCCCGCCATGAAAGGATTATCATCCGGCGCGTTACAGAATACAACAAGCTTCGCACAACCTATCGAATCATTCTCTTTTGTAAGCTCTGCAGTCTCGCGGATTATACTTCCCATAAGCCTTATAGCATCCATGTCAAGTCCTGTCTTGGTAGAACCGAGATTAACGGAACTGCATACCATATCGGTTGATGCAAGAGCTTCGGGGATCGAACGTATAAGATATTCATCGGCCTTTGTCATGCCTTTTGAAACAAGAGCAGAATATCCTCCGATAAAATTAACGCCTACCTCTTTTGCAGCCTTATCGAGAGTCTTAGCGATAGTCACAAAATCCTCGCTGCTTTTGCATGCAGAAGCACCGACAAGCGCTATTGGCGTAACGGATATCCTCTTGTTAACTATCGGGATTCCAAACTCTTTTTCTATGTCACAGCCTGTCTTTACCAGATTGGCTGCTGTTTTTGTGATCCTGTCATATATTTTTTCATTAAGTCTGTCAAGATCATTGTCTGCAAGATCAAGAAGACTTATACCAAGTGTGATCGTTCTTACGTCAAGATTCTCTTTTTCGATCATCTTGTTGGTCTCAAGAACTTCATTAATATTTACCATATTTTTCCTGTCCTTCCGAATCAAATCCTTAGTTTTTTATGCATCCGTACCCGCATGACCGGTTATCTGTATCGATGATACAATCCGTACTTACAGTCTGTGCATCATATCGAATATCTCTTCGCGCTGTATCTTTATCACGCAGCCGATATCCTCTCCAAGCTTTGTAAGATCATCATTTATCTCACTGAAATCCCTGCTTCCTTCGCTTATATCGGCGATCATCATCATGTTAAAATATCCACCGGTGATAGTCTGGGATATATCAAGAATATTCACCTTGATCTCTGCCAGATATGTACATACTTTTGCAATAATTCCAACACTGTCTTTTCCTACTACTGTTATGATTGTTTTCTTCATTTTCCTTCCTCTTTTCAATGAAATATACTGTTTAACCCCAGATGTTTTTTTTACACTGCAGACATGCAGGACATCTCGTCCCGCCTTGCCGTTTTTATATTGAATCTTGAGATATCTCCGTATTCAAGGTTAAGCTCACATTTTACTGTCTCATATGCCAGTTCCGGATAATTATTCTCCTTACTCAGATGACCGAGATACACATTCTTAACGCTTCTTCCAAGCAGATGCAGTATAAGTCTTGCGCACATATCATTGGAGAGATGTCCGTGTGAACTTATGATCCTTTGTTTTAACATGTACGGATAAGGCCCTGCTTCCAGCATTGATCTGTCATAATTGGATTCGAGAAATAATGTACTTGAACCTTCAAGGTGGGATATTATATAATCATCAAATGTTCCGAGATCTGTTGCAAGACCGAGCTTTGAATCTCCGTCAGACAGAGTGTAACATATGGGATCTTTTGCATCATGAGATATCGAAAAAGGCATTACGTCTATATCACCCACGACAAATGCATTATCAGGTTTCACAGGATTGAAAAGGGATGTATCTATCCTGTTTTTTTTGTCCAGTGCCGCTATCGCATCAAGAGTCGCCATGGTAGCATACACGGGCACATGGTGTCTGCTCAAAAATACTTCGAGTCCTTTAATATGATCCGAATGCTCATGAGTTACAAGTATCGCATCAAGGCCCTCAGGTTTAACTCCCAGACTTTCCAGACCGCATGTAATGCGCTTTGTCGATATACCGGCATCTATAAGAAGTCCGGTACTTTCGCTTCCGACATATTCACAATTACCGCTGCTGCCACTGGCAATACAACAGAACTTCATCAAAAAAACTCCTTTGCTATTGTATTATTTCTCCCAATACAGACGTATTATATCTCCCTCATCGATCGGCGATGTGAATGTTGCCGTCTCATCATTTACGGTAAGCTGCAATTTCTTACCGCCGATAACAGATGTATCAAACGGATAAAAATCCAATATATCCACGAATATATAAGAACTCTTTCCTTTAAGAACAACTCTTGTATTATTGACTATGACCGCGATCTCCTTCGGCTTTGAATCAACCGGCTTCGGAATGTCTCCGGTCTC
This sequence comes from Lachnospiraceae bacterium V9D3004, assembly GCA_000621985.1. Lineage (GTDB taxonomy): Bacteria > Bacillota > Clostridia > Lachnospirales > Lachnospiraceae > V9D3004. The sequence goes on from JHWW01000014.1 coordinate 34,997, forward strand.
AACCTGACTATTGTTTTCAGAAGCACCGACGCCTCCGCCTGTATGTCCGGGTACTGACATGTTACCGGCTTCATGTGCGCCTGCTGCCCGAGTGGTTGCTCCCGCCTGCACATTTTCACCTGTTCCGCCGCCTTCTCCTGCTCTCTTCGCGCCTGCGTATATTGCACTGTCATCATGAGTAGAACCGTCATCATACTGATCACGGCCTCCTATACTCTCGTCCGCATAATGATAATCAGCTTCAGCCTCTTTGTCATCTACGGGCAGATCGTGATAAGACATATCCTGTCTTTCTTTCAGGATATTGTATTGTATCTTAAAATTCGCATATACTTTCTCTTCAGGTCCTGCCGCCTCGTTATTGACAGTTATTCCTTCATGATATGGCAGATCCATAAAATCAAGCACCTGACCAAGTGTATAATAATCAAGCACTTCTATCACATCTCCGGTAGCGATATTATAGCTTCCCGGAACAAGCTTGCGGTTAACGCTTACATATCTCGGACATACGATCTCACTTCCGTTTACATAGAACACGATGTCGGAAGAATATTCCGGAAGTGACTGTACTACGCACACTGCCGCCGCACCTTTGGTCGATTCTTCGATCACTATCTTATCATTTGCTTCGATCGATGCATTGAGGTTTGATTCCCTTCCGTTAACGAATATTTTCGAAGGTTCTCCCTGTTCTCCACGAACCATCCTCTTTTCACCATTTATCGTATAAATGATCTCATCGCCCCTCTTCGGGAACAGGAAATCATTGGCAAGACCAAGCTGGAGCGCCGCATCCATTACGGTAACTCTGTCATTGTCATACAGCTTGATATGCTCACCATTAATAACAACCTGAATAAAATTATTCTTCTGTTCATAGAAATTAAGGCATATACCTATAGGCGTAACAAGCAGCGAATCTTTCTTGATATCCTGCTTAAAATCAATATTATGCATAACCTCGGGGCCGCGGATCGCAACCCTCTCCTTGGCAATTCCAAGGTAATCAGCAAGCGCATCGGTATAACCTATGATCTTGCCGCCGCCACCTACAACGAACACGGCACTTACCGGTTTGTCGCCGTTTAATTCTATTATCTTATCCGCAGTCTCCTTCGCAATGCGATCAACTGTCGGTTTGATCGTCTTAAGTAATTCCGCCTGGGATATGGTCTGGCTGAGTCCCATGATATCCTTGAACTTGATAGTCTTGCGGTTGAGACTCTTCTTAATATCCTCCGCGACCTTAAACTCCGTGAGACATTTTGCGGCAATGACTTCAGTGATCTCATCACCTGCAAAAGGCATCATTCCGAATGCCTCTATACGTCCGCCTTTGGCTATGGAAATATCGGAAGTTCCGGCTCCAACGTCCACAAGCGCAATATTAAGAAGCCTGTATGCTTCAGGAATAGCAACATTAATGGCAGCGATCGGCTCCAAAGTCATATTGGCAACCTTAAGGCCTGCTTTCTCAACAACCGCATACAGTCCATCAACAACTTCATCCGGCAGGAAAGTAGCTATAAGTTCAACACCGATCTTAACTGCCTTATGTTCATCAAGTACAGAGATCGCATAATCATTCAGATAATACTGTACTACAGAATATCCGACACAATAGAATCTTGTTATATCGGAAGCGGTAAGCTCCCTGATCTCATCGTATGCTTTCTCAACAGCAAGCATCTCCAGCGAATATACATGCTCGGGTGTTACAATAGTTTCCTCGGGAAGCTCCTGATCCACCCTTTTTCTGATCGTTCGAAGAACACGTCCGGCTGCCGCGATACATACATCTTCAAGCGGTCTCTTTATCATGTCTTCAAGCTTATCCTTAATCTGCACTATCGACTCGGCAACCATGTTGATATCATGTATCTGTCCGTCAAGCATGGCTCTCGTCTGGTGCTCGAGCGACACCTGTGCCTCAACGATAAAATGATTCCTCGCATCTTTATAGCCGACTGTGCCGACCATATTGCGTGTACCTATATCCAAACCAAATATATATCTTCCGGTGTGATTCTTATTTGCCATTAACTGTGCCCCCAAGAACATTATTAATTAACAGAGTTTATATACCAAGCATTGAAAAACAATAATAAAATATTATAACATATACCCTAAAACAATACAAGACCATGACACAATGTCGTTTTGCCGTGCTTTAATCATTTACTATGTTATTGATCCATATCTCTTTTTTGATAAGAATATATGCGATAGCACTTTTTATTCCGTCCGCAAGCTGCACGAGAAAATACAACATGAATATATCCATATCAGTGAACCGGCTTAGCACATAGGCTATCGGCAGTGACACGACGATGAGGAATACACTGTCGAACAGGAACGTGATAAATGTCTTTCCACCCGAACGTATAGTAAAATACGACGCATGTAAAAATGCTATCTGCGGCATGAACAGAGCAGATAATCTAATGAATCCCACTGCGAGTTCGCTTGTATGTTCATCGATATTATAAAATAACGGATAGAGTCCCGATGTAAAGAATACGACAAATGCCAGCACTACAGCCGAAAAGACTCCGAGTGATATAAGTTTCACCGCCGTATCCTTTGCTTCTTTCATCTTACCTGCGCCGAGAAGCTGTCCGACAAGTATCGCCACCGCATCTCCCATTGCAAAGAATACTACATAGAAAATGTTGACAACGGTATTACATATATTCATTCCCGCAACAACGGAAAGTCCCCTGACGGAATAACATTGCATAAGCATTGCCATTCCCAAAGACCATAACGTTTCATTTATAAGCAACGGAGTTCCCCGTCTGATTATACTGAACGTCAATTCTGCCGGAATCCTGAAATTCCTGTACATTCCCACAATATACGTATTGATATGACTGTTGTGATGTGTCCATACGATCACTATCAGCGCTTCGATCCATCTCGATATGACAGTAGCAAATGCCGCACCTTCGACACCCATCTCGGGAAAGCCAAACATTCCATATATCAGAAGATAATTAAATATCAGATTGATAACAACAGCAATTATTCCCGCAACCATTGGCACAAAGGTTCTTCCGCACTCTCTCAGTGTTCCGGAATATATCTGCGACAGCATCATCGCAGGAAGTCCGGCGAACATAATTACCATATACTCATAGCCGAAATGATGCGTTGCAACAATATCTCCGCCGTCATCATTTCCTCTCAGATACATATCTATGAGTCCGTCACCGGCAAAATATAATATGGCTACCGTAGCGGCGATTATGATCGTACATATTACAAGTTTGAATCTGAAAGTATATCTGACTCCTTCATCATCAGCTTTTCCAAAATACTGCGCCGTGAATATTCCGGCACCTGCGATGGCGCCGAACAATGCAAGATAGCACACAAAGAAAAGCTGGTTAACGATTGCCACTCCGGACATTTCTTCCGTTCCCAGCCTTCCGACCATTATATTATCAAGCAGACTCACAAAATTCGTAATGGCATTCTGTACCATTATCGGAACGGAGACAGCAAGCACTTTTTTGTAAAATGCACGGTCTCCAACATATTTTGAAAGCTTATTGTTCATACTACAGTCCTTTTTGTTCCCTTTCACTTTGCGACATAATTATGCTGTTATCTCCTCCAGAAATGCTGCAAGCCCAACACACAGGTCACTGTATGTAGCCTCAAAATCTCCTGTATACCACGGATCAGCGACGTCACGCCCCGAGCCGGCAAAAGTAAGAAGTTTGTATATCTTTCCTTCGGGATCTCCGCCAGCAATACGCGTCATATTGCGGATATTGGCAGTATCCATACCTATAAGATAATCATAGTATTCATAGTCCTTCTTAGTCATCTGTCTCGCATGCCTCGGCGAAAAAGGGAATCCGTATCGCTTCAGTGTTGTTCGCGCTCCGTAATGAATATCATTTCCGATCTCTTCTCTGCTCGTTGCAGCTGAAGCGATCTCAAACTGATCTGCCAGACCACGATCGGCAACATATTTTTTCAGCATGAACTCACCCATTGGCGATCTGCATATATTTCCATGACAAACTATTAGCACTTTTATCATATTTTTTTAACCCTCCAAAACTACATTATCCATATATCCTAATCCCGTCCTTTAGAATTTCGTTCGTCAGTTCAAGATTATCTCTAAGCTGTTCAAGGCTGAGCACATCTACCCTCTTATGGAGTGAATTTCTGAGTTTTTCAACCATCCCATAAAACTTAAGTCCCCTAACATCGGATGAAACCAACAGATCCACATCACTTGTTTCTATAGCTTTCCCTTTTGCATAAGACCCAAACAAGATACAATAATGAACGGAATATTCTGAGAAAACACTGTCGCATTTAGCTCTTATATATTCCAGGTCCAAAATACCGTGTTCTTCATCTATCGGGTTTATTGCATTAAGCTTATCAAGAATGTAATTATATTTTAATGTACCAACCTTATCGGCATCATTCTCATAAGATTTAAATGATCTTAGAGAAATACCCAGAATTTCTGCCGCCTGTTGTTGGGTCAGTTTCTTTTCTGTTCTCAATTCCTTGATAGTGTTCATATTGCACCTCCTTCATGGATAGTATGCAATATTTGCACTTTAATGTCAAGTGCAAGTGCATTTTTTGCACCATTTATAGATACAAGTGCATCTTGCAACCTAAGACGGTTTTTTATCTTCTTCTGTCATTATTTTCGGAATAATACCGTTCTTTTTCGGCATACATAAGCTTTTCAGCCTTCTTTTTTATTTCGTTCCTGTCAGCTGATGCATCGGTTTCATATACTCCACCGATTGATGCGGAAGACTTCTTATCTGCCAGCATTTTTCTTGCCTGTTCCAATTTTTCATTAAACCTTTCTTCCGTTGATTCAAATGAATAAGCAACAAATTCGTCTCCGCCGACTCTGAAAACATTATGAATCCCGAACACTTCCACAAGTTTTCCGGCAACATTTTTAATCAGTCTGTCACCGGCCTCATGACCGTATATATCATTTTCTTTCTTAAGCGCATTGACATCACACATTACAAAACCGTACGGATATATATCCTTTTTTTCTTCCTCATATTCAATATATGACCTTCTGTTTCCTACTTCCGTGAGTGCATCTTTATATCCTACTTCCCTGAGAGAAGAGTATTCTGTCGCCCAGATTCTGCCTACTTCTATACACATGTTCAGGAAAAAGACAAAGCATCCTACACGTGAAAATGTAGCATATCCCGATATACTTCTCACACCGCACATATATAATATTGCGTCAAGCAATGCACAAAAAGCAACTGTGACGATTCCGATCAAAAAGAAACTCACATCATGTTTTGTTGTATGTCCCATTAAGTTTTTCCTGTCAGTGATGAGTATGACAGCCGCCAGGATCATCATAAGCAATGCATATACAAAGAAGCATCTTATCATTTTAAATGATGCCATATCCTGATCATATACAAACCGGGCGATAAGTACCATTGTGTAATACAATAATGACATCACATATGCTGACACTTTGAATTTTTTTTTCTTCACTTTTGTTAATGAATATATAAATAATACCGGAGGGAGAAAACAAAGGTGCATGCATATATAAGACAGATTTCTCGAAAGCATGACGGCATCGGCCACAAGTCTTAAGAATCCGGTATCAACAGCCATCCATATACCTGCAATAACTGCAGTTATTCCAAGTGCAATGGTATCAATGCTGCTGTTCATTCTTTTGACGATCAGTCTGAAAAGCAAGAGCAGTATTCCGAGTAAAGCAATACTTCCCGATATTATAAAAGACAACACTTCACCAGATGCAAGACGCGAAAAATATCTTTGTGAATTCTCAAGCGATACCATCCTGATAGTTCCGCTGGTTTTTATCTTAAACGCACCTGTCATGGAGATTCTGATAGTTTTTCCGGCCTGTTCGGGCGAAAGATTGATAGCATGATATGCTGTTCCATAGCCGTATCCGGTAAAGTTGACAGGCTGCTTATAACTGTATACCTGCTCTTCCCCAATAAATACATCAAAATATATATTAGTACTCATAAAGCAGAGTGAATCGTTATACCTGATCTCTCCCGGAAGCTCCTTGGAAATTGTGACATCTCCTCCGTACTTGTGCGTAATGATCGAGTCCGTATCGACTGTAGTGCCATTTACAGACCATCCCTCGGAGTAATCGGATTCTGTCTTTCTGATAATCTCCGCCTGATCATCCATATATATCATAACAAATCCCACAAATACAACAAACAGAAATAATATGATCAGGTTCGGTTTAAAGTATCGCTTAATATTTCTCATAGTCTTATCATCCTATTGTCAAAAATCCCCAATTATTCTGATGGTATTCTGAATAATTTTACTATAATATTCGTGGCTAAGCAATATCTAAATTTATAAAAAAGCCATAACAAGACGAACAATATTATCATTTTGTGACACTTTTTAATAAAAATATGTTAAAATATGCGTAATAAATATAAGTGAGGTCAGATTATTATGAAAACAAACACATCTGAAAACAATCAGGAAAACAAAAATGAGCCATGTCTGTGCAACATGACTGACGAATTAAAAGAAAAAATAATGGAATTCTCGGAAGATTACATGCACTTTTTAGATGCTGCAAAAACAGAACGAGAGGCTGTGAAAGAAGCCGTGAACATTGCAAAGTCACATGGTTTCAAAGACATCAATAAGAAAAGATCTCTGAGGCCCGGCGACAAAGTGTACGGTATCAACAGGAACAAATCTGTATATCTTGCCGTTATCGGAAAAGAGCCTCTTACTGACGGTTTCAATGCGGTAGGCGCTCATATCGACTCTCCGAGGCTTGACCTGAAGCAGAACCCTCTCTATGAGGATAACGGGATCGCACTTTTTAAGACCCATTATTACGGAGGGATAAAAAAATATCAGTGGACCACGATCCCTCTTGCACTTCACGGCGTTGTCGCGCTCACTGACGGAACCGTAAAAGAGATCAATATCGGTGAAGCACCGGAAGATCCCATATTTCTTGTGACAGATCTGCTCCCACATTTATCGGGAAAGCAGAACAGTAAAAAAATGTCGGAAGGTGTTCCTGCCGAGAATCTCAATATAATGACAGGATCATTTCCTACGGTAACCGATGAAGAATCATCCGTAAAAGCAACCATACTGGCATTGTTAAAAGAACAATACGGTATGGAAGAAAAAGACTTCAGAAGTGCTGAGATAGAAGCTGTTCCGGCAGCAAAAGCACGTTCACTGGGCCTTGACAAAAGCATGGTCGCTGCCTACGGACAGGATGACAGAGTATGCGCATATCCGGGACTTATGGCTCTTATGGACATCGACAAACCGGAGAGAACATGCATATGCATACTGACCGACAAAGAAGAGATCGGCAGCGTAGGCAATACCGGAATGAAGTCTCATAATTTTGAATTATTCTTAATGGATATCCTGGAAAAAAATGGTATCTCAAATTCTTACGCACCACAGAGAATGTTGTCGGCGTCAAAGGTATTGTCTGCTGATGTCACCGCGGCATTCGACCCTACTTACTCCGATGTCATGGAGAAGAATAACGCAGCTTTCGCAGGCAGGGGAATAAGCATAAAAAAATACACCGGCGCACGCGGTAAATCAGGTGCTTCCGATGCAAATGCGGAATTCGTAGGTCATGTAAGAAAAATATTCGAAGACAATAACGTTGCTTATCAGTCTTCGGAAATGGGAAAAGTCGATGAAGGAGGCGGTGGAACGATCGCATATATCCTTGCAGACAGAGGTATGGAAGTACTTGACTGCGGTGTTCCGATCCATTCCATGCATTCGCCTTACGAGTCTGCAAGCAAATATGACATATACATGGCTTACCTCGGATACAGGGCTTTTCTTTTGAATGCCTGAGTATCAGGTTTTATGAATTGTTTTATTACCACAGACCGGGCAGGTTACTTCTATCCTGCCCTTTCCTTTTGGAACTCTGATCGTTTTTTTACATCCCTTACATTTAAAATATCTGTATTTTCCTCTGTTATCGAATCTGAGCTTAAGCATCTTTACCATGCCGGAAAACATCTGATTTTCAGCCTGTCTCGCAGTAAGATTCTTCGACAGAAACCGATACATAAAATAAAATGAAACAATCAGTGACAGTAACACGACGGGGTAGAATCCGGTTATCATGGCAAGGATATCAAGTATTATGATCATGATAAATAAGATCATATTGAAAAAATCCACACCGTTTCTACCACTCATAAATCTTAACAACATAAGTTGAAATTTATTCAAAACCACAAGCCTCCTCAGACACCTTCTTTATGTGATGATCTTACAACACTTATGTACAGTTTTATATACATGAACAAAGCCATTATCATAAATATGGTGCATACTACCATCAGACAATCGGCGCATACATTACTCATGTCAGGCCAAAGCACGAATGCGAGCATTATCACGTAGAATACAAATGTGTTGATCTTTCCATACCATTTTGCGCCTTCATTTTTCTTGGTAATAAGAACGATCCTGCTTCCTATAAGTGATACTATCACTTCTTTTATGATAAATAAAACAAACAGATATACCGCTTCGCGCCTTAATGTAGTCAGATAAAACATAAGCGCTCCCTGAGTTATCTTATCTGCCAGAGGATCAAGTATCTTCCCGATCTCGGTTACCATATTGAATCTTCTTGCGATCCTGCCGTCCAAAAAATCCGTTACTGCGGCAACTGCAAGAACAGATATCATAATAACGATCTTGTTGTCACCTGAATACCTTATGAGCACTCCAAGAAAAACCACAGCAAGCACGATCCTGAAAAGACTCAATAGATTGGGTATTGCAAGCATGTCCCTGAAATTAAGGATATCGTTGAATTTTTTGTAATTCTTCGGCAGAAATCTGTATACAAACAGATATACAAGTATATTAAGTATCAAAGCTGTAAATACATCGATCACCGTATGCTGTTTAAGAAACATTGTCGATAATACGATCATGATACCGACAAATCCTGTAAGGGGTTTTATCCATCTTCTCTTTGCATTCAGTTCCGTATCTTTCCACCATGCGATCATACAGGCAACAGCACAGTATACATGCATGCTTGGCAATATATTGGTCGGGGTATCGATCGAATGAAGATACCTTACCGCTGCCGCAAAACCGTTCGTTCCGGTAACCTGCGGTCTCAGATCATGACCGTTTGGATAAACAAGCGAAACGAAAAGGAACAGCACCATTCCCATCATTATTGATAACAGCACTTTATGAAAATGCCATCCTTTACCATTAGCCACTGCGTAATACACCAGTGTAACGGTAAGAAAAAGAAACCAGCTGAAATAAAATACAATAAAATATTCACAAAAGGGAATATAATCATCCAATGATGATCTTATTATATGAGCAGGCGGTGATTCCAGTTTTTCCAATAATTCAAACCCTGCCAGATATAACGCAAAAAATACCAGAGCTGTAATTACATTATTCTTTTTTCGCTTTTTATCACTCATATGTATCACCTGAAACCGGTCTTTACTCCTATTGAACTTCTATAGTCTTACTTACTGATTTGCCGTTTGGCAAAACAGCTTTGATCTTTGTCTTTCCTGCTTTTTTTGCAGTAAGCTTTCCGTTTTTGTCGATCACGGCGATCTTCTTGTCGGAAGTCTTCCACTTGATCGTTCCCAAGACAATAACTTTGGATCTGTTCTTTCCGCTCATTATTCCGGGATATGTCGCTGTACGGATCAATCTGTAGGAACTCTTCTTTCCTTTCTTTACGGTTGCTTTTCCATCTATGATATTCTTTGATAATTTATTATTCTTAACATCGATCTTCTGAACAACTTTTCCTTTGAGGCCGTTCTGCTTCTCTCCGGATGAACTCATTGAACTGAATTCTCCCGCGATGCCGTGCCAACCGCCTTCCAAACGCACAAATCCGCCAAGTCCGATATATTTCGTATTAGGAGATATCATATTGGTATAATGTCCGGTTACGGCTTTCTTGTTCTGCTTAACCCAGTCCTTTTTCTCTGCATACCACTGGTCTATACCTTTCATTATACCATCGTTATTCCAAGCGAGACATTCTCCCCATGAATGCTCATCATTGTAAACGATCGTGAAACAGTCCCTTCCGTTCGGACGTGTGTGTGACTGATTAACAGTACATTCCGCTGCACGAAGCTGCGCGATAAGCTCTAAACTCTCCGACCATTTTACCGGTGTATAATCGGCTGAAGTAAGTTTTTCTCCGTTATCCGGATTAATATAACCTTTATCGCATGCCTCTTTGCGGATCTTATTGACTTTCTTTAAGATCTTTGCCTTGGCAACCTTCTCATATTTGCCTTCAAGCCCCACAAATGTACAGCCTTTTGAAGCTTTTTTTACATCGGCCTCCCGTACTTTCGCACTTATACTCTGCGAAGGCAGTATGATATTGATCACAAGCGCTGCTATAAGCATTACAATTACTCTGTTTTTGTAAACCTTCATTACATAGTACCTCCGTTAATCTTTATAACGTTGAATTATACACTATTTGCCGTAATATTTCAAGTTGGCTGCCCCGGACACACCCCTATCCTTACAGTAAGTTACCCTTCAGAGTCCTCATACATCAATACATAACCAAGCGATCTTATAATATTTTTAAGTTCAGTCGTATCCCCCTCAACATCATTATTGTTATCTTCCGTGATCACGAGACATATATTCCCGGTTTTCAATCTGTAGCGATCGGCAACTTCCTTAAGGAACGGTACAAATCTCTTGTCGCACATGGTTGATAAAGTAACATTTATCTTCATTACGAACTTATCACCATGATCCTTTCTGAGATCACAGGAATCGCAAACAGCCCTTTCCATGATATATGTTTCAAGCCTGAACAGATCCCCGCTTTCTTTTGCGATCCGGATTGCAAGAGGCGGATATATATATCCGTACATTTTATGTTTCCACCGAAGGCGGGCCTTAGCATATATGCACTGCCCCGTATCGTCAAACTTCTTTTTATATTCAACATATACGGGACTTTCCACGTTATCCCTTTTCGCCTTACGTGAAGATGCACTGATCGAAGATTCCAGATCGATAGCAAGAAGCTTTGCCAGCCGTCCTACATTTCCTTCGCGATCGATAAGAACAGTATCTTCCTTCGAACCTTCACTTTTCTTAATAATATCAACAAGTTTATCGAACTCACCCGAGAATGTATGAAGAGATTTTTTCTCATATCTGATCACAAATGGTGCGTAACATGCAGTTGAGATCATTATATTCATTATCTGAACTATTATTCCCCTGACAGAGCCGGTAGCCAGATAACCGCTCATAAGCGCCGGCGTTGTCCACACAACTTCATTGGTAACCTGCGGCAGGAATCCCACCTGTGTCAAGAGGAAAGCATTGGAAAAACAGATCATGGGAGCCGTTATAAAAGGTATCACCATAAGAGGGTTATATATTACAGGGAATCCGAATACAAGAAGCTCTCCGATATTGAAAATGCCCGGAAGTAACGCCATACCGGATAATCTTTTCGTGGATCTTCTTTTGCCGAATATGATCAATGCTATCAACAATCCGATAGTGCACCCGGTCCCTCCCATATTAACGAAAGTATCTATAAAACTCTTTGAAACCGTCTCTCCGGGAATGATCGCAGTGAACATATCTTCCGCAACCTGATTCAATACGTTATTTCCATGGATACCAAACCACCACATGGTGCTTATAAGCGTAGTGAACAACAGACCGCTCGAATAAGAACGCTGCATTTTGTCAAAGACCGCTTCCATTGCTTTCATGAACAGATGCTGGACGCTTTGTACATCAAAGCATACCGTGATCAGATAATTCGCTGCCGCAAAGCATACAGTCACCGCAAGAAAAGGAAGTATTACCTGAAGCGTGGCATTGAATTCGGAATCGGCGCCATCAACAAAAACCATTTTTCGCTTTACGAATATCTTCTCGAATCTACTGAATAAGACCGATCCGATTATCCCTGCCAAAAGTGCACTGAATACACCCTGTCCGCTAAGCAGCGAAAAGTCCGGCTCTCCCGCAAAAAATCCGACAAGAATAAAAAATGCGTTCACGCATGACAGAATGCCACCGAATCGAAGCACAAGCCCCCGGTCATTTTTTGTCTGATTCATATAACTTAAACTGACTGCGATCGTTATGTATATTGCAAGAATTCCCACGGTTGAATACTGAATGGTCTGAATGATACTCCTTATTGCTCCACCCATGTAAGTATCTAAGAATTCCTGATATTCAATGATCGGAAAACCGTTCAGCATTACCGTTATGCTGCCTATGAACAATATTGGGATCACCATAGCCAGGCCGACTTTTACGGTGCGGGCTATAATTGATATTTTCTTAAAATATACTGATTTCATCAATGCACACTTCCTCAAATATCTTTAACAGTTCCAATAATACCGTCCCAGTCAAGTTCCATAAGCATTCCCTCGATCTTTTCTATCCTCTCCCTGTGAACTTCGGGAAGATCGTATCCGTGAAGATCTTTAAGTATTCCTTCCATCATTCCATAATCCATACTTCCCGCAATCTCTGCAATGGTCTGATACGCTTCTTTCATTTCTCCTTCACTTATTCCCGAAAGGATCTCTTCTTTACTGTCAAGCAGAGATAATTTTTCATTCAACGTACGGAACATAACAAGAAGCCTGTCTGTATTATCTTTAATATATTCTGCGTCATTCCTCTTTCCGGCATCCTCAAGACTCTTGGCATATTCCGAAAGATCTTTGGCACCTATTATTCGCGCAGAACTTTTCAATGCATGAACTTTGATGGTATAACCTTCTGTATCTCCGTTTTTATACAGACTCTCTATCTCGTCTGCTTTTGCTTCTGCAGTCTGATGAAATACCGACAGTACGGACTGATATCCTTCTACAGAACCGGTATGTCTGAGTCCTGCCTGTTCGTCGATATCTTCGATGGCTTTAAGTTTTTCCATAAAACCTGAATCTTCGGTTTCTTTTGAAGACTCAGGGATATCCCCTGTATAATTATCTCCTGCTGAAGATACAACGCCGAAAGTGACTTCATCCGAATGATTGCTGTCAGGCACTTTAATCTTCTCATCAGGAAGCATGTCATACAATAATTTTTCGAGTTTCTCACCATCAACAGGCTTGGACAGATAATCCGTAAAGCCGGCCTCAAGGTACATCTCTCTTGCACCTGATACGGCATTGGCTGTGAGTGCTATTGCGGGAACTTCTGTGCACATTCCCGATTCACGAATATGTTTTAATGTCTCTATACCATCCATATCAGGCATCATGTGATCAATAAAAATGATGTCATATGTGTTGTCCTTTACAAGATCCAGAGCATCCTTTCCGGACGAGGCAGTGTCTATTCCAACCCTTGTTCTCTTAAGAAGGCTCTGTATTACGGTAAGATTCATCTCTGTATCGTCTACCACAAGAAGTTTCGCATCCGGTGCATGGAACAGTTCATGATATTCATGGGAATGTTCCGACATACCATCAAACCTTGCAGCATAATTACCTATCTCTTCCCATTTGATGACTTCCTGATCTATTACGAATGAGAATACCGATCCCTTGCCGTATTCACTCTGCACCGACAGAGAGCTTCCCATAAGTTCAAGAAGCTGCCTTGTGATGCTCATGCCGAGTCCGGTTCCTTCTATGGAACGGTTTCTCTTTTCCTCAATACGCTTGTAAGGAGAAAACAGATTCTCCATATCCTCTTCCTTCATACCTATACCGGTATCTTCAACAGTAAAGCCAAGAATTATGTCATCCTGATCCTTTTTTTCATAAGACACAGTCATTGTCACTTCGCCGGCTTCCGTATATTTTACGGCATTGGTAAGAAGATTCATCACACATTGTCTGATACGGATCTCATCTCCGAGTAACAGATGCGGAATGTGCTCATCCACTTTTACATTAAACTTCAGTCCTTTTTTCACGGCCCTGTCACGTATCATATTAACAAGATCATTGATGAGCGAAGACAGATCATACTGTACAGGAATGATCTCCATCTTACCCTCTTCCACTTTTGACAGATCCAATATGTCATTAATGATCGAAAGCAGTGTCTTTCCTGCAGACATAATATCCGAAGCATATGTCCTGATCTGTTTTTCATTTGATTCACGAAGGATCATCTCATCCATACCAAGCACGGCATTTATCGGGGTTCTGATCTCATGTGACATACTTGCAAGAAATCTTGATTTGGCCTCATTTGCACTGTCAGCTATGTCTCTTTGCGCCTGAAGTTCTTCCATATATTGGTAATGTTCAGTATCGTCAACAAGTGCATAGAGCTTGCCGTAACACTCTCCCTTGAACAACAGATCATTCTCTTCGGGAGTATATACACGGTCGTCAATAGTCAGAGTCTCACTGTTCTTTACAGCATCAGAGATGAAAGATACGATATCATACGGAGTATAGATACGATCCCTTACCTGTTTTACCGGTTTGGATTTGTAGAAAATATCAAATTCCGGGAACAGCAGAGCCGCCGGTTCATTATAATATTGTATTCTTCCATCATTATCCACGGCTATGATACCTTCGGATATCCTATCCAGTGCAAAATCTCTTGCAATCTCTCTTGTGCCGAGCAGATCAAATCCCAATATTCCGATAAGCATGAATATTGTTCCGATTAATGATCCCGGCATTGTAAGATCATAATAATCCGATATATTGAAAATACCCGTTACCTGAATTATGAAAGAAGCTGCCTGAATACCAAAAGCGATGATCAGCATGATATACCTTAATCTGAAAGTCCTGTTTTTTTCTTTACGGTATGCTCTTACAACCCACGTCATTGCAATTACAATGAATATTACATTCAGGCCTACAAACAGATCATGTACGCTCCCGTTTGTGTGTAAAAATTTAGGGAACAACGGATCGGGTATAAATTCATGATCCGCATAATACAGATCTGAATATCCTATTGAAAGGACTGTACTGTATATTCCTATGTACAACAATACCAGAAATATTAACAAACCTCTCGGTATCTTTATCCTGCACATCTTTGCCGTGAAAATGAAAAATGCCAGAACGATCCAGACTCTTCCGACATACGAAAGCTGAAGGGCTGTAATATAAGCCTCTTCAGTTTTCGCTTTCAGTTCAAGAAGATATCCTACATTGCTGATAAATGAAGATATGCATGTCAAAAAAAGATAAGTATGGATTGAATTCTTCCATCTCGAAAATACGATCAATATCTCGATAAACAGTACACTTATTGTTATATATTGCAATGTCATAAAAATTTCATGAACATTCAATTTCTTTTCCCCCCACGCAACAACTTACCCGTTTTTATCATACTCAATCCCGAATTTTCATATTGCCGTGGTATAATTATATACCTATTACGTCTATGCCGGAAGTTTATCGTAATTCTTTATATATGCAATACCTGACACAAATTCGCATTCATCAAAATAGATCCTGATCCTATAGGTTCCATCATAATTTATTTCAAAGTATTCCTTAAAAGTATCTTTCATAAGTTTTGCTGTCTCTGAAGGATTCTGTCCGTCGGCATCCTTGTGTCCTTTAAGATAAAACTGATACAGTCTGTCTGAAGCAGGATCATACTTCAAAACTGTGGCCTTGTATCTGTTAAGTACCTCGTTCTTATCATTTCTGAGACTCACGCCTCTGATCGTCTCTATGCCGGAATCATTGTTCTCATTTTGGAATGCAATATCATATTCATTACTGTTTCTGTCGATGAACATGGTCTTTATATTCGTAAAACCATCAACAATCTGAAAATCTTTCTTTTCAAGCTTATTTGAACGTACTGTTACCTTGCATTTCATTTTTTTACCTTTTTTAGTGGTAACATAGATTGTTGCGCTTCCTTTTTTCTTTGCTTTAACAGTGAAATGATTGTTTTTGCCTCTTGATACGGTTGCAACTTTCTTATTGGAAGATTTTAACGATTTTATATCTGCATAATACACGAAATTATCCACTTTGCATCCCACAAATGTAGTTATGTAATATTTTTCCATTCCCGGACTGCCATCTCCGGCATTGGCCGAGACGTAAGCCGCCTTACCCGCGATCAGATATGAAGCAGATACAATCATAAATGTTAACAGTAACAGTGCGCCTTTTTTGTAAAATTTTTTTAAATTGTTCATGTGAGTCTCTCCTTTTTTTTGGGTATATAATTATTCAGCACTACTTTGCTCCGTGTTCCCTAACCCGTCAAATGTCTGTTATATTAATACTATACCGTATACTGTGACAGATCCGAATTGATCTCATCTGAGTACTTATTAAGGTTCTCTGAAATGTATGCGATATTCTCTGTTTCTGTACGCAACTTACTGCTCTCTGCCACGATAACATCACTGAGACTTAGAACTTCGTTAATGTTGGATGCCTGTTCCTGTGTAGTTGCGGCATTGCCTGATGCTACGTCATTGATCCTCTCTATACCCGATGTGATCTCAATGATACCGTCTGTTGCTTTGGCCACATCACCGTATATCTTGTTGAATGATTCATTAGCTCCCTCAACTCCGCTAAGACAGGCTGCCATATCCTGTGCACAGATATCTGCCTTCTGGTTGATATCAACGATATTCTTCGTAATGTCTTCGATAAGTCTTCGTATTGTCTCTGTAGCTTTCGATGACTGATTGGCAAGTGCTCCTACTTCCGAAGCAACAACTGCGAAACCTTTGCCCATCTCTCCCGCTCTTGCAGCTTCAATGGAAGCATTAAGAGAAAGAAGGTTTGTCTGTTCAGATATTGCATTGATCGTTTCGGTTATTCCCGTAATCTCCTGTACGGACTTGGCTGTGACTCTCGTTAATGCTGTAAGATCACTTATTGTATCATTAAGTGTGTTAACGTTTCTTGTCATGCTCTCCATCTCATCCTTACCTTTGGCAGATGCTTCGAGAGTCTCATCACACAGAGTCTTAACATCTTTTGCATTCTCTGCAAGCTGATTAGATGTTGCCGCCAGATCATTGGCCGCATTGGCAATATCTTCGATGGATGAATTCATATCAGAGAGTGTATCATTAAGCTTCTCAATGGATTCTCCCTGATTCTGGTTGGCATCGGAAAGTGAATGTGATATATCGAAACATTCACCCGCTCTGCTGTTCATCTCACCGGATATACTTGCCAGACTCGTAAGCGTATCTCTCATCTTTTCGATGTATTCATTAAAACTCTCCGAAAGAGTCGTTATCTCATTATTACCTTCGGGAACAAGCTTAACCGTGAAATCACCCTTGCTTATATCTGTAATACGTTCTGTAACCGTGGTAACAGGATTAATTGACTTACTTATCATTACATATACTATTGCCGAGAATATTATCAATAATATGATGGCACATGCAAATGTAATGAACATAACCTTTAATATACTGTCACTGAGAAGTGAAGTAGGTACCGCGCTTACTACAGCCCAGGATGTTCCTTCCACATCAGTTGCCGTAAACATCTGTGCGCCGTCATCCGTGGATGCCGTAACAACCTTATCTCCATCTGCTGCCACATTCATATCCATTGAATCAAATATCGATGCAAGACCGGCTGCTATCGGTTCGGTAGCTGTTGCAAGATTCTGACCTTTTGCATCGGCTTTGCTGCTGACAAGAATATCTTTTGAATTCTTATCAATAATATAATAGTTCGCATCCGACGACAGTGAATTGAAATTTGCAACGATCTCTTCTACTTTAACAAAATCAACATCACTGCTGAGTACTATATTATCACTTATCATTGTCGAACATGCCATACTGATATTATTCGTTGAAGCATCCAGATACGGATTCGAAGTAAATATCTCTCCCTTACTGCTTAATGCACCTTTATACCATTCTCTTTCCGTGAATACAAAATCATCGTCAGGAACCCAGCCGGAACCGTCAAAGAATTTGCCATTATTACCGTTTGCGACATAAATATCATGGGAATCCGCATCAAGTTCCGTAAGTTTTAATAACATAGCAAGTGTAGCCTCATCCGACATCTCGGGAGTATTACGCATTACGTCCGCGGTATATTCCACTCTGTCTTCAATAGTTTTCCACCAGCTCTGAATCTGACTGGCGTACGTTCCGGATTCTCTTGCAAGCACATTATTCATAAGCGACTGAATATTATCGACTGCAAGTTTGATACTAACTTGTGTACATAATATTATTATTATTGCCACATAGATTATGATCTTGCTTAAGAGTGTCTTCTTTAAAGATTTTCTTTTAATCTTTTTCATGTTATCCCTGCCCTTCATTATTACGTTATTAGTGTGATCACACATTCCCATCAGAGGAAACACTGTGACCACACCTCATATTGTACAATATATTAATAATTATTTCAATCGTATTTAATAGTTATTTCATATCCTGAAGGAATTAACGAACTCATTGATCTTATCTGCCGACTGCGATACGTTGATAGCGCTCTCGTCCACATTACGGCTCTCCTGTTGCGGTTACAACCTCATTACTCTCGGCGATATCCTTAACACTTGCCTCTGACCTTTCGGAAAGCTTCTCGGATACTTCCGTTCCGTTATATTCCGTCCGTATACCAGTCTCTTTTCCATGAATATTACACCTGCCGGCAACATAATGAATCATAAAATTTTCCGAGAGAGATTGTTATTGCACCCGGCAAATGTGTGTTCGTTAGGGCACGACATACGCTTGCCGGGTTGGTGCTACAAAAAAATAGCACCTGCTGTTTCCTGCAGGCGCTATGTATTACGTAATATATATTCTATTATATTAGCAAAAAGTTATGATCTTACAGTTACTTTTACACCGGTGATCGTAAGATCTCCAAACATTCCGTTCCATGTGGAAGCCTTAACCGTTATTGCTGTAGTGATTCCTCCACTCCTCGCAGCCTTTTCGGCATCACCTTCATTTACTCCCGCCACGAATGTCTTCTTAATCGTAAATTCATTCTTATCGTTCAGTTTCAACGATTCTTTATTGTCTCCACCGGTTTTTGTAAGAACCATGATATCGGACGTTGTTATAGGATCTCCGCTGCTGACGTTTGCAGACGCATCTTTTCCTTCCGTATCCACAAGAAATACCCTGAATCCCTTATCAGAATCTTTGGAAGGATCGTAAGTTCCGCTTATCTCAACGTCTATCTTATCACCTGTTTTAATATAATGATCCGAAGGAAGATTGAATATTATATTGTTGGCTGATTCACAATACACGATACCATTTTCATATTTTGCTTTGGAATTCATACTGCTGTACTCATCCAGCGGTATATAATTACCGGCATTATCTTTGAGATATTGTCCGTCTGTACCGGTTTTTCTGAACTCGTCACGAAGAGGTATCTCAACAAGATCATCTTTCATCAGGTCTAAGGTTTTGACCGGCAAAGGAGTCGGTTCAGCGGATGGCACCGGATTCTCAGTCGGACTTACGGACGGAACTGTCTGTGGAACACTTCCCTGATTACCATTTGCAGTATCACCCGATGTTACCGGAACTGTAACGGAGGGCTGATTAACCACAACTGCAGAAGATTGAGAAGCATTCTGCCCCGGAGCAGCTGTTGCGATCCTGTCCGATGTGCCTGATAACGGACCGGTAGCCTTTTTTATCTTTATCACACAATTATATTTTTTTGTTTTCTTCTTATGTTTATATGAAGCGGTTATCGTTACTTTTCCGGGTGCAATACATCTGATCTTTGCTGATGATGTATTTCCTTTAGCTGTTTTTTTTATGATCTTTGCAATTTTTTTATCAGTAGTCTTCCATGTAACCTTTGCTTTTTTGCTGACATTTTTCAGGCTGAGACTCACAACAGCGCCAACTTTCGTATTAATACCGGTTTTGTTCAATGACACTTTTTTCTTTGCTGTCGGAGTAATTCCCTGTGGAAGCATTGTTACGCTCATAGCTGCAACAAGTGATAATACTACGGATATTTTAATAATTCTCATGAACAGATCCTCCTGCAACAACAATGATAATTACATTCTGAAATTACCGATAACATTCTCAATATCATTTACATTACCCCTGCTGATATCTGCAAGATTATTGATGGAATCCGATACCATATTGGTTTCTTCGTTCCTGTTAACAATCTCTCCAACACCCAGCATATTAGTCTCAGCAGCCTGTCTGACTGTATCTATTCCGGATACTATGAAATCGATAAGTTTACTAACCTGTTCACGAACATTATCAACAGCCGCATTGCTGTTTGCAACAACTTCCTGAATGCTCATAGCGGTCTGCTTGGACTGTTCCGCAAGCTGTCCTATCTCGCTTGCAACTACCGCAAATCCTTTTCCTGCTTCACCTGCTCTTGCCGCTTCGATCGAAGCATTAAGAGATAACAGATTGGTCTGTGAGGTAATATCCATAATAGAAGCTGCAAGATCGTTGATCTTCTCAACGGCCGAAAAACCCTCAAGCGCTTCTTCCATATTGTTCACGGTTAATGTCATATTGTCATGACTTGAAGCAATATTGGCATTAACGTGTTCGTTAACATTGTCAATTGAATCTTTGGTCTGATCTATACTTGCGGACAACTATTCGGTAACAGATGAATTATCCATGGTAACCTGTACCAGTTTGTTGGAAGATTCTTTCAGATTACCCGAACTCTCATATCTCATTAAGTCTATCGGTATTAAGAGTCAACGCTGCATAACCTCCCGGAGTACCGTCTTCCCTGTACACGGTTCTTGAGAAAATGACAGACAAAGACTGGGTTGCCGGAGACAGTAATGCCATAACATCGTTGGATGGGATTCCCTTATCATTAAAATATGTTGTCTGAATAGTCTTCTTGGTCTCATCAGCACTTACATACCCTACCATCTCTTTCATTGAATGAACCAGACACCGACAGTCATAATTGGAAAACATCATACTGTCAAGATTGGGAATGGTAGCGGACAGATTCTCGATATAGGTCTGCGCAGCTGCAACCGTTTCGGGATTCTCATCTTCAATAAGCGCACGAATCTCATTCGAACTCAGGAAAGCTTCCACCGTTGCGAATTGCTGCTTCACGTATTCATTGATGATGTCCGTCTGCGAATCAACATATGCAGGCTTAATGAATCTGTGGAACAATTCATTGACAGTTAGTTATATTTTACACAAAAAAATATTAAAAAGCAATAAAGTTTCCAAGAAATTTTGAAATTTTATAAAATTTATCACTAATCCTGTGAAGCCGAACCCTCCCCCATGTCCCATAGCCATAACTAGAGAAACTATGACAGCTGCGAAGCAGACAGATTATGAGTTAATAACTCAGTTTTTTTAATTTTTTTGATTTGAATACCAGCTTTGTAAGTTTTTTACAGTTGGAAAATGCGCTTTTTTCTACCTTTGTCACGTTGGCTCCGATCACGGCGGTCTTTAGTTTTTTCAATCCGGCAAATGCTTTTTTTTCTATCTTTGTCACTTTGAACTTTTTCCCTTTAACAGTTATTGTTTTGGGAATATTAAGTGATGTGATATTCTTCTTTTTAACACCGGTTGCCGCTACTTTACCGTTACCTTTGTTCCCAACAGATAAAACTTTGTATATTATATTCTTATAAGTAATCTTCTGACCTTTTTTTAGTTTGGAAGAACCTGTAGTCTGATTACCGGCATCGTTTGTTGTGCTCGATTTTACAGCTCCGTTTGACGTACCGTTATTAGTTGAAGTCAGATTGTTATTACCGGAATTGACGAATGACGCATTACTGTTGGAATTCTGTCCTGCGTTATTCTGCTCAACAGGTGTCTCTCCTACTCTTACCTTAACCGATACCTTCTTGAGATCTGCAGCAAGATAATCTTCAGGATCAAGTATTACTACCGGGAATCCGTCATAATCGAACACAACATTGGCCGCGTAGGCATGTCGTCCCGGATCAACAAGACCGTACTTTGCATCACCCGTAGCACCCGGATATTCATCATCCCAGTCCCTTGCATGGTATATTATAACCGGATTACCGTTAGTATCTACAGTAAAAGAATTATGCCCCGGACCGAAAGTTCCTTTGTATTCACCTTCGGCTCCATCTAACAGGCCGTTATTACCATTACCGGTAACATCGGTTGTTCCGTCTGTTTTTGTGTAATCAGCTGTTTTTATTGTGGTTGTGAGCTGTTGGGTATTAAGTATCGGATACGGGTATTTACTCCAGCTGTCCGGATCCGTGAAGTCCGAATCAAGATCAGCATACAACAGACATACGCAGTACATCATATCAATCGTACATCCCGCATACGCAATGAATATCTTATCGTCATGTATGAGCACGGAAGATGCTTCCTGTATACACTGACCTTTCCTTCCGTCACTCATATCATTGTAACCGGCTTTACCGGAACCGTTATTGGCCTCATATGCTCTGTCGGCACCTGACAGCTGTACAAGCGGTCCCGTTGGATTGCAGGGATCCTTTGGATCAACGGTAGTGATCCATATCTTTGAATTACGCGGTGTTACATAATAGCTCTGTCCGCCGTACTCAAAATAAGTGGTATCAAATGCTCCAACAGACTGATTATTGGTCGTGTTGTGAATATATCCTGTATATTCCCAGTTATCCGGATCCATAAGGTCATTCCCGTTACATGTGAATATGCACTGCTTTGATCCGAGACTGTTACCGTTTTCGGTGACACTTGCCTGGGCGATTATTCTCCATTTCCCGCCTATCTTATGAAGTTCAGGAGCCCAATACCAGCCCGTAACTTTAACACCATCTTCTGTCGTGCCATCTTTCCATACTACCACTTCATCTGCTTCTGTGATCTCATTAATCGAATCTGCCCTGCGAAGGATAATATTCTCATATGCTCCGCCGCCGCTTGCAGACTTTTCATTCATATTGGATCCGGTAAAGTAATACACCCCATTTTCTTCATCATATGTCATAAAAGGATCTGCCCTGTACAGAGCGAGCGGACTGTTGAAGCCAGTATCCGCATTGAGCTCACCGTTGATCACATATTCCCCATCTGAAGGATTACTCATATTGACCCCTGATGTATCCCATGTTACTTTCATCGGGGTTCTTGAATCATCACTATATATAACATCAAGCTTTTCGGGAAGTGTAATCTTCTCTCCCGATTTTATATTGATATTCTTAACATCAACCGACACACTGTGCATCCTTGAATACTTTTTATACACACGTTCATATTCTTTTTGGGTCAGTTTGAATACAGACGCTTCATCGGAAAGAGCATATTCCGGAAGCTTACCTGTCACTTTCTCTTTTGTATAGTCAGTCTTTACAGGCTCTGAAAATGAAGTGAAATCTTCGGTAGTTGTCAGGTAAGAATCACCGTCTCCTCCAGTCCAGTATATTTTATATTCTTTTGATAAGTCATCATATACAACATATGGGTCTGAAACCGTGATGCCTTTTTCATTAAGCTTTACGGTTCTTTGATTTTCATAAAAAATCAATTCCCACGAATCAACAAGAAGAATCCTGTCAGTAGAATTATTCTCTGAGGCGATAAGTCCGAAAGTTCCGTCTGCTTTTCTGAATATCGAAGGTGAACCCATCTGAAAATATCCTACAGGATTATAGATTGCTTTGTCATAATTAAGTGCCTCGTAATTAACGCCGTCTTTTGATATGGCAGCATACAATACATCCGTTCTGTATGTATCCGTGTATTCCTTTGAAGGATACTGGGCGAATTCCACTCCCATGTTGGGTTCGTACCTTACAGGATATACCGCAAGATATCCGCCTTCAACCGACGTGTCAATTTCTGAATATCCCACATCTCCTGCTGCCGATATCTTTACTTCGTCAATATTGTCTGTAACACCTGATCCTTCACCTGCACTCACACTCTTAGCTCCCATTTCACTGAGAAGTACAACCCCTGCAATAACAAACGACATAACTTTTCTAAGTTTACTGACATTTTTTGTTCCCATAACGTCCACTCCTTCCAATTTTACTGCCGCAAGTCTTTGAATCATCCAAGCCATATATCCCCCTCATATCCATGTTATTAAAAGATAAGATAATATAAACGTAAGAGATTGAAAATTGCGGTGTGTACTTTAACAGCGTGGCAGTGCTTACAGTACATTATCATAGTTGATACATACCACAATTCCCAAGTCATACGTTTGCAAGAGGGTTAGCAATGAATCTATGTTTGATTATAACTATTGATATTGCTATATACAATGATATTAAATTGAGTTATAATTGATGTATTATAACATCGTTACTGTGAATACCAATTCGGGAGGTCTGCTTATGTTTAATGTATACTGTGTTGTTACCGATTGTCCTGTCACCGAAGATTTTTATTGCGATTTTCCTACCGGAATAAGTAATGACATGATACTCGTGCCGAGTTCAAATTTTAAAGTGATGATAGACGGTGATCTTACAACTTTTCCTCCCCATACGGCTTTCTACTATCCTGCCCGTACTCCGTTCTGTTATACTCGTACAGAGGGAGAATATATTGATTATTTTATTCATTTTTCCAGTGATAATAATGCTTACAAAGAATTTCATCTTCCAATCGGACAACCTATCTACATTACCGAGCCTTCCGATATATACAGTCTTATGAAGATGATCGCACGAGAGAATATCCTCACAGGACGAAACAGAAGTGAGATACTTGATAATCTTATGAAGAACCTCTTTCTCAAGATTGGAGAAAATATTGAAAATAATTCTCCTGAACCACATTACAATGAATTATACAAGATCAGAAGCAGAATCTATCTTCATCCCGAAAAAGAATGGTCGCTTGACTTAATAGCAAGCGACCTTCATATGAGCATTAACAATATACACCGTTTATATAAAAAATTCTTTGGCACATCATTTATTAACGATGTTATTGAAAGCAGGCTGAGAAAGGCAAAGAATTACCTTTCTCATACCAATTATACGGTTGCAACCATCGCAGAATACTGCGGTTACAATAATGTGGAGCATTTCAGCAGGCAGTTCAAGCAATATACCGGGATCACTCCGAAGAGATACCGGGATCAGGAAGCTTAAAAATATGCATAAATCAGAGATCGGTTTTAATTTTTTCAGACCCCTTTATCAGAACATTTTTGTTAACCCCTTTAAACGCTCCCGAACCAATCGTTCCAAGCCTTTTTGACTTAACGTTTATTTTCTTCAGATTTTTACATCCATAGAATGTTTTTTTCCCGATCTTTGTTACATTTTTACCGATAACCAGTTGTTTCAGTTTTATATTTTTATAGAATGCCTTTGCAGCTATTGATGTTACCTTATATGTGACTTTTTTGTGCTTTACTGTTGAAGGTATTGTGATCTTTGATGCTTTTTTATCACTGCACTTTACAAGTTCGACTGTTTTTTTGCCTTTTGCGGATGATGTTATCTTATATGTCATCTTTCCGACTGTGAATCGTGTTCCTTTATCTGATTTTGAAGGTGATCCGTTCTTCCCGGCATCCGATGCCTGTGTAGAACCGGAGGACGTTGTCCTTCCTGTTATTGAAGATGATGTAGCAGAATTAGTCGTACCGGTTCCATTTGAATTATTGGTGTTATTCGAATTATCTACATTATTCGCATTGCCCGAATCATCCGGTTTCGGTAGCTGTACATTCACTGTCATCGTTACCGCCTTATTCTCCGGCAGTATCTCATAATCTTCCTCCATATCAAGCACAGGCTCGCCGTCTGCTCCAAAATGAACTCTTCTAAGGAATGCATCTCTTGCGAACTGGCTTCCATCACCCGGTCTTGCGTGGAATACATTAATAAGATCACCATCTTCATCCGTAACATATGAATTATGTCCGGGTCCGTGATATCCTATGTTGCCGCGAGCTGACAATCCGGTTAATAACGGATAATTGGTCTTCTTCCATGCTCCGGCATCAAGAAAATCCACATTCTCAGAAAGTCTGATCTGAGTCATTCCAACACAATATGACTCATCCGTGGCACCGCCCGAATATGTAAGATATAATACATCATCTCTGATAATGACATTCGGTCCTTCCGTTACAGGGGTATCATTATTTCTTTCCCAGCCGTATTCACAATTAACTATCAGAACAGGCTCACTTATCAGCTGTCCCGGATTATCTGCTGTTGTCTCACCGATCCACAGATCCGCAGTACCCCCGTTCTTACCGAAGTTTCTCTGCGACCAGACAACATAATCTCTGTCATTATATGAAAAATGAGTCATATCAAGTGTTATTCCGCCACAATAAGTGTTCAGGTTTTTCCCGTCTTTATCGAGATATCGCTTAGGCGCTTCCCAATCCTCATATTTCTTCGGATCACCACCGGTCTTAAGTTTCATTATGCAACTCTGCACGTCCCAACCCGTGCCGATATTACTTGCAAATAACATATATAATTCATTATTTATAACATGAAGTTCAGGTGCCCAGTGATTGGACTTTGATATAATATTTCCTTCTAAGCCTTTTTCTTCATCATATATAAGATTTTCCTTTGAATCATTAAGTCCAGCAACCGTATCCGATTCTCTTATGTACAGATTGACATTGCCCGATTCATTGGTTGCCGTAAAATAATATTTTCCGTTAAAATACACTACATTCGGATCCGCTCTTCCCGGAATAAAAGGATAATTGCCCGTATCGGATATCTTATCTGCCAACTGTATTATCTCTCCGCGTACTGTATAACTTCCCTCTTTTGAAAAATCCACTTTATTTATGTCATCTTCATTCCATGCAACGCATTTTTCCGCCGATGAACCGTCTGAATAATTGGCAATTACTTTTTTATCTCCAAGTTCAACAGATTCACCAGGTTTTGTATTGATAACAGGCTGATCAATTGTCGTATTGATAACCGGGCTTAATTTATCATGGATCTTTTTTGCCTCATCTGTACTGACCTTTATCACATTACCCGGTATGGCATATTCTATACCCGGATCCGGACAGGTTTCTTTTCGATAATCACATTCATTTTCAGACCCAATATTTACTAAATCTGTAGTTTTATCTTCATATGATATGCCTGTTTCAATACCTGTCCATCTGATAATGTAGCTGTCCGAATCCTTATCATATTCACACGAAGGATATGACACATAATCTTTACCCGAAAGCATCAGAGTACCTTTCTCCTCATATGATAGCAGATCTTCTGACGCAAACAGGATCACACATCCTTTTTTATCCGGCACAGTGCCTGCCTCATTATATCTTACAGCGATAACACCAAAAGTTCCGTCCTTCATTCTGAATATATAAGGCTGTCTGATCACTTTGGTATCATCTCCGTCATTTTTTGGAAACAACACTCCCGTATTGTTATTAAGAGCTTCAAAATCCTCCCCATCCTCGCTGTAAGCAAGATGCATACTGTCAGTAGTCGCAGATTGATACATTCCATGTTTACCACCGCTTCTTCCCTTAACGGAATCATCAATTTCTCTTGTATAGCACATTATATAAGCTTCTTTTTCGGAGCCTTCTGTAATTGAATCATTAGCGGCCGCCTTTCCCGTTTCAGTTCCCGGTAAACCTGATGTTATAATCCCCGCAACAAGCGATAGTGTAAGTACTGCTGATATTATCTTCTTTTTCATTTTGGACCCTCTCCTTTTTTAGCAAAGTACATTCTTGGTTCTTAACTATTACATTCATTTAATCAAAATTTATCCGTTTCAGTCAATGATGATTATTTTTATTAAAGATGATGATTTTTACAATGAACCAAGAATGAATACGCGCAGAAAAACCTGCTAACAAAAAGCCCGACACAATGCCGGGCTTTGAAATTATTTTACGTATTAAACTATTGAAAGGATCAGACCACGTCTTTCATAATGTCAGTAAAGATCACTGTCTCGTAAAGAACAGTCTCAGACAATTGTACAGATGTACATGCCATGACCACATACTGTGTTCTCCAAGATTACCTTCCTTTGGAAGATCAACAAACGCATAGTTCGCACCTTCAACAAGGAAATCTGTCTTCTCAAGAACCTTCTGCATAATGTCCACGTGCTCGTCATGAGCTATATCTCCTACTCCGTTGCCGCAGTATAAGAAACCAAGAGGCATATCTTTTTTAGCGCCTTCTTCAATAGCAGTTACTATCTGATCTACTTCCTTGTCATGATCTCCGTTCGGACCACCACATCCCGAATAAGGTCCGAACCATCCAAAGAGATCGTAATTAGCATATAATGCTGCACGATATGTTGTCATCGAACCCATTGACAGACCTGCAAATGCGCGGTGCATCCTTGTCTTAACAAGATTCGCATCAGACACATCTCCGCCCGCATAAGTTGAATAATGTGACTCAATATACGGAATCAGGTCTTTTCTAAGCTCATACGCAAACTGTGCCGGAAGGTCATTGGTATCTATCTGCGGAGCATCATCCGGTCTGTAGAATGTGGGATTGACGATGATCATCGGCTCTATCACGCCCTCCATGATCATTTTGTCAACCATGATACGATTGTGGGTATAATCACCGTATCCACCGGGATTGGAATCCTGATCACCCTTCAACCATGTATCCTTATTCTCTCCGCCACCATGCATCAGGTAGAATACATTATACTGCTTTGACGGATCATAATTATATGGCAGATATACATTAGCTTCCTTCACCATCGGAACAGAACCGTCTTCATCATAAGTCTCTGTATTATAAGATATCGTCTCTATTTTTCCTCTATATTCAGCAGCCACCTCAGTTGTAGAACTATCATATTCTTTTGGTATTGCAGTAACAAACTCGATATTGATCTTCTCCGGTGGAATAAACTTAAACGGAGTAGGTGATGGTGTCGGTGCTGTAGTTGCAACAGGCTGCGCAGTAACGTTACTTGCCTGATTTACCGACGGTTGCGTTGTTGCAACATTGGTTCCGGCATTAGAAGTTGCCGCAGGTTCTTCTGCTTTTTCTACATTGTCATTTACAACAACGGTACATTTCAGTTCGGATTTTTTATTTTTCTTCTTTACAGTAAATATCACTGTAGTCTTTCCCTTTTTTACACCTTTTATCTCGAAAACAGAGTCACTTTTTTTCTTAACAGTGGCAATCTTTTTATTCTTTGATCTTGCCGTAACCTTGAATCCTTTTACATTTTTTAATGTTACCTTTTTGGTCTCGCTTTTTTTGACGGTAACGCTCTTTTTTGCAAGCTTTGGCTTTGCCGTCTTTGCCGACAAAATACCAACCGGTACTGCGATCTGAGCAATGAGGGCAGTCGCAACCAAAAGTCCCATACATACTTTAGTTTGTTTTTTCATTATTTGTTATCCTCCTCTTATTTTTTCATTATACGCCGGCAATATGCCGTTATATTGCCTGTATGCCACCTTATTCACTATACTCTATTAATCGGGAAAATGCAATAATTGGTATGTCACTTCAGAATATCTTATAATCTGCCGGTATTATATTTGTTTTAATTCTTGTCAGAAAACAAATATTGTCTATCCGAAAAGGATTCTTTGGCTAAAGTGAATCAATATTGGAAGCGTTAGCAGCAAGAAAAAAACAGTAAAAATATCGGCGGTCAGGTGACCGCCGAAAAATATTATCAGTGATTATATTCCTCCCTCTATTACTCCCTCGTAAAGAACACTCTCAGGCAATTATAGAAATGTACATGCCATGACCACATGCTGTGCTCGCCAAGCTTACCGCCATACGAACGGTCTTCTTTGTACGGCAGATCAATGAAAGCATAATTTGCGCCTTCTACGAGATAATCTGTCATCTCTGTTGCCTTCCTCATACATTCAACATGCTCATCATGAGCCATATCCTTCTCTCCGTTACCGCAGTACAGGAATCCGAGAGGCATGCCGTTCTTGGCGCCTTCTTCAATTACTTTTACGATCTTTTCTGCCTCTGCGCTTGTATCACCACCGCCGCCGGCGCATCCCGAATACGGTCCGAACCATCCGAACACATCATAGTTCGCATAGAGGGCGGCACGGTAAGTTGTCATTGAACCCATTGATAATCCGGCAAATGAACGATGCATTCTTGTTTTGATAAGATTCTCATCGGAAACATCACCATTCGCATATGTTGAATAATGAGATTCAATATATGGGATCAGGTCTTTCCTGAGTTCGTATGCGAACTGTGAAGTAAGCGCGGTCATGTCTATCTGCGGAGCATCATCCGGTCTGTAGAATGTAGGTGTTACTACGATGAGCGGTTCGATAACGCCGTTTCTTATCATATTATCAAGCATTTTCTTATTACCGGTGTAATCATTATCCACAAGCCATGTGTCCTTGTTCTCTCCACCGCCATGCATCAGATAGAATACGTTATACTGCTTTGATTCATCATATCCGGCAGGAAGATATACATTAGCCTGCTTTGTCATAGGAACTGAGCCACCCTCATCGTATGTCTCTGTCTCATAAGATATCGTCTCAATCTTACCCTGATCTGCTAACGGTGCATCATTTGCCGTCTCTCTGTACTCTGCCGGAGCATCGGTAGTAAGTTCAACTTTTATCGGTTCCGGTGGTATGAATACGAATTCAGTCGGTGCCGGAGTTGAAGTAGGCGCTGCTGTAGCTGTAGGCGCTCCTGCAGGCTGATTAGTCGGATTTGCAACAGGTGCAGCACTTGCCACAGCTGATACGTTGCCCGGTACCTGTGTCGAAGTATCGGCTTTTTCTGTGTTGGCATTTACAACAACCGTCAGCTTTAACGGTAATTTCTTCTTATTCTTCTTTGCTGTAAATGTTACGGTTGTACTTCCTGCGTTCACACCTTTTATCACATAAGCAGTACTGCCTTTTTTCTTTACGGATGTGATCTTCTTATTCTTGATCTTTACAGTGATCTTAAAACCTTTGGCATTCTTAACCGTTACTGTTTTTGATTCACCTTTCTTAACCTGTACTCTCTTGACAGATAATTTTGGTTTGGCCGTCTTTGCAAGGATTTCTCCTGCCGGAACGGCTGTCTGTGCTGCGAGTGAAGCTGCGATCAACAGCCCCATACATTTCATAGTCTGCTTTTTCATTTTTTGATAATTCCTCCCCATGTTTTTTTTATTTTATCAAGTATTCAGAAAGTTACATTCACTACTACTTTATTCCCGTAAGCATCTTCCTGATATACTGCTGCCTGTGTTCCCGCCGGCTGAGCCGTAATACTTATGGTAAATGTCTTGTTAGTCGTTACTCCGGGATATTTCTGACCGTTTATCATGGCGTAAACTACTGCATTCTGCTGGCAGTTACCGGTTATAACGTCCGCGCCGGATGAGACAGGATTCAAAGTAACGGTTCTGAAATTAGTGGCAGGACATCCGGTTGCCTCATTCGTGAATTCCCATTCACAATTCTTTGAAAGCATACTGTTGCCGCTTACTTCGGTAACCGTTGAATTATTTATCGCAATCGCCTTTTCGTTGTTATCAAATAACTCATTACACGTTATCTTTGTTGCGGTACCTTCCTGTATAGACAACCCTCTGTCTTTATTGCCGGTTATCTTATTATCCGATACAACAGATGCTTTACCTTTATTGGCGATTATGATTCCCTTACCGCCGTTGTCGGAGATTATATTCCCTGTGACGGTAGATGAATCGTTATCTGTTATGCTGATCCCATGCTGTGTGCTGCCTGTGATCTTATTGTTACTCATATTGGCTTTTGCATTGTTGGTTATTGTAATTCCGTTGTTGCCGCTGTAGCTTATGACATTCCCAACAATATCGGTAGGTCCGTTATCGGTTATACTGATTCCGTTCTGTCCGCTCGATGTGATGGTATTACCGCTTATTGTTGCCGACGCCTTATTTGTAATTGTAATACCGTTGATCAAGCTTGACGTGATCGTATTACCGCTAACAGTAGCTGTACTTCCGTCAACAATTGCGATTCCATGCTGCCCCGGTGTCGTAAGTATATTATCGCTCACCACAGCTGTTGAGTTATATACTCCAATACCGTGTTTCTGAGCATTTATAACTGTATTGCCGCTTATTGTATTGTTGCTGCAGTTCTCTCTGAAAGCAATACCGTTCTCGTACATATTCCCCGATGAATTATCTGCTGTATTACCACTTATCGTACAATTGCTGCAAGTAAGGAATTTGTACGCATCAAGAACAAATTTGGCGTTGGAAGTATTGTTGATCCTGTAAGTTTTATTGTTCTCAATAGTACTGTTGTTGATATACTTTAAGTACATTCCCGAACTTGCGCTCTTAATTGTATTGCCGGATATCGTACAACCAGATATTGACAATTCTTTTGAACCGTATATGAATATACCGAACTGTTCTGCATTGGCTGATACGGATTTGTTGGTTGTTTTGATCGTATTGTCGGTTATCTTCAGATTGTAATTCCTGCCGGGGAGTGACATAGCCTTAACTCCCTTATTGCGGTTATATATTGTCTGTTCAGCCTTCGGAGCGGTTGTCTTGAACACGACAGCCTGTCCGACATTACTGAATGTATTGCTGCTAACGGTAAGATTTCTGTAATTATATGCATACATTGCATTTTCAGTCATGTCGTGAAAATTATTGTTCCGGACAAGTATATTGTCGGGATATATCTGTTTTACATATGTATGTGAACCGATTGCCCTCGGATAATCGTATATCTCATTATTCTCAATAGTGATATTGGAACAAGCGGTATCATCAAATGGTCCTCCGTCCGGAAGAACCTTATAGCTGTGACAAACATCCAACTGTATTGCCTCTTTCTCTTCTTTTTTTACGCTCTTTTTGAAACCGTGCATCTTACAGTTGTTTATGTCAACATCCGTTACACCGCCAAGCTCAAGAAGATGTGTTCCGTAATTATTCTTGAGTTCAAGATTCTTGAATTCGAGATTCTTTCCATGAACGAAAAAGAACAGACTTCCACCGGTTTCTTTACTGAACTTGATGAACTTAGCGTCCCAGCTTCCTCCATCGACCGTAATATTCTTTACGTTATTATAACCTTTCTTACCCTTCTTTCCGTTTTTAGCGGAACGAAGCATATAAAGAATCCTCTTGCCGTCTTTTTTCTTCTTGATTATCTTCGTGCCTTTCTCACATTGAAGATACGTATTGGAATTGATCTCAAGAGTCTTGCTAATATAATACGTACCGGCAGGAATAAAGACTTTCGCGCGCTTAGATGCGGTTCCTTTCTTTGCTGCCTTATCAAGCGCCTTCTGGATCGCTTCTGTGGCATCCTTGCCTGCCTTTGCGCCAAAAGGTTTCTTTTTAACGTTGTAAACTACTTTAAATGACTCGGATTCTTCCCCTTCATCAGCGGAAACATTTACTCCCATCATACATGAAATGATGAGGCTTAAAAACAACGCCACGCAAAGTCCCGCTACCTTTTTTTTACTCCCCTTAACTTCCCTATTACTTACCATCTACAGCTTCCTCCTTAATAAATAATGGTTTGATCAGCTTCCATAACAAGTGATATATCTTGTCGGTTGCCCACGATATGAGTAATGTGATCCCTAATACAAGGATGAAACAAAGCACCGAATTTCTCATTGCATATGTAAAGTCCTGGAAGTAGTAATAACAGAAAAATGAATGCATAAGCCAGATTCCTGTCGCATATTTTCCGATAAATGCAAGGACTTTCTTAACATATGTCAGTCCGTCAAGCACCATTGCAACACCGATCGTGAAAAGCGCTGCATATATGAAATCCAGTCTGTCCCAGCCCCATGATACTTTCATTTGCCATCTTTCTCTGAGGGTGTATACCAAAACTATGATTATTATACCTGTGATCCTCGATACATATCTGTATGAAAAATAGTCATGAAACCTCTCGATCAGGTTATACTTTGCCATCATACATCCGATCATAAACATCGGCAGCATCGCAAACATAGTGACTGCTTTCTGGTAAAAATATGATCCGTTAAGCGAAACCATATATTCATTTGTCCCAACAAACTGCTGTACTACAGTAACTGTAAGGATGTTGATAACGATCATCCATACCATGTCAGACCACGGATTTGAATACTTTCTGTTAAACCATCTGACGATGAACGGGAACATGCACATTATTATCACATACAACGTGACAAACCATGTCTCATCATTGAATGTCGTTTCAAGCGCAAGAAGGTTCTTGATCCATTCAAAAAACCTCGGCTGTATTTTCTCCGAATCAAGCATAATACCAATCGGGAAAAATATGATCATGATCTGCCAATATTTTATATATATACTCTTAATCCTTTTGAATATCATCGCAGACATGGCTTCATTCTCAACCGGCTGGCGATGATTCATATAACTTTTGTATACTCCGTATCCGCTAAGCACCATAAAAAGCGCCACGCAAAGCTTACCAAAATTTCCAAGCACAAGCTCCACCGGCAGATTATCCCTTACCGAAAACAGACTGTCGTAATGATTCCCGTCGATAAGTCTGTCCTGAAACGAGAACATATGATGCATGACCATAAGAATAACCGCGATCGCTTTGACGCTCAACGTATCTTCCTTAGTAAAAGAGTACTTCATATCACAATCCTCCAAATCGAAAACTCACACCATATTATTATATAAGATAAATGTATTTTATACAAGCTGTTTATATGAATTAAAACGAGCGGGAGCGATCCCGCATATGCAGCTATGGCCTGCCGTGGGACGATTCACATTATCAGCTCCGCAATCTCCTTATTGGCCGCATTGATCTCATCAAGGAGATTTTTCGCAGACATTCGTACCGCTCCCTGCCCGAATATAATAACCTGCTCAAGACCGTCTGATGTGGCAACAGTTACATTGTTGTCACCCGCGATCTTATGAACCGTTTTTTCAATATACTGATCTGCTGTCTCGGCTTCCTTCGTATATACAACATGGATATTATTGTATTTTGTGACTGAACCCTGACCACCCTTTACTCTGTAGGCATCGAATACGAGGATTAAGGTCATCTGCTTATAACCTTGATAGTTACACAAAATATCCATCAGTTTTGTTCTTGCGCTTCCAATATCAATATCCGCAAGTGCTTTTAATTCCGGCCATGCAAATATAATATTGTAACCGTCTACAAGAAGATAATTCTCTTTTGCGACATGTGTCTTATTTTTCTTCAGGGTATACTTCGGATCGCCGCCTGCCGGCCCTTTTTTCTCAGAGGCTTCGTCATAATCCATTATATTGCTTTCACTTCCGATATTTCTGTGAGATATTGGTCCGTAAGTCTTAACGAATATATCCTCGAGATCCTTATCGGCAAATCCGCTTAGGGACATTGCCTGCGGAGCTTTCGGATCGGTATAACCCGAATTCACACCGCGTCTTATCGCATTGATCGGTTTTAATTCATCTTTCTTAATACCGTCTTCTGAAGCATATCCTTCCGGATCTGAAGCCATGCGCATTAATCCTGTCTCCGGTTCAAGATGCATATAATCCTCAACCTGTTCCCAACTGACATAATAGCCCGCACCATGGGCACAGAATATCGAACCGGGTGGATTTGACAGATCTCCGACAGGATCATAGGCATATCTGTTCATTACCGACTCCTGGTCATGACATATATCATAACCTGACAACGTACAATTAAGCCTTCCTTTCCCCTTTGAATATGAGGCCACTTCTTTGGCATACCCTCTCATTGTGCTTACGGGAACACGGCCGGTTATTACACTCATATCGCCTGTCATCTGTGATATCTCACAGGTTCCGCTCATATTCTGAACATCCGTCATTGCTCTTCCCGTACAATCGGAAGGGACAGTTAATTCATAATCATAATAAGGCTCAAGAATAATCGACGGTGCTTTCATAAGACCATGCCTTACCGCTCTGTAAGAAGCCTGTCTGAAATCTCCGCCTTCGGTATGTTTTAAGTGAGCCTTTCCCGCAAGAAGCGTTATCTTAATGTCAGTGATCTCTGCTCCGATAAGAACTCCTCTGTGTGCCTTTTCTTCAAGATTGGTCAAGATGAGTCTCTGCCAGTTAAGAGCAAGCTTATCCTGATCGCATACATTATCAAACTGCACTCCGCTTCCACGCTCTCCGGGTGAAAGCATGATCTGTACTTCCGCATAATGTCTTAACGGTTCATAGTGACCAACGCCCATAACAGGTTCTGTAACCGTTTCTTTATATACGATGCTTCCCTCGCCGAAATCTGCATCAATATCGAATCTTTCCCTGATTATCCTTTTAAGAACTTCGATCTGGATATCGCCCATGACTTTTACATGGATCTCGCCTGATTCTTCGTCCCATACAATATGAAGTTCGGGTTCCTCTTCCTCAAACTTCGAAAGTGTCCTGTATACTTCGTGAACATTTACTCCGGGCGGAAGTACCAGTCTGTATTCAAGCACCGGTTCAAGCACAGGTGGCATGACATATTCTTCTTTTCCAAGCACGCTTCCTGCTCTCGTACCGTTAAGTCCCGTGACTACACATAATCTTCCGGAACCAACGCTGTTCACAGCCTCAAAACTCTCTCCCGAATATATTCTGATCTGATTGACTTTTTCATCATTTATTATCTGTCTCGGTACAATGGTTCCGCCGGTTATCTTCATATGGGTAAGTCTGTTACCCTGGGAATCCCTTGTTATCTTATACACTCTTGCAGCGAATTCATCACCGTACTGTTCCATTATCGAATAAGTTTCAATGACCTTCATTAATGTATCAACACCGGTAATATTGAGCGCGGAACCGAAAGTTACAGGGTATACTTTTCTGTCACGTATAAGCCCTGCAATAACCGCTTCTTCTATATTACCGGTCTCAAGAAATGAATCGAGAACCGCCTCATCCCTCATTGCGATCTCTTCATGGAATTCTTCGGACGATCCCTCATCAAAACATATACATCCGTCATCCAGTTCATTTTTTAACTGAGATAGTATCGTAGCTCTGTCATTGCCTTCCATATCCATCTTATTGACAAATATATAGACCGGGATATTGTATATTCAAAGCAGTCTCCACAATGTATGGACATGGCTCTGCACGCCCTCGCTCCCGCTTATGACAAGGATCGCGTAATCAAGTATCTGCAAAGTCCTTTCCATCTCAGCTGCAAAATCCACATGTCCCGGAGTATCAACAAGGGTAACCTCAAGTTCCCCCATATCTATCTGCGCCTGCTTGGAGAATATTGTGATCCCCCTTTCTCTCTCAATAGAATTCATATCGAGATAAGCATCTTTATGATCTACCCTGCCCGGTTTTTTTATCTTACCGCTAAGATACAAAAGACTTTCGGCAAGAGTTGTCTTTCCTGCATCAACATGAGCAAGAAGCCCGAGACATATATGTTTTTTTTCGTTAATTACTATGTTGTCAGCCATAATTTTATCCTTTTTGGCACCATGTCCATTGTCATTATGCACCCATGAACAGTTGCATTTTTATAATATTCCTGCATCCCGGTCAATCGTCATCATTACGTACCTGCAAACAGCTACTCTTTCTATAATATTACTGCATCCCGGTCAATCGTCGCTTTGCGCCCACTTCACAAGCCTGTCTCCTTCATAATGAAGTTCAAGCCTGATATCCATATTTCCTTCTGTCATCATCTTAAGAAATATCCTGTCGCCTTCCCACATATTGAGTTCCATAACCCTGTCGATATCTATCCACAGAAGTTCACCCTCGTCACATGCCGTATCTAACGTTCCTTCATATCCGTAACAGCTGTAAAGATGCATTATCTCATCTTCCCATATATCCGAATAAAAATGTATGATGCCTCTTTTAATATAGTTAGTCATCGCTAACCCTGTTTCTTCCCTGACCTCACGCTCAATACATTCATCAGGAGTCTCTCCCGGTTCGAGCTTGCCGCCGACTCCCATCCACTTGCCCACACTTCCGTCCTTTTTTGCGGGACTTCTGTGAAGCATTAGATACTGTCCGTTATTCTCAATATAACAAAGTGTGGTTTCTCTCATAGTAAATTCACTTCCATTAGATTCTTAACTTTTCAAACACCCCGGATCATCATCGCTTAGTGCAGTTGATGATTGGGAGATCCCGGGTGTACAAAGGTGAACATCGGGACAGCAGGTGCGCTTCACGTCAATGAACGAAAGAGGCAGCTGATCAAAATACCAGCTGCTTCCGATAATCTGTTAATGATCCCCAATATCAGCCCTTACTATAGCATGTCCGAATCAAGCACAATGGTGAAGGGTCCGTCGTTAACAAGTGAGACTTTCATATCGGCACCGAACTCGCCCCGCTCAACTACCGGTACCTGACCTTTGCACTGTCTTATGATATATTCATACATTTCTTGAGCCATATCGGGTTTTCCGGCCTTGATAAATGATGGTCTGTTTCCTTTCTTACAGTCTGCATATAATGTAAACTGTGAAATGATAAGAAGCTCTCCGTTCACCGATTCAAGATTCAGGTTGGTCTTTCCCTCCTCGTCTTCAAATATACGAAGTCCTATCATTTTTTTGATCATCTTGTCGGCAATCTCTTCGGTATCACCATCTGCAACACCTACAAGAACAACATAACCTTTACCGATCTTTCCGACAACATTTCCGTCAATCTTTACATCTGCCTGTGTAACTCTCTGAATTACGAATCTCACTTTTATAATTCCTCCGTCAGGGTTTTATCTTTCTTTTTTGTCGGCCGGTTCCGTAAACATATCCAGTTCATCCACATAATCACATCCGATCATCGGATTGCCGCTCTTTAATTTGAAATCAATATATTCGAATGATTCAGGCGTATAGAAATAATATCCCTGTGCCATCTCACAGCCTATCTCCTCCAAAAACTGCAGATGCTCTTCATTCTCCATTCCTTCGGCAAGAGTCTGTAATCCAAGTTTCTTTGCAACATCAACCATTGCCTTAAGTATAAGCCTGTTGGCTCCGTTATTTGCTTCAAGATTCCTCAGCAGTTCAAGATCAAATTTGACAAGATCAAATTCAAACTGGCTGAATACATTAAGCGAAGAATAACCGCTTCCAAAATCATCTATCCATAATTTATAACCGTTATCACGGATCTCTTTTATCTGCTTTTTGAACTTATCGGTTGCTTTTGCAACATCCTGTTCCGTCAGTTCTATAACAAGTCTCTTTTTCGGAACGTTATACTTTTCAAGAATGTTATTGATAGCCGGAACAATATCGACATAATCAAAATCCTGAGCGGAAAAATTAATGGACACCGGCAGTAACGGCAGATTAATACCTCTTCTTAATTCCACTTCCTTACACATCTGTTCTACCATATACAGATCAAGCTTGTGAAGAAGGTGGTGCTTTTCAAGAACAGGAATAAACATAGCCGGAGTAAATATTCCTCTCTCCGGATCAACCCATCTTGCAAGAGCTTCAAGATAGCATGCATTACCTGTTTTTATATTCATAATGCATTGATAATATATCTTGATCCATCCCTTTTCAAGTGCCTCATCGAATGTTTCGATAATATAACGCTGCTGCCAGTATTTTTCATACGTTTCATAAGTATATATACAGAAAGTTTTGTTAAGATTATTGGCTATCTCTTTTAATACATACTTGGCACGACCGAGAGCCTCCACCGTATCAACTCCCTTTGCCATGCTGCATACACCGGACTGAATACCGGAAGTTGTGCCAAATGCCTGCGTTTTAATCTTATAATTGATCGTTTCGAACACAGGATACAAAAACTGCTCATCCATATATTTTGTCAGTAAAATAAAATGATCATCATTTCCTCTTACAATAAGAGCATCAGGGAACAGATCCTTCAATATGTCCGCAATAAGCTTAAGCAGATCATCTCCCTTGGTATAGCCAAACTGTCTGTTGTAGGACTGCATGCTCACTACATCCGTATATATCAGCATCGGCACAGCTTTCACCGATCTGATCTCATTAGCAAACTCTTCTCCGTGTTCCTGAAAATATCTGACATTCTTAAGTCCCGTAACATGATCGCAGTAGAACTGGTCT
This sequence comes from Lachnospiraceae bacterium V9D3004, assembly GCA_000621985.1. Taxonomy (GTDB): domain Bacteria; phylum Bacillota; class Clostridia; order Lachnospirales; family Lachnospiraceae; genus V9D3004. Next base: position 75,053 of record JHWW01000014.1, read on the forward strand.
TTGCTGAATATCTCATATTCCTCTGTCATCTTACTTACCTTGTGCATTCCGTTAGTCATGTCATTGAACTGCACAAAAGCAACCTCCGTACCGTCTGCCATTGTCTGCCAGTTACCCATCGAATGAAAGGTATGGTATTCCGAATCGCCGTTGATCCTGCTCCTGTATATTATATCAAAAGGACTCTCACGACGCGCAAATGCCTCACCTGCACGCAGAAGATTAACTGCGTCATCAGGGTGCACAAATCCAAACATATTGGCGGTCATAAAAGGAAACAATTCATCACGTTTAATATTCTTAAGATTACAAAAGCCATCCGATACCAATAATATAATAGGTTTCTCATCAATATACTGGAATAAGGCTATCGGTATTGAAAGACTTTCATATATTCTTCGTTCTTCATCAGACAGATTATACATAATATTATCCTCTCTCAAAATGAAACGGTTCAGATTACATTTTCCGTATCAATTTGTAATGAGAAATACTTTCATATCCCCCAAAGAACAGTATAACACTTTATTTTGTTTTTTGCACTAGGAAATTGGATATCTCTGTAATACACACGATGGTAACTATAAGAAATATACCCGGAATAAATACTATCCACCACGAATTGCTCATCACCGCTTTCTCGGCAAGCGACAGCATGCTTCCCCATGATATGATCTCGATAGGGAGTCCGAGTCCCACAAAACTGAGCGTTGCCTCTGCAACGATAGCTCCCCTTACATTCATGATTATCATGAAAAGAATCGATGGCAGACTGTTCGGTATATAGTGCCATCTCAGATTATGAAAAAATGATCCGCCCATTGCACGTGCAGCGATAACATACTCTTCCGATCGTATCTGACGCACTTCAGTTCTTACGATCTTAGCCATGCTCATCCAGCTTGTAAAACCTATTACAACAGCTATGGATATGACATTATCACTCCCTGCCACGGCCTGCACGAATATTATAAGAAGGATTGACGGAACAGATAATAATATCTCAGTGAATCTCATCATTATCTCATCAACCCATTCGGGTGCCACTGCACTTAACGATCCATATACCAAGGCTATGACAGCCGATATCGCAGAGGCGGTTATTCCTATAAATAATGAGATACGGCCTCCGTTAAGGATCATGGAATATATATCTCTTCCGAGCGTATCGGTTCCAAACCAGAATGTAGAATTGGGCGCGACATTTACACTGTCAAGATTCATGTAGAAAGGATCGTGGTTTGAAAATATTCCGCAGAATATACAGCCTACGGCGATCATTGCAAGAAGAAGAACCGAAACCACAGGGAATCTGTCTGATCTGTATCCGTATGATCTGTTAATTTTCTTAACTTCAATATTATCCGCCTTATCAGTCATCCTGCTCCACCACCTTTACCTGCTCACGCATTCTCGGGTCGATCATCTCGCTTACGGCCTGTCCGGCAATATTACCGAATATTACGACCGCACCGGTAATGATGCATATATACATGAGCATATTATAATCATGATATCTGGCACTCTCAAAAGCAAGAGTTCCGATTCCCGGATATGAAAATACCATCTCGACAATATACGTTCCCGCAACAATATGTGATATTGATATAGCCATAATACTGATATATGTAGGCATTATATTCCTGACACAATGTCTGAATACTATCTGCCTTCTTGACAAACCGGAAGCTTCGTAGAGAAGAACATAATCCTTCACAGTCTCTTCAAGAAGGCGGTTCCTTAACATATAACTGTAATACCATAAGTGTCCGGTAACTACAACTATCAAAGGCAGGATCATATGACTCATTCTGCTGATGACATTATCTGACTGACCTATATCATATGCTCCGCTTGCAGGAAGTATCTTAAGATTAACCGCGAATATCATGATCAGGACAAGAGCAAGCCAGAATTCCGGAATACAGCTTGTGATCGTTCCGACCCGGCATATTATCCTGTCAATAACTCTTCCTTCATGAAGCACACAGAACATCGCAAGCATAAGTGCAAGTGTGAATATAAGAAAGAATCCGATACCTCCGAGAAGAAGTGTGTTACCCACTCTTGCTATAACTATGTCCTGCACGGGTTTTTTATATTTGAACGATATTCCAAAATCCCCCTGCAAGGCATTTCTTATCCACAATGCATACTGCACATATACCGGTTCGTTAAGACCGAGTCTTTCATACGCATGCGCCCGCTCTTCATCATTCATCCTTTCAGCGCGGTCTCCGTAATATGATACAAGAGGATCTCCGGGTGATAATTTGGCCATTCCGAAAACAATTACGGACAATACGAATATGGATATAATATATATGATCATTTTTCTTAGAATCGATTTTTTTCTGGCTTTATTCATAATTTTTATTGTCTTTTCCTATTATTTTTCAGCAACTTCCGGAATAGGGATCGCATCGATCAATTTTTTGGTATAAGGATGTGACGGAGCATTAAAAATCTCCGCAGTATTGCCGCATTCAACGATCTTTCCGTCATTCATTACCGCAACTTTATCACACAGAAATCTTATCATCAAAAGGTCATGTGCGATGAATAATATTGCACAATCATGTTCATTTTTCAGATGAAGAAATAATTCAACCATCTGCATCTGAATTCCTGCATCAAGAGATGCAAAAGGCTCGTCTGCGATCAGTAATTTCGGTTTCATTCCGAAGGCACGGGCGATCGCAACACGCTGTCTCTCGCCACCCGATAATTCATACGGTTTTCTGTCTGCATAACTCTCATTAAGTCCGGCTTCTTCAAGCATCTCTATTACATAATGACGTTCTTCTTTTCCGGAACCGAATATGTTGTTGATCCTTAAAGGCTCTGCAATAATGTCGGCAACTTTCATATGACGGTTAAGAGACGAAGTACTGTCCTGAAATATGATCTGTCTTTCACATTGCAGTTTTTTCTTATGTGACTTAATTTCCTTCTTATCGGTTATATTGATACCGTCATACATTATCCTTCCGGTCGAAGGCCTTATTATGTTCATTATACAACGCGCAACAGTTGATTTACCCGACCCCGACTCTCCGGCAAGTCCGAATATCTCATTATATTTTATATTAAATGACACATCATTTACCGCCCGGATATTATCCTTTCCGGACCTGTGAAATGAATGTGACAGATTATTCACTTCAAGAATGTTTTCACCCATGTGTATGCTCATTATATATTTCCTATATCTGTTCTTAATTACCATGTAACCGCCAGTGACGATCAGTTACATTATATTATCTGACTGTCTCCGTCAAATGACTGTACGGCATCGAAGCAAGAAGTTCTTTAGTATATTCATTCTTCGAATTATTGAATATATCGTAACATGTTCCGGTTTCAATTATTTTGCCATCCTTCATTACAGCGATCCTGTCTGCAACCTTTGCAGCCACGCCAAGGTCGTGTGTCACAATAAGAATTGACATATTACACACATCTCTTAATTCCATAAGGAGCTTAAGTATCTCAGCCTGGGTCGTTACGTCAAGAGCCGTTGTAGGCTCATCGGCAATAAGAAGCTTCGGTGATGCCGATAACGCCATTGCGATCACGCATCTCTGGCACATGCCGCCGGATAACTGCCCGGGATAACATTTATATCTGTATTCGGGATCCTTTATCCCGACTGATGTAAGGAGGCTGACAGCCTTTTTCTGCGCTTCACGCTTATTTATTGTTTTATCATGTATGCGTATAGCTTCGGTAAGCTGTCTTACTATCGTCATGGTCGGATCAAGTGCCGACATCGGCTCCTGAAGGATCATCGCAGCTTCTTTTCCCCTTATATCAAGCAGTTCCCGTTCAGACACAGCCGTAACATCAAGGCCGTTTAGTTCAATCTTTCCGGATATTATCTTTGCATTACAAGAAAGCACTCTTATTACGGAGCGGCACAGCGTACTCTTGCCGCATCCTGATTCTCCTACAAGCGCAAGTACCTCTCCTCGTAACAATGACAGTGAGACACCGTCCACAGACGGTATCTCACCTGATTCCATATAATATTTTACCGACAGATCACTGATCTTAAGACAGTGATCTTTTTGTTTTTTTTCAACTGAAAGTTCGCTCATATTCCGCTCATTTTCCGTTCTTTTCTATCTCTTATTCGTTATCATTCGCGAAAAAATTACTGTTCAAATTTCCAATCTTTTACATTCCAGAATATTCCCACACCATGATGTCCGAGAACCGTATTTTCGGATATTCCGGATAATTTGTTGTCCGCAACATAATCCACGTCTACATAACAGAAGAATGTGTATGCCGGATTCTTCGCCATTGCTTCCTGGAATTTTGCATAAGCTTCTTTACGTGCTGCATCGTCATCTGTCTGACGGGCTTCCTTAAGATACTTATCAACGTCAGCATTGGAATAATAATTATAATTAGCACCCTGATCGGTACCGAATACCTTGTAGGTATGATCATCGGCATCAAAAGGACTTCCCCATCCGATAAGGAAAGCTTCCTGGTTCTCCCAGTCGATCTCAGACTGAACCTGTGCCTTTACGTCAACACCGACCTCTTTGAGCTGCTGTGATGCTATCGCAGCAAGGTCTGCACGTACCTGGTCACCTTCCATACAATTAATTGTAAATGACAGTTTCTTTCCGTCTTTCTCATATATTCCGTCATCACCGAGTTTCCAGCCGGCCTTTTCGAATACTTCCTTTGCCTTGTCTTTGTTGTAATCGTAATGTTCAACATTTTCGTTATTATACTTGTTTCTCTGAAGCGGTCCGTATGCTGTTATTCCCTCACCGAGAAGTACCGACTTAACCATTGCATCTCTGTCGATTCCGTAATTGATTCCCGGGATTATGTCGGCATTGTCTTTCCAGAACTGATTATTAAAATTATACATGATGCCTCTGTAATCCGAGGTTTTCATATTGTATACTTTATATCCTTCTTTATCTTTGAAATTAGCTGCATCCTTCGGTGTGATCTTTGCAAGATTAACCTCTCCCGATTCAAGCTGAAGCGCTTTTACATTGTCATCCGGCACGATCTTGAATATTATCTTCTCAATGTTCGGAGCGCCTTTGTAATAGTCTTCATTTCTTTCAAGTGTGATGCTCTGTCCCTCATCCCACTCTGCAAGCTTATAAGGGCCGGTTCCGACCGGTTTGTGGAAGTATTCGTCTTCCTGCATGCTCTTTCCTTCAAGCAGATGCTTCGGAAGGATTCCTATTGTCATATACTCAAGAAATGCTACATTTTTCTCTGATAATACGAACTGAACAGTCAGATCATCAACAACGTTGATCTCACTTACTTCAACATAATTGGAGAATATCTCTGATTCATTGTCGGGATCTTTGATGGCATCGATAGTGAACTTAACGTCTTCAGCCGTAAAAGGTTCGCCGTCATGCCATTTTACATCCTTCCTTATATGGAAAGTGTATGTATTGGCTGCATCGTCATACTCATATGACTCTGCAAGTCCCTCAACAACGTTATTGTCAGCATCATGTGCCATAAGGCCGTCAAATAACAACAGATTGATCTCTCCGTGTTCATCTATTGCCGGGTTGATCCTTGTGTAATCATTACTTGCATATACCAGAGTTGTTCCTTCAGTGGCTGCTGTATCGCCAGTGTCAGATGTGTCGGTTGTATCAGCCGCATCGCTGTCATCTTTTGCTTCCGCATCATCCTTTGAAGTATCATCTTCCGTACTCTGTTTACTGTCTGAATTGCTGCTTCCGCATCCTGTTAATGTTCCCGTAACAAATGTTCCTGTAATGATCATTCCTGCCGCAAGTACTCCGGTAAGAACACGTGATAATAATTTTTTCTTCATGTTATACCTCCGTTATTTAGATGTCATAGGAAATGCATCGCATTTTCCCATGAAAAAAAGTGCGCAACACTTCCCTTCATGGAAATGATTGCGTACTTTCATAGTACATTTTTATAATTATATACCTCTCTTCATCGAGGCAAAATAAACTGCATCCGATTACAGATGTCTCCGCCGCTTCTGCGACTTATGCCTGCTTCATGCAGACAACAGTGAGATTCTACCAAAAAAACAATTCTTTGTCAAGTTTTTAACAATATAATAGTTCACAGTTCCTGCTTCACCGGAACTCCCTTCGTATGATCAAGGCTGCTTCATTCATGCAAGCATGATGTATCAGCCTTGATCATACGAAGAACTGTGAATAGTAACAATCCATTCGCGTATCAAGCCCTTCAATTGCGGAATATGATCATCATAACAGTGCGGGGCACCTTCGATCTCCACGTATTTACTGTTGGCATAACGTGCAGCTGCATCCTTTGCCGATTGTATAAGCGAAGGTCCGTCTTCCGTACCCTGAACGATCAGAACCGGGCCGTCATATCTGTCAATGGCTTCTTCAACATGAACCATCTGCGCCACACGAATGTAATTGCTTCCAAGTGTCTTACCGTCCCATACATCCAGTTCTTCCGGAAGTGCAACAGGGTCAAAATTATAACCGAGAAGTTCACCTCTTCTTGCGCTTTCCGGGATCATCGCAGCAGGCGACAATGCTATGATACCTTTTATGAATTCATGCTTTAATCCTCCGGCGAGCATTACGAGAAGACCACCCTGGGAATGTCCGCACAGATATATATCCGTCACAAAATCAAGCCCTCTCACATAGTCTATCACCGTCATGGCATTGGTCATCCATTTGTACAATGTATGATCTTTGAACGCCCCGTCACTCTTTCCGTGTCCGTAAAGATCAACTCTTAAAGTTGCATAACCGGCCTCTCTGAAAGCCTCTGCCGCAGCAATTATATGATGCTCGTCTTTATGTCCCGTAAAGCCGTGCATAACAATAACAAGCGGCATTTTTTCCGGTGCATTCTCCGGTTTTTCAAGCTCTGCATCCAGTCTTATTCCATCATCGTTAATATACATGATCAGATCACCTCGTCTACTCTTTTCATTACTTTTTGAATATTTTCTATATCATTAACAACATCTCCGGTTTCAAGTGAATGATTGGCATTAGCAAAACAATGCGCTTCAAGTTTCCTCTTTTTGCATATTGCCGCTACCTGATCGGGATCCGCATATGGATCACCGTCACCATAGAATATTATACCGTTACCGTCTTCTATATAATCATCAATGTATTCAAGCGGTGTAAAACATATCTGCTTTACTTTTAAACCTTTCTCTTTTGCAAAAGCCGTCGCAACAACGGTGCCTATGCTCTTTGAAATGAACAGATGATCACATATATCCTGCTTATCATGCAATCCGTCATATACCTTCTCAGTTCTTGCAAGGCACTCCGCAAGGATCTTATCGAATCTCTTCGAATCCTTAAGTTTTTCTTTACTCCAGTCCATTCCCGAAAAATCCATATGTACAAGTTCATATCCGTGGGATACAGCGATCTTCCCGGCATAATATAACAGCGGACGATCTTTCGTATAACCCACTCCCGGAAATATAAAAGCTTTTTTGCTCATTTTCATTGTCCTTTCCTAAATGTATTTTGTCCGGAACCAGCAGCGTACCTTCTCCTACATACTCATCCTCCCAGGCATATTTCAGAAGTTCATCCTTGGTAACTACTCTTCCTCTGTTTTTCAGAATATACAACAGCATATTATATTCTCTGACCTTTAAATCCGTCTCCTCTTCATATTTTACAAGCTTATGTGTTAAAGTATCAGGATATATATTATCGTTAATAAAGATTCTTCCACCTAAAGCATCGTTAATATCGGAAGTGTCACCTGCAGATCGTCCTGAAGCATACGCCGCGATCTTAGCCATGTTCAAGGCATTCTCAGATTCCCCCCTGTATACTACCGGCCGATATGTACTGTTGAACCGGTCTCTCCGATAAATACTATCATACCACATTCCGGCAGTGAAACGCTATCCCCATATTGAGGAATATAGCTTGAATATTTTAATTCATCAGGCACAGTACTGATAAATTCCGGACTTTTTGATTCGGGATGTTCTACAGTGATCCCCTGCTCTTTAAGCGCTGCATCGAGAAGATCCAGACATATCTCTTCGCAATTGCTGCTTGATCCTCCGGAAGAAAGTACGGCAACACTTATCTTTCTGTCGGGAGCAACCACAAGACCTGCATGTTGACTTGTATCTCCTCCCTTTGTCAACACTTTAACTCCCACTTTGGCATAGTCTTCTTTTTCCGAAAGTAAGATATCGTTTCCCGCAAAAAACGCCGAACCGAACGTACATACATCCTTTGCATCCGACATGATCCCTCCGCATCCGATAAGCTGCGGGATCTGACTTGCAAGCTTTACGTTACCGTTAATATATACGGGAACCTGCCTGTTAAAATCCGTGTCCCACAAAGTCCCCGTATTATTCATCGAAAAAGGTTTGTTTATATTTTCCTTCAGATATTCAGAAAAGCTCATGCCACTTACTCTCTCAACCAATTGCATCACCGAGACAGTAACATACATCTTACTTACCGATGCGATATTTAATATACTGTTATCCTTACCTGCAGATGCTTCCGATTGTTTTATGTTCATAACACCACCCGTAAAAGAAAGCATCAACATCAACATGATCAGTTATTGTTATCTTTGCAACATATGCATTAACAATTCCCATCAAAAGGAGCGATAGAACCGTTCCCGCAATAACTCCCAGTAATACAACCGGAACGATGCGAAATGCCATCTGAAACGTTAGCTCTCTTGAGGTATAACCCATACCCTTCATAATTCCGATCTCTCTGTACTGTTTTCTGATCGTGGAAGCCATAAGTATCGAAAGAATAAGAACAACAACGCCCGCAGAAACGATCATAAGACCTGCTGCAATCCCGGCAAACGAAACACGGAGCATATGCGCGATCTCTTTTCCGTATCGCTCTCTTAAAATATCAGCAAATTCTCTCTTGTCGATGCCTTCGTTAAGCTTCATAAAAACCGATGATCGTGAATGTGAACTCTTTATTACCCCAGGTGATCGTAAGTTCGTCTCCCTTTGATACCTCAAGACTGTCCATGTTCGTTTTATCAAGAACGATCGGGTGTTTCACAGACTTAAAATCAACATCAGTCGTAAAGTTTTCCATGCGTCTTTCGCCGCTTTCCGGCACAAAACTTATATCACTGAGCATGTCATCGCCTTCACCCTGATAATTCTTAACCTTGATAATATCAGTCACAACACCTGTATGATCATAAGCTTCCACATCAGAATTCTCTTTAAGAATTTCAGATAAGAATCCGAATAATGTTATCTCCCTCTTTGATGTCCATTCTTTTTCAATCCTTCAATAAGAACTTATAATATCGTTGTAGCTAACCAAAGAAACATTTCCCATCTCTTCTGCTTTTTCCATACACCCTTTTGTAAAGCCTGTTTTAGAGAACAAATAATAATGCATATTTGAATAATGAAATAACATACTTCTATCAACTAATTTTTCCAAAACATCAAGATCAATATTATCATTTCTCCATTTACATTCTGCAAATAAAGCTGTTTCCATAGATATTGTGTACATATTTCTTCAAAAACACTTCCCATATGATCATTTATTTGATCTTCAACTTTCTTATAAACCAGCTCCGTAGCGCCTCGTACAATAATAGAATTATTATTCGGAACAAACCGATACCAGAAGTTGAACATATTATCCTCGATCGTGTATATCGATTTCTTTGACTCCTTCTCTCCATAAGGAGTTTCTTTCTTAACTATACCCAGAGCAATAAGGTTTTTCAAATATCTGGAGCATACATTTGTGTCTTCCCCAACCTTTGTTGATATCTCAGACATTCGTGAATGACCTGTTGCTATCGCGGAGTTTATTGCTATATATATTGCCGGTTCTCTTACTTCCCGGTTCAAAAGATTGATCGGTTCCTCATACAAAAATGACATTGATGAACCACATAGAATCAGCATCAACCTGGATGTATCTTTATATTTATCATTTAATAATTGCAAGGTCGAAGCCAGACTCTTTGCCGCCCTTGTATGGTTGACTGTTTTTTTGACACCGGTAACTCATCAAACATCGAATTCACCGCGGCATTGTTCATCATCTCTTGTCAAATGTACATATTATTTTAACAATTCCCAGAAACTGATAGCGCTTGCTGCGACTACATTTAAAGAATCAACTCCATGATACATAGGTATCATAACACGATAGTCACATGCAGTTATGACTTCCATAGGAAGCCCCGCTCCTTCATTACCAAGGATTACAGCCAGTTTTTCATGCGAACGGATATCATCATTGTGAAACCTCACACGACTGAAGTCGCGTGCTTCCCATAAATGTATTTCTACACGTAGTCTCTTTAGAAGACGGGAACTACATTACTACAGATACAACCCAAACTCAGATACTTATACCACAATAGACATAAGCTCCGCATTCAGGTTAATTAGAGTAGATAATGTGCAGGTGCTTCTCCTGGTGACCTGAGGTGCTTTTGCCTCAAGTTCCAACCTCTCCTTCGCAGGCAAGGATTTTAATATTTCTCGTACATAATATCTGCTTCCTATGTTATAAGATGCAGATAGATCTGAGTTATATACTTTTCC
>JHWW01000015.1 GCA_000621985.1 Lachnospiraceae bacterium V9D3004
TAGGTGCTGCTGTTGCGCCTGTAGGTGCTGTTGTTGCATTGCTGCTAGGTGCTGCTGTTGCGCCGCCCGGTGCTGTTGATGCGCCAGGATTAACTGTGGCTGCTGTTACCTTAACCTTAAACTTGCAGGACTTCTTGCCAACCTTAGCTGTGATCTTAGCTGTACCGACTTTCTTACCTTTGATGGCTACTTTTGCAACACCCTTCTTGTCAGCCTTTGTCTTAGCTTTGGCAATCTTAACTAACTTCTTGCCCTTCTTGTCTGTTGACCACTTAACGGCCTTTTTCTTGCCGGCATTCTTTACTTTTACCGTAACGGACTTACCAACTTCTACGGTATAAGTACCTTTAGCCGCTTTGATTTTCTTTGCAGCGTCTGCGTTGTTTACAGGAGCTGCTGTTACGACCATGGCTGCTGCGAGAGCTATAGCCATGCCGCTCTTTAATACTCTCCTCATTGCCTTTCCTCCTATTAAAGATATAATATTTCGGCAAAGACCATTCTCCCACCACATCATTCCCTGTCTGATAATACGAGAAATCATGACAATGTGAGAATACAGTCTTTTCACGATATTCCTATTATCACACATTTTTTACAATATATCAATACTTTTTAGCAATTTAATCAACTATTTTATCTGTTTTTTCTTGACAAATATATTCTGTACACATAAAATAAAGTTGAAATATTATGAGTTTTTGTCAAACAGGACATCTCTTCCCACAATGAGAGAGGTCTTTTTTTAGATAAGGAGTATGATCAATATGAAGGTTTACAACACACTTAACAACCGAAAAGAGGAATTCGTTCCTATTGAAGAAGGAAAAGTAAGAATGTATGTATGCGGCCCTACCGTATATAACTACATTCATATAGGTAATGCGCGTCCCATGATCGTATTCGATACCGTTCGCCGTTATCTTGAATACAAGGGGTACGATGTCAATTACGTATCCAATTTTACGGACGTTGACGATAAGATTATTGCAAAATCAATCGAAGAAGGCGTTACTGCAGCCGAGATAGCAGAGAGATATACGAAAGCCGCAATAGAAGATATGGAAGGAATGAATGTCCGTCCCGCTACCGTTCATCCCAAAGCTACCGAAGAGATAGACGGTATGATTGATATGATACAGACCCTTATAGATAAAGGATACGCATATGAGAAGAACGGTACCGTATTTTACAGAACAAGGAAGTTCAAGGGCTACGGCAAGCTATCCGGCAAGAACCTGGATGACTTAAGCGCCGGCATCAGGATCGCTGTTGACGACGAGAAGGAAGATCCTATGGACTTCGTATTGTGGAAGCCAAAGAAGGAAGGCGAGCCAAGCTGGACTTCACCATGGGGTGAAGGAAGACCGGGATGGCATATCGAATGTTCCGTAATGAGCAACAAGTATCTCGGAAGCAGCATCGACATCCATGCAGGCGGTGAAGACCTTATATTCCCTCATCATGAGAATGAGATCGCACAGAGCGAAGCCGCTAACGGCGTACCATTTTCCAATTATTGGATGCACAACGCATTTCTCAATATAAATAACCACAAGATGTCCAAGTCAGCCGGCAACTTCTTCACCGTAAAAGAGATCGCTGCAAAGTATCCGCTTCAGGTGCTGCGTTTCTTCATGCTGAGCGCTCATTACAGAAGCCCGCTCAACTTCAGCGACGATCTTATGGCTTCCGCAGCCGCTTCACTTGAGCGTATACGCAATGCAGTAAGCAGGCTTAGATTCATAGCCGATTCCGATACAGAGAAGACTTCGGATAATGGCTCAACCGATGAAGAATATCGTTCGAAGCTTCTTGAGTTAAAGAACAAATTCGAAGCCGCAATGGAAGATGATTTTAATACAGCTGATGCGATCGCGGCAATATTCGAGATCGTAAAGGCTGCCAATTCTCATATCGACTCAAGATCATCTGCAGAGATCATCAACGAGACACTTGATACTATCATCTCACTGTGCGGAATTCTCGGCATCATATGCGAAGAAAAGGAAGAACTTCTCGACGCCGATATCGAAGCACTTATAAATGAACGTCAGGCTGCCCGCAAGGAGCGTAATTTTGCGAGAGCCGACGAGATCCGTGACGAGCTTGAGAAAAAAGGTATCATTCTTGAAGATACAAGGGAAGGCGTAAGATGGAAAAGAGCATAGACCCCGGCACGGATAATGCCGTTAATATCAATAATCTGGCCGAATATATCCGTACAACGTGCGACTACAGGGAGCACGACCCGGGAACGCTGTCTCCTCTTACTCTGGCATATATCGGTGACACCGTATTTGATCTTGTAATACGCACACGTGTTGTCACAAGAGGCCAGGCTCCGGTCAATCGTCTTCACAAGGCATCAAGCCGTATTGTTAATGCCACAACGCAATCCGCAATGATACATGAACTTCTTCCGAAGCTTACCGAAGAAGAATTGTCCATATATAAAAGAGGGCGCAATGCCAAGTCCCATTCAACAGCCAAGAACGCAAGCGTTAACGACTACAAGGCCGCAACAGGATTCGAGGCTTTGCTTGGCTGGCTGTATCTGAAAGGTGATTTTGGCAGGATCACGGAACTCGTACTTCCCGTCATACCCGAATATGAATAACATCACATCATTTATTATGCAGAACACTTATACAAGGCCTGTATGAAAAAGGAGTAAGTTACATGAGATATGAAGAATCGATATGCGAAGGAAGGAATCCTGTGCTTGAAGCTTTCCGTTCCGGTAAAACCATCGACAGGCTGTTCGTCCTGGACGGCTGCCACGACGGCCCGGTTCAGACAATACTTCGCGAAGCCGCAAAGAAGAACACATACATCAATTATGTTAAGAAAGAACGCCTTGATCAGATGTCCGAAACCAGCAAACATCAAGGCGTGATAGCATATATTGCCGCCTATGAATATGCTGAAGTATCAGACATTCTGGATAATGCAGCAAAAAAGAACGAAGATCCTTTCATTATCATCCTTGACGGCATAGAAGATCCTCACAACCTCGGAGCAATTATACGAACCGCCAATCTCGCAGGTGCCCACGGGATCATAATTCCGAAGCACGGAGCCAGCGGGCTGACCGCTACCGTCGCAAAGGCATCGGCAGGCGCCATCAATTACACTCCGGTTGCGAAAGTAACCAACATAAGCCGTACTATAGAAGACCTCAAAAAGCAGGGAATATGGTTCGTATGCGCCGCAGCCGACGGCGATACCATGTACAACCTTAATCTGACCGGCCCCATCGGCCTTGTAATAGGAAATGAAGGAAACGGTGTCAGCAGACTTGTGAAAGAAAAATGTGATTTTTCGGCTGCGATACCGATGAATGGCAATATAGATTCGCTTAACGCCTCCGTTGCAACAGGCGTGCTTGCATACGAGATCGTAAGACAGCGTTCCGCAAAGTAACCATAAGCAACGAACCCGCGACAGATACGAAGCAGATAAGCTATGGGTAAAGGTCGTGGGGAACTGTGAACAGACAACACATTATTATCTGCCCTTCCATCACATTACGAAAGGTTTTGTCATGAATTATACAATAAATGAACTGGAACATATGTCAGACAACGAATTATTGAGCAATATCCGCAAAAATGATGACTCATCTTCGTTCATTCTGGATTATTTCATGGAAAAATACAAGAAACTGGTTCTCACCCAAGCCAGATCATTATTCCTCATCGGAGGCGACAAGGATGACCTAATACAGGAAGGCATGATCGGACTGTACAAGGCACTCAGAGATTATGACCCAAAAAAATCGGACAACTTCACGGCATATGCCGAGACCATCGTATATCGCCAGATGTGTAATGCAATAAAAACATCAACACGAATGAAGAACCAGCCGTTAAATAATTATGTGTCTTTCAACGTCCCTGTCACGACCGTAAAGAACAACGAAGAAACACAGATATTACTGTCTGATCTCATAGAAGCAACCGAAAGCTCCAATCCCGAAGAATTGCTTATTGACAAGGAGAATGCAACTATGATAGAATACGAACTTGTAAAGCGTCTCAGCAAGCTTGAAAAGTCCGTATATGACATGTATATAAGCGGAATGAATTACAAGCAGATAGCTGATATTCTCGGTCGTTCTCCGAAGGCAGTCGACAACGCTCTGACGAGGATCCGAAAGAAGCTTTCAACCATGCTCTCGTAGCTCAGCCGGTAGAGCGTCCGCTTGGTAAGCGGGAGGTCAGCAGTTCAAGTCTGCCCGAGAGCTTAACTTAACAGGTTACTATTCACAGCAAGGAGCCATGTAGAGTAATTCGTCGAGCTAGCTCGTAAGAATTATTCTATATGGCTTCTTGTTACTGCTGTGAAGCAGGAACCGCCCTCATAGTCACAGCCACAAGCCACGCAGTGGCGACATACGCGAAGCGGATGGGCTGTGACCTATGCGGGCGGCTGTGGATAGTAACCGGCTTGCATGGATTTTTTTGCAATTATAACGCAGTCTAAACCATATGAGTATGTAGGGCGATAGCCCGGAATACGAATATCACGGAGTCAAACCATGAAAAACCACGCATTTCACCTCATATTCTTCATCATATCCATCGCACTCTATATCACATTCCTTGTGATGGACGCATTGAATATGTATACTTCTTTGATAAAATATATATCAATAATCGCATGTTTTTTTACTGCCTTATTCATAAGTGTCAGCCGCAAAACAATACTCCCTGTCACCGCTATGGCACTGACACTTTTTGCTGACACATATCTTCTGCTTCTTGACACATGTTACATTGCCGGTGTAACGGCATTCGCCGTGGTGCAGACTCTGTATGCATATCACATAGGAACATCCTTCAGACAAACCTCACAGCGATCCGGAGTTAAAGATTGCAACGCCGCCACACTCTCTGTACTCCTACATATATTTCTGCCGAGACTGATAACATACACGATCACATTTTCAGCTGTTACATATTATTCCGGCTTTGACATCATAATCGCCGTGTCGATGTGGTCTTATATCAATCTGATCATCAACACTATACAGTCATTCCGACTTTGTCAAGGCACCGGAAAATGTGCTATAATATCCTCCCGGATGCTTGCGGCAGGCATGCTTCTCTTCTTAGGATGTGACACGTGTGTCGGTCTTATGAATATGTCGGATTACGTCGCAGGGCTCGTACCGTCGGCTGCCATTCCCGTCATAACTTACCTTATATGGGTATTCTACCTGCCGTCACAGGTATTGATAGTGAGCCATTTTTCATACGGAGATACCGAGTAGGCTTGCCGACCTCCATACACATACAGGGGTATAATTACGATAACAACAGAAAGAAGCCAGTCATGAAATCATATAATAACAGAAAAAACAAGACAACACATGCCGATTCAGATAAAAGATACAATTCCGTAAAAAACAAATTACTGACCGTAGCCGTATCGGTTCTTACCGCACTGCTTATATTGTCAGTGTCAATATCAGCGCCGATATTGGTCAGACCTTTCTATTATATTCAGATAGATATGAGGAATCTCGCAGAAAAAACCGGTTATTCACACGAACAGATAACCGAAGCATATGACGATATGCTTGATTACTGTGTCGGGATCACGGACGAATTCGATACCGGAGATCTTGCCTGGTCGGAATCGGGCAAAGAACATTTTACCGATGTTAGAGGTTTATTTTTACTGGATATCAATGTGATGGTCGCATGCATGATATTAATGACGATATATCTGTTGTATTCCAATATATCCGGAACGAGACCGTATATGTTCCGCGGGCATACCCCGTACTTTCACGGAAGCACCACTCTGCTAGCCGCATTCGCGGTCATAGGTGGATTATGCGCGGTTGATTTTGACAGGGCCTTCACCGTATTCCATCAGATATTCTTCCCCGGTAAGGACAACTGGATATTCGACCCTCATGACGATGAGATAATAAGGATACTTCCCGAAGGATTCTTCGCGAGCTGCGGCGCATTTATCCTTGCGGTGCTGCTTGTACTTTGCGCCGTTATGATCATATCTTCGGTTTTAAGCAAAACACATAGGGGCAGAGTCACTAAGCATACTTAGTGTGCTGACAAATTCACATTTTTACAAATCTACTTCATATTCGCACCATCTGCATCGTCTGTCTCATTCGACGATGCTTATTGCGGACGGTCATAAGACCATCCATCCCGTCACACTATCTCCTCAAGATACGTTCCCTTGATCGCAAATGCGTGATTCATGGGACCATTTCCACGCCCAAGATCAAGCTTCGCCTCAAGCGCACCCGATATGTAATTCTTCGCATATCTCACGGATGCATCCAGATTATGTCCCTTGGCAAGATTGGCCGCTATGGCGCTCGATAATGTACAACCTGTGCCGTGTGTGTTCGGATTATCAATTCTTCTTCCCTTATACCATACGATATCTTCGTCTGTCCTTACGAGTAGATCATTGGCATCGTTAAGACTGTGACCGCCTTTAAGAAGTACATTGCATCCGTATTCTTCATTGATCTTTCTTGCAGCCGTGATCATATCTTCCTCGGATCTTATGCTCATTTTTGCTAAAACCTCAGCCTCCGGAATATTGGGTGTGATAACTTCCGCCAGAGGGATCAGCCTTTTCTTCAAAGTCTCGACAGCCTCATCACTTATAAGCTTCGCACCGCTCGTTGCCACCATAACAGGATCCACAACAATATGTGAAGCCTTATAATGAGTCAGCCTGTCTGCGATAACTTCTATCAATTCGCCGGATGATACCATTCCGGTCTTAACCGCATCCGGATATATATCAGAGAATATACTGTCCAATTGTTCGCCAAGAAACTTCGGAGTAACCTCCATAATATCGGTAACCCCCAATGTATTCTGCGCCGTAAGAGCCGTTATGGCACTCATTGCGTATACGCCGTTAGCAGTCATTGTCTTGATATCAGCCTGTATTCCGGCTCCGCCGCTTGAGTCACTTCCCGCTATTGTAAGTGCTGTTTTCATAATTTGAACCCCGTTCCTATGAATTGTGCGATATCCCTTCCGGTATCGTCTGTTACGTCTACATTTATTATGGTTGAACTTCTTCCCGTCTTCTTACATACCGCCCTGGCAGTAAGCCTGTTTCCTTTCGGTGCTCCGAGGTAGTTGATACTAACCTGCTGTGCAACCGTCGGTCTGTGTATATTGTTGGATAACGTTGCAAATGCGAAGTCAGCCAGTGTGAATATAACGCCGCCCATGATTCCTCCGTTCGCATTCTTATGCCTTCCGTCAAGAGTCATGCTGCATACGCTTTCATTATCGTCAAGCTTGTCGATCTGCATCCCGTTATCCGTTGCGAATATATCTCCTTTAAAGTATTCCTGTGCTTCTTCAAGTGTGTTAAATGTGCTCATCTGACTATCCTGCCTTCCAAGTATATATCAAATATCTGTAACCCCCCATGGCTGCATCATTCTGCGACAAGCTTACGCTTCCGTACGAATCAATTCACAGCCATCAGGTACTCACAATATCAGAAGCTTAACACAATATGACTGTTTTTTCAAATATTATGTGACAAAAAAGTCATTCAATGTTATAATTGTATAGTCATTTATCACAATCGCATAATAAATGTTGTGATATAAAAATAAACAAAAGGAGATAATGTATTATGGGATTAATCAGAGCAGCTTTGGGTGCTGCCGGCGGAGTCCTGGCAGACCAGTGGAAAGAGTTCTTCTATTGCGAAGCTCTTCCTAAAAACGTATTGATGACTAAAGGTCAGAAACGTATTGGAGGACGTTCCTCTAATACAAAGGGAAGTGACAATGTCATAACAAAAGGTTCCGGAATCGCTGTTGCGGACGGTCAGTGTATGATCATCGTTGAACAGGGTAAGATCGTGGAAGTCTGTGCAGAACCCGGAGAATTCACTTTCGATTCTTCTACAGAACCTTCAATATTCGCAGGTTCTCTCGGCGACAGTATCAAAGAAACATTCAAGACAGTCGGAAAACGTTTTACATACGGCGGAGATACAGGCAAAGACCAGCGTGTGTATTACATTAACACTAAGGAACTTATAGATAACAAATTCGGGACACCAAGTCCCATCCCGTTCCGTGTTGTTGATAACAAGATAGGTCTCGATATAGATGTATCGGTACGTTGTTCAGGTGTATATTCCTACAAGATCGCCGATCCGCTTCTCTTCTACAAGAGCCTTGCAGGCAATGTTGAGAAAGATTATACTCGTGAAGAACTTGAGACACAGCTCAAGACTGAATTCATAAGCGCACTTCAGCCGGCATTCGGAAGATTATCCGATCTTGAGATCAGACCTAACCAGATCGTATCTCACAACACTGAGCTTGAAAATGCTCTTAATGACGTATTATCAGATAAATGGTCCAATCTTCGTGGTTTAACGGTTGTAAGCGTTGCACTCGGTTCTGTTACTCTTCCTGAGGAAGATGCACAGATGATCAAAGAAGCTCAGCGTACAGCTATCATGCGTGATCCTACAATGGCAGCCGCTACTCTTGTAGGTGCACAGGCCGATGCAATGAAGGGCGCAGCCAACAACAGTGCCGGCGCAATGACTGGTTTCATGGGCATGGGAATGGCTATGAACGCAGGCGGCGGAATGAACGCGCAGAATCTCTTTGCAATGGGTCAGCAGCAACAGCCTCAGATGCAGCAGCAACCTCAGATGCAGCAACAGATGCCGGCAGGCGGTGGTGCTCCGGCAGCAGGCGGCGATACATGGAAATGCGCATGCGGTCACATGGCAAGCGGCAAGTTCTGTCCGGAATGCGGTGCAAAGAAACCCGAACCTGTTCAGGCCGACGGCTGGACCTGCTCATGCGGAGCATTTAACAAAGGTAAGTTCTGTGCAGAATGCGGTTCAAAGAAGCCTGCAGGCGCTCCACAGTACAAGTGTGACAAGTGCGGATGGGAGCCTCCGAAGGGTTCAGAACCTCCTAAGTTCTGTCCGGAATGCGGAGATCCGTTTGATAATAACGACATTATTAACTGAATGAAATAAAAAAGGAGCGATTATATGGGATTATTTGGCAAGATATTTGAGAAGAAAATATGTTCTATATGCGACGGCGAGATAGGAATGCTCGGCAACCGCAAGCTCGAGGACGGTAACTGCTGTAAGAACTGTGCCGCAAAATTATCTCCGTTCTTCAGTGACAGAAGACGAAGCACTGTTGAAGATATAAAGGCACAGCTTGAATATCGTGAAGAGAATAAAAAGGCTGTCGCAGCATTTAACACGACACGTACTCTCGGACGTGACATGAAGATATTGTTTGACGAAGACGCTAAGAAGTTCATGGTAACCAAGGCAAGGAATCTTGCAGAGGCTAATCCTGATGTACTTGATTACACAATGGTTACAGGCTGTGATATCGATATCGATGAGGATACAAGCGAGGAGAAATATACCAACAATGAAGGCAATTATGTAAGTCATAATCCGCCTATCTATTTCTATGATTACGATTTTAATGTGATCATACATGTTAATCATCCTTATTTTGACACGATCAAGTTCCAGCTTAATCCTTCAAGCATAAGGATCAATCCGGACAATGCTGTTCCCGCAAGCAGAAAACCAAGACCGGACACCAATGTCGATTACAGGGAATATACGACAATGGCAAGAGAGATCAAAGAGCTGCTTACTTCTGCACGCACTCAGGTTAGAGAAGAAGTTGCAGCCGCTAATAAGCCGAAGACAGCTATTCAATGCCCATGCTGTGGTGCGACCACTATCCCCGATGCCAACGGTTGCTGCGAATTCTGCGGCGGAGCTACGGGAGCCTGATCGTTTTCGTCTAAGCTACGATGAATTATACATATTTTTCTGAAGATATTAACACATATGTACCGCTATTGTACGGGGTAATTGTCTATTCCCTGAACAATGGCGGTACTTCTCATATGGAGAATACATTGACTTACAAATAATGTTAATGTATATTAAGAATGAAAGTTCAGCACTTCATACCTTTCAAAATTATCTTTGCAACAAATTAAAAAAAACATAGAGGAGGAAGGAACGATATGAAAAAACTATTATCATTATTACTGGCAGTCGCAATGATCTTTACGCTGCCGATGTCAGACTTCATGTACGGTTCTGCCAAGGAAACGATCGGCGAATCAGGGATCAAAGAGCCTTTGATACTCGATGACGGAGAAACTTACGGTCCTGTAACTTTCTACAGGTCAGAAAGACTGTTTGTTCTTGAACCAAATGTACCCGTTGTAGGCGAGGCACCTCAATTGCTCAATGAGTCATTCGACGCCGCCGGATTTACCGTAAAGGATCAATGGCTGGTGCCTTCTTCAAAAGGTTCTCCTATCGCAGTAAAAAAATTCCAAAAAGGTGTAACTTATATCTATACAGCCGCAATCCAGTTTAAAAAGAGCGCGCCTGATGGCTTGAAATTCCAAGTAAACATTCCCGGTATGACATGGAATAACAGCAATGTATCGCAAAGCGGGAAACAGCTTGTCTTTACCGCAAGAACATCAATTGATTATGAGGTCGGTGACATCATAACCGACTCATATAAAAGCGATACATTCAATAATTCCAATACTTTCAAGGCTGTCGTAACAAAGGGCGGCAAGCCTTCAAGTGCCGAATGTAAGCTCATAGTAGGAGATGAAGCCAACTCCGCTTCCACTTATACGGACAAACTTGAACTGCCCGCTACTTTAAACGGTGTTAAGGTTACGGCAATCGATGACGACGCCTTCAAAGAATGCACCAATATAACCAATATTAAAATGGGTGAAAATATTACCAAAGTTGGAGCCAGAGCGTTCATGACTCTTCCCGATATGAAGTCCATAACCCTCACCGACACAATTACCGATGTAGGCGATAAAGCATTCGGATATCTTAGCGACACCGTAAAGGTTAATAATTTTAGAATCCATGCCGTAAAAGGTTCAGCCGCTTATACCTATGCTTTTAATGAGGGTTTTGCGCGTGATTTCATTATTACCGATGTGACCATACATGATGTCAAATACCCGGTCGACACGGAAAAAGCTAAGACTTCCGGGATATGGATTCATTCCGATCAGGGAACGATCAATTCAAAAACATGGTGTCTTTTAAATGGTGATGAGAGTGTGGATCTTAAAGACGGCACAGCATTTGCCGCTGATAACACATACTTTCTGCATATTGAATTCACACCGCCGTCAAATACATCCTATTCAGAATATATGACAGCGGAGAATGTACATATCAATGATGAATATACTGTTACACGTCTGTACAAGCAGGGAAGTGTATACGTAATACACATGCAGTATGAGAAATTGTCTCCCAAGGCAGACGTTACGATAAACGAAGTTAATTTCACCAATGTAGAAGAACCGGTTGCCGGCGAAAAGGCTGTAGCTCCCAAATTAAAGATAGGCAGCAATCAGGGCAAGATAGTTGACGTTCGTTGGCTTGATAGCGGAAATGTATTCTTAAATGAAAATGATGTATTCGAAGAAGGGAAAGTATATAAATTAGGCATAGATTTCAAGCCCGATATGTATAAAGTGTACGCTGATAAATCTTCACTTAAGGTAACTTTCAATGGTAATAATGCAACATCTGTCACCCTGCTGGGTAATGACAATACAGAAAGGACCTATACCGCCAAATACCAGTTCGGACCTGCTAAGAAGACCGTTAAGGAAGTTACACTCACAGGTGTGACACTTCCCGAGGTCGGTGACACACCTGTAACTAATTTCACTAAGAGTACACCAGCAATGCCTGAGGAACAGGGCTCAATATACACCCGATACTGGCGCAGATACAATGCCGAAAATTCCCTGGAAACGGTATATAATTACGATACATTTGAGCTTGGAAAAGAATATGCTATCATATTCATAATCGCTCCGCCGGAAAACGGCAAATTCTCCGATACGCTTAAAGCAACCGTCAACGGAAAAGAAGCGATCGTTGAATCGGTTGAAGGCAGTCCTTCAAGAAGATCCGTCACCCTCTCTTTCGGTGTCTTAAAGAACTACATTGACAAGGTTGAGATAAACGGCGTAGTTGCACCGGAAGTAGGAAAAGCACCTGTCACATCCGGAATCGGATTCAAGGAAGCATGCGGCTGCAAACTGGATGACATACATTGGGAATATGTTGTAGACGGCGATCCTGTCACATTGGGAGACGACGATGTATTCGAATATGACAAAACCTATTCAATTGTCATGATGGTAGAACCCGAAGAAGAGTTCACAACCTTCTCAGATACAGCCAAGGTAACGGTTAACGGCTCTAATCCGACTTCATTTACAAAAGATTCCGGTAGCGAAGCTTACATTCTTACTATAACCTACGATCCGATCCCGGATCCGAACGCGACACCTGCGCCTACTGCAGAACCGACAAGCAGTCCGGAACCTGTAATATCGGACAAGACTCCGGAACCATCATTTATCCCCGGTCCGGACATCACTCCGGAGCCTTCACCGATTCCGGGCACCGACAGTACTCCCGCGCCTGCAACTGCCGCACCTAACGGCACCGGAAACCAGCCAAGTCAGCCTGCTTCCAATTCCGGCAATAACGCTTCACAGGCAGGAACACCCGGAAGCAGCAACGGTTCACAGGCTACACAGACCACAGGTACTGCAGACACCGGTTCACAGGCTGCATCAAACGGACCTGCCAAGCAGAAGATTAAGGTAATAGTAAATAACAGGAAGATCAATCAAACAACACTGCAGAAGAAAAAGCTGGCAGTAAAATGTATAATCGTTAAGAAAGCAAAAACAAAAGTAACATACACATTGATCAAGACAGGTTCTTCCAAAAAAATTACCGTTAATGCCAAAAACGGAAAGATCAATCTCCCGAAGGGCTTGAAAAAGGGAAAATATACCGTCAAAGTCAAGATCACGGCAAAAGCCACGAAGGATTATAAAGCAGCGACTAAAACAGTAACTGTGAAGATCGAAGTCAAATGATCACCATGAGAGATATGATGTGATACAATTAATCCGTATTATTATCTTTGATCTTTGATCTTTGATATTGCAAGGCGCTTCATACCGAAAGGTATGCGGCGCCATATTTTTATCTTGAATAAATCCTTAAAAAATGATAAAATGAAAACAGCGTATAATTATATAATACATACAAATTGGAGGTATATAGTTATGGAGAAAAAAGGGGTTTTTGGAAGCATTAAAACTAAAATGATCATTATGATGCTTATGATAGTTGCAGTTCCTATCATATTCATTACGCTTATAAGCACAATGAATTCCAGACATAACAGCATCAACGACACTACCGAACTGAATCAGTCACAGGCTCTTATCGTTGAGCAGAATATTGATACACTTGTTAAGCAGAACATGCATGCCCTTCAGGCGATCGCAAGCTCACCAAATATCGTATCATATCTAAGCGGCCACATTGAGATGGGTGCAGAGAAGCGTATCATTGATTATATCAACAAAGTTAATGAAGATTTCGGCGACAACAATTCCATAGCAATAGCCGGTCCGGACGGTATGCAGAAGCTTCGTTCCGATGACAAGGATCTTGTTGATGTATCTGAACGTGAATATTTCAAACAGGCAATGAACGGTAAGCAATATGTATCCGATGGTCAGATAAGCAAGACTACAGGCACCATGATATCTACTCTTGCATGTCCCGTATTCGGTCCCGAAGGCAATGTTATCGGTATCGTCCAGAGGAATTACAGTCTCGCATTCCTTCATGATCTCCTTGCATCTCTTGTAACAGAAGATAAGCAGGAGCTTGTTATCGCAGATAATACCGGTGCCGTAATAGCACATTCGGGTCATGAACTTGATGCGGATAATCCTGAAGATATGTCACAAAGTCCATATTATGCAGATTCCAGAGGAGATGCCACCGAAGGTTCTTTCGAAGGTTCCTATGATGGTGAAAACTGGATGGTATCATGGGTAAAAGAGCCGCAGACCGGATGGGTAATAGCCTCCTGCCGTGTTCAGTCGGTTGCATTAAGATCGATCAATACCACTACTTTGGTCATGGTGATCATGGGCGTTGTATTCCTTATAGTATTCGGAATACTTGCATATTTTGTATCGAACTCTTTCACGAATCCTATAAAAGAGATTCACACTTCTCTCAGCTGTCTGTCCGACGGACGTTTTGTTGAGATCAAGAAGTTCACCAACAGAAAAGACGAATTCGGTGAGATCATACGTCAGACCAACTTTGTTATCGATAAGATAAGCGATATAGTTACCAAGATCAAAACATCCGCTTCTTCGGTTAATGATTCTTCAGAACATCTTGCCGATATGACATCACAGATCAACCGTACTTCGGATGATGTATCGAATGCAGTTGAGGGCATCGCAACAGGTGCTACACATCAGGCTGATGAGATTCAGATCGCTGTAAGCCATACTTCGACCATCAGCAACAATATCCATGAAGTTACCGAAAATGCCGACAATGTAGCTCAGACTACAACAAACATGAACACTAACAGTGAAGAATCAAGAAGACAGCTTGAGCGTCTTCAGGATGCATCAGATAAGATGTCAGATGCTATCATAGATATCACTAATAAGATAAGCGCTACAGAAGCCGCTGTCGAAAGGATCAGCACCAAGGTTGAAGCGATCAATTCCATTGCCGCACAGACCAATCTCCTTGCACTTAATGCTTCAATAGAGGCAGCAAGAGCGGGTGAAGCAGGAAGAGGATTTGCGGTTGTTGCTGAAGAGATCGGTAACCTTGCAGATGAATCTGCTGCTTCGGCAAGTGAGATCCAGGCTGAGATGAACATTCTTCTCGAGCAGTCACAGAGCGCAGTTACAACAGCCAAGAAGGTTAATGAGATTAACGAAAATGAGCAGAAGACGATCCTTGCAGATACAGTTGCAAGTATCGGCGTCCTTATAAATGATATTGAGGATGCTGTAGTCGGAATCAGATCTATAACAACCAGCGCTGAGAATTGCGAGAATTCCAAGGTTGAGATCACCAATTCAATGAGCAGTCTGTCAGCTATCTCCGAAGAGAATGCCGCTGCCTCGGAAGAAACTGCTGCTTCCATGCAGGAACTTAATGCTATCGTTAATTCACTTGCAACAGATTCAATGAATCTGAGAGATATCTCCAATAACCTTATTGAGGATATGAAGTTCTTCAAGGATTAAATAATAATTTAATATACTTGCTATTCATTAAGGGTCAAAGTAACATTTGGCCCTTAAAGTATATATAGTAAACACCCCATGAAATAACTATCCAACAGACAAGGAGGCATGATAAATGAGCGACAGTACAGGATTCGACTTTGCAAGAGACTGCAGAGTCACAACCGGGCACAAGGACACTTACATTAATTTCACGATCAACAGATCATCCGTATCGGAAAATGAGCTGAAAGCACAGGGTTACAATGTGTCTAACGGTAAGGCTGAAGACACCGTACCGTGCGACACTGCAACCTACACATTCACAAAACTTCCGGCAACTTTTGAAGACATTAAGAGCATTCCTCTTGACACCAAGTTTGCTCCACTGGCGGCCTGCATATGTGCAATAGCTACCTATGAAGAAAAGCCCGGACCCAATTCGATGTACGATCATCCTATATATGAGATGTTCGACTACATTAACGGTCCGATCCTTTCTATCAACAATGTTGAGCGTTCCGGCATCTATTATTCCATGAAACAGACTCTCTCCTACGGAAAATACGCATACTTCGACGGAGCCGGCCCGAAGAATAACTACACTCCGAACACACCGTATTCATTTACGATGGTTGAAAGTCCATATTATATTCCCGCCAAGGAAAGCACCATCGCCTTTCCAAACGGAACACCCGAGAGGCGCATGATACTGATATCATTCGAGGGAGATGATTCACAACGTTACATTGATGTGTATCATTCATCCGACGGCAACTGGTACTGCTGGGATTCTTCATGGAAGCATCTGGTAGCAGGTATGAAAGATCCCACCGCGCCGACAGTATGGTAGGGAACAAATTGCAAATAATAAAAAAGTATGATATTATAGGCTCATGTATGTAACTGTTATGTTGTATAACGTATGATGTACATCTTTATATGATACGCATCTTTGCATAATACGCATCTTTACATAATACGCATCCTTGCATGATATGCGTCTTCACATGACAGTTACCAATTATATTCTGGCAGGACACATGCCTGTCGTATAAAAGGGAGGAAAAATGATATGAAGCAGTTAAAAAAAGTTCTCGCAGTTACATTATGTTCAGCATTGGCTGTAGGAACAGTGATCGTACCTGCTGATTCCGATGCTGCAGCAAAACTTAAGCTGTCAGCAAAGAGCATTACCCTTAAAGTAGGTCAGACCAAGGCACTTACACTTAAAAAGGGCAAGAAAAATGTTACCAAGAAAGCTAAATGGAGCACAAACAACAAGGTTGTAGCAACAGTAAGCAAAGGAAAAGTAAAGGCAAAATCTGCAGGTTTCGCAGTGATCACCGCAAAATTCGGAAAGAAATGCACCTGTAAGGTTAAAGTAACCGGCAGTTCATCAAATGCCAACACTTCAAATACCGGCACATCAACAACACCGGGTACAAGTACAAGAACCGTAACAACACCTACTTCTGTGCCGTTTAACGTTGCTCCGAACAACAACCCGGGCGGCAGCACAACACCTACTACAGCACCGACTCCGACAGAGGCACCGGTTGTGGATGACTTCAACTTTGCAACGGATTGTACCGTAACATACGGTGAGGTAAATAAACACGTTGAGTTCCAGATCAACAAGGAAACAACAAGCGAAGATGAATTAAGAGATCTTGGTTATGATGTTAATAACGGTGTTGCTGCAAAAGACACACTTTGCCCGACCGCAACATATACGTTCACAAAGCTTCCGGATACTCTCACAGAGATCCAGCAGATTCCACTTGATAAGGAATTCGGACCAATGGCTGCTACTATCTGCGCATTTGCAACAGCTCAGGTTGACAAGTACAATATGCAGAACATCTCAAGCTGCCCGACCAACGCAATCCTTGACTACCTGAACGGTGCATCAAGAGATTTCGCAGTGATCGACCAGCAGTTCCTTGCATCAAGTACATTCCCGAACCTTCGCGGCGGTTACCAGAAATGCTACTTCGACGGAGCAGAGCCTACCAACAGCTATACACCAAACGAGCCATTAACATTCACATTATATGTAGGACCTTACTACATTCCTGAGAAGACAATGGTAACCGGAAAGCTTCGTCCGGAGACCCACATGGTTCTTATCAAGTTCGGCGGCGATGATTCAGAGAGATATATCGATGTATACCAGTCATCCAAAGACCAGAAATGGTACAGCTACGAAGATCAGTGGAAGCACATGGGTGCAAGCTTCAAGCCTATTCAGGAGAGATTATAATTTAATAAGCGGCAGGCATATTCACCCGGATATGCCTGCTTTGTATTATTAACAACAAAGACATATACAGTCTTGTTGTATATAAATAATTCAGGAGGTAATATTCTATGAAAAAGATTGCAACACATTTATTCGCACTTGCAATGCTTGTATGCAGTGTTATGATCACTTCCGCAGTTGTAAATGCTGCGCCTGTTACTCCCACAAGCGGTACAGGAGCAAGGGAGGATCCTTTTGTGATCTCACTTGCCGATTATGGTGATTATGAACATGCATCAACAGCATCATCCGATACTGCTTATTACTCTGTTACATTCGCAAAAGACGGTATCGTAACATTTAAAGGCGGAAGCATCTATGAAGGCAGCAGCTCAACAGGCGTCGGTGCTAATACACCTGTTACCGCTAATACTCCGATGGATATAAGAAATGCCGGTTCAAGAAGCCTTAGCATAAGCTTCAATGCAGCAAGCTCTTATACAACCAAAGAGACCGCTTATGACCTTTCAGCAGTTACAACCGCTCAGGCTGTATCCATTCCTCAGGGAGCCCAGGGTGAGAAAAACACATGGTTCAAGTTCAAGATAACAGAACCTTCAACGATCGAGTTCGAGCCATATGTTACAACCGCATATTACGGATTCTTAAAAGCTGATGGCACCACTTCGGCATTATCTGCTAAAAACTTCTACGATCCGGATGATTTCAGCAAGATCACATCTAACGGAACCATCAGTTTTACAGCTTTGGATCAGAATATATTCATTCCGACCAATACTTACAAAACTTCCTACAGTACAGATCATGCAATAGAAGACGGCAAAGCAAAACTTTCATTCTATGAAGCCGGAACATATTACATCTACGCAAGTGCAAGTTCTTCAGCAGACAGAGGTTTCAAGAGCTTTGTAGTGAGAAAATATAATCCTATCACAAGTGTTACTTTCTCCAAAGGTACTTCAATTAATATTGTTGAAGGCAGGGAAGGAACCAACGTGACCAATTACATTACAGGACTTGTTCCCGAGAATGCAGACGGTTTCCCGAATCATATCGAATATGATACAACCAAGCTTCAGGTTACAGCAACCACCATCGGTGGCAGCGATAAACTGTCAGGTGTTGACCTTAAGGGAGCTTTCGGTAACGCTACCGTTACTGTTAAGGACGAGAGAGGCGAAAGTGTCGGAAGTTATACGATCAACAATACACCTAAGACAGTCGTTGATCTTGGCGGTGTGGGAACATGGAATTCCGCAACCGTACACATCGCAAGCGGCAACTCTCAGTCATCTGCTGATTCAATAAGAATATACATTAAGAATGGCAGCAGCTATAAGCTCTATAAGACTTACACCTTCAAGGGCAACATCACCTGTGATTCCAAGATGGTTATCAAGAAGCTTAAAGCCAACAAAAAGTATTCGATCAAGCTTACAAACTATGATTCAAAATCAGGCGCAGAAAGCGCTATGAGTAAGGAATTCGTTATCGGTACAGCTCCTAACAAGAAACCTAAGATCAAGAGCGTTAAGAATATCAAGATCAAGAAGCAGACCGGAACTCTTATCCACAACTCCGGAAAGATCAACGAATACAGAACTCATTACACTTACTATGCTGCAAGCGGTAAGATAACAGTCGGCAAGATCAAGGGTGCTTCATTATACGAATTCAATCTTTACGGAACAAGCTGCCCGAATTCTTCATCAAAGGCTTCAGGCGTCTACAGACTTGTAAAGGGCGGCAACACCGCAGCATCCTGCAAGAAGACTCTTAAACTTCAGTGCCGTATATCAAAGAAGATCAACAATGACTTCACAGCATATGGTCCGTGGAGCAAGGTTAAGAAGGTTAAGATCAGATAATATCTGCACGACGACGAACGATAATATGAAATGTTCGCAAGCGCTAAGAACTATGGTGTAATTTTCAACTACAATAAAGATACACCCCCCCGGCGGTCATATGATCGCCGGGGGTTGTGGTTTTCAGCAAATAATCATATTATATTGCAAGGGATCAAACTGTTGTTTGCATCGAGCGGAAAAGGCTTTTCAACCATACAGATAATTCCTCCTTCTCCAATCTTCAGGGAACTCTTCTCAAGCAGCTGAAATGAGCTGATTGCCTTCTTCTCGGGATTAGTAGCCTTTTTTATCTCCAATGGATGAAGCATTCCATTTTCTTCCAAAACGATATCAATCTCTTTTTGATTTGTATCTCTGTAAAATGTCATATTAACTTTACTCTTTGAATATGAATACATTCTTAAGAATTCCGCCACAATATAATTTTCAAAAAAATGTCCGCTTGCAGCTCCGTTCATCAATGTTTCCTTACTTGTCCACATTGAAAGATATGCCAGAAGTCCTGTATCGCAGAAGTATAATTTTGGTGATTTTATCAGTCTTTTCAATTCATTATTCGAGAACGGTTCCATTAAATATATAATTCCCATTGACTGAAGGATCTTTACCCATTCTTTTGCAGTTGGCACAGATACATTTCCCGCCTGGGCAATATCCGAATAATTGACAAGATTTCCGGCAAAAGCTGCACATGCACGAAGCACCTTTCTAAAACCTTCGGTATCACCTATACCGTTATCATCGACCGCATCCCTCATCAGATATGTCTCAATGTAAGACTCATAGTACTCCAAGCGTTGTTCGTCTGTCATTCCCAAAGTACCCGGCATTCCGCCTTTCCATATATGAGTATACACATCATGTATATTATTATCAGGAAAGTTCTTCGCTCTTTCCGATAACGCATTATATGTAAACTCCATCTCTCCAAGTTCGCATTTTCCTTCTATCTCACGTTTGGATAGACTGAACATTTTTAAAATACATATACGACCTGTAAGGGAATCCCGTGCTTCCTTCAACAATTTTTTGCTTTCGGAACCCGTGAGCCAGAATAGACCGGTTTTATCAGATTCATCACATAACATTTTAATATATTCAAAGAGTTCCGGCGCTTTCTGAACCTCGTCAATCAGGACAGGCGGCTTATATACCTGAAAAAAAAGACCCGGATCGCTCTTTGCCAGTTCACGATCTCTTGAATTATCAAGATTAACATAAGTTCTGTTCTCACCATCAGCCAGCTTTTTTAACATTGTAGACTTGCCGACCTGTCTGGCGCCTGTTACCATTACTGCTTTGAATACTGCATTCATGGTAAGAAACTTTCTTTCCAATTCTCTTTTTATATATTCCATAAACAACCCTCCCGACTCGAGCAAAAACCTAGTTTAATTTAAAGCATACTTTAAATTAAACTGATTATAACAATTCCAAGAGAAAAAATCAACCTTACCACATTTTTTCAAATATTTATATAAATTAACAATATATTCAAGCCATATTGTTTATCTTCTACCACCCAAGCTCCATGAGCCAGTTATTCAACTTCCTCTCACGTTCCTTGTCGCTTACTGCCGGGTCGCGCCTGTTATCAAACTCACCCTTTATATTGCCGTCTACTATATACATTACGCGGGTGCAGAGACTTGCTACTCTCGCATCATGAGTTACCATCATGATCGTTGTTCCTTCGTTGTTGAGCTTGACAAGCTCTTCCATAACTTCCATTGAAGACGTCCTGTTAAGTGCTCCTGTAGGCTCATCGGCGAACAGGAGCTTCGGCTTGTTGATCATGCTCCTGCATATGCAGGCACGCTGTAATTGTCCGCCCGACACTTCATTTATATCATTATCGGCAACCTCAATTATCCCAAGCTTACGCATAAGCTCTTCTGCCCGCTCGATCTTATCCTTCTTTGAACCGTCATCCTTCTTACTCTGCATTGCCGGAAGAACTATATTGTCAAGTATAGTCAGATTCTTCATCATGTACATCTGCTGGAATATGAAACCCATCTCGTCAAGCCTTAAGGCAGCCAGCTCATTTTTCGAAAGCTTCGCTATGTCACGGTCGTCAAACATTACCGTACCGCTTGTAATGTCATCCATTCCGGATATCGAATACAGAAGTGTTGACTTGCCGGAACCGGACGGGCCCATGATCGCAACCATCTCGCCCTCATTTACCGTGAAGTTAACGTTTTTCAGTACGTTGTTCTGTCTCTTGTTCAGTATAAATGTCTTGCAAAGGTCTTTGACCTCAAGGATGTTTTTATGTGTTAAATTATTACTCATGATATCGTCCTCCTAATATATGTATGATTTTTGTTAATTTTACTGTTCCATGCCTTAATCCATAGCCGAATGGCTTCGTATCTGTCACATCTTGGATGGATGGGTTATATCTTTTATTCATATACTCTGATTGTCTTAAATAATTGTCTTCGGCGTGCAGTATTGATCAATTCTATACTTCTTAAATCTTTTGTACATCTGAATATCCTTACTCTATATCTGCCGTATCCCTGCTTCTTATATTCTTCGTATACAGCGCCGTTTGGAATGCGACTATCACTGTTGCAAGGAATATAATTCCCGGGTACATAAGGAATATCTGCAGCGGATCTATATTGTAACTGATACTGCGTGCACCCATCATTCCGAAGACGGGGTTGATGCACAGATGTGTCATCGGGATCGATATGCATGCGGCCAGTATAACCGATATCAGCGATACAAGTCCGAACCTGTACACATGCCACATTATTACATTTCTGTCGGAAAAACCGATCGCCTTGAGAATTGCTATCTGGCTCTTCTCATCCGCAACGAACGACCTCTCTACAAGTATCGTCACAAGTAGCACCACTACAAATGTTATGCCAAGCAGCATATACTGAACGCCTACCATCGTATCGACAACCTGAAGGCAGTCTATGCAGAATTCCGTAGCAGTCTTAACATCTTCGGTATTATATAATTTCTTGATTCTCTCTTTGCGATCCTCCATCTCTTTTTCCGAGGGAGCATCGGTGAAGTCTATCTGCGTATCAAACATACTGGAAACATAAGAAAAATCCGTTGGTGCATCTTCATGAAGTCTTATTATATCTCCAAGCTGATTCATAGTCTGAAAATACGCTGTTACAATACACTCGAGGGTCTCACTTCCAAAATCGATCTTTATCTTATCACCTATCTTTGCTCCTATCTTTTCCGATATCTGAGGAGTGACAGCCACTTCATGTTTGTTCTTTGGAATCTCACCTTCCAGATATTCATAATCTTCAGATCTGGTATTAATTCCCTGTTCACATGTGAGCTTGTAAGTGTTTCCGTTCGAATTGATCATATATTTGTACTGCATCTTTTTACATGCCTTCGCAGGCATTCCGTTGTCTGTGAGCTTCTTTGCGATTCCATCGATATATTCCGTCATTTCCTCTTTGGTACCGCTGTTCATATATTTCATTGCATTTGCAGAATCATCCAGATACAGATCACTCTCGGTCACAAACGTTCCGATAAGATTGGGACTTCTCATTGTTGACGTTGTATTTACCATAATAAGGACGAATAATGTACATATGAAAAATGGTATGATGACCGTCAGAAAACGCCTCGGGCTACTTATAAAATCGTTGATCGCAAGATACAGATCAGTTCCCGCATGACTTTTCCCGATCCTGTACACCGACTTCTTCCTGAATCTCTCACCGGTCTGTCCCGAACGAACCGCATCTACCGGTGAATAACGTTTAACTCTGCCGGTACATTTATATGCGAATAATATAATTATTATAATAACAAGAAATGATCCGATCACATTAAGAATATAACCGCCATTATTGCCAAGCACCATATTCTTACTCACAGACGAAAGCAGCATGTCCCCGAATGGTATACTGATCACAAATCCGATCGCAGCACCGATTATGGCAAGGATGAGATATTTTACTATGTACAGACTCCTGATCTTAGTATTACTGATGCCGATAGCCTTCATAACACCTATTTCCCTGAATTCTTCGGTTATTGTGAATGATATTGAGAATTTCAGAACCACAAATGACACGATCATAAGACAGACGCTCATTATCAGCATCACGAACGCTACTATCATATCCATGACGTAGCACATTTTTATTGTGCCTTTGGAGCCGTCGAATGCTATTCCCCTGGCAGAAGATAATGCAGCTGATACCGCTGCAGTATCGGAAGACGTTATATAACATATCTGTCCCTGAAAATGTTCCTTCAGATATTCATCGGCAAGAAACTTATTCATATCCGCATCATTTAACAAAAAGCGATTGTTGCCCATGAAGTCGGAACCGAGAAGCGCGTCCTTTGCCTTGCCATCAAGTATAAGTGTCATGTCAACATCATTATGCTTGATCCTTATCTTATCTCCCGGTTCAAGGTCATTATTATCCATGAATTGTCCCGATACGTACACGTGACCTTCTTCTACAGAACTGATAACATTATTATCCTTGTCAAAGTACGATATTGCAGCCTTATCAATCGGCTGGAATATTGCAGCGTTCTTCGTCTTGATTATCTCTCCGTCTTCATTTCTTACAGTCTCATTGGAACCATACATGATATTCTCCAGACGATAATCACTGACAGCAGGCTCGGATTTAAGTACGTCATCAAGTGCACCTATAACGTCATCTCCCATAGTAATGATAACGTAGTCTCCGATTCCTGCCTGATCAAGATAATAATCCGTGCCGTTTGCCACGGTGATCACATTGTTGATCCCGCTTGCAACGAACATCGAAGCAAGTATCACGAACAGAAGCAGTATGCAGTTCATAGTTTTCTTGCGTCTGAGATCTTTTTTTAAGATTCTAAGAAACATAACAAAAACTCCTCTCGTATGCAGTACTTTGTACAGTAACAGTATACGAGAGAAGTTATTAAATAATCATTAAATGCGGCGACGCCTTCTGCGTCTGCCCTTACGCCCTGTATTTTTCTTGAATTGCTCCCTCAGTTCGTCTCTTCTTGCGGCAAGCTCCACCCACTTGGCAGGGTCGGTCTCTGTCTCAAGCTGCTTCGCAAGCTCGCTCTTACGGTATTCGGTAAGCTCATCAGCAATCGTAGTATAATCACGTTCGAACAAACAGTCACAGAACTGCCTCTTAAGTACATCCTCTTCAATCTTTCCCTTTTCCATGAACTCTATGATCTTACCTGCCACGAATGCCCTGCTCTTATCCTTATACTTAGGCATATTATTAAGCTGTTGAATTGCTGCAAGCTCCGGACGCCACAATAATTCAAGCTTATTCTTCCATGTCACCTTGGGATTAAGTCCGGGCTTCCTAAGCTCATAGATATCAAACTCATCGTCAATCAATTCAACGGATATGACGCCCCAGTATTCCGGCACATGCTCCCTTACATGAAGTGCGTGGGTCGAACCGACAACAACGTAATTATGATCAAAATACTTATCATAATCCTTTACCTGCCCCGCAAGTCTGGCATAAGTATCCGCGTCACTTTTTATCTCTATTCCATATATAGCATCTTCCGTTACCATAACAATATCCGCCCTTGATCTTCCTATATTAAGTTCTTCCAATATACGATTCTTGGCATATATCTCATCAAGGTGATCAAATAAGGGTTCACGTATATCGCTGTCTTTCAGCATATGTGCACCTCTTTTATAACAACAGTCATTGTAATAACTCCATTTCCTATATTTGCCTTATAGTATATACAGCAATTACAATGTGGTCAATTATTTCAATCACATAATTTTATTACGCTTCTAGATAAACGAAACCATATACAACGGCAATGTGATAATGCCGTCAGCGTTTTCGCCAATATTGCCATCCACGAATTTATATGCATAAGCAATATCTTTTTTCTGCATTATGGACGCAAGTGAATTAGCTCGTGTATTACCGCTCTTAACCTCAATCGGGACAACCTGACCATCCTTTTGTATTATGAAATCCAGTTCTTTTTTTGTTGTCACATTTTTATAAAAATATAAATCATATCCCTTTTTATATAATGCATCGGCAACCGCACATTCATATATGCCTCCCTTTGTATTGCCTGCCAAAGTATTTTCAACTATATGCTGTTTTAAGGACAGATCCTTCATTGCTATCAAAAGTGACATGTCCGTCGTGTATGCCCTGAAAAAATCATCTCTTGAATAATCATCAAGATCATATCTGATGTCTGTTACATCCCTGCACATATGCACTATATCGGCACGCAGTAACCATTCTATGCTCGAATAATACTTCTGAGCTCTGGCGCCATGTTCGATCTCTTTATATTGAAATTTATGATTTTCCTTATCCAACAGCTGTTTAGCCAGAGTAAGATAACATTTCTCAGCCTTCACCTTTTCTTCGGCAGTTGCGTAATGAGCAATATCATACTGATACCCCTGAAGAAGATTTCTTTGTATGACATCCACTTCCCTGTAATCTTTAGTATCGATATATTTTTGCACAACCTCAGGCATCCCGCCAATTGCAATATAATGCCTGTAATAATTCATCATCTGGTTATTGATCGCATCCGGTATCACTTTCTTCTCTTCAAGAAATGAACGGAGAGATTCTATCATTTCATCAGTAACACCCATTCCCCAGAGGAATTCTTCAAAATCAAGTCCATACATCTTTTTGTAATCAACATAACCCACCGGATAAGACGAGGCACGCTTATAATCGATACCCAATAGTGAACCTGATACTATCACGTCATACCGGTTGTCAACAGCCCAAAACTTAAGCGATGTAACTGCCTCTTCACACTCCTGTATCTCATCGAGAAATATTAGCGTTTTTTCAGGTGTGATCTTCTTTTCGGGAAAACGGAAACGCATTGCCATAACCATATTATCTACTGTAAGATCTCCCGAAAATATCTCTCTGGCCGAAAGCATCTGCTTAAAATTTATCTCAACGATCTCTTCATAACATTCTTCAGCAAAACGTTCTATTATATACGTTTTCCCTGTCTGCCTTGCACCCTGAACAACAAGACATTTTTTATTTTTTATTTCCTTCCATCTTTTCAGGTAGTCTGTCATCTTTCTCTTTAACACGCAATCACCTCATCTACATTTTCAAAACACATCGCATGCCTATAATCAACATTTTATAAACTAATAATAATAATGTCGTCAACATTTTAGACAAAATAAATGTACGTTCAATCAACATTTTAGATGATTATATCACATGATGATATATTGGTCAAAGGTGAGTGATTTTACTGATCTTATGCGAATCCCCTCACTACCTGTCAAAGAACCTGCTGCCCTCGGACTTGTTGTTGCTCACGTTCTGCTTATACTCCATGTAATTCTTACCGGTTTCGTGCTTGAAATAATATGAAAATGCCGCTATCGATCCGAATCCAAGCTTTTCTGCGACCTCGCTGCAGCTATGGCCCTGGTCAATATATGCGATCGCCATATTGGTCTTAAGCATTGCAATATAGCGGTGCGGTGTAATGCCGATGTCCTTCTTAAAGCATCTTATTATATGATTCACGTTCCTGCCCTGCAAGTCTGCCAGCAGATTAACAGACAATTCCGATACATCTGCCTCATGCAGGATCTTCAGAGCTTCCAATGTGACATCGGAATAGCTGCTGTCAGAGTTGAGCCTGTCCTTAAGATAATATAATATTATCTCAAGATATTTGCCGGCGATATCCGAATTGTCCATACGGCTGTTAAAATCCTCGCATATGGCATGCACGATCCCTTCAAGCCTGATATCAGACTTCACATCTATTTCTATATAATCCTGTTCAAGAATTCCACGATACGTGTGGAAATCAAAGAATACGTGATCGACAGGATCATTCTCATCCTGACACACCCTGAAATCAGGCGCTGCCCTGAACACATACACATAACCCGGCTTTAGCTGAACCGTATCCTTATAATATGCTGTCCCACTTACGATGTAGTATACGCGGTTGATAACATATAACGGATTATAGTACCAGTCATATGGTTTGTAGACTCTGCCGTATGAAAGCAGAGAGAAGTTGTTGATCAATTTTATCAGCCCCTTACAGTTACCTTCAAACAACACATATCCGGCATAGAATATGTGGCGTTACGGTCTGTGAACGTTAATCTAACTATATGATGTTGCTTACCATGTTGATTTTTATAAAATTCTCATCAAGTATTATTATATACATCTTCCGACATTTTTTCTATAATAAATTCAACACAGACTCAAAGCATATATCCCATGGAAGCACTAGGATATAATTATGTAATCCGTGTGTATCCTTATTTTCCTTTCACACGAATATTTTCATGGGACAGGTTAAAATTATAAAAAGGAGCGAATTAACATGAAGCTAAAAAAACTCATCTCATTCGTATTGATCGCCGCACTTGCAGGTTCTATATTCAATATTCCGGGTAATTCCGATAATATGAACGGTGATCCGGATCACGCATCGGCTGCCGAATCATCTTTAGGTTCATTTACACGGCAGACAATTAACTTCAACAGAGAGTGGAAGTTCGTCCGTGATGATGTCACGAATGCCGAGCTTCCCGATTACAACGACTCGAGCTGGTATAATGTGGGACTGCCTCATGATTTCAGCATTCCTTACTGGCAGGAAGAGAAGCATTACACAGGGTACGGATGGTACAGGAAATCATTTGATATTAAAAATGAATGGGCGGGTAAGCGCATCACCCTGGACTTTGCAGGTGTGTTCCATACTGCAGAGGTATATGTTAACGGTGAGCTTGCAGGCACTCATGAAGGCGGTTATACAGGTTTTGAGATCGATATAACCGATCATGTAAGAACCGGCAGCAATGTGGTTGCAATAAGAGTTAACAATCTGTGGAAAGCCACGCTTGCACCGCGTGCCGGTGAGCATATGTTCACGGGCGGCATATACAGGGATGTGAATCTTGTTATAACAAGTCCGGTTCATGTGGCATGGTACGGAACATTTGTACAGACACCGGAGGTGTCCGAAGACAGGGCAAATGTGAGGATGCTTACAGAAGTATCCAATAACAGCGGTCAGACACAGACTGTAAACGTGATCAATACAATATATGATTCTGATAAACATGTTGTGGGAACCATTGATCAGGCTGCAGTGGTGATCGCTGCCGGAGCTTCGCATGAATTCGATGATACGAGTTCTTATATCAATAACCCGAAGCTCTGGAGTCCTGAGAATCCCAATCTGTATTCCGTGCATACTGAAGTACAGGTTGGCGGCGTGACGGTAGACAATTACGACACAACATTTGGCTTCAGATGGTACGAATTCGACCCGGACGAGGGATTCTTCCTTAACGGGGAACACTACTGGATAGACGGGATCAACGCCCATCAGGATCACGCAGGATGGGCCAATGCAGTCACGACAGATGCCCTCGACAGAGACGTTGCGATGATCAAAGAAGCCGGCTTCAACTTCATCAGAGGCTCACACTATCCCCACTCTCCGGCTTACGGAGATTCCTGCGACAAGTACGGGATACTGTTCTGGAGCGAAGCGCCCTTCTGGTGCACTTCAGCCTGGGGCGAGGGTTCTCATACCGGAACATCCGACGATTATAAGGTTGACGGCTATCCGACTACAGGCGATAAGGCCACGGAAGAAGCATTTGAACAGAGCTGTGTTGATGCTTTATCTGAAATGATCCGAATCAACCGCAACCACCCTTCGATCATAGTATGGAGCATGGGAAATGAGCCGTTTTTCGGTGACAATCCCGAGAAGAAGAAGGCACTTATAAGCAAAATGGCGGGCGTTGCCAAAGAACTTGACCCGACAAGATGCACTGCGATAGGCGGAACCCAACGTGGATCATTTGACCATCTTCCCAATGTAGATATAGCAGGATATAACGGCGATGGTGCGGACATGCCCGAATATCAGGATCCGGGGGTAGGCAATCTCGTATCCGAATATTCATCCCACACCGCCAACCGCCCCGATAAGTTCGATTGCTTCTACGGAAGCGTCCAGACTGATGATGACGGCGAACCGATCAGATTCCCGTGGCGAAGCGGAATCGCCCTCTGGTGCGCATTTCACCACGGCTCGATATTGTCAAGAAGCTACGGTGACATGGGTTGCGTGGATTATTACAGACTGCCACTTAATATATGGTATTATTACCGCGAATCAAGAACCGGTGTGGAACCGGAATTCTCGCAGGATGGTACACCGACGAAGCTTGCGCTGTCCGCTTCTTCAACAACCATCAAAAATGACGGTACAAGCGATACACACATCACAGTTACCGTTACGGATGACGATGGAAACTGGCTTAATGACGAACCTGAAGTAACACTGGAGATTGCCGACGGTCCCGGATTATTCCCGACCGGCAAATCCATCACATTCAAACCCGGTGACAACATGCGTGACGGCAAGGCTGCCATAGAATTCAGATCGTATTATGCGGGAACAACAACTATCAGGGCTTACTCGGATTCAGACCCTGATCTCGAACCTGCCACAATAACAATTACCACTACCGGTGAGGGTTCGGTTGATGAGCCTTCTATAGAGACAATGTACGGCGCTTTCATGAGTAACGGCGGTTACGTTCCCAATTCCATAGAAGAACCGACCGCATACCGCTACCACAAATTCACCGGCTGTCCGATGCATTCAAGCAGCGGTCAGGCCACCCTTCCCAACATCGCCGACTGCAACAACGCGACTTCATGGACTGCAGAGGCTCCCGGCGGTGGTCAGTGGGTATACATGGAGATCGAGCACGGCGGCATAAGCCTGTATAAAGCACGCCTTGAATTCGTAAGCAAGGTATATCCTTATAAGATCCAGTACAAGGCACACAACATATCAGATGATGAATGGATAACGCTGAAGGAATATGACAGCAATACGATCGCTTCACGTCCTTACGAAGAAGATCTCGGAGGTACGTACATGCGCTATATCCGCATAGAATTCCCGGATGTTCCGGCAGGCGAATATGCAAACCTTGCAGAGCTCAAGCTCTATGGACTTCGTGCGGACATGAACGGATATACTTCCGGCATAAGACACCTTGATGATATTGATGCCACCGTAAATGACGGCAAATATGAGTATGTATATGACCTTGATAAAGATGCTCCGGGATATGCAAGGTTTGAGGGGAGTATACGTATTCCGTCAAATCAAACTACTCCAAACAACAATACTTCAACCGTAAGCCTCAGCTCCCCTGTCACATATTCAGCATACTGCGATGATGAACTCATTTATGAAAAAACAATCTCAGATATATCAGAA
Organism: Lachnospiraceae bacterium V9D3004; assembly: GCA_000621985.1. Classification (GTDB taxonomy): domain Bacteria; phylum Bacillota; class Clostridia; order Lachnospirales; family Lachnospiraceae; genus V9D3004. Next base: position 30,633 of record JHWW01000015.1, read on the forward strand.
GTATGTAATATTGATATAAGCGTAAATAAGGTTAAACAGCTTAAGATAACCGCCTCTTCAAAAGATAAGATCAAACTGAGTCTAAATAATATGCGCCTTATGGGAGCCTACCGCGAGATCACAAGAAGCGCTCTCGGCACCGATATGCCTTCCTCCGGAAGCGAGAACATTCGCACACAGGTCTGCACTGATACGAACATCCTTGCAGCCGGCAAACCCTTGAATCTTGAGACACGAATCACCAATAAAAATGACAACAGGATTCCTCTCACCTTCGCGCTGTTGTTATATAGAGTAGACGGAACACTTATGAAAACATCACTGGCGGAAACAAGCGTCCCCGGCAAAGGACAGAGCATAATGAATATGAGCATGTACATACCGGATACTATAGGAACGCTTGATCTTGTCAGACTCATAGCTTGGAACAGCGACACTCTTGTTCCCGTCACCGACGCAATGCCAATATGTGAGAACGGCTCGATTAAGACCGCTAACAGTATGGTTGTTGATGCCGGCAAGGCAGAACTTCTTGCTTCATTTGAAAATGCCCTTAATATTATATATAACGCTAATGCAGACATATATACACCAGAATCCAAGTCAGGTTATACACAGGCACTTATAGATGCCGACCGTGCGTTAAATGACGGTTCTGCCTCCGGATACAGCAGTTATGTCCATGCACTTAATAATGCAGTAAACAAACTTGCACTTGTACCGGAGAATGCTGCAGCGGGTAATACCGATAACACCGGTACAGGCAATAATATATCCGGTATCGGTAACAGCGCTCATAACAATACAGGTGCTAACAATAATTCCGTCACAACTAAAAAGACCAAGAAGTCATCCGGTAAATCAGGCAAAGGAAAAACTTCCGGTAACGCAAAGAAAATCACGAAAGGTAAGATATATAAATCCGGAAAATTCAGATATAAAATCCTTAGCATTACCAAGAAAAAAATCTGTGTTTCACTGTACAGACCGGCATCAAAAAAGATTAAAAAAGCCGTCATTCCGGTATCTGTAAAGATTAACGGCAAGAAATGTACCGTAACCAGGATTGCACCAAAGGCATTCGCCGGTTGCAGCAAACTCACAAAAATTGTTATAGAAAAAAATATAAAGAAAATTGGCAAAGATGCTTTTAAAAACACAAAGAATCTTAAGAAAATTATCAACAGATCCAAGGTGAAAATTAAGATGTAAAATTTTGAGATAGGTGTTAAGGTTATCCGGCAAACAAATTAATATCACAGTAGAAGAAAGTCATGTTGATGTTACATGACTTTCTTCTACTATATCCTTCCTCCGATGCCATCTCCCGAATTAAAGCCCCATATTATACAACATACAATGTCTGCCACCAGTTCCAGACATAATACTATAGCAACTGTTTTTCTTGATCTTAACGATATTTTTTCGGCTTCATTGCATATTATAGGTGCAAGCAAATATACTGCTGCAATTGTGCCGATTCCAAATGTTATAAGCCCCGCAAAACATATCCTGCCGTTAAGATTCAAAAATTCGTTGCTGATATTTTCTTCGCTTCTTTCCATGTTACGGAACCTCCTTACTGTATCTGTTCTCTAACGCATACCGATTTCGTCCGATAACAATAACATTCTGTATGAACAACCTGACCAATGCCGCAACAATCGTTGCCATAATCAGGTTAAATATCACTTCCCCGGGATTTCTCTGAAAAAATGCAAGATTTGCACCGAAAAGCTGAATGACCCATGTTGAGCTCTTGGACATACTTTCAATTCCCGCTATAACATAATCAGAAGAAATAAACGATGAATTCTTAACATAATCCGAATCCAGTACATAATCTTTCAATATCTGCACATTTCCCGATATACTACTCTCATCAGGTTTGAAAAATGTATCAATAACATCAATAAATGAAACTGACGAAATATTGACAACTCCGAGAAATGCAAACAAAAAACCCACTATAACCAACCCAAGCCATGCACGTATTGACTTTCTGAAAGCTGTATTCCAGCTGTTCTTTCTTATAACTTTATAATTCCAGACATCATCTCCGGTAATCTTACTGTGCATCATGGCACTGACATTTTGCATTATCAAACAACCCCTATTTACAACTTTTCACTTTTTCTTATACAATAAGAATAATATTCTCATTGATTTATTTCCACAATTATATTAAAATATAATAATATGATAATATTTTTAATATATATTTTACAGTTTTGTTGTTTTGTATTCTGGGAGGGATAGATTATGTCAACAATCACCAAAAAAATGATCACAACATTAATGATCACATCTATGTTATTTACTCTTATTCCGGTAAATCTTGGTCTGTATCCGGTAAAAAGGGCACAGGCCGCTTCTGCAATGAGCGGAAGCTGTGGCGAGAACGCAACCTGGTCACTTGTCGCCACCAAGGAGACTGATGACGAGGGTAACCCCTTCTACGCATTGACCATATCCGGAACAGGTAAAATGAGTGACTTCTCACCAACTACTATTCCATGGAAAGATTATGACACACATATTAAGACCCTTGTGATCAATAACGGTATTACACATATCGGCAATGACAGCTTCTATGACCATATTGCTCTCGACTCCGTATCTCTGCCCGATTCCCTTATCAGTTTCGGTTCATTTGCCTTTGCAAACTGCCGAAGTCTGTCCTCGATAAACTTACCGTCTAATTTTGAAATATTAGGTGATTATTCGTTGAACGGTTGTTCCCTCGAAACCATATCCCTGCCGCAGTCATTAAAAGCCATCGGCAAATCTTCCCTTGCCAACAACCAGCTTAAAGACATTTTCATTCCAAAAAACGTATCCGAGATAGGAGAGATGCCTTTCAGCTGGTATAGCGATATACAATCCATCACGGTAGATGACGGCAATCCTTACTATATTGCTATCGACAGCATCTTATACAGGTTAAAAGACGGGCAGCCCGACAGCCTTGTTACTCATGGCAGAGACGCATACAGCGAAAATGAAACACTTATCATTCCTTCCAGTGTAACAACGATCGAGACCGGTGCTTTGAGGGCCAGTAAATTTAAAAAGGTCGTCATGCCTGAGAATCTTGTTAATGTCGGTCAAGGTATTATGAGCTACTCAGATGTTGAAGAAGTAGTGTTAAATGACAAATTGGAATATCTTGGCTCCAGTTCATTTGAGATATGCAGAAGTTTAAAAAAGATAACAATTGGAAAAAATCTCCGGACTGTCGGCGGTTCTTTCAACATCTGCCTGAGCCTGAGTGAAGTAATTATTGACAAAGACAATCCTTATATAGTACTTGAAGATAATGTATTATACAATTCTGACAAAACAAGTCTTCAGCTATATCTTTGCACCAAACCGGACAAAGTATACTATATGCCTGATACAGTAACCAACATCGAAAGTGAAGCGATCAACCACAACAATTACGTTGAACGAATTATACTTTCAAAAAATCTTAAAACCTTCAAAACCATAGGCAATGCTTATCAGAAAAATTCATTTAGTAATGAAATCATATGTTATAACAAAAATTTGAAGGCTATATATTTTACCGGTGACGCCCCTTCCACTTTCACATCCAGTGTCATAATCCACAACAACGACAAGTTGATCATATATTACCCTGAGAATGCCAAAGGCTATAATTCTGCCTCCTGGTCTTCTTATACCTTGGTAGCAATAGACCCCAACTTAGCCGGTGAGTCAGCCGAAGGCACGATAGGTGATAATATAACCTGGAATTATAACGGCACTACCGGCGTACTGCTTCTTGAGGGCGAAGGCTCTACCGGCGATTATGACGGTGCGGGTCTTGCTCCATGGAACAACGCAGAGAATGTGGTGATATACGAGATCGAGACAGAAGGGATCACTGAATTAGGTGATTACATATTCAGCAAATCCCCCAGACTTATGCGCGTTACCGCTGATAACGCCATTGAAACTATCGGCAAAGAAGCATTCTCGGAATGTCCCAAACTATTGTATGCTGAAGTATATAACGCAAAGCATATAGGCAGCTCTGTATTCAAAAACGACAGTGATCTTAACGACGGCGTATATTTCAGGCGGCTGCAAACAGCCGGCGATCATGCCTTCAGTAACTGTACTGCTCTTACCTCGATCACTCTGGGAGGCAGTATAGGGACCATATCAGAAGGAATGTTTGAGAATTGCTCCTCACTTGTCATGACGATGATACCCGAGAGCGTAACAGCAATTGAAGCAGATGCATATAAAGGCTGTTCAGCCCTTCATTCGATCAATATTCCCGTATCGGTAGAGAGTATTGGAAGCCATGCATTTGCAGGCACTTCCAATATGCGCTACATATATTTCTATGGTGGAATACCTGATATTGCCGATGATTGTTTTGCCTCATCATGCAATGCACTTACGTTATGCTACAGGGCAGGCAATACCGACTGGGCTTCGCAGGGTACATACTACATGAATTTGCCTCTGAAGGCTTTGAGCAAATTCTATACCGAGAGAAAGGACCACTATTCATTTGACAATAGTCATGCTTCCTTTGGATATACCAGGGATTATAAGATTCCCCTGAACCGATATCTTACCCTGCTTAACAGGACCAAAAGTCTGTATTACGATTCGATCAACACGGTCTGGAAGGGATCTTGCTTCGGAATGACCGGTTCAACACTTGAATTCTATGAGAATTCAGATAATTTCAAGCTATCCGATTACGATAAGAATGCCAAAACATTATATGACATACCTGCACCGAAAAACAGCAATTCTCCACTTACCAAACTGATAGAGCTGTATCAGATATCGCAATTCATCAAATCAGTCGCCGGATACAAAGGCCAGACGGCTCATAATCTTAACGACTACAGTGGATTGATCCGTAAGATAGAGGAATTCGAACGCTCCGGTGGTCTGTCTGCCGATTCGGCTGCTGAGCCTGTTATCATGCTGTTATTCTCACCGTTCGGAGGTCATGCGGTCATTCCTGTATCTGTAGATCCCGAAACAAACGGTTCCTTCAGCGTGCATGCATATGACCCTAATTATCCCGACAGCCTCCAAACAATCAAGATCAATCCGGATCTGAAAAGTATCAGCTATGGATTCTTCTTTGAAGCCTCTTACCTAAGTTATGAGGTTCTTCGCGATGCCGTAGCCGATCCGAATAATACAAAGAATGCCTCTGATGATTCCCTGTACCTGTCCGTTAACAAGAGCAGTGGAACCATTAACACAAATGACGGTAAACCAATGTCCCAGATTGACGGTGCTTATGAACAATCATTATTCAACGGTGATGATTCCGGGCAGGATTCCGAATCCGACTCCTACAGAAGTTATGTTGTGCCTGCGGGGGATTATCTGCTCGGTAAGAGCGAGGCCCTGAATAATGAGAGTACCGGCACAGATGATTCTTCTGAATCTGATACTGAACCCGTTACTTTTGTTGCTGCATCAGATGATATGTTTGCCTCTGTAGAAGTATCCGATCCAGACGCAATTCTTGAAGTAAATGATTCCGATACAGGTGATGATTCCGTCGGACTTACGATCAGGACGGAAAATGAAGATACCGAAGCTGATATAAAGATCGCTAACAGCGATGGCACCATGCGTGAATTGCATGCCGAAGGTGGAAGTGTAGAGATAATTATGTCAGATTCCACCGACTTAACCATTAATCAGGTTGATGCTTCAGACATAACTGTAACAATGGGAGGCAAAACACTTTCACTTGATAACGGAAGTACCGATATCGCATTGCATACCGGTCAGGATGAGAACCCTTATCAGATACATGACTTCTCTACAGAGATCACCTGCAACGGATATGACAGGCTTCAGGGCAGCATCTCTGTAGATATGTCAAACAATTCAGATTCTGCAAAAGCTTCTAATCTGATCGTTACCTACTCAGACACAAGCGGAGCAGTTATTTCTCAATATACTACATCATTATCATTAGAATCCGGAATCAATACGCTTACTTATGATTTTGATGATCTTGAAGCCGATTTTGGTAATCATTCAGGTGAAACAGCAATTTATTCTACAATTGTAGTGTCGGATGATTCTGGTCACGAAGTATCTTATAATGCTCCTGAACAGATCGTAGACATTCCGGTACGACCATCTCCTTCACCTACCATTTCACCTACCGAAACACCGATACCGACTTCAACTCCTACAATTATACCTTCATCAACTCCGGATGTGACAGCAACTCCTACAGCAACTCCTACAGCCAATCCTACGACCACTCCTGCCGAAACCTCTGAGCCTGTTGCAACTTCGACTGTTACTCCAACCGATACACCTTCGCCTACAGCAACATCTACTCCTTCAACTCCGGAGAACGTAACCAACAGGATCAGTATTAACACAGGAACTTTCTGGGATCATTTCCTGCAGGTGATCACGTTCGGATACTATGAACCGGAAGTAACAGTTACCATAGACAGTTCTCTTGGTGATAACACCACAATATATTATTATATTGATAATTCCGGCAGCACCATACCTCTGACCGATGCCGAACTTACCGGAATCAAAGAATGGAACAGCTATGAAGGCGAATTCCGTCTTGACAATCCCTACAATGTTGTATATGCCAAGATAATCGATGAGGAAAATGGCATTATGTATTATATATGTTCGGATGGAATAACTTATGTTAATCCTACTGCGCCTCCTACAGCTACTCCTACTGCCAATCCTACGACCACTCCTGCCGAAACCTCTGAGCCTGTTGCAACTTCGACTGTTACTCCAAACGATACTCCTATGCCTGCAGTCACAGAGGATCCGGCATCAACCGATAGCCCTGCTGCTACGGAACAGCCCTATACTACGGAGACACCTACCTCATCACCTTCAGCTTCCGAACCCCCGACTGTTACCAACACGATCATGCTCGGCAACGGTTCCTCATGGACCAGACTGTTGAAAGTATTAACTTACAGCATATACCCGACCGACATATCTGCTACTATAACAAGTTCCCTGGGCGACCGTGCAGATATATTCTATTATATTGACACCTCAGGCAATAACAAACCTATGAGTGAAAATGAATTAGATAATATCAGATCATGGAAAAGATATAATGGTTCGTTTACTCTTAACGGTTCATTTAATCTGATCTATGCACGAATCATAGACAACTCAAATGACAACGTATACTATGTATGTTCCGATGGAATCAATTGTATACAGGCTACTGCAACACCGAGAGCCACAGACACGCCTGATGCAAACTCTACACAGACACCTGTTGTTACGAACACACCCGATACAAAACCTACACAGGTGCCGCAAGTTACAGACAAGCCTGACGCAAATTCGACTGAGGCACCAATAGTCACCGCCACACCTTACGCAAATTCAACTGAGACGCCAACAGTCACTGCCACACCTTACGCAAATTCAACTGAGACGCCAACAGTCACCGCTACACCTTATATGCCTTCACCTTCCACACAGCCATATATAACTGTACCGGATGTTACCGCCACGACTGCGACGCCTTCTGTTGCAACAACTGCTCCAAAGGCCGGCAAAAAATCCGCAACCGGTAAGAATTCTTATTCTTCTCTTACATTAGATGCGATCAACAAAGGAACAGGAAAGACAATCTATAAGGTTGGCAATATAAAATACACTATTATCAGCAAAAAGAAAAAAACTGCCTGTGTATACGGTGCCGTTAAAAAGAATGCCGTGAATATAGTTATCCCCGGTCAGGTGAAAATTAAAGGATCCAAATATAAAGTTATTAAGATACGCTCAAAGGCATTCAAAGAAATGAAGCGTTTACAATCCGTTGTTATTGGCAAAAATATACAACATATCGGAAGCAAGGCTTTTATCGGCTGTACAAAAATTAAAAAGGTCGAAAACAAGTCAAAATACATAAAAAATATTACTTTATAGTATGTGTGTAATACGAATATGAGAGGGGATTTCACACCTTCCTCATCACAACACCTACCAGAAACTTACCATCATCTGTCTTTGCATATATATCACCATCCATATTCTGCATCAGCTTACGACAGATGTACAGGCCGAGGCCGCTGCCTTTTATGCCCTTACTGTTGCTGCCTCTGTAAAATGAATCGAATATATTGGTAAGTTCCTCATTTTTTAATGAATTACCGGTGTTTTCAACAAGGATTATACGGCAGTCTTCCTCTTCAAATGATGAAAGACTTATACATTTTCCATCGCCGTATTTTATAGCGTTCTCGATGATGTTCTGAAGGACTTCGGTCACACGGTCGAAGTCCCCTTTTAACAGGCAGTCGGACATTTTTTCTATGATGAATTCAGTGTGAAGAATATCAAGTTTTTCCGTGTAATATTTTTCTATGGAATCGATCAGTTCGGACAGATAGAATTCAGACATTTTTACGTCCATATTGATGAAATCTTCTTTCGAAGCGTTAATGATATCGTCGACATATTTTTTGATGGTTTTTGTGTTGTTGGCGATCCCTTCAAGTGCCTGCTTTCGCTTTTCTCCATCATCATATATATCCTCGGAAAGCGCCTTGGAATACAGCTCTATTGCGGCAAGCGGAGTCTTGATATCATGCGATATGGATAAGATCAGTTCCTTCTTCTCCTTCTGAAGCTCTATCTCTTTTTCTTTCGCATCTTCAAGATTTTCCCGGAGCATATCGAGCCCCCACAGGAATCTCCCCATGTATCTGCTTTTTTCTTCTTTGATCGGTGCCGCAAGATTGCCCTTGGCAAGCTCGGTAGTGAGTGTGTTCATGTTGCCGAACGGCTTGACTATCTTCTTTCCCATGTATACTATCAGTATGATTATGTATATAAGCATAGCACCTACAGCTATGTTCATATACAGCAGAGCGTTATAATTATTGTTACGATCATATTCAATTCTGTATAATACACCGTTAACTTCTTCGACAGCGTACTCGCTGTTGCATATCTCATCCGGCGAATATACGCTGACACGGGTTACATACCTGTAATCAGACAGGTCTAATCCTGCTATTACATCTGTATGCAATACAATATCGTTATCATCTTTCCGTGCAGAATTCTGAGCGTTTTTTTCCAGTTCACCTACGACACGCGATACCTCTACCGCATAATATCTGTTATCATCAAAACCACCATTACTGATTATATAGAAAATATCGCATGAGGTTATCAGCATAACTCCGACAATAATTGCGATCCCGGCAAATCTTCTGTAATTACTCATACCTGTAACCCACTCCCCAGGCTGTGATAATGTGCATCGGCTTCTTCGGATCTTCCTCGATCTTTTCCCTAAGCCACTTAATGTGCACCGTAAGTGTCTGAATCTCCGACTCACTGTCACTTCCCCATACAGTGTTAAATATATATTCTTTTTTCAAGGTTGAATTCTTGTTCTCTATGAGCAACTTCAACAGATCGAATTCCTTTTCGGTTACTTCGACCGGTCTGTCTGCCACAGTCAGAGCCCTTGTAACGGTATTAAGTTTAACATCGCCATCAACTATCTCGTCTAAAGCATATTTACGCTTGAATATTCCCTTGATCTTTGCGATCAGAATATCTATATCATACGGCTTCTCAATATAATCATCTGCACCTATATTAAGCCCTTTAAGCTTGTCATCTTTACCGGTTCTTGCACTGGCTATCAGAATATGCGTATTGGAATTCTCTCTTATCTTCGAGCACACTGCAAACCCATCTATACCCGGAAGCATAATGTCAAGTATTATCAGCTTTGCTCCGTATCTCTCATATATATCAAGTGCCTTCTCACCGGATTCGGCAATGCTGACAACATAATTCTCCCTTCTAAGGAAATCCGCAAGAAGAGTTCCAATCTCCTTATTATCTTCAACTATCAGTATATCAAGCAACTGATCTCACTCCCCTGTACCTTCGTCGCAGCTTTCGTACGCTCCGACCTACGCCCTCATGTCTTCCGTCGGCGTCGGGCTTGCCTGCTCTATGCCTTCGCTCACTCCGGCCTCTCTCCTTCGTTAGCGCCTTCAGGCATGTTAGCCTTTCTCATCATTTCTTCTAACTGCTTCTCATTCTTAATACCGTTTTTTCTGAATGCAAGTTTAATACATATCGGTCGAAATATGAATATCAGCACATAACCGACAATGAGACTTACTGCCATCGACGAACCAAGCATCATCAGATAGTTTGGCGGAGTCTCACCTTCCGGTATATTGCTTATCGCAAACCTGTAAGCCATTGTTACCATGGCAAATGTTATCACAGGTGTATAGATCAGATCAGATATTAACGACTCCAACAGATGAGCTGTCAGGCTGTTGGGTTTCATGTCACATTTCTCGATGACCTTGTCGGTCAAGGGCTTCATGGGAACTGTTATTCCAATGATCATACTGATCAGAAAACTACCAACGAACGATATGATCAGATGTACGAATTCAAAATGTCCCGACATCAGATTTCCGGTCAGTGATAAAAATAAACTGAGAATCAATCCCATAAACAGATTCACGTCCCTGATAATACCTTTTTTCTTATCCATAAGCCATCCCTCCTGTTAGAAAAATCATTAATAATACCTACTGTAATTTTATCATCAACGATACACCAATAGCAAGCATAAACCCAATATTTTTCAAGGCTGGAACCTCCCCCACGCCCCATAGCCATAAGCGTCGAAGACGCGACTTAAATCTGTGGCCGATCGATCATATAGGTCCGCTCTGAAGTACATATAACAGCACATCAAACACTTCAACATTATTAATTACAACTACCGCGATATTCTTTTTGGCGCGGCTCAGTCCATGGAACAGATTGCGCACTCTGCTTCCGGACATATCTTCATCCTTATCTCTTCCGGCATATCTTAGATACCCATATTCATCATATTCAAACGTCTCATCTATGACCATAACAACCTTATCGAATTCCTTGCAGGCCGCTTCCGAAAATCCTATCTGTGAGGCTGCTTCCGCCACCCCCGAATTGATCGCAAGTGAAGGGTCGCTTATATACACGTACCCTTTCTTCTCAAAATTATCGATCAGGCGGGAGGCTTCCGAAACATTTTCCGCGTATACAAGAGACACTGAAGGATAATCGCGTCTGTGATTGCCTCTCCTTGAATACATGACGCAACTGATAAATGATGATAATTCCTTGTTCATCCTGATACGGTTTGTAAGCTGGTATCTTATATAACCCGGGATGCTTTCGATAAGTCCGGCGCCGTACATCTTGCGCTCATCTTCGGCGATGGAATCCTCTCTGTCATAAGATATGATAACCGGAACATTCCATTCTTTTGCAAGGCATAATATATCATCAAGTGTCTTTTTGTCGAGTCTGTGCCCTTCATCCACGAGGATTGCGGAATATTTATTTTCTATAGCTATCTTTGCCGCTGTACTACAGTAGTAGAAATCAATCCTTTTTAACCTGTCGTTGATAAGATCGAGTTCCTTTTCATTAGCTCCGAAATGAAGCACGCATACCCTCTTAAACCGCGAAAGCTGCATAGCAATATCATACAGAAGAATAGTCTTTCCGGTGCCGGGAAGACCGGTGAATCCCTGTACGGACACACATTTTTCATCCGAAGAATTATCCGGAATATTACTGCGCGCTTCCGTCTTTTTGCTTCTTTTTCTGCTTCCGTTATAATTACCGCAATTCTTAAGTATCTTCCTCTCAATATCCTTCTGCTGTGACGTCAGAAAATATTCTCTTCGAAGAAAACGTCCCGGATCCGTAAGCGGCGATATAAGATATCTGTCTTCCTTGAATAATTCCTCAATATTACCGTCATAGCAATCCTTCTGCCTGTCCAAAACCATCGCAAGCTCTTCCCACATTGTATCTACAAGCTTGCCGCTGTTAGAAAGCCTTACAAGTCTGTCGGTTTTGCTGATATACGTATAAAAATACATATTTCTTCCAAGCGTGGCAAGGTAATACTTATTCTGAATGAGCTGTTTTTGTATAACTTCGTCGGATACTTCACCGCTCTTTAATTCTATATTGACGACTATTCCGTCATTTATTCTTAACAGATCGAATTCTTTGCCGAGCTTTGGCATTGAAAATGAATAATAGAATTCCAAACTTTCCGCCCCTTCAATCTCTTCTCTCAAATGGGCGCAGAGTTCCCTTAACCCCTCTATCTCCCAGGGTTTGATCTTAAGAAATCCGGCTCTTTTCGACATCTGTCTTTCTAGTCGTTCAAGCCTCATCAGATCTTTAAGTCTTGTAAGTGCGTATATGTTGATAGGTTTCATATATGTCGCCTCAACTTTCAGAACCCGTACTTCTCCCTGATCTCTTCCGTATATTGTCCTTCGTTATCATATATTATGAGCGGCTTCTCGATCGTTATCCTTGGTTTTCCGCCCCTTACGGCTTCAATAAGCACCATGGAAGGCTCTTTATCGGCATAAGGATATACGAATCTCGTACGCTTGGGTTCCAGTCCGTGGTCGGTAAAACATCTGTATATCTCAACAAGTCTGAACGGTCTGTGAACCATGAAAAATCTTCCGCCCGGTCTTAATATCGAAGCACCGTTAGCTATCACATCATTTAACGTACATGCGATCTCATGTCTTGCAATGGCTTTCGGTGAATCCGGATTGGTTAGTCCATGCTGTTCTATCATATAAGGAGGATTGGAGACTATCACATCATATGATGATGACCCGAACAGATCAACCGCCTCTTTTATATCGCCGCATACAATGTCTATCTTTTCTTCGAGCCCGTTCATTGCAACACTTCTTCTTGCCATATCCGCACTCTCTTTTTGTATCTCCAGTCCCGTAAAATGACTTCCCTCAGTCTTTGCCTCTAAAAGAATAGGAAGAATGCCGGTGCCGGTTCCCATGTCCAGTACGGTTTCTCCCTTTTTTACATTTGCAAATCCGGAGAGAAGTACTGCATCCATTCCAAAGCAGAACTTCTCGGGATTCTGTATTATTCTGTAATTATTTCGCTGCAGGTCGTCTATGCGCTCTCCCGGTCTTATAATAATATCCGGGGTTCTCATTTTTTCATAATTATCATCACTATCCATCGACACAATTCCTCAAAAAACAATATCTTTTAAATGTTCAACATTCTATAAAAGATACACTCCCATCCCGGCTTACTCGTCAAGCTTGGACTTTCCCTCTTTTTTCTCGAGAAGCTCAAGCTGCTTGAGTTCCTCATCCATCTGAGCATTATCCTTGCGTCTCTTGGGCTTGAACTTAAGCTCGCTTACATGATATTCTCTTACTTCCTTCTCATCGTTGTCAACAGTGACTATAACCTTGACTCTCTGCTTCAGAACACTCACGCTTTGAACTTCACCTTTGAGATTGTCGGATGTTCTTACGAAATCCCCTACGTTGGGAAGTGTCTTGTTGAGTTCCTCGTAAGCTTCTTCTTCATTCTTCAGACAACACATAAGTCTTCCGCAGATTCCCGATATCTTGGTCGGATTGAGCGAGAGGTTCTGTTCCTTCGCCATCTTGATCGACACCGGTGCGAATTCCGACAGAAAACTGTTACAGCATAATACTCTTCCGCAGATTCCTATACCTCCGAGTATCTTGGTCTCATCTCTTACACCGATCTGTCTCAGTTCTATTCTTGTGCGGAATACTGCTGCCAGAGCCTTAACAAGCTCCCTGAAATCAACTCTTCCGTCTGCTGTAAAGTAACATAATACTTTGTTGTTATCAAATGTATATTCAACGTCGATAAGCTTCATCTCAAGCCCGAACTGGGCGATCTTTTCAAGACATATGTTAAATGCTTCCTTTTCCTTGATACGGTTATCAGCTTCCTGCTTATCGTCCTTTTTTGTTGCTATCCTTATTACAGGCTTAAGGGGTTGAACGATCTTTTCCTCTTCGATCTCTCTGTTGCCGAGAATAACCTCGCCGTACTCAACTCCTCTGGCTGTTTCAACAATTACATGCTGCCCCCTTGTTATCTCCTTATTTCCCGGGTCAAAATAATATACCTTTCCCGCTCTTCTGAATCTTACTCCTATTACCTTTACCATCTATGATATCTCCTTTAATGTTATAAGCAGCAATTCCATCGTTATATCAAAATTAACATTGGCATTAAGTCTCTGCTTGGCTTTGTCAACAGCCTTTAAGCAGCTCTCTATATCCTCATAACTTCTTACTCTTGCCTGCCTGTCTATAGCTCTTGCTTCTTCCTTGAACATAACCATTGAAGGATCTTTCACTGCCTTATATAGCAATATATCCCTGTACCAGAGCATTACAATATCAAGATAATCTTCAATATTATATCCCTCGTCTTTGAACTGTCTTACAATATCAAGCAGCTCGTCAACTCTTTTATTATCAAGAACTTTTAATGATTTGATCACTATGTCTTTGATCTCTATAAAATCTTCATCAGTCGCATATCGTATAGCTTTTCCTATATTGCCCTGTGAAAATAATGCACTTGCCTGCGCCATATAATCCGGGATCTTACAATTCTTCATAAGATAATCAACGATCTCGGTCTCCGACAGAGGCTTCATATTAAGCTGTACACACCTTGAAAGGATCGTCGGTAGCAGCGAACCTATGCTCTCAACGATCAACATTATTACCGCATACTCGGGCGGTTCCTCTATAGTCTTAAGAAGCGCATTCTGAGCCTGCTCAGTCATCTTATCGGCTTCCGGGATTATATATATCTTGTACGGACCGGCATAAGGCTTGATCCCTACACTGTTATTAACCTGATCCCTTATATCATCAACGCCTATTGTACTCTTTTCATGAGTAACGGTTATAACGTCAGGCTGGTTGCCGCTTTCCATCTGAAGGCAGGAACGGCATTTTCCGCAGGGCTTGCTGAATGATTCGATATTCCATTCATCATATTCTCCCGTGCATTGAAGTGTGGCAGCAAAAAGCCTCGCAAGCTTATTCCTGCCTCCGCCTTTCTCACCGTTAAATATATATGCATGTGATATCTTATTCCTGCATACGGATTTTTTAATAAAATCTTTGATCTGTACCTGTCCGACTACATTATCATATCCGTTCATAACGTGCCCTTTCTCTTAAAAATATTAAACTGTTCGTCACCTAATAATATCATAAAAACAACCGACGGAATATTTGCTTTCCAGATGGAATTCTTATAATATAAGCAACGATCAGGTCAGTATATCAAGCAGAATTCCCCTTATCTCATCAATCCTTGCCAGAATAGTTATGGCATCCTTCTCATCATTAAGAAGTTCCTGTGCCAGTTCATCAAGCTTCTCATCCACAAGCCGGACCATTCCGTACACACGATGCCGTCCTTTTCTGTCGAGAAAATTCTCTCTTGTAAATTCATGAGATCTGCTTACTATCTCATTCATGAATTCCTTTATCAGGGTTCGGTATCTCTTCATGTCCCTGACATCCATATGCTTGCCCAGCCTCTTTCCCTGCTGGGTTATGTCTTCCATCATGATCATAAGACGGTCATGCAGTCCCTGTTCCTCAATATTACTTATGAGAGTAAACTTAAATGAGCCGTCGGATTCCTGTACCGTATTCTTGAATTCAGGCTGATTGACCTGCTGAAGCTGGTTAACCTTAATATCCATATATCCACCCCTTTCTTCAAGTATAACACATTCAGGGTTGTATACCTAATGTTTTTTTATGTCATTACAGATATTATCAATGCACTCTTGTAATACATTGTTTCTGTAACGCCTGTCAATACCTGCACAGACAAGCTTATCTTCCGAAAAATCTTCTTCATCGGCAAGATATCTTCGACATACTTCCGCATAATTCGGACTTGCCTGTTCTTTCTCACGATTGATCGCACGGCATAACCTGTCATGATCGTCTGTCTCAATATATATCGGCACCACAAGTTCCCCGCCGTAGTAATCCTTCAGTTTCTCGTACGCTTCAAGCGTTCCTATCATCGCATAGCGTGATTCTTTTTTCCTGATATCCTCATTGTCATCCACGGTAAAATAATGCCATATTCCATGGACAGTATCATATTGCCTGTGTTCAACTATCAATCCCGCCTTATCAAGACTTTCCATTCTTGCTTCATCCACAAAATGATACTGATGTCCTTCAATCTCGCCTGTCCTTATCGGACGGGTCGTATATATAACAAGTCTTGTAAGACCAAGTTCTTCATTGTGAGTCAATATATCAAATATCGTATCTTTACCGGTTGCGCTCTTACCCATTATAACATATATCATAATCATTCCATCCTTGATGCCTTATGCCGTTATTTCATTACTCTTATAAGCCTTCCTTCCATATCTGCCATACCCTTTACCGCGTATCCTCTTTTTTTGTAAATGTCAAGAAGTCCTACGCACTCTGCGCTGATCCTCTCTCCCGGAACTATATAAGGGATTCCCGGCGGATACAGATAAACCATATCACAGGATATATATCCTGCCGATCCTTCAAATATAATATCCATACTGTCAGCATGTACCGCACTGTGTATATCGGTAACCGTCTCATTATGTGGATACCGGTAAGTCTTATCCGTTGTCCTGACATCTGTACCTGAGCTTACAGCTTCCTCCGGATCTTCGCTCACTCTGCTATCCAGCCCCCCGTCAATCTCCTTAAGCGCCTGTACAAGTCTGTCATAAGAATCATCGCTATCCCATACACTTGTCATAAGGATCACATGCTCCGCGGAATACATCTCCGGCTGCATATCATATGTATGGCGGAGAATATTATAACACTGAAGGCCGTCGATTTCCACCCTGTCTGTACATATAACGATCTTCGATGCATCTCTGTCACTTCCCCATGGAAGAACGTACAGATTCTTAAGCTCTGCGAGCTGTTCGTAGCAACGTCTTAGCTTTGCCGTATATCTTCTGTAATCACTTTCTGAGTGATCCGTGTCACATATTCCGGTACCACCATTTACTGCCGCAGCGTCATAGGCTGTCATGTCATTTCTTATATATTCAAGGCAATGATCTATAGATCCCATAAGCACGTACGATGGACTACTGCTTTGATACACCGACAGATATCTTCTTATCTCTGTAAGGTCTATCCTGTCCGAACATACGTGAAGAAGGGCTGTCTGAGTCAGCGACGGAAGTGTCTTATGAATGCCGTGTATTACAATGTCTGCACCAAGTTTTATGCTGCTTTCGGGGAACATATCACTCCATGGAAAATGAGCTCCGTGAGCTTCATCAACTATCAGAGTTATCCCGTATTCATGAACAATGTCAGCAATTTCAGATATATCAGATGTATAACCCTCATATGTGGGTGAAGTTATTACAACACAGCCGATATCATCATGTTCCTCAAGGGCTTCTTTTACGGAAGCGGGAGTTATGACATGACGTTCCGGCCATACATAATACGGTCTCAGCCTGTTGATCATCACGACATTATAGACAGCCTTATGACAATTTCTGGCAATTAGTATGCCGTCTTTCCTTCCACAGCATGCTGATATTGCCGCAAGTATTCCGCCTGTGCAACCGTTAATAAGATAATATGTCTTAAATGTTCCGTACAGCTTAGCGGCACGCTCCTCGGCTTCCATGATACAGCCTTCGGGATGATGAAGATCATCAAAACCGTCTATCTCCGTAATATCTATACCATACGGATCGATGACCGGAGCTTTTCCGGCATACCTTTTATGCCCCGGCATATGAAATGGGTATATGCCCTCCTCATTATGGGCTTTCAGACGTTCGTATAACGATATATAATCTGTTTCATTTCTATTCTCTGTCATATTATGATCCAACTGTTCCGGTTCATACCAGGGAACATTCTAACTGATCGCACTCTCAATCTCTTTTGCGATCGCCTGCTTATTCATTGTATATATGTGCACACCATACACATCATTTTCCTGCAGATCCTTGATCTGCCTTATCGCATAATCGATTCCGGCTTTGTACATGTCTTCGGGACTTTCTCCGTATCTTGCGATTATATCGGATAACATCTTTGGAACCGATGAACCCGACAGTGATATTGAAGTTCCTATCTGCTTTGCGGAAGTTATCGGCATGATCCCCGCATGTATCGGCGCCGTTATTCCTTTTTTTGCGGCTCTCTCCCTGAAATCATAGAAGAAATCATTATCAAAGAACAACTGTGTGATAAAATGTTCAACTCCAAGATCCTGTTTCTCTTTCATATGCTTAAGATCAGCTTCCTTACTGAATGCTTCAAAGTGCTTCTCGGGATAGCAGGCCGCCATAATATGAAAGCCGCCCTCTTCTTTAAGCATGCTTATCAGATCGGTAGCATATAAAAATTCCCTGCGATCATACTGTTCATCGGACATATCTTTCGGTCTGTCACCGCGCAGTGCGAGAATATTCTTAACTCCTTCATTTTTTAGTTCACTGCACAGCTTTGCAATACTCTCCTTCGTACTTCCAACACAGGTCATGTGCGCAACTGCTTCAACATTCAGTTTGTTCTGTATGTACGAAGCGATCTCAACAGTCTTCTTTGACTGGCTTCCGCCTGCCCCGTATGTGACACTGATGTAATCCGGCACAGTCACTGCAAGATCTTTTACGACCTCGTATACTGTAGAGAAATCACTGTCTTTTTTGGGTGGAAATACTTCGAATGATATATGTGTACTAGCCATTATTCTCCCTCCTGATACATATCAATTCCTTTTTTGAATCTGTCAAGCCCGTCCTTTAGCAAATCTTTCGGACATGCAATATTCATTCTTATAAAACCTTCACCGTTCTTACCGTATTGAACACCGTTTGATAAGAACAGGCCGGTATTCTTTCTTATCTTCCATGCAAGATCTTTACTGTCATCAGTCACATCCCTGCAATCGATCCAGAGCAGATAGGTTGCTTTGGACGGTACAAGTCTTACTGACGGTATCTCATTTTTTAGAAAGTCTTTTACTATACATTTATTACTATAGATATATTCTCTTAATTCATCAAGCCACATACCGCCTTTTGTAAATGCGGCAACAGTCGCTGCAACCGCAAATGCATTGGGCTCTGCAACCTCATCGGTATTAAGTCCTCTGTCAACCTTATGCCTTATGACCGGATCGGGAACCATTACAGCCGCAGACTGAAGCCCCGCCAGATTGAATGCCTTGCTTGGCGACATGCATGTGATACTGTTGTTCCTGCACACTTCCGACACCGACGCAAATGGGATATATTCTTCTCGGGGATCCGTAAGATCGCAGTGGATCTCGTCCGCCACAACAAGTACGTTATTGGCAGCACACATCTCACCAACCCTTGCAAGCGTATCTTTATCCCATATTATCCCGCCGGGATTCTGGGGATTACACAAAAACATCATCGTGGTCTGAGGATCGGCAAGTTCTCTCTCAAGCCTTTCAAGATCCATTCTGTATGAGCCGTCCTCATATATAAGCGGGCTCTCAACAACGAACCTGCCGTTATTAACTATTGAATTGACAAATATATTATATACAGGTGTCTGGATCAGTATCCTCTCGCCCGGAGTGGTAAGCTTTCGCACAATACTCGACAGTGCCGGAACAACACCGGTACAGAATATAAGCCATTCCTTATCAATGTCAAGACCGTGCCTGTCTTTCCACCAGCCCATGTAGGCGCCGTACCATTCATCCGGTATTATCGAATATCCGAACACACCGTGATCTGCCCTTTTTCTGATGGCTTCCGTTATCTCCGGCGCAGTCTCAAAATCCATGTCCGCAACCCACATGGGAAGCACATTTTCACGGATATCCCACTTAAGTGAAGCGGTACCGCGCCTGTCGGTTATCTTATCAAAATTATACATGTGTCGTATTCTCCTATCTGACATATCGGCCCCGGTTGCCTGTGAACCTGTCACCGGCTGCCGGCTGCCTTACGCGCCTATCGACCGGCTACCTACCGCCTTATGCGCCTGTAGCCCGGCTATCTGCTGCCTTACCCTACCGTGATCTTCGTCTTCTCCGGATCGATCTTATCTTTCTCAAGTATGAGTTCTCCGATGGACTGTGCCCTGATGAATCCGCCGGACGGATTAAGAACACTGTCAATATGGCTGCATATGTCAGCTTCCACTGTTGAATATTCGAATGCCAGTGTAGTGTTCACCAGCTTGCAGTTTTTCATAACAAGATTCTCAATGTAACACAATCCCTGCAGACTCTCGATCGTACAATCGATCAAAGTCAGATTCTTCGCATTCCAACCGAGATATTCCCCTGATATGAATGAATTATATACGGTCACATTCTCGCTGTTCCAGAATGAATCTTTGGACAGAAGTTTCGAATCCCTTATCACGATATTTTTAGCTCCGTCAAATGAATAATTACCGTACAACGACAGATCATTCACTTCCATATCACTGCTGTTCATCGCAAAATAATCGCCTTTTGCCGTAACACTATCAAGCTTTACATTTTTGCAATGCCATAACGTCTCGGACGCATTGGGAATCGATACATTATCAAGTGTGATCCCGTCACATCTTCGAAAATTCTTGGGAGCCTCAATAAGAGAATTCTCAATACAGATATTGTTTGTATACCACACGCCTGCGCGGCCCATCTCGAACCAGACGCAGTCATGAACCTTCACATTATTGCAATACCACAGGGGATATTTCCATTTGAACATACAATTGAATAATTCAATGTCGCTACTTTCCTTAAGAGGCGATTCTCCGTCATGGAATATCGTATCTTTTATGATCGCTCCCCTGGTATGAAATAATGCTCTTTCCCCTGATAATTTTTCCTGTATGATCTCTTTCATATTATGTCACGTCTTTCCGGTAAGGAATTATTATAGATATCTGATATATATGTATAACATCGATATGGTTACTGTTATTATCGTAGCCGGCGCCATAGCGAGGCAATATCTGCCCCATCTTATCGGATGGCCGGCCTGGTTAGCCTTAGCCACGCCTACAACGTTAGCCGATGCTCCGATAGGTGTTGCCGAACCTCCGACATCTGTTCCCATTGCAAGCGTCCATGAGAGAGTATCAAGGTGAATACCCTGAGTCTGTGACAGCGACTGAATGATCGGTATCATAGTGGCCGCAAATGGAATATTATCGACAAATGCCGAGCATATTGCTGATACCCATATTATGATCGCGATCATTACATAGAAATTACCCGCCGATATCTCACCTATGAAATTGGCTATCATTACGAGTATTCCCGTCTGCTCAAGACCTCCTACAACTATGAAGAGTCCTATAAAGAACAGCAATGTCTTATAATCAACATGCTTAAGTATCTCACCGATATATTTTGGTGCCATGATCAGGGTGATAATGGCGATGAACACGCCTATGGTCGCCACGGAAAGTCCTGTCTGTGCGTGAGTCACAAGAAGTATTACCGCAATACCGAATATTACACAACTTATAATAAATCCCTGCTTGTCGGTGATAGCGCTCTTCGGATCCGGCAATGATGACGTATCAACTTCACCATGAGGCGTAAGCGCTTTCCTGCATATAAAGTAGAAATATATGATTATCACAACAAAACTGATCAGTGCCACAAGTCCGGTATTCATTACAAAATCCATGAATGAATATCCGAGTGAAGTTCCGACGATAATATTCGGCGGATCTCCGCACATTGTTGCCGAACCTCCGAGATTCGCACAGAACACTTCCGCAAGGATCATCATGACCGGATTGAATTTTAAAAGTGTTGCAAGTTCGATCGTTACGGATGCAAGGAACAGTATTACCGTAATACTGTCGATGAACATTGATAATATAAATGACAATACCATGAATGTTAAAAGGATAGGTATTACCTTATATTTTACGAGCTTGGCTATTTCCATACACAGCCAGCGGAAGAAGCCGACTCTTGCCATTCCTTCAACCATGACCATCATTCCGAAAAGGAAGATTATAGTTGCCCAGCTTATTCCGTTCTCTCCGCCTTCTGCTTCGGCAGATTCATTGCCGGCATCAACGGCCGTTTCATCAGCGGAAGCCTCATCCTTCTTATCTTCCGCTGTGCCTTCAGTCGAAGTTTCTTCAGCTTCATGCGGCGCATACCAGAATTCCAAAGTGAATATCTTTTCAACATTGACCGTTTCTCTTACGGCATCAAATGACTGCATTCCGATACCGAATACAAGTACTATTGTTAACAGACCGCACAATAGTGTTGTGTACTGCTTTTCTATGATCTCGGTAACGATCAGTATAAACATTGATACAAAAATAACAACTGCAAATATCTGTGCCAGTGACATAATCTATCTCCTCATTTTTCTAATCATTTTTCTTATTATTCAGGATCCGACATTCATAAGCATACCGCTCCTGCTTCGTTCCTCATCTTCCGGCAACACAGGTACTCAAACATCCCTTATCCGCCGGTCATCCTCACATATGTGTCCAAGTCATATCTGCCCGCTACTCAAATATAGGTTCAAAGTCTTCCTTTCCGTGTCCGCATGTCGGACATAAGAAGTCGTCCGGAAGCTCGCTTCCTTCATACACATAATTGCATATCTTACATCTCCATCCCTTGATCTTTCTGTCTTCGACAGGTTTCTCGGGCTTTGGTTTCACGTTATCCTGATAATATGCATATGTTAACGGTTCATTGTCACTAAGACGCTTTGCGTCCGTAACTTCCGCAATGAACAGCGTATGACTTCCAAGATCCATACTGTCCACGACTTTAGCGCTGATCACTGCGCATGTTCCCCAACCGAGATAAGGAATTCCGTTATCATCAACCGGTACATTAAGATTAGCAAACTTATCCACGTCTCTTCCCGATTGGAAACCGAAATGTTTGATCGTCTCGAACGCACATGTCTGATCCAACAGGCTGAGTGCAAATACTCCGCTTTCTTTTATAAGGTCGCAGGTATAGTTGGAATTAAGAACCGATATCGCAACCCTTACCGGAGAATTGGCTGCCTGAATGCAGGTATTCGTAATACACCCGTTCACTTTGTCGCCGCTTTTTGTTGCAAGCATAAAAACCCCGTAACTTAACTTATATAGCGCTTTGTTGTCCATAAACCTTCCTCCTCATATATATTCACATCTTCTTCATTGCAAGATACCAGTCAAGAACTTCGATCGAGCCGTCATTTTCCGTCTTGCGACGCTCCGCCTCTTCAAGTGTTAACGGCGCCGGCATAACCACATCATCACCGGGCATCCAGTCCGCAGGAGTCGATACATTCTCCCTGTCATGAAGCTGCAGCGATTCGATGATCCTCTTGATCTCTGCCATATTACGTCCGGTCGACATCGGATAATACAATATCGTTCTGATAATTCCTTCCGGATCTATTATAAATACGGCGCGAACAGTCTGTGTATTGGCAACGGTCTGAAGCATGCCGTATTTTTTGGCGACGTTCATGCTGATGTCCGCGATTATAGGGAACGGAACAACAACATTCTCATGATCTTTCCACTTAATACCCTCAATACTCTTTGCCCATGCAAGATGTGAATGAAGCGAGTCTATCGAAAGACCGATGAGCTTCGTATCAATCGCCTCGAATTCCTTCTCCATACTTGAAAATGCGATGAATTCCGTCGTACACACCGGCGTAAAGTCTGCCGGATGTGAAAATAATACAACCCACGATCCTTTGTAATCCTCCGGAAAATTAATTTTTCCTTTCGTTGTCATTGCACGAAACTCAGGCGCCTTATCACCGATAAGCGGCATTCTGTATGCAGCCTCACCGTTTGACAGTTCATTACTGTCAGTTGAATTAACATTTTCCCCCATATAACCATCTCCTTATTACCATACCAAACTAATTCCTGCTCAATCATCATGCACCACTTCAGTTCATTAAATTATATCAGAATGCGCTGTAATTGTAAACAAACTAAAATTCAAAACAACTTAAAATCACTATGGAATAAAAACGTCCGCCATGGTACAATGAATGATAACATTGTGAGGGTTGCAAAACGAAAAAAACACGCAGCCAACTCACCCGGAGGTTTTGGAAATGAACAACTCTGCTGATGAAGAACGGATCAGACTCATCCCCCTGAAGCGATATGACAGGGAGCAATTCATAAAAGACAATCAGGAAGCATTCAAATACGGCGCAATGGAAGAATTCGGTCTCCGTGATGACCACTTTGAAGAAGACGGTGAGATCATATCAAGAGAGACTATTGAACGCTGTATTGATGATCCCTATTCCGAAACATACAGGATCGTATTGGGCAAAAGGAATGTGGGTGGGATCATTGTCCACATTGATCCCGAAACCAATCATAATGAGCTTGAGATAATGTTCATTGCGCCGAATGAGCACAGTAAGGGTATCGGGCAGGCAGCATGGTGGGAGATCGAAGCCCTTCATCCCGAGACAGAAGTATGGGAAACCTGCACTCCTTATTTTGAGATACGCAATATTCATTTTTATGTTAACTGCCTTGGATTTCATATAGTGGAATTCTTCAATTCGAAGCATCCCGATCCCAATTATCCTTCGGAGAATTCCGATGACGAACACGATGGAATGTTCCGTTTTGAGAAAGTAATGAAGCAGGAGTGATCGAATATTTTCTCACATAAGTCTCCAGCCGCTGTGATACTTATTCTTGAGTGTCCGGCCGTTCGCCTTGCACCATCCGAGCGGAAAGCCATCGACACATATAAGGTTCCAGCCTTTTGATACAGTTTCATTTTCATTCAGAGTTATAGTCTCACCCTTGAGATAACGGGTTACCCTCTCATCATCTGCCGGAAATGAGACTGTATTCTTATATTCACCTCTGCCGATTGCCATCGCAAGTGCCTGTGACGGTTCAAACCTTCCCTTCAGGCAGCTTCCGAGGAACAGACCGTTCCTTAAGAAACGAAGTCCTTTCAGTCCCTGCATTCCCTCAGGCATGAGGAATAATCTCTCGCCCTGAAGTTCAAGTCTGTCATTATCGATATCCCGGTCGAGAGCCTTTGCAAACTCAAAGAAATTATCAATACCGGATGCCTCGGAAGAAGCATTTTTTTTATTGATATTTTTATTGTTTTTCTGATATTTTTTCAGAGTATTTTTTTTGATATTATTCCCGATATTATTATATCCTTCTTCAAAAGTTCCGGTCATCATCCTGCTGTCGGAATTATTATCTGCATATGAAACACCAACCGTCTTTATTCCGGCTTCCTTCTCATATGGAGCTTTCTTACGAAGAAGCGCAAGGAAATGTCCCTCACCGCCCATTTTGTGCGGCCAGATGCGGACACATTTTTTTATATTGATATCCGCACCCGGAATCCCTCTTCCAAAACCTTCATAGTCCTCCATATCCACAAGCTCCATATCCGGACAGTTATCAAGCAGATACAACACTGCCTGCTCATCTTCTTCCGGTGAGAATGTACAGGTTGAATAAAGCATCATTCCTCCCGGCTTAAGCATGCGGACTGCAGGGATTATTATCTCACGCTGAAGTTTTGCGTAAAAATCCACACCATTTTGTTCATAGCTTTTCATGACCGCTGGATCTTTTCTGAACATCCCTTCTCCCGAACACGGTGCATCAAGCAGTATCTTGTCAAAATATCCTTCAAAATATCCCGCAAGCTTCGAAGGATTCTCACTGACAACAAACGGATTGCTTATTCCGAACAATTCAATGTTTTTTAGAAGCGCCTTCGCCCGCGAATTACTGATATCATTGGCAACGAGAACTCCGCTTCCGGCAAGCTTAACTCCAAGTTCCGTAGCCTTTCCTCCGGGTGCTGCACACAGATCAAGCACCGCTTCTCCCGGTTCTACAGGAAGCCTTGATGCCGGCGTCATGGCACTCGGCTCCTGAAGATAATATAAGCCTGCATGATAGTAAGGATGCTTTGCAGGCTGGTCTTCACCGTTATAATAATATCCGTTTGGAATCCATGGAATCTTCTTAATCTCAAACGGACATATCTTCTCGAATTCCTCACAGGATATCTTCGAAGTATTGACTCTTAAGCCATAATGTCTCGGTTCATCATAGCTTGCAAGAAAATCCTCATATTCATTTCCAAGAAGTTCTTTCATTCTTCGCACAAAATTCTCAGGAAGATTCATGGCAGATATCCTTTCTTAACATAGCTGTCTAGCTCAGATTCTCCGGATTCAATACTTCAAGTTCCGGAAGCACGAACAAGCCGTCTTTTCTTACAAGAACGTCATCAAAATATATCTCGCCTCCGCCGTATTCCGGAGTCATAATGAGCACCAGATCCCAGTGAACCGATGAAGAATTGCCGTTAGGTGCTTCGTCATAACTGTCTCCCGGCGTAAAATGGATCGATCCTCTGATCTTTTCATCAAACAGAATATCTTTCATAGGCGTTGTAACATAAGGGTTAACGCCTATTGCAAATTCTCCGACGTATCTTGCACCCTCGTCCGTATCGAGTATCTCATTTAATTTGTCGGTATTGTTGGCAGTTGCACTTACTATCTTGCCGTCTTTGAATTCAAGCCTCACATTCTCAAATGTGGTTCCCTGATATAACGACGGCGCATTATAACATATCACACCGTTAACCGAATCTTTCACGGGCGCGGTAAATATCTCGCCATCCGGAATATTCATACGTCCTGCGCATGGGACTGCAGGTATATTTTTTATCGAGAAAGTAAGGTCAGTGCCGTTACCACTCACCAGCCTTACTTTATCCGTCTTTTCCATGAGCTCTTTTAAAGGCTGCATGGCTTTTTCCATATTGCTGTAATCGAGGGTGCATACATCGTAATAAAAATCTTCGAACGCTTCCACGCTTGTATTGGAAAGCTGTGCCATAGCGGCATTCGGATATCTCAATACGACCCATCTTGTATTCTTGACTCTGATATCGCTGTGAACAGGCTTGTTGTACAAAGTATCGTACAGTTTCATTTTTTCCATGGGAACATCTGAAAGCTCCGCAACATTTTCGGAGCCGCGTATTGCCACATAACAGTCCATCTGTTCCATCTCCTTGCAGGAAAGATCCGCCATTAACTTAAGCTGTTCTTCCGTACATCCAAGCAGGGTCTCCCTGAGCACTCTCATATTGGTGTAATGAGGAAAAGGGATCCCACCCGCCGCGTATACATTTTTAATTACCTGTCTTGCCAGGGGTTCCGTATCGGCACCTTTGTAATCCACATAGACTTTATCGCCTTTTTTTACTTCCATTGAAAAATTAACAAGAATGTCTGCCAGTTTTTTTATCCTGCTATCCATAACTTCACCTCGCTATACTTATAAACACGTTGCCTGCTTTTTCAAACATCGATGACGCATTCAGATGCGGAATATTCTCCGATGTTCCCTTCTCGGGATCATATATCGTTGCCATCGTAGTCGTGTATGCCGTTATTATGACTGCATGATTCGAATCGGTCATTCCTATTACCGGTCTGTCGCCGCTGACGTAATACAGCACCTCATCAAATGTACAGCCCGTAAGATTCACGGCATTATCCACATAAGAATTAAGAATGTCAAATATCGACTTATTATTCTTCTTAATATCACCCGAATCGGTTGATACATGCACCGCGCTCAACAGCATATGAGCAC
Source organism: Lachnospiraceae bacterium V9D3004 (assembly GCA_000621985.1). Lineage (GTDB taxonomy): Bacteria > Bacillota > Clostridia > Lachnospirales > Lachnospiraceae > V9D3004. Next base: position 58,214 of record JHWW01000015.1, read on the forward strand.
ACGCCTCCATGCTTGATACTCCGCCCGACGCCTTGATCTCGGTAATTCCGGCCACAATGTGGGAATTATAACGTCCGCCTCTTTCCCATATAACCTGATTGTTATTTGCAATGACGACTCCCTGTTCGCTGTCTGCATATACAATGGCCTCTGCCGGAGAATTATATGCTGCTTTTATCTCGCCTTTGGCATATACGTAATATCTCAACTGATTTGTTTCGTAATCAAGGTATATCGGATGCTCTTCAGTCACAAGATAATCACTTACCGTTGAATAATCGGGAGCCTTCTCAATATCTACCGATGAAGGCAGATCTATATACCATTCGGTAAGAGCTTTTTTGGTTACACGCGAAGTAAGATTAACCTGCTTAACTGTCGTTTTGCTGCGATTTATAATATTATCACCGGACGCGGCAACATAACCTTTGGCAGATTTTTTACATCTGTCCAGATATACCACATTGTCCTCTATTCTCGCTTCAACAACATAATAACCTTTTTTCTTGTAGGATTTTACAACGCTTCCGTTCTCGTCTGCGATCTCAACTTTCTTAAGCGCTTCAATCTCGACACCTTCGGCGGTCGAACCGATATCGGACATTTTTCCGATGCCGTACACAACGTTTGAACCGATTACTCCGATAAGCTTGATATAGCCGTCTTCCGGCGGATACATGTTGGTCTGCGCACCTGTATCCATATTAAGCATCACAAGTTTGTGCGCATGATCGCCCTCTATCTCCGCTTCCCATACATAGGAATGAGTTTCCGGAATTACAGTGTACTCATTTTCCTTAAGTCCTTCCACGATACATGTGAGCTTATCGGTAATGATACTGTAGGAATATATACTGTTATTGATTGAAAAATAGAACACATCACCCGCATTGATATAGCAATTCTTCTCGAATTCGTGCCGTAACATCTGATAAGTCATCTCAAATGGAATATATAACAGTTCGGTTATTACATTATCAGTCATATTGTATCTGTACAGAACCACCGCCACTTTTCCTTCATACGCGCCGTGAGCGATATATCCGTAGACCGCAAAACAGATGTTACCCTCTTCATCAATTGAGAGAATATTGATATCCTGCTGCCTGTACAATTTGTGAACATAATCCGTTCCGCTTATATAACCGGAATATATATTCTTTATCCTGTTCTCTGTAAAATCATATTCATACAGATTATTATTCCTTACAAATGCGAGTCTTGTATTGGAATTATTGGTCATTAACTGGATATCTTTGGTTTGGCTTATGCCGATCTTAAGCTGATTCTTCTTGACACTTGTAAGAAGGACATCGTATTCGGCCTCTACAGATCTCTCGAACCACAGCAGATAAGCACGTCCTTCAGAATATTTTACGCGGTAATATTCTTTAACATAATATGTCTCGAATCCCGACGGCACTTCCATCTTTGCAAAATAAACAAGTGATATCGACGCCGTCTCCATATTGTATTCTTTTATATCAGGCACGATATCGGTCAGTTCGACCGGAGACAGATCTCCCCATGTTATATTATAGAAACTTGAATTAATATCCACATATGCAAATGATGTGTTATCGGCTGCAGGATTGGATTCAATGTAGGAAGACAACTTCTCATCTTTTTCTTTTGTCATCTCATGAAGACTTTTGACAAAATCAAGCTTTGCTTTGTAATTACTGTTTTCGGGATAATATTTTAATCTCGTATAATAACTGATCTTCTTGCTGACATCCGTAACAAGAGTAAGTTTCAGAGTATATTCGGTACTCGGCAGAAAATTAACATCAAAATCGAGCTTCACCGACATATTATCATTCTTGTCGGTATCAAACACACTGACAGCACCGGAATCAATAAGTTCACCTGTTGTCACGAGTCTTACTTCATAATTCATCTTATTGATCTCGGTGTTATATTTGTCGATAAGTACCGATAATTCTTTTTTCTCGGAGATCGGAGTGATCGTCTCTCTTATGGAGCCGGCAGCCATATTCCCACTGTATCCGAACAGTCTGTTGATATGGTAATTCTGACAGACAAGCTCAATAACAGGCAGTGCCTCTTCATCTTGAGACACTACCTCGTCGTTTTCTTCACCGCCGGTCTTCAATTCTCTGATATTCTGTCCGAATATCATCAATGCCACCACAAATGCTATGATAAGTCCAAGCAATTTGTATATATGTTTTAACATGTTATTACTCCTGCTTTTTCAAACTTTCCTTTTCTTATATATGCCACATTATACACTTTAAGGTTCATTTGGTCAAAGCAGTTTTTAAAATTCCTTTCCTGCCAGAATCTTCCGGCTGATCATTATAGATATCGCTGATATAAGGGCAACGATGGCAGTTCCTATAACAGCAACTCCTGCCTTACCTACAGGTTCGAGTATCTTCATCACTTCCACAATTATATCATCAAAGTCCTCGTAGCCTGCCATTTTACCTATTCTTACCGATGCAATACTGCCTATTACCACAACGGCAACTATTATGAAAAGCACCATCCTTCCTTTTTCCGTGCCGTATTTGAGCTGAACCGGTATCATAACGTCGGCAAATATTACCACTCCACCGAGTACAGCAAGCGTTCCGACGATCGAAGCCGGAATATCGATCGCAGCAAATCCTTTCGGTCCGAAGCCCGTTATCACTATTGATGCCGCATAGCCTATCAGCGCTCCTGCAAAAGTACTTACAAGCGCTAATAAATATTTGCTGTAGACATACTTATTCCTGCTTACGGGAAGCGCGAGAATATATGCAAGTCCTCCGTTAAGCTCATCATATGATATCGATGTGACAACCTGCATTCCGAATATTATCGCAATATACGATGACAGAAAGCTTATCACGAATTCATCCGATCCCGTCCCGTCTCTGAGGAAGAATACCAATACTATCATTATCATCATTATTCCGAATACTCTCTTGCTTAATCCTATATATCCCAGATCCTTTACAAATAATCCTTTCATATCCTTGCACCCCTCTCCGCAACATTCAGAAAACTGTCTATAGAGCCTTTCTCAATTATTATATCCGGATAATTATCCTCATAAAATTGTCTGTTATCCGTGATGCAGTCAAAACCGTTATTTCCTTCAAGTACATACACAATGTGTTTCTTATCGATATCTTCATATTGTCTGCGATCGAGCTTAAGCATTCCGAACTCGTCAATGATAACATCCGTCTCTTCATGAAGGATGATACTTCCTTCGTGTATCACATATATATCATCGCATATTCCTTCCAGATCGCTTGATATATGTGAGCTTATGAGAACCGACCTGTTCTCATCGGTATAATCTCTTAACATATCAAGCAGTTCATTTCTTGCGAGTACGTCAAGCCCCGCCGTCGGTTCATCAAGTATCAACAATTTTGCGTTATGACTCATGGCTGTAATAAGCTTAAGTCTTGCTTTCATTCCCGTAGAGAATTCTTTTGTTTTTTTATCAGTCGGCATACTGAACTTTTCACATAATGAATCAAAATATTCCCCGTCAAAATTCTTATAGCTCGCTTCGAGAATTTTCTTAATTTTCTTAACATTGAATTCTTCGCAAAAACATGCTCCGGACATTACAAATCCTATATCTTCCTTATCTTCCGGAGACGGTTCGGTCACTTCGCGTCCGAAGATGGTCATCCTTCCGCCGTCCGGTTTTACAAGACCGAGTATTGATTTAAATGTGGTGCTTTTTCCGGCGCCGTTCACCCCGACAAGTCCTGTTATATTGCCCGGTTTTACTTCCAATGTACAATTAAGACTGAAATTGTCATAATTCTTCGTCAACCCGTCTAATCTGATCATATTTCCTTACCTCCTGATTCTGTGTCTATATATAATCTTCCGTATCCTGTTCGTTCAGCCCGTTAGTATTATCTCAAAAAGTTCTCTTAATTCTTCATCAGACAACCCGCATACACGTCCTTCACGGATCACTTCTTCCATTCTTTTCTCTAACTGCTTCCTGTGTTCCTCTTCCATAAGAGCCGCATTGGTATCGGCAACAAATGTTCCTTTGCCGTGAACGGTTATTACATAACCTTCTTTTTCAAGCGCGTCATAGGACTTCTTGACCGTGAGCGAACTGATCCTTAGATCCTTGGCAAGCGTCCTTACCGATGGAAGCGCAGTGCCGCTCACAAGCCCGCCGTCAGTTATCATCTGCTTGATCTGACCCGCGATCTGCTCATATATCGGCGTCATGGATGAATTGTTCACAATAATTCTCATACGCATCTCCCTGTTCCTTCAGTTGTATCCCCTCTGTGATAAACAGTATATAACAGCTTGCAACTGTTGTCAAGTGTTATATGGTGTTTGTTCCAAAAGAGTTGCTATTCACAGAATTTCGCAGACATATACTGATTCGTCATGCTTGCATGTAAGAAGCAGTGTATGGCTGTGAAAGAGGTTCCTGTGAAGCAGGAACCGCCCTCATATCCACAGCCGGAAGCAGCGAAGCTGCGACATACGCGAAGCGGATGGGCTGTGGGTTGTGGGGAGCTGTGAATAGCGTAACGTTAAAGGGCAACCGGTTTTAATATTCAAAAACCGGTTGCCCTGATTCACTGTCACATCGCGTAGCGGAACATTTTTACATTAATCTCTCGGTGGCTGATATTCAGCCTTGTTGTAATAATTGCCTGCGAATAACGGAATGTCTTTCGCCGCGAACAACTCAACTACCGATACTATCTGATAACCCTCCTCTATAAAATACGGTACAAGCTCTTCAACAGCTTCCGCTGTATGCTGCATCGTCTCGTGGAACAGTACGATATCGCCGTCCTTGGCACCCTTGGTCACTTCAACGATATGTTCCTTGGTGGTTGCATTCTCCCAGTCATTACTTATAATGTTGCAGCCGATAAGAGGAACTTCACTTGTATTTTTAACATTATCATTCAATGCAAGGTTCGGCGGTCTGAGCGTGAAATTGGTAATTCCCGTAAGTTCTTCAAGAGCTGCTCTTGCTTTCTCGATCTCGTCACCGGCTCCGTTGCCGCCATCATATTCAGTCAGTGACTTGTAATCGGAAGTATGATTGGCGATCTCATTACCATTCTCCATCGACTGAAGAATCTCATTCCTCTTTGAGTCACTGTTGATTATTCCCGTAATGTAATTAAATGTTGCATGACATCCGTACTCCTTGAGCACTTTCTGAATCCTCATGCTGTAGTCCGTATCCTTGTCACCAACCGGGCCGTCATCGAATGTAAATGCTATCATTGGTTTGTCAGGATCTATCCATGATATATCAAGCTTATCATATACAAATGCGCCTTCCTGCATATATTCGGGTGTCGGCGTAGGCTCCGGCGTATCGGTTGGACCGGGTGTGGATGTTGCCACAGGCGCTGTCTGAACCGGTGCTGCCGTTGCGGGAAGAACCGTTGTCTGTGCCGTAGGAATTGCAACCTGTTCTGTTGCTGCCGGTATTTCTGAAGCCTTTACATCATTTTTCATCTTGCTAATCTTTACTTTACATGTCAGTTTCTTAGCCTTGACCTTTGCCGTGATAACCGCATTGCCCGGAGCGGCTGCTTTAACAACTCCCTTTTTGTTGACTGTAGCTACTTTTTTCTTCGAAGAAGACCATTTTACTTTGGAGACCTTCTTTCCTTTCACCTGAAGTTTGAATGTCTGTCCGACCTTCAGTGAGATGTTCTTCTTGTTAAGCTTAAGCGAAGCTGCATCCGCATTATCGGACACGGGAGCAACCATGCTGATGCTCATCATTCCCGCCAGTGCAAAAGCGGCAATCCTTCTTACACTTCTTTTCATATTAATTCTTATCCTCCTTTTAATACACCGTATCTATATATTAATTCTGTATCTGATCGGTTCCTCTTCGTTCCGCTTCTTCTTCATTGCGGTTCTCTATCAACTCCATATCATATACAACTTTAACGGTTTTTGATTCTTCCATCTTATTCCAGTTTTCCATGATCCTGTTAACAACATTATCAGCATACTTCTCCACAAGTTCCGGAAGCAGTAGAAAGAACTGATTAGTCTTGCTCTGCATCATAATATCACTTCTTCGAAGCGTGTTCTTAAGCATATTACCGAACTCTTCCGCTACCCCCGCAAAATTCTCTTCATCCGATTCACCGTTTCCGGGAAGAATCGTGAATATTGCCTTGTATGCTGCTCCGTTATAACTGTGTATATATCTTAACAGGAATCGATATATATTAATAAATGCATTCTGTCCGATCCAGAGCGCGCAGTTCGGTTCTTCTCTCTCTTCCATGATCTTCGAGAGCTGCTCCATATCTTCTCCGCAATTATCATATGAAAATGTATTCTGATCTTCTCTGTCATCATATATCGAAAAACCATGCTTACCGTTCTTCTTGACATAATACAATGCCTTGTCTGCCATTCTGAACAGCTCACCGTAGTCATTACCCTGCTCGGGAACAAATACCACACCGGCCGATACGCCTATAGGGATCTTAAAATCATCTCCGACAAGCTTCCTCGTTTCCACTACAAGCTGTACGTTCATTCTCTCGATCTGCATCTTTATTATCGATTCATCGGACACATTCATGCAGAACATTATGAATTCGTCTCCACCGATCCTTCCGATAACATCATCCTGATCGGTATTGCTTCTTAGAATATCAGAAAATATACTGAGCACCTTATCACCCGCATCATGCCCGTACATATCGTTAACGAGCTTAAAACTGTCGATATCCACGATCACAAGCACACCGGCACAATTCCTGCAGACAACTTCCAGTTTATTATTCACACTGGCCTTATTAAGGAAACCGGTCTGTCTGTCTATTGCGGCTTCTTCCGTAAGTTCCTTTATCTTCTCGGAATTGAATACGGTATTCTCGATTCGCTGTATCAAAACATCGGCATTGAATGGTTTTCTGATGAAATCTGCTGCTCCCAGCTCCAACCCTCTCTTTTCGATCACGCTGCTTTTTTCTGCCGTAAGAAAAATGACGGGAACATTCAAACGATTCTGTTCATTTTCAAACTGCCTAAGCTTCTCGTAAGTCTCAAAACCATCCATCTCTATCATCATGATATCAAGCAGAACAACATCGGGAGTATTATTCTGCATGAATCTCAACAGTTCTCTGCCTGATTTCAAAACGGTAGCTTTGATATCATGTTTATTAAGTATTGATTTGGCTACTTTAAGATTGATCACATCATCATCAACAACTACAACCCAATATGACATACTTTTCTCCTAATCATGATAATGTCTTGGTATTACAACCCCTATAGTATACTACCATACATAGTGAGAAGCATCAATATGAATTTTTATGTTCATTGTCGTAAAGCGGTAAGTTAGTATTCACGGGAAAAGCGTTTGTATAACACATATCTGTTCCTGTTCAAATATTTCATGTTCTCTTTCATCAATTTTGTATTCTCTATATGATATAACAGAAAAAATACTGACTGCTACAGTAACTGCTACCATAAGAAAAATAATAAATCTTTGTATCCATTTGGCTACTCTGATATTCTTTAGTAATTCTTAAAAGATAGATTATTCTGATCCGCGATATAATTCACCGATTATTTTTGATAAATCAAAATACGATAAAATGTTACCATTTATAAACGTTTCTGTCGAACAGGTTCCTGAAGGGGTGGTTGTAAATGTCAGCAATGATAATTCTGACAATGTAGAAACAATAGACTACAGTAAGACAACAATCGAAAAGATTATTGAAGGCAAAGATGATTTCATTCAAAAAGATGAAACTGATTTGGTTAAACTTAATCATAAAAAAACTGATGACGGCAATAGGGTTGAATGTACATTATGAATCAAAATTAGGACATTTAAATTAGATAACAGGGTGCATATATACTTATACCGTAAATATGCACCCTGACAAAATATAATATAAAGAGTTATTAATCAGCGCTTATTTCCTTTTCGGCATCACCCGTGACAAGCGTATATGTTTCTCCTTTTTTCATATCCGGAGTGCTGACAACAACCGAATCATATCGTTTTGAAGTCGTAACATTGAGAAGTTCCTTGCCTGATGAATCTTTAAGTATAATGGTTCCTCCCTCAGACTGTTCATCAACTCCTGTCGATATGAATGCCTGAGTAGAATTCTCAGTGAAGCCTTCAGCCATTGAGCTGTCACCGGCTGCAACGACTGTTCCTCCGTTCACAACCGCATCTTCGGCGTAATCAATTGCGCCGTTGCCGCCTCTTGTCGGACCGAATACGTATACTGTTCCACCATTTATAGTAAGTATTCCGTTCGAGTCAAGTCCGTCACCTTCGGCATCTATTGTAACGGTTCCGCCATTTATCGTGAGTGATACATCCTGAATCTCACCTGTAAAATGTCCACCGGGTGGCATTCCTTCAGGTCTCTCAGGCCTTTCTCCGCTTTCATTATCCGATGTGTCTGAATCGTTATCGTTCGAACCATCCCTATCCGGCCTTGCCGGCGGCGCTCCTTCGGGTCTTTCCGGCATATTTTCCATGTCCGGCATATCTCCGTTCGGCATGCCTCCCATGCCGCCGCTTCCGCTTCCGTCCGATGCATTGATTCCGTCATCTGTGGCGGTAATATTAATATTACCATCATTTATTATGATATCCCTTGCTTCCAAACCTTCCTTACAAGTGCTTACATTAACACTTCCGCCGTCTATCTGAAGTGTCGTTCCCGCGCTTATACCGTCACTTCCGGCTTCAATAGCGAATTCTCCGTTCTGAATATACACATATCCTTTAGACGTATCATCGCTGTTTTCTGAATGAATTCCATCTTTTCCGGCATGAATCTCAATGGTTCCTCCGGCAACCCCGACACTGTCTTTTGCCTGGATTCCATGAGATTCCGATGCTGAAGCAATGTTATAATATCCGGATGCGATAACCAGATCATCCTTTGCGACGATCCCGTGTCCGGCTTCCGAGGTGACATTAAGCTTACCTGTGCCGTTGAATGTTATGTCATCCTTTGCAAATACGGCACCGTCAATATTATTATCATCAATCGCTGCAAATTCTTCCGAATTAATAAGGCTGTTATCCGAATCCTTCGCAAGCGTTACGAATACCTTATTGGACTTCTTAACATATAATGCCGCCGAAGAACTGTTCGTTACCGACACATTATCAAGAACGAGCTGGATTTTATCCGAATCACCGGCATCCACAACGATCATTCCGTCACTGAGTGTTCCCGACAGAATATATACTCCTTCTGCTTTTATGGTTATTGTATTACCGTTTATGTCGACATTATCCGAATCCGCCTCCGATTTATCATCCGCTAACCGTATACCGACAGCCTCAGACGCATCATAATCACCTGCTAGATCTCTCTCTGTGAACATATCATCCGTATCAATGATAACTTTTTCCGCGGTCTCACTTTCCGATCCGTTCGACGAGTCATTAATCTCCACATTTTCAACATTACCGGCATTACTGTCACTGCCTCCGCAGCCTGTAAGCACAAGCCCTCCTACCATCGTAAATGCTGCAACTGTATATATCATTCTCTTCTTCATACGAATCACACTCCCTTCAGATCCCTGAATAGTATCAATTTATTACTGCATTATAACTGATAAATTATGTTCAATACCTGGATATTCTGTGAAAAAACTGTGATTTCCGGTTGAAGTAAGCTATGAATATATGATAATATAGATACGTTACATATATCAAAACCCGAACAAATCATTATGTATCAGATTGGAGTTAATAAACATGAATACGCTGGAAGATATAATAAAAGCGGAGCTTGAAGAAGTCAAAGAGACGCTTGCACGCATTTTGTGCAGCAAGAATCAGAATATGCAAAAGATTATGGATTGGACTCTGAGCGGTCAGGGAAAGATGTTAAGACCGAAATTTCTTCTGTTATGTTCCCATCTTGGCGAAGAATGCAAAGATTCCACCGAATATGCCGCTCTCTTAGAGATCGTTCACCTGGCTTCTTTAATTCATGATGATGTTATAGATAATGCCGATATGCGAAGAAAAAAAGAATCAGTGCAGAAAAAATTCGGGAAAAAAATGGCCGTATATGCCGGTGATTTTATGATCTTTTCGGCTCTTAAGAATTCTACTATAGCTGACAGAGATAATTTTCATCATTACTTTGATCTTTTCGAAGACATATGCTATGGAGAACTCGGACAGAACGACCTGCTGTATAATGAGAATATAACCGAAGAACAGTACATGAGCAACATTAAAGGAAAAACCGCTGCTATGTTCCGCACTGCCTGCAAGATTGGAGCCACAATCTCCAACTGCGGCGAAAGTGTGATTAATGCGGTCACCACATACGGTGAAACCATAGGTACACTGTTCCAGATCCATGATGATCTGTTGGATTGCTATATATCTGATAAGATTACCGGAAAACCGGCATTTCAGGATGTCCAGAACGGCATATATACTCTTCCGGTTCTTTATATGCTCGAGAATGACGAATGCAAAGCAGAGTTTTTGGAACTTCGTGATACATTTAAAAAGAAGATCACTAAAAAGCAGATCAAACAGATACTCGATCTTATCATAAAAACCAACAGTCTTGAAAGATGCAAGGAAAAAGCTGCATCTCTTTATAATAATGCAAAATCGGCTATATCGATCCTTCCCGAATGTGAAGTGTCGGATATTATGAATTCTTACGCAGATGACCTGTATAACAATATTGCAGTGATCACCGAAAAATAAACACCCGGAATGTACGGAGGCGAATTATGGATTTATCACGGATTGTCCGGAAAATAAAAGGAATATGTGCGTTGGTTCGTGTGGAGATCACATTTCTTGTAACCCCGTTTGCGATTATCGTTCCTTTTATGGCATTGAATGAATTCCCTGATCTTAAAAAAATGATCTGTCTTTTCATCGCTTCCACTGTCGGTTTTTATTGCGGCAATATATTCAATGGTTTTGCGGATATGGACATTGATAAGGATAATCCGAGAACATCCGGCCGCCCGATGGTCATGCAAAGCGTGTCAAAAAAAGAAGCCATCGCACTAATCGGTCTGTCAGGTCTGATCATTGTGTTCTGCACATGGATGATCGACTGGTTTTTTCTGTTCCTTCTTCCGATTCCGATGGTCATAAGTCTTGTATATTCACTTACAAAAAGAGTAACCTGGTTATGTCATTTTATTCTTGCCACGGTTCAGGCAATGATCCCTGTTGCCGCCTGGCTCATATTCAGAAGCATATGGGATTTTGAATGGATATTGATCGGCGGCAGTGTATTTTTATGGGCTGCAGCCTTTGAATTGCTGTACAGCATTCAGGACGTCGAATACGACAGATCCGTTAATCTTCATTCCGTACCCGTAAGATTCGGCGTGAAAAATACCATATTGATGTCGCTTGCAATGCACATTTTATCCTTGATATTTTTATTCCTGTTCGCATATTTTGTAAAAGCGGGAATTTTCTTCTATGTCGGCTGTGCGATTGGCGCTTTGATGTTTGCATATGAATTCATATGTGTCTTGAAAAATAGTTCAGGTATTCTTGCACGGGTACTTGCCATCAACCAGTTATATAATATCGAGTTGATGGTTTTCGCCGTATTAGATTTTTATTACAGATGATCAAAATATTATCGTTTTATCTTTATCTTCTTTACGCTACTCCATTTTCCGAATGAATAACTGTTATTCATAGCTCTGACGCGTACATAATATGTCTTTTTCTTTTTAAGATATTTTACCAGATATTTATTTTTCTTCACATAAGTATTGCATGCCAGTTTTGTGAATTTATTATTCAATGAACATTGTATCTGATATTTTGTCGCACCCGATACTTTCTTCCACGATACAGATATCTTTTTTCCTTTTTTATTCTTGAGGCTTACCGAACCGACTTTTTTAACAGAGTCATTATTACTCGTTATGACCGTATCATAATTTTTTGTATTGATCGGGCTCCCTGTCGCTGACGGTCTTCTCGTAGCTGTCGGTTTATTTGTGGTCGAAGGCTTACTTGTAGGTGTCGGTGTTTTAATAATAATTGAAGGCCCGGTTATCTCCGTATTGGTACCCGGCACTGCTGTAGGACTTCCCGGTACTGATGTAACATTTACCATGCAATCCGTACTGAATACTTTCCCTCCAAGTCCGACACTTGCTGTGAGTACTGCCTGCCCCTCTTTAACCGCCTTGATCTTTGATCCTTCAATCGTTATCGCATCGCCCGACTTCAGATACCACTCCGGCTTTGGCTCTTCCACAATACTATATCTTGACGGCCATGCTTTGGACATAAGAACAGCTGTCTCGGCGGCAGGTAAGTCACATGATGTATTCACTGACAGATCAAGCGATATCTGCTCCTGTTCTGTTACCACCTTCACATCCGAAAGCAAAGCATTACTGATTCCTGAAGTTACTTTTGCCGTATTGTCAACGGCATCACCTACAGCCTCTCCGGAAGGATACATCGAGAATTCCTGAACCCAGTAATTGGTTCCGTTAAGCGTTACATGCGCTATTCCTATATATCCGAAGTTCTCATTGAGCATATTTCTTCGGTGTCCTTGTCCCGAGTAATCATCTTCCTCTTCTTTCCAGCTCTCAAATGCAGAAGCCGCATTCCTTTGACCTGCAGCAATATTCTCGCCTACATATACGTACTGAGCGATATCTCCGTATGCAGTCCATGTATCCTCGCCGCTTGGCCTTGTGTGTGAAAATGATATTGCGATCTCAGCTGCACGCTGCATTGCGATCTTCTCAAGACGCGCATCGTATTGAAGCGCGCTTCGTCCGCTCACCGCCGTTTTGGTTACATTATCTTCATTCCAATACCATGTATCCGATGTACGCCATGTATTGATATCGGAGAGCATTGCCCTCGCCTCGGTCTGTCCGTATGTAACAACATATGATACTTCATTATGATCCGCAACTTCCATCGCCTGTCCCGTTAACAGATCATCTCCTGCTGCTTCAACTTCGCCCTTATATTCCGGAACCGAAGTCATAATAACCGCAGCTGTCAATATTATTCCTGTCAACTTTTTTGCGATATTTTTGTAATGTTTCATTTTCTTTTTTCCTCCCACGCAAACCGGATGATATACCTTTTCTAACTTTGCATCATCTTAATTCCGGCTGATATATGATTTCATATAATATTTCAACTTCACAATTATAGCAACAATCATATATAAACACAAGAGGGAGTACATGCCGTTTCATTTAGGCTGTTTTTTATAAGTATGCCATTGCCATTCCTCAATACTATCATTGTAATAATCATATTTTTTGTACAGTTTAATATACGCTTTATTTGCTTTTTTCGGCACATATATATACATATAGTCCGGAAGAAGCGTACAACGATCTGTTTTCTTCACTAATATCTTCGGCGGTTTCAGACTTGTAAAATAAAATTTTAGTGTAAAATCCGGCAACTCTCCCCATCCATCTTTTTCGACAGTCTTCAGGTTTTTGGAGACATATAATTTTTCCATACTGTAATCTGTATCCAGTCCCTGTGAATCGCCAATTACATAATTCTGATCAGCTGTCAGCTTCTTGACTTTGTTACTCATCCTGTGCACTTTTTTCCCTTTGAATATCGATATGGAGAGCGAACCATCTTTCTTGTTATATATGGTTTGTCCGTCCTTTGCGTAGACTTTATTCTTCTTGTCAACAGTAACATTTTTTACATATCTTACACTTGTATACTGATTGTAATGAAGGCTGAATGCGCTTTCTTCAATCATCGTTACGGATGCCGGTATGTGAACAGTCTCTGCCCTGCATATGTCAAATGCCCCAGATCTTAATATCTTTATTCCCTTAGGAATATTATACTTTTTTCCATCTGCATAACATAGAAATAATGCATTATTTTTCTTCTCAATAATGCACGAATCCTTCGTGCCATATTTCTTACAGGACGGATCAATAGTTACATCGCTTAAGCTGTAACATTCATCAAATGCCGCACTTGAAATAGACTTAAGCGAACGCGGAAGAGTCACTTTAACAAGTGATCTGCAGCCACACAATACCTCATAAGGAAGTGTATCAATACTGTCCGGTATATCAATCTCCTTAAGCATCGTCATCTCACTGAATGTATCACGTTCAAGATAAGTAACAGTATTCGGAATTGACACTTTACCTATCAGATTGACCATAACCCCGCTTCCATAACAGCCATGTCCTCTATCGGTCTCATACCCGAATATATTCTTATAACCCATATCAACATCCGGATCGTTAGGATCATATTTCCAGCCAAGCCTGGTTACGGTCTTGCCGTTAATCTTCTCAGGAATATCAAGATGTTCGGCGTTCTCACTTGAATTGAAATCAATCTTATATATCCATGCTTTCTGATTATCTTTTGAAGGATATGCATAGTAAGTAAATGCGCTTCCCGTTACAGCTTCCGCTTCTGTTTTTTCAAAGTTCCACATTGAAGTATCCGCAACGGATTGTTTTGCCTGCACGAAGTTATTGCACACACTTCCTGCCGCAAGTCCCAATACAACTCCCAATAAAGTGAATAATACTGCTTTTGTTGTTTTGCTCATAACGAAAACCTCCTGTATTTATATATTTCCGGTAACCGTCAGACATCCCGGTTACGGTTTCTATATACAATTCGCAGACTATAAAGAATATTTTTAAGCTGAATTGAGGCAATTTTGTGGAAACGTTTCTATGAAAACGCTAATGAGCGTCTACTTAAGCTCCTGCCAATTCATATTGTTATCTGCTGCATATTTATGAGCTGTCGAATTAACCCTGCATGTTATATTCTCGATATTTGCATGATACATAGGATTGTTTATGCTTGTCACATTCTCAGAGATAATGAGATTACCTATTGTTGAACATGAAAAAGCATACGGCATAATTGATGATACTTCATCAGGAATAACATACTTATCGGCCTGTACTGCTGACGGATATTTCACAAGGCTGGCGTTATTTTTTTGATCGGTGTAGTCTGATTTCATGAACAGCACTCCATCTTTTACATAATATTTTTTGTTTTTCTTTTTAACCGTAATCTTTTTTAACTTCGGTGTTGCTCCGATAAAAGTTCTGTCAAGCACATTAACATAATAGTCATTTAGTTTTTTGCCGATTGTAATTGTTTCTATGTTGTCCCCTTCTATAAGACCCGGTTTCTCACACTTGTCATATATAACTACATTTTTTCTTGCAGGTGCACATGCAATCATTTTCTTTCCTGATTTGTTGTATAACAGTCCGTTATGTGATGAATATTTTTTATTATCCTTCGAAACCACGATTGATGTTATTGAATTATTGCCATATACAAATGAGCTCACGATGTTTTTTACATTGCTGCCGATAATGACCTTTTTCAAATTTTCTGCATTTTCAAAAGCTTTGTAATCAATCTTTTTCACTTTTTTCGGAACCTTGTATACTGTGTCTTCGCCACTGTACGATCTTAACACTCCATCAATAATGACACTATCATTCGATTCTGCACCTGCTACGGCATTTTTAATAGTGCAGTCCTTCTTTTTGGCTGATGCCTGTTTTACTCCCACCACTAGTCCTGCGATTATCAGACTCATTATTGCTGTACTTATGATTGTTTTTTTCATTGTCTGTTTCTCCTCGTATATATATTATCGATACCTGCCCGTCACTCCGGTTACGGTTTCTATATATAATTCGCAGGGAGCATGATTTTCTTACATAAAAAATATTAAATATTTCACATATAGAAAACAGCCATCCACGCGTGCCGTAGCCCGCATGAATGGCTGCTTTCACATATATTATTAATTTACTATGGCAATAAACTAATAACCAAGTGTGCTGTGAATATAAATTCCTATCCTTACGCCAACTCTTCCTTAAGTGCTGCTGTAAGAGCCGGTACGATCTTGTTAAGATCGCCAACGATTCCGTAATCAGCTACGTCGAATATCGGAGCATCTTCATCCTTGTTGATAGCGATAACGATATCTGATTCTTCCATACCTGCAACGTGCTGAATAGCACCTGAGATACCGATTGCAAAATACAGATTCGGACGAACTGTCTTACCTGTCTGACCTACCTGATAATCCTGAGCAAGCCATCCGTTCTCAACAACTGCACGAGAGCAGCTTACCATTCCGCCAAGTACCTCTGCGAGGTCTTTTAACATCTGGAAGTTCTCTGCTGAGCCGACTCCACGTCCGCCGGATACAAGGATCTTAGCATCCATGATGTTGTCAACTGACTTAGCCTGCTTGATTATGTTGATGATCTCAACATATTTGTTGTTCTTCTCGAATCCCGGATTATAGTTGATAACTTCTGCCTTGGCACCCTTAACCGGATCAAGCTTCTGCATAACGCCCGGACGAACTGTTGCCATCTGAGGACGGTTATCGGGACATGCGATCGTTGCGATCGTGTTACCGCCGAATGCAGGACGTGTCATAAGAAGCTGATTGTGCTTCTGCTCACTTCCGTCTGCCGGTGGGTTGATCGGGAAATCACCGATCTCAAGTACTGTACAGTCAGCTGTAAGACCTGTCTTAACTCTTGCTGATACTGTAGGACCGAGATCTCTTCCGATTGCTGTTGCGCCTACAAGCATTATGTCCGGCTTGTACTCATTTATAACCGAAGCCAGAGCATGTGCGTATGGCTCAGTTCTGTATGTCTCAAGTTCAGGATCATCTACTACGATAACCTTGTCTGCACCGTACTCTGCAAGTCCGTCTACAAGACCGCTTACGTTATGTCCGAGAAGAACTGCCGTTACGTCTGTATTAAGATCCTTAGCAAGCTCTTTTGCCTTGCCGATAAGTTCATAAGCAATGCTGCTCATCTGATTGTCTACCTGCTGAGCGTAGATATATACGCCCTTATATTCTTCTAAACCCATTTTTTATCACCACTTTCCTTCCATCAAATTATATAACATGTTTCTCTTTGAGCTTGCCCATAATGTATTCAACTGACTCTGAAGGATCAAGAGTAACCTTCTCACCGGCACCCTTACGTACCTTATCGGAAGCCTTGGCAATCTTGGTAGGTGAACCCTTAAGTCCAAGATCGGAATCATCAACATCCTTAAGATTGTCGCGTCCCCATACGGTTACTTCCTTCTCATCATAAGCATCAAATATTCCGCCCGGTGTCATATAACGAGGAACGTTAAGCTCTGAAAGGGCTGTTACAAGACAAGGCATCTTAGCCTTAAGCTCATGATATCTGTCTTCGTACTGTCTCTTAACTATAACTGAATCTCCATCAATCTTAATATCCTCTGCATAAGATATTACAGGGATTCCAAGATGCTCAGCGATCTGCGGTCCAACCTGTGCGGTATCACCGTCGATAGCCTGACGTCCTGTGATGATAAGATCATAATCAATATTCCTGAGTGCGCCTGCGATAGTAGTAGATGTAGCCCATGTATCAGCTCCGCCGAGTACTCTGTCTGTTACAAGGATTGCCTTGTCAGCACCCATAGCCATAGCTTCACGAAGAACATCTTCAGCCTTAGGAATTCCCATTGTTACAACTGTTACTTCAGCACCTGTCTCATCTTTTATTCTAAGCGCTGCCTCTAATCCGGCTTTGTCATCCGGGTTCATGATAGCAAGCATTGCTGTTCTGTTTAGTGTTCCGTCCGGATTGAACTTAACTCCGCCTTTGGTATCCGGTACCTGTTTAATACATACAACAATTTTCACGGTATTTTCACTCCTTATATAATTATTTCAGTAATGCACCAGAGATTACCATTCTCTGAACCTCTGATGTTCCTTCATATATCTCTGTGATCTTAGCATCACGCATCATACGCTCTACATCATACTCTCTGATATATCCATATCCACCGAAGAGCTGTACTACTTCTGTAGTAACTGCCATTGCTGTCTCTGCTGCGAAAAGCTTAGCCTTAGCTGCTTCTACTGAATATACTTTCTGAGTCTCTTTTGCCTTTGCTGCTTTGTATACAAGAAGCTTAGCAGCTTCAATTCTTGCAGCCATGTCAGCAAGCTTGAACTGTGTATTCTGCTGCTGAGCTATTGAACGACCGAACTGCTTTCTCTCCTTGGTGTACTCGATAGCACGGTCAAGAGCACCTTCTGCAATACCGAGTGCCTGTGAAGCGATACCGATACGTCCGCCATCAAGGGTATGCATTGCGATCGGGAATCCTTTTCCTTCAGGTCCGAGTAAGTTCTCCTTCGGAATTCTGCAATCTTCGAATATAAGCTCGTATGTTGATGAACCACGGATACCCATCTTCTTCTCTTTTGTTCCGAATGAGAATCCCGGTGAATTCTTCTCTACGATAAATGCTGAGAAGTTCTTCTTCTTACGTCCTCTCTTATCCTCTGTTACACTTGTGATAGCGATAACGATGTAAACGTCTGCAACCTTACCGTTGGTAATGAAGCACTTGGATCCGTTAAGTACCCACTCGTCACCGTCAAGTACAGCCTTGGTCTGAGCACCCTGTGCGTCAGTACCTGCGCCCGGCTCTGTAAGTGCAAATGCACCAAGCTTCTCACCTGTAGCAAGAGGTCTTACATATTTTTCTTTCTGCTCTTCCGTACCATAAGTCATGATCGGATCGATACATAATGATGTGTGAGCTGATACGATAACGCCGGTAGTAGCACATACTTTGGAGAGTTCCTCTACACACATTACATATGTAAGAGGATCGCATCCCTGTCCGCCGTACTCCTTCGGTACAGGAATTCCCATGAATCCTGCCTTTGCCATCTTCTCAACTGTTCCCTTAGGGAATTCCTCTGTCTCATCTACTTCCTGAGCAAGAGGCTTTACTTCTGTCTCAGCGAATTCCTTGAACAGGTTTCTCGCCATTTCATGTTTTTTATCTAATGAAAAATCCATGATATTAATTCCTCCATATTATTTTTATATCATTTGATGTAATTATCCGGCACCCTGTTTCGCAGATGTTCTATTCTTACATAACCCTTACACAACTAGGCTTCAGGAAACAGAGTGCTGATATGTTACATATTAAGCGTCAATTGCTGTCTTGGTACGATCTGCATTGTAGATATAGAATCCCTTGCCGCTCTTAACACCAAGATTGCCGCCACGTACCATCTTACGAAGAAGCGGACATGCACGATACTTGCTGTCGCCTGTCTCATTGTAAAGAACATCCATGATAGCAAGGCAGATATCAAGACCAATGAAATCTCCAAGCTCAAGCGGTCCCATCGGATGATTAGCGCCAAGCTTCATAGCTGCATCGATTCCTGCAACATCTGATACGCCTTCCATCTTGATGAATGCTGCTTCATTGATCATCGGGATAAGAATACGGTTTACTACGAAACCAGCTGCTTCATTAACCTGTACAGGTGTCTTACCGATCTCTTCAGAGATCTTCTTGATCTTCTCAACTGTCTCTGCAGGTGTGTTAACGCCTGCGATAACCTCAACAAGCTTCATACGGTCAGCCGGATTGAAGAAATGCATTCCAATCATCGGACGTGAAAGTCCGTTTCCGATCTCAGTGATCGAAAGACTTGAAGTATTAGAAGCAAATACGCAGTCAGCCTTAACGAACTTGTCTAACTCTGAGAATGTAGTCTTCTTAACTTCCATATTCTCGAATGCAGCCTCAACTATAAGGTCACAGTCTGCACAGAGATCTTCCTTAAGACCCGGTGTGATCTTTGCAAGGATTCCATCAACCTTAGCCTGATCCATCTTTCCTTTTTCTACAAGTCTTGCATATCCTTTAGCAATCTTGTCCTTACCGCCATCAGCCCATTCCTGCTTGATATCGCAGAGAGCTACTTCATAACCGTCTACCATTGCAAATGCTTTTGCAATTCCCTGGCCCATTGTACCAGCACCGATAACTCCAACTTTCATTGTGTTGCCTCCTTGTTTTTTCTTATATATATATTGGTTACTTTACTGCTTAGCACCCCGTAGTTCGTTGTCGCAAGGCGCCAACGGTGGGGTGCTGCGGATTCCTGCACCCCGTAGTTCGTTGTCACTTCGTGCCAACGGTGGGTGCTGCGGATTCCTGCACCCCGTAGTTCGTTGTCACTTCGTGCCAACGAACAATGGGGCGGCCCGAGATGCTTCGCATCTTGTCCGCCCCACCGTCTACCTTAATATGCGTTAAGAAAGCAAGCTTTCTACCGCATATTAAGGCATCCGGCGGGGTGCAGGCTATTTATTTGTTCTGGAAAGGTACTACCTTAAGCTTCTTCTCTTTGTCCTTCTCTAAGAAGTTGCCCATGCCTGCCTTCTGGTCTTCTGTCTCGAAGCAGTCACCGAAGAGCTTCTCTTCAATAACGATCGCTGCGTCCATATCAACCTGAAGTCCTTCGTTCATTGCCTTCTTGCAGTTGCGAACAGCGATAGGTGCCTGTGCTGCGATTCCTGATGCCATCTTGTTGGCTGCTGCCATAAGATCTTCAATAGAATCATATACCGCATTAACAAGTCCGATCCTGTATGCCTCATCAGCTTTGATGTTACGTCCGCCGAATACCATCTCTTTAGCCTTGCCGATTCCGATTATACGGCCAAGTCTCTGTGTTCCGCCGAATCCCGGTGTGATTCCGAGACCAACTTCAGGCTGTCCGAACATTGCTTTAGCTGAACATAATCTGATGTCACAGCTCATTGCAAGCTCATTTCCTCCGCCGAGAGCGAATCCGTTAACTGCTGCGATAACAGGAAGCGGGAATGTCTCGATCTTACGGAAGATGTCATTACCGAACTTACCGAACTTCTCGCCTTCAGCCTTAGTCATTGTGCTCATTGCTCCGATATCGGCACCGGCTACAAATGACTTCTCGCCTGCGCCTGTAACGATCACGCAACGAACTGCGTTCTGATCGATTCCGTCAAATGCTGCCTCAAGATCCTTAAGCACGTCTTCATTAAGTGCGTTAAGTGCTTCAGGACGGTTGATAGTTAATGTTGCAACATATCCGTTAACTTCACAATTTACATATCCCATGTGTCTGGTTCTCCTTCTCAATTTTTCATCTTAATTATTTGCTTTCCATACATATTACTAAAGACATGATTCACGAGCTGTCCCGTGCCGGAAAATACTCAATACAATCCGTCTTAGCCTTCATACTTCTCAACAACAGTAGCACATCCCATACCACCGCCGATACACAGTGTAGCAAGTCCTCTCTTGTAATCAGGATTCTTAGCCATCTCATGAAGAAGTGTTACAAGAATACGAGCACCTGATGCTCCTACAGGATGTCCGAGTGCGATAGCACCACCGTTCGGATTGAGCTTCTTAAGATCGAATCCAAGATCCTTACCAACTGCTACTGACTGAGCAGCAAATGCCTCATTTGCCTCATATACATCAAAATCATCAATTGTAAGTCCGGTCTTTGCAAGTACTTTCTTGGTAGCTGCAACAGGTCCTACACCCATTATCGAAGGATCAACACCGCCAAGTGCTCCTGCTACCCATGTAGCCATCGGCTTAACACCGAGTTCCTTAGCTTTCTCTTCGCTCATGATAACGATCGCTGCTGCGCCGTCATTGATACCTGAAGCGTTACCTGCTGTTACATATCCGTCCTTGTTGATCGGACGAAGCTTAGCAAGACCTTCGATAGTTGAACCTGCTCTCGGTCCCTCATCTGTATCGAATACAACTGTTTCTTTCTTCTTCTTAACTTCTACAGGAACGATCTCATCCTTGAATGCACCGCTCTCGATTGCTGCGCATGCCTTCTGCTGACTTGCAAGTGCAAACTCATCAAGCTCTTCTCTTGTAAGCTTCCACTGCTCAGCTACATTATCAGCTGTTGTGATCATGTGATAATCGTTGAATGCATCCCAGAGAGCATCCTTAACCATTGTATCAACAAGTCCGCCCTGGCTCTGGCTCGGCCACATCATTCTGTAACCGTAGCGACCGTTCGGAATAGCAAACGGAGCCATTGACATGTTCTCCATACCACCTGCTACTACTACATCAGCATCGCCTGCGATGATCATCTGAGCAGCCTGGTTAACACAGTTAAGACCTGAACCGCAAACAACGTTGGTTGTTACTGCCGGAACCTCAACAGGAACTCCTGCCTTGATCGAAGCCTGTCTTGCAACGTTCTGTCCAAGACCCGCCTGGATAACACAACCCATGTAAACATGCTCAACATCAGAAGCCTTAATGCCTGCTCTGTTGATCGCTTCCTTGATAACGATAGCACCAAGATCAGCTGCAGGTGTTGTGCTTAATGAACCTCCCATTGTTCCGATAGCAGTACGACATGCACTTGCTATAACTACTTTCTTTGCCATAGTAAATATCCTCCTTTAAATAATGTAATTAATATTGTGGGTTTCTTGTGTATTAACACTGTTAAAAATTTAACAGACATTAATTTAATTAATTTGAATTATTTATTAAACATTTGTAAATCATTTGTTACCAAGTTTCTCTATCTTCTTCAAAAGTTCACCGCTCACCTCAGGCGGAACAAATCTGGATATGTCCGAGCCGTAAAATGCAACTTCTTTTACAATCGTTGAACTTAAAAATGCATATTCAAGGCTCGTTGTAAAGAACATTGTATCAACATCAGGAGCTATACTGTGATTAGTCTGGGCTATCTGCATCTCATTTTCAAAATCAGTTACCGCCCTGAGACCCCTTATTATGACAGAAGCGCCGTTACTTCTGGCGAATTCAACCGTAAGGCCGTCAAATGCCTTAACCTGGACATTAGGTATATCAGCTGTAACCTTTTCAAGAAGGGTTTTACGTTCCTCCATTGTGAACATCGGTTTCTTATCATTATTAACAAGAACTCCTATTACAAGCTCGTCCACAACGTTTGCTGCCCTTTTGATAATATCAAGATGACCATAAGTTACGGGATCGAAACTTCCGGGATATACAGCTTTTACCATAACAATACCTCTCGCAATTCTGCATACATTCGCAATCCGCTAATTTGCTTCGCAAATTGCTGCTTGCTCATGTCTGGGCGGTCAGCCAGGTCTTCCGCCCTTT
>KK211382.1:0-47636 GCA_000621985.1 Lachnospiraceae bacterium V9D3004
GTTCGACTTGCATGTGTTAGGCACGCCGCCAGCGTTCATCCTGAGCCAGGATCAAACTCTCAAATTAAAATGTTCATCCTTTTTGCTCATACATACTTTCACAGATCGCTCTGCGCTGGCTGTATTCGCTTGATTCCTCTTGGAATCTTACGAGGTCGTTCAATTCGAACCATTGGTTATGGTTCTCTTTGGTTTCCTCTGAAAATTCTTCTTATTTTTCTTGAATTTTCAGGGTTGCCTGATTATCCAGTTTTCAAAGTTCGACTGTGCTGTTCGCACTTACTTCTCATGCCGATGTTCGGCATCTTATCTTGTGTTAATTGCCTGCCCGCATCCGGTAATTATCATTGCCGTTTTGCGGGTCAGCAAAAAGTATGATATCAAAGAATCAGGCTAATGTCAACACCTTTTTTAAATTTTTTTAAAAAAAGTTTTTCGCTTGGCGAGCCAAGGTCCGCCAAGCGACAATTATACATTATAATTATCAGGCAAAAACCTTTATTCTTCGGACTCTGAAGCCACACCCTCTTCTGCATTTTCTTCAGAAGCCTCTTCGGTCACTTCATCATCCTCATCATTTACAATGTCTTCAGATACTTCAACAATCTCTTCTTCATTTTCTTCGGACACTGCTATCATATCATCCTCACCGATCTCTTCTGCCACTTCTTCGGATATTGTTATGGTATCATCCTCAAAGTCGGTACTGAGTTCAACATTACGATAATGCTTCATACCTGTACCTGCAGGTATAAGCTTACCGATAATAACATTCTCCTTAAGGCCGATAAGCGGATCTACCTTACCCTTGATCGCAGCATCGGTAAGAACCTTGGTGGTCTCCTGGAATGATGCAGCCGAAAGGAATGAATTGGTAGCAAGTGATGCTTTCGTTATTCCAAGAAGAACCTGCTTGCCCTGAGGCGGCTCAAGTCCTTCAGCCTTAAGTCTGTTCACTTCATCTTCAAATACAAGTGTATCAACCATTACGCCCGGAAGGAATGAAGAATCACCATTGTCTTCGACTCTTACCTTCTTAAGCATCTGTCTTACAATTACTTCGATATGCTTGTCGTTGATATCAACACCCTGGATACGATATACCTTCTGTACTTCACGAAGCATATAATCCTGCACTGCACGAATTCCTTTGATCTTAAGTATATCGTGCGGATTAACGCTACCTTCGGTAATCTCGTCTCCGGCTTCAAGTACCTGTCCTTCAAGAACTTTAATACGCGATCCGTACGGTATCAGATATGCCTTGGAGTCGTTAGTACTCTCATCCGTTATTACTACTTCACGTTTTTTCTTGGTATCCCTTATGGTTACCTTACCGCCGAATTCGGCAATTATTGCAAGTCCCTTAGGCTTTCTTGCTTCAAACAACTCCTCTACACGAGGAAGACCCTGCGTGATATCGTCACCGGCAACACCACCCGTATGGAATGTACGCATCGTAAGCTGTGTACCGGGTTCACCGATTGACTGCGCTGCGATAATACCAACTGCTTCACCGACCTGAACCGCCTCTCCTGTTGCCATGTTTGCACCGTAACACTTGGAACATATTCCGATGTGTGACTTACAGGTAAGGACTGTTCTGATCTTAACAGTCGCTTTATCACCTTTCTCAATTATTGCCTTGGTATTACATATACGTTCGGCACGTTTCGGAGTGATCATATGATTTGCTTTAACTATGATCTCACCATTGTCATCATATATGGTTTCACAGGAATATCTTCCTGTAATTCTGTCCTGAAGCTTAACGATAACATCTTTACCATCCATGATACAGCTGATATCCATTCCCGGAATCTCGTCGCTGTTCTCAAGACAGTCTACTTCTCTTATTATAAGCTCCTGTGACACGTCTACAAGACGTCTTGTAAGGTATCCCGAGTCGGCTGTACGAAGAGCCGTATCCGACAGACCCTTTCTTGCACCGTGAGCCGAGATGAAATACTCGAGAACGTCAAGTCCCTCACGGAAGTTTGATTTAATAGGAAGCTCGATGGTTCGTCCTGATGTATCCGCCATAAGACCACGCATACCGGCAAGCTGTTTGATCTGCTTATCGGAACCACGGGCACCGGAATCCGCCATCATATTAATATTGTTATATTTGTCAAGACCGGCTTTAAGAGCTTTTGATATATTCTCATCAGTCTCATTCCATGTGTTGATTACTGCTTTGTAGCGCTCTTCTTCTGTAAGAAGACCTCTCCTGAAGTCTTTGGAGATCTTCTCAATGGTCTTTTCCGCATCAGCAAGATAGCCTTTCTTTGCCGCAGGCACTGTCATGTCAGATATTGATACGGTCATTGCGGCCTTTGTCGAATATTTGTATCCGAGAGCCTTGATGTTATCAAGTATCTCAGCAGTCTTGGTAGAACCGTGAGTATTGATACATCTCTCAAGAATATCCTTGATACCGCCTTTCTTAACAAGGAAATCGATCTCAAGATCAAGTGCCTTATCAGGATCACTCCTGTCAACATATCCAAGATCCTGCGTGATCACCTCGTTGAACAAAAATCTTCCGAGAGTTGATTCTATTACTTTGGAGATCTTGTTGCCGTCGGCATCAGTTCCCTCTCTTCTTACTTTGATCCTTGAATGAAGAGAGATATATCCGTTTTCATATGCGATTATCGCTTCATTTACATTCTTGAAAAACTTACCTTCGCCAAGTGCGTTCTCACGCTCCTGAGTAAGATAATATATACCAAGGACCATATCCTGTGACGGTACCGCAACAGGACCTCCGTCCGAAGGTTTAAGCAGATTGTTAGGTGACAGGAGCAGGAATCTGCACTCTGCCTGCGCTTCAACAGATAACGGAAGATGCACAGCCATCTGGTCTCCGTCAAAGTCGGCATTGAACGCTGTACATACAAGCGGATGAAGCTTGATGGCCTTTCCTTCTACAAGTGTAGGCTCAAATGCCTGGATTCCAAGTCTGTGAAGTGTAGGAGCACGGTTAAGCATTACCGGATGTTCCTTGATAACCTCCTCAAGCACATCCCATACCATCGGCTGTAATCTCTCAACCATCTTCTTTGCCTGTTTTACGTTGTGCGCTTTCTCCTGGGCAACAAGCTCTTTCATAACGAATGGCTTGAACAATTCGATTGCCATCTCTTTCGGGAGTCCGCACTGATATATCTTAAGCTCGGGACCTACAACGATAACAGAACGTCCCGAATAGTCAACACGCTTTCCGAGAAGGTTCTGACGGAAACGTCCCTGCTTTCCTTTTAACATGTCTGACAGCGATTTGAGCGGACGATTACCCGGACCTGTAACAGGTCTTCCGCGTCTGCCGTTGTCAATAAGAGCGTCAACAGCTTCCTGAAGCATTCTCTTCTCATTTCTTACGATGATGTCAGGTGCTCCGAGTTCAAGAAGTCTGTTAAGACGATTGTTTCGGTTTATGATCCTTCTGTACAGATCGTTCATGTCGGAAGTAGCGAATCTTCCTCCGTCAAGCTGAACCATGGGCCTTAGATCCGGCGGGATTACAGGGATTACAGTGAGTATCATCCACTCCGGTTTATTGTCAGACTCACGGAATGCTTCTATTACTTCAAGTCTCTTAATGATCTTCGCGCTCTTCTGTCCGTTTGATTCCTTAAGCTCAGCCTTGAGTTCCTTGCTGAGTTTGTCAAGATCGATATCTTTCAGAAGCTGCATAATAGCTTCGGCACCCATTCCGACTTTGAACTCATTGCCGTACTCGGATCTTGCCTTCTGATATTCCATCTCTGTAAGGACATCCTTATACTTCAATGAAGTATTGCCCGGATCCAACACGATATAAGATGCAAAATACAATACTTTTTCAAGTACACGCGGTGAGATCTCGAGGATGAGGCTCATCCTGCTCGGGATTCCCTTAAAATACCATATATGTGATACCGGTGCAGCAAGCGAGATGTGACCCATTCTCTCTCTTCTTACACTTGCCTTGGTTACTTCAACACCGCACTTGTCACATACAACATTCTTGTATTTTAATTTTTTGTACTTACCGCAGAAACACTCCCAGTCCTTGCTGGGTCCGAATATTCTCTCACAGAACAGACCGTCTCTTTCCGGCTTAAGTGTTCTGTAGTTGATGGTTTCGGGTTTAAGGACCTCTCCCCTTGACCATTCGATGATCTTCTCCGGAGAAGCAAGTCCTATCTTAATAGCTTCATAAGTTATATTCTCATTATTAACACTATTGCTTATTGTTGGCATTCGTTGCACGTCCTTTCCTGTACGTTTTACAACCTGTTATCAAAACTTCAAAACATCAAGATTAATCTCTTCGTCTTCGGGTTCTTCCGCTCCCACGGAGTCACCGTCCATTGCTTCGGAAAATCCCGGTCTCTTGGAAGGATCTTCCTTGTTATAACCAAAATCTTCACCTTCAATAAGTTCTCTCGTATCCTTATCGCCTTCACTGTAATCGATGTTCTCGGTCATCTTGACTTCATTTCCGTCTTCGTCAAGAACCGTAACATCAAGCGCAAGCGACTGAAGCTCTTTCAACAATACCTTAAATGATTCAGGTATTCCCGGATCCGTTATATTGTCACCCTTGATAATTGCTTCGTAAGTCTTAACACGGCCAACAACGTCATCCGACTTAACGGTAAGAATCTCCTGAAGTGTATATGCAGCACCATATGCCTCGAGTGCCCAAACTTCCATCTCACCGAATCTCTGTCCGCCAAACTGGGCTTTTCCTCCCAATGGCTGCTGGGTTACCAATGAATACGGTCCCGTTGAACGTGCATGTATCTTATCATCAACAAGATGATGCAGCTTCAGATAATGCATGAATCCGACCGTAACCGGGCTGTCAAAGTATTCTCCGGTCCTTCCGTCACGAAGTCTTACTTTTCCGTCTCTGTTGATCGGTACTCCTGCCCATTCTTTTCTGTATTCCTCATTCTCGATAAGGAAATCAAGCAATTCCGGATTGAGTATATCTTTATACTTGTTCTTGAACTCGTCAAGCGGAGTATTAACATAGTCGTTGGCAAGCTCAAGCGTATCCATGATATCGTACTCGTCAGCTCCGTCAAATACAGGTGTTGATACATTGAAACCAAGTGCTTTGGCAGCAAGACTCAGATGTATCTCAAGTACCTGTCCGATATTCATACGCGACGGCACACCCAACGGGTTAAGAACGATATCAAGCGGTCTTCCGTTCGGAAGGAACGGCATATCTTCAACAGGAAGCACTCTGGATACAACACCCTTGTTTCCGTGACGACCTGCCATCTTATCGCCGACCTGTATCTTTCTCTTCTGGGCAATATATATTCTTACGGTCTCGTTAACTCCCGGCGGAAGTTCATCACCGTTATCTCTTGTAAATACTTTGGCATCCACAACGATACCGAATTCTCCGTGAGGCACTCTTAATGAAGTATCTCTTACTTCTCTTGCCTTCTCACCGAAGATCGCACGAAGCAGTCTCTCTTCTGCAGTAAGCTCTGTCTCGCCCTTAGGCGTTACTTTTCCGACAAGGATATCACCTGCGCGCACTTCGGCACCGATCCTGATTATTCCTCTCTCATCAAGATCTTTCAGCGCATCTTCACCAACACCCGGAACGTCTCTTGTAATATCTTCGGGTCCGAGCTTAGTCTCTCTTGCCTCAGTCTCATATTCATTAATATGAACGGATGTGTATACATCATCCTGAACCAGTCTCTCACTAAGGAGAACCGCATCCTCGTAGTTATATCCTTCCCATGTCATGAATCCGATGAGCGGGTTCTTTCCAAGGGCTATCTCTCCGCCTGCCGTTGAAGGTCCGTCTGCGATAACCTGACCTTTCTCGACTCTGTCGCCTTTAACAACCAACGGTCTCTGGTTCATACATGTTCCCTGGTTACTTCTTGCGAACTTCTCGAGCGGATACTCATCTATCTCTCCATCGTCATTTTTAACGATGATCATATTGGAAACCGATCTTTCAACAACACCGGACGCATTACATACCACACAGTTTCCGGAATCCACTGCCGCCTTAAGCTCCATGCCCGTTCCGACAACCGGTGCCTCTGTTACGAGAAGCGGTACCGCCTGACGCTGCATGTTGGATCCCATAAGTGCACGGTTTGCATCGTCATTCTCAAGGAACGGGATCATTGCCGTCGCAACCGAGAATACCATCTTAGGTGATACATCCATGAAGTCTATCTTGCTCTTCTCAAATGTGGAAGTCTCTTCCCTGAAACGACCTGATACGTTGTTATTCACAAAATGTCCTTCTTCATCAAGAGGCTCATTAGCCTGTGCAACATAGTATCTGTCTTCTTCATCTGCAGTCATATATATAACTTCATCGGTTACTTTCGGATTGGAAGGATCGGTCTTGTCTACTTTACGATACGGTGCTTCAACGAAACCGTACTCATTTATCCTTGCATAGGAAGCAAGTGAGTTGATAAGTCCGATGTTCGGTCCTTCAGGTGTCTCGATAGGACACATTCTTCCGTAGTGTGAATAGTGAACGTCCCTGACTTCGAATCCGGCTCTGTCTCTCGAAAGACCACCGGGTCCGAGTGCCGACAAACGTCTCTTATGTGTAAGCTCACTGAGCGGGTTGTTCTGATCCATGAACTGTGACAGCTGGGAACTTCCGAAGAATTCCTTAACAGCCGCCGTTACCGGCTTGATATTGATAAGTGACTGAACTGATACATCATCGGTATCCTGTGTTGTCATACGTTCACGAACAACTCTTTCCATACGTGACAGACCGATCCTGTACTGATTCTGGAGAAGTTCTCCTACCGCACGGATACGTCTGTTTCCGAGGTGATCGATATCGTCATTGTTACCGATACCGTACTCAAGATGTATATTATAATTAATGGAAGCAAATATATCTTCCTTTGTTATATTCTTCGGAATAAGTTCCGCAACATTCCTTTTGATCGCTTCGTATATCTCTTCCTCGGATTCATTCTCTTCAAGGATCCTCTTGAGGCATGGATAATATACTTCCTCGGTTATTCCGAGTTCCTTCTTATCTGCCTTTGGAAGAAATGCATTGAGATCAACCATCATATTGGAAAGTATCTTAACGATTCTCTCTTCTGTCTGGATCCATATTGCGGGGATTGCCGCATACTGGATAGTATCAGCAAGTTCTTCGGTGATCACAGTGCCTGCTTCGGCGATCACTTCACCTGTTGTTTCATCAACAACATCCTTTGCAAGTTCGAATCCTACCACTCTGTTACGGAGCGCAAGTTTTTTGTTGAACTTATATCTGCCGACTTTTGCAAGATCATATCTCTTGACATCAAAAAACATACTGTTGACAAGGTTTTCGGCACTTTCAACAGAAAACGGCTCGCCGGGTCTTAACTTTGAATACAACTCCGAAAGTCCCGACTGATAGTTATCATTATTCTTATCTGAATTAGCGGAAAGACCGTCCGAATCTCCTGAAGCATTTTTGGAATTGCCGACGGAATGCTCCTTGGATAAGCTGGCAAGGATCTTCGGTTCTTCACCGAACATCTCCAGTATCTCGGCAGCGGTTCCGACACCGAGTGCCCTGATGAATACAGTAATAGGCACTTTTCGATTCCTGTCTACACGAACATAGAACACGTCATTAGAATCTGTCTCATATTCAAGCCATGCACCACGATTCGGGATGACCGTACTTGAGAACAGTCTCTTACCGATCTTGTCATGACCTATGGCATAATAGATTCCGGGCGAGCGAACAAGCTGGCTTACAATAACACGTTCCGCGCCGTTGATAACAAAGGTTCCTGTCTGGGTCATCAAAGGAAGATCACCCATAAAAATTCCACGTTCCTTAAACTCGTCTTTCTCCTTGTTGTGAAGCCTTACAGTTACTTTGAGAGGTGCTGCATATGTTGCATCACGCTCTTTGCATTCCTCAATGGAATACTTGATGTCTTCTGTACAAAGCTTGAAGTCAACAAATTCAAGGCTAAGTTTCCCATTATAATCATTGATGGGAGAGATGTCCTTGAAGGCTTCCTTAAGCCCTTCTTCAAGAAACCACCCGTAAGAATTCGTCTGTACCTCAATCAGATTAGGCATATCAAGCACTTCTTTTCTTCTTGAGTAGCTCATTCTTACATTGTTGCCAACGTGACTTGGTCGTATTCTGTTTTTCTCCATTAACGCTTACACTCCTTAATCTTAGAGTTTTCGGATGCTCGCTCCGTTAATAAGTTACCATTTTCCCCGCATCTTGCGGACTTCATAAAAATACATTGATTTTTACAGAATATATGTTATAATATGTTTAAATAATACGTGTAAATGGTGCATTGCACCACGATGAGCACTCTACATATTATCACATTTTTTCCCCCATGTCAAGGGGATTTTTTTTTGTAACAATCACGTTACTATTCACGTTGCACGTAATGTTATACGGATTTGTCGTGCTTGCATGCAAGAATCTGTATAACATTACGTGTAAGGTTCCGGTGAAACAGGAACCGCCCCCACACCCACAGCCGTAAGCAGCGAAGCTGCGACATACGTGAAACGGATGGGCTGTGGGTTGTGGGGCACTTGAATAGTAACAACCTTACACAACAAAAGGTATCAATCCGACATACCGGTCGGTTTGATACCTTTTATATATCCTTATATCATCATCCACACTGATACTACAGATGAAGCTTCTCTATTATCTCGTCCACGCATTCTTCAATATCCCTGCCGGTGGTATCTATCTCCACATCGGGACTTACCGGTGCTTCGTAAGGACTGTTGACGCCTGTGAAGTTCGGGATCTCATTTTTCATGGCTTTTGCATAGAGTCCCTTCACGTCACGTCTCTTACATTCCTCAACAGGTGTTGACACATATACCTCATTATATGCATCACCCAGTATTCCCGCAGCGTTCTTCCTGTCTCTCCTGTACGGCGATATAGCCGATACCATAACAATGATGCCTGCGTCGTTAAGAAGCTTTGCGGCCTCGGCGATACGTCTGATGTTCTCGGTTCTGTCCGCCTCTTTGAAGCCAAGGTTATTGTTGAGTCCGTGTCTGACATTATCACCGTCAAGTATCATTGTATGTCTGCCAAGCATAAGAAGTCTCTTCTCCAGGGCATTTGCAAGAGTTGACTTACCGGCTCCCGACAGACCCGTAAACCATACGGTCGCTGCTTTCTGACCAAGCTTTTCTTCTCTCAGTTCTCTTGTCACATCCATGTTGTGCCATATGACATTGTCGCCTCGCCTTAACTCATGCTCCACGGTTCCGCATGCTGATGTCATATTGGTCTCGCTGTCGATAAGTATGAAGCAGCCCAATGCTTTTATCTTCTTAAATGAACTGAATACTATTCGTTCCGACATCATGATCTCGCACACACCGATCTCGTTCTTAACGAGAGTATCGCATGCGATATGATTGCCCGTATTGATATCTATCTTGTATCTGATCCTCAGCACGGATGCCGTTATCTTCTTTGTTCCAAGCTTAAGGTAATAACTCTTGCCTGTCTTAAGAGGTTCATCATCCATCCACAGAAGCTGCCCCTTGAACAGATTGTTGGTCACTGTATCGTTACCGTTTACAAGGACACATCCTCTTGATATATCCATCTCGCGGTTTATGACCACTGTTACGGGTTCACCCGCAGATGCCGATTCAACACGTTTGTCACATCTGTACATCTCTTTTACAACTGCCTTTTCACCACTTGGCAGTGAAGTGATCTCTTCGCCTTCCTTCACGGTTCCCATCTCTATCTGTCCCTGGAAGCCCCTGAAGTTACTGTTAGGTCTGCATACTCTCTGAATAGGAAGCACGAATTCCGTGTCGTCTGTCTGCTCTTCGGTATCAACGTCCTCAAGGTACTCAAGAAGCGGAACACCGTCGAACCACGTCATATTATCGGAACCGTTAGTGATGTTGTCACCTACAGTTGCCGATACAGGTATAACATACAGGCTGTCATACTCGATCTCTTCCATCATTTTATCTATATCTGCTTTGATCTTTTCGAACACGGCCTTGTCATAGTCTACAAGATCCATCTTATTGATAGTGAATACATAGTGCTTTATTCCCATGAGCGCGCATATGCGGAGATGTCTTCTGGTCTGGATCATAACACCGTTTGAAGCATCTATAAGCAGCACGGCAAGATCGGCAAATGATGCGCCCACGGCCATGTTACGAGTATATTCCTCATGTCCCGGAGTGTCGGCCACAATAAAACTTCTCTTATCGGTCGTAAAATATCTGTATGCCACATCTATGGTTATTCCCTGCTCACGTTCTGCCATGAGTCCGTCAAGAAGAAGCGAATAATCAAGTCCGCCGTCATTGCTTCCTATCTTGCTGTCCATCTCAAGCGCGCGCTTCTGGTCAGCGAATATTAGCTTGGCGTCATAGAGCATATGTCCTATAAGTGTTGATTTACCATCGTCAACGCTTCCGCATGTTATAAACTTAAGAAGGCTCTTCATTAGAAATATCCCTCCCTTTTTCTTCTCTCCATACTGGCATTCTCCTCATGATCGATAACACGGCTCGTTCTCTCGGAAGATACAGCACCGAGCGTCTCCTTAATGATCTCCGGAAGAGTGTCCGCATCAGATTCTATTCCGCCGGTAAGCGGGTAACAGCCGAGCGTACGGAAACGTACTTTCTTCATTTGAGGCTTCTCACCGTCAAGAAGTCTCATGCGGTCATCATCAACCATAATGATATTGCCGTCCCTGTATACCACAGGACGTTCTTTTGCATAATAAAGCGGAACTATCGGAATGTTCTCGCGCTCTATATACTGCCATATATCCCTCTCGGTCCAGTTGGAAAGCGGGAATACTCTCATGCTCTCCCCTTTTATGATCTGGGCATTGTATAACTTCCACATCTCGGGTCTCTGGTTCTTCGGCTCCCAAGCATGGTTGCTGTTTCTGAAAGAGAATATCCTCTCTTTCGCCCTTGACTTCTCCTCATCACGCCTTCCGCCGCCGAATGCTGCCGTAAAGCCGTATTTGTCAAGCGCCTGCTTAAGTGCCTGTGTCTTCATGACATCAGTATATATGGAACCGTGGTCAAATGGATTGATCCCTTTCTTAACGCCGTCTTCGTTAGTATAAACGATCATCTCCATGCCGGTCTTTTCAGCGATCTTGTCACGAAACTCGATCATTTCTTTGAACTTCCATGTTGTATCTATGTGCATAAGCGGAAACGGCGGCTTCTCCGGGTAAAATGCCTTCATTGCAAGATGAAGCATTACCGAGCTGTCTTTTCCTATTGAATACAACATTACTACCTTTTCACATTCAGCTGCCACTTCGCGCATTATATATATCGCTTCAGCTTCCAGCCTGTCAAGGTGCGATAGATTACTCATTCTTATCCTCCTATATTAACTCTTATTGCCAATCTTATAACATCATCCAAGTCCCCGCCGCGAGGCTTGGCGCTGTATTCGGGTCTTCGCAGGTGAACAAATATCCTGTCCGAATCCGTATGATATGTTATCTTTCCTCTGCACCGCCCCGACTGATGTTAAAGCTGTGATCCGTATCGTACAGTACATCAAAACATTTCACATATAGATGATAACTTCCATCGGCAATATTGTCCAGCGGAATTGCCATATTATATCCGTAATTGTAGAATAATGCCGGAATATCCTGCCATGTATTGGTATAATCCATCATATAAGTATGATCTGCGCTTACCATATACAGGTGGGTAACTATATGGTCAACTGCATAAAACATGAGTATGTTGCCCACAAGTTTAAAATTCGTTCTTCCTATCCTTCCGGTATGATCGAGTTCTGCCCATGATCTTCCCTGTGCATACTCTTCATATTCCTTTTCCTTGACCTCACGCGGTTTGACAACGCTTGAAGGAAATTCATTCTTTGGTTCAGCCGGAGTATTCTCTTCATTCCTGTCGGAAGGAGGAAGCGGGATCGCCCCGGACACATCGATCGGACTTATCTCTTCCGTATGATCAAGACTTCCGAATTCCTTTGTATCGTATTCAAGCGGCATTGCTATCGAATTATAGTCTATCTTATATGGATATACTCTGTAGAACTGTTTTGTGGTTCCGTACAGATTGATCAGCTCGCCGTCCATACTGTAATCATATACAAGACCTCTGCATCCTCTGTACTTCTTGTTAAGGCATCCGCTTAACACAAGCACTCTGTCCTTTTTCTTGTCATACACTATATTGGAACGCACCGACGACTTGCGGCTCTCATATGATCTTACCATCTCAACGGTACGATATTTTTCATTTACCCTGTATATGATTCCGTAAGAATTGGGATCACCATCAAAATTCTCGGTCTTGCGCCTGCTCTGCCAGTGATTGTCATATATGGCGATCTTGATCGTGTCGGGTTCATCGTCCGGTTCGGCCGGTATCTGGAATGAAGCATGAGCCTGATAAAACCACTTTATGTCCTCGTCATCCGGCATAAGGAGATATTCTTTCATAGGTGAATCTCTCCAGAATTCCGGGTCACCGAGCATCCACAATATCTTACCGGTACCCCAGTCAAACTTGATTATACTGTGCAGATTCCTTAAGCACACAATCACGCTGTTGTCAGGCGCATAATATGAAACCGTGTTCAGATGCGCCCAGTCCGGACTGTCCTTAACACGCTCATCATTGAATACGTTATTCATCTCTATGGATCTTACTATGTGACCGGTCTTTCTGTCTATCTCGGCAACAACATCTTCACAGTAGTTAACAAGCGTACTCGTTGCCACAAGATAATTACCTCCCGGCGACATCTCTACGGCATCATGATGAAGCCCCTTTGCGATGTGAAGAGTCCTTCTTATCCTTCCGAGCAGATCCATCTCATGAACGTATGTGGAATGCGGCACGCCGAATCCCGGAGTAAGCACGCCTCTGTCACTGTGGAATAATATTCCGTCAGCCATCGGAAATACACCATAATTCTTACCCGGCTTGATTATATAATATCTTACGCGGCCTTTTGAATCGAATATATACGGAAACCATGAGTCAACGCCCGACGCATAATAAAACGGATATGCAGACTCACCATTAATTGATAATTTTTTAACAATCCCTTTCATCTCTTCGGGAAGCTCCGGTGCTTCAATAGAAAACTTAAGTGTTCTGCTTCTCATGCCGGAACCCTTAAGCTTAATATATATATTATTGATCCTGCCGCCGAACATTCCGACGATAGGTATTCTGTGATGTGTGGTCGGAGGAAGTTCACCGACGATCCTTGTTTCCCTGTCGCATTCCACCCACATTCTGGAACTGCATGGCTTTTTCGTTGCGAATATGGCAATTGCCGACAGCGGAACATATCCGTATGGATTCATTATTATCAACGGTTTATCTATGGAATAATCTCCGGATTCCGCAAGTTTCTGTACCACCAGTTCTCTTGCAGCAGTTCTCATCTGCATATTGACTATGCGTTTGATATCTTCGGAATGAACATATACGTCTTTTTCGGACAATTCATCAAGATAAGGAGCTGCTTTTTCTTTCATCTCCCCGGATGTCATGATCTGAATATCAGTATTGCTTTTGAACTTGAATACACGGTGTTTGACTTTTTTTAGCTTATTGATCAGGTTCATATAATGTGCTCTCTCCTTATCGTAGTGAATGATAACCGTTCCGATTGAATAAGTAACATGGATCATTGCCTCAATGCATAATAAGGCAATGTACAATACCGATAATATAACATGTCAAAAGTGTCAATATAATGTCAGTGTAAAAAATATAACAGATTCTATTTTTTGTTACTATTCACAGTTCCCCACGCCTCAACCCATAGCCCATCTGCTTCGCATCTGTCGCGGCTTCTCCGCTTATGGCTATGGGGCGTGGGAGCGGTTCCTGCTTCACAGACCCCCTTCGGATAATCAAGGCTGTTTCTTACATGCAAGCATGACGTATCAGCCTTGATTGTCCGAAGAACTGTGAATAGTAACTATTTTTTCCATGTCACAGGTGCAAACAAAAGCAATATCGGGAATATCTCAAGCCTTCCAACAAGCATATCCATGATCATCACACATTTGGACAATATGGAGAAATCGGCGTAATTACCTGAAGGTCCGACCATTCCGAGTCCGGGACCGATATTATTGATCATTGCAGCCACTGACGTAAATGATGTGGTGAATCCGAAGTCATCCCAGCTTATGATCATAAGCGAAAGGACGAATATTACTATATATACGATCAGAAATGCATTGGTTCCCTGCAGCACTTTTGCACCTACGGGCTTTCCTTCCATCTTGATGGAGTATACGCTTCTTGAATGTATGCTCTGCATTACTTCAACTTTTGCCTGTTTGATGTAAAGCATTATTCTCGATATCTTGATTCCTCCGCCGGTACTTCCCGCGCAGGCGCCCCCGAACATTATTATAACAAGAATAGTCTTTGATAATGTGGGCCATTTATCAAAATCAGCCGTTGAGAATCCGGTGGTGGTCATTATAGATGACACGGAAAATGCCGCATCTTTTATTGAAGTACCTATATCACCGCCTGCTTCTATAACGATATTCGCTGTTATGAGAACTACCGCTGCAATAAATATTCCGGCGTACGCGCGTACCTCTTCCATCTTAAAGGCATCACGCCATTTTTTATTGATAATGAAGTAATAAAATGTAAAGTTGACACCGAACAGGAACATGAAGATCGTAACAACAATCTGAATGTATACGCTGTAGCCCGCCATACTGTCACCTTTGATCCCGAATCCTCCGGTACCGGCCGTACCGAGCGCGGTACATACAGAATCAAACAAAGGCATTCCTCCAAAAAGCAGGAATAAGAGTTCGGCTACAGTTAACACAATATACATTATGTATAGAAGTTTGGCTGTCTTTCGAAGTCTCGGAACGAGCTTACCGACAGAAGGTCCCGGGCTCTCCGCCCGCATAAGATGTATGTTGTATCCTCCGGCAAGAGGCAGGATCGCGAGCATGAACACAAGCACTCCCATACCGCCTATCCAATGTGAAAAACTCCTCCAGAACAATACCGAATTCGGCATGCTTTCCACATCACGAAGTATACTGGCACCGGTAGTCGTGAAACCGGATACTATCTCGAACAATGAATCAATATATGACGGTATCGCACCGCTTATACATAACGGCAGCGCACCGATGATACTGAGCAAAACCCAGCTTAAAGCAACAATTACAAAACCTTCTTTAGCGTATATATGACTGTTTGCAGGTTTGCGAATGCGAAGGAGAGTTCCGATAAGCGCAGCTCCTGCTGCACAAATGAGAAATACTACGCCCTCCGATTCACCATATATGAGCGCGACCACGACGGGCAGAACCAGAAGACCCGCTTCAACGGATATTACCCACCCAAGCAAATATCTGATACTTTGGTAATTCATAATCAATCCCCTAAATATATAATAAACTGAACATCCTAACTAAGTATATCGTTTATATCGTCAAGTCCTTTGTGGGTTGTTACTATTACGACATTATCATTAAGATGTATTACATCTTTTCCGGTCGGGATAAATACCCTGCCCTGCCTGTATATACAGCAGATCAAAAGGTTATCGATCAGTTTT
This sequence comes from Lachnospiraceae bacterium V9D3004, assembly GCA_000621985.1. Taxonomy (GTDB): domain Bacteria; phylum Bacillota; class Clostridia; order Lachnospirales; family Lachnospiraceae; genus V9D3004. The sequence continues at coordinate 15,632 of KK211382.1, forward strand.
AATTCGTGTATGGGAATATCAATTACCCTTGCTCCGGAATTAACAACGAATTCAAGCGCCTCAACAGTGTTATCGATCATGCGGTACAACGCCCTTACCTTACTACCATATGAGTTCTGCATTGCTCTAATGTATCTTACAATGTATTCCGATGTGATATCCTTCGGGCAGACAACGCTTCCTATCGGCATGTCGGAGATTACTTCCTCAAATGATATACGGTTTATCTTGGTTATCACCTTGGCATCCGATACCATATTAACATACAGGGAAAGCATTATATTTTCCTCGTCAAGTCCCGTAAGTGAAGTGAATGCATCCGCGCTCTCGATCCCTTCTTCAAGAAGCAGCTGCTTGTCTGTTGCATCACCGCATATTACGACGGCGTCCTCAAGAGCTTCCGAAAGGAATTCGCATCTTTTGCGGTCTGTATCTATTATCTTTACATGAATTTTTGCACGAAGAAGCTCTCTGGCAAGATAGTATCCCAGAGTTCCTCCGCCGGCTATTATTACGTTATGTATAGGTTTGAGATTGATGCCTATTTTTCTTGAGAAATTACGTGCGTTATTCATAGGCGTAAAGAATGATATGGCATCTCCTGCCTGCAATACAAAACTACCGTCGGGAATGATTACCTTATGTTCCCTGACAACAATACATATAAGTACTTCAGGCGATACCTTGCTTGATATATCCATTACCTTCATATTATCAAGTATACTGTTCTCGGGTATTACCACTCTTATAAGATTGACCCTTCCCCTCATGAACGTATCTATCTCAAGCGCCGAAGGGAACTGGATCAGTTTTACGATCTCCGAAGCAGAAGCCCATTCGGGATTGACTGACATGGATAATCCAAGTTCTTCTCTTATGAAACTTATCTCATTATAATATTCAGGATTCCTTACTCTTGCTATAGTTCTGCAGTTACCTGCTTTTTTTGCGATGAGACATGAAAGCATATTCACTTCATCCCGTCCCGCAACCGCTATTAACAGATCCGCCGTATCAACTCCGGCTTCTTTTTGAACAATGTAACTCGTTCCGTTACCTATAACTCCCATCAGATCAAGCGATTCCGATACTTCCCTCAGAACCTCTTCATTTCTGTCGATAAGTGTGATCTCATGACCTTCCTCATCAAGCTGGTCTGCGAGCGCACGACCCACTTTTCCGCTTCCAACAATAATTATATTCATATATTTATCCTCTGATATTCTCCATATCCTGTAACCGATAATTACAAGGGCATTATACATATTATGATATATTAAGTCAAGTGTGGCACCTACCTGTACTGTGAGGAGTACATGCCGTAGTATGTCCCTTTCTTATCAAGGAGCTCACGGTGTGTTCCCTTTTCAACAATATTACCGTGATCGACCACAAGTATCAGATCTGCGTTTTCGATAGTTGACAGCCTGTGAGCTATGACAAAGCAGGTCTTTCCTTTCATAAGGGTGAGCATGGCTTTCTGTATCTCCTTCTCGGTCCTTGTATCGACATTTGACGTGGCTTCATCAAGTATGAGAAGGCTCGAATCATCAAGCATCGCCCGCGCGATCGTAATAAGCTGTTTCTGGCCCTTTGATATGTTGCCTCCGTCTCCGTTGATCACTGTATCGTATCCTTCCGGCAGAGTCATTATGTACTTATGCAGTCTTGCCGCCTTCGCAGCTTCTATTATCTCCTCTTCGGTCGCGTCCTCCTTCGCATATGCGATGTTATCCCTTATCGTTCCGTTGAATATCCACGTATCCTGAAGCACCATCGTAAATGCTCTTCGAAGGCTCTGCCTCATTATATCGTGAATCTCTGTTCCGTCAAGGTATATACTGCCACGGTTGATCTCATAGAATCTCATGAGCAGGCTTATCGTTGTGGTCTTTCCCGCACCGGTAGGTCCCACTATGGCTATTACCTGTCCGGGTTTTGCGTGAAGATCGACGTTGGTAAGAACCATCTTGTCGGGTGTATAACCAAAATGAACATTTCTAAACTCAACATCTCCCTCAATATTCTCGGGCGCAACCGCTCCTTCTTTATCTTCTTCCTCTTCCGGTTCATCAAGAAGCCTGAACACTCTCTCGGAAGCCGCAAGCGCGGATAATATCTCGTTAAATGTATTGGCGATCTCATTTATCGGGCCGGAGAATTTTCTTGAATATAATATAAATGAAGATATATTGCCGACCGTTATCTCATTATACAGATACAATATTGAACCGACGACCGCAACAAGCGCAAGCGAAAGGTTGTTGATAAAATTCACTCCCGGTCCCATAAGCGTTGCCATATAGTCGGCATCGTAGTAGGCATCTGCCGCCTGTCCGTTTATATCGTTAAACCTGTCGATAACCCCTTCTTCATTTGCATATGCCCTTATTGTCTTATATCCCGAAAACATCTCTTCGGTATATCCGTTCAGCCTTCCGTAGCTTAACGAACGCCTGTAGAACAACGGTCTGGTCTTTCTTCCCGTATATCTCGTATAGATTATAGCGAGAGGGAGTGTGACAAATACGACCACGATGAGTTTGCTGCTTATCACAAACATCATAACGAGTGAGAATATTATCGTAACAAGACTTGATATTATCTGTACTACGTCCGTTGCAACCGAACTGTTGATAACATCGATATCATATGACACCCTGCTGATGATGTCTCCTGCCTGATTCTTGTCAAAATAGCTTACGGGCAGTCTCATAAGCTTATCAAATACTTCCTGTCTCATTCGACACGACATGCTTCTTGCCACTTTTATCATGATCACGGACAATCCGTATGACATAGCCGCGGATACAAGATAGAATATAAGCATCAGCCCCGCATAATACAGAACTTTGTAAAAATCCACATTCCCCTGTCCCATGGCGATCACATCTATTGCTTTACCCGAAAGACTTGGTCCGATAAGCGCAAGAACATTACCTGCCACTGCGAGAAGGACAGCACATACAAGCATACCCCTGCACTGTGAGAAGTATGTCATTATTCTTTTTACCGCAACTTTTGCATTGCGGGGTTTGTCTGTCTTGGTACTTATCGGTGGCATTACTGTCTGTTCTCCTTTTCATGTACATTCCGTGTTATGTGAATTCTTACTGTATACCAATATGTTATGTGTACTACAGACTTCCCATCTGTGAGTCGGCTATATCCCGGTACACTTCACAACACTCCATCAGTTCTTCATGACTTCCGTATCCTATCGCCTGTCCGTCTTCCATAACGAGTATATGTGTCAGATCCTTTACCGAACTGACCCTCTGGGCGATCACGACACAGGTGCAGTCCGGATAACAGTTCTTCAGATTGTATCTGAGCTTTGCATCGGTTGCGTAGTCAAGTGCGCTTGATGAATCGTCAAGCACGAGATATTCCGGATTGCCCGCAAGCGCTCTTGCTATCAGGATTCTCTGCCTCTGACCTCCGCTAAGGTTCATCCCCTTGATGTCAGCCATATAATCATATCCTTCTTCAAGGGTATCGATGTAGTCGCTTATAAGCGCTGCCGAAGCGGCACGTTTTACATCATCCATACCGATATCCCTGCCAAAACTTATATTTTCCGCAAGAGTATCATTGAATATCGTATCGTTCTGGAGCACTATTCCGATATTGCTTCTAAGTGTCTTTAATCCCATATCCCTTATATCCATGCCGTTCATGCGTATGCTTCCCGATGAAACATCATACAAACGCATAAGAAGATTCACTATAGTAGTCTTACCGCTTCCGGTAGAACCTATTATTCCTATGGATTCTCCCGCTGCAAGCGAAAAGCTTATGTTTCTGACCTCGAATCCCCTGTTCTTTCCATGGCTTTCGTAACAGAAGCTCACATCTCGGAATTCCAGGGCAGGGGCGGTGTGGCGGGCTGAGATTCTTTCATGGGAACCGTCTTCTATGTTCCCTGTGCCGCCCACACCACCCGGCCTGTCGGCGGTTTCTGTTTCCCTCTCCTGCATCCCTCTCTCATCCTCAAGCACAAGCACCGATGCGATCCTGTCCGCAGAAGCGCCTGCTTTTGAATACATCATGAAGATTCTTCTTATACCCATGACTGCCATTGTTATCATATTAAAATATGTCAAAAACGCAAGGATCACACCGACTTCCATACTTCCTTCATTTACCCTGGCTGCGCCGATGATAACAACAAGCGTAAGTCCGACGTTAAGAAACAGCGTCATAACGGTTCCCGGTAACGCCATTACTTTACCGGCAAAAATATCATCATTTGTTAAATCCTTATTGTATTTATTGAATCTCGCTTTTTCATGTTCTTCTCTGGAAAGACCTTTGATCACTCGTATGCCCGTAATGTTCTCGCGCATTATACGAACTACCTGATCGAGTCTTCCCTGAACTTTTCGAAATAACGGAATTCCCTTGCGGGTTATATATATGACTGTGTATGCGAGAATCGGAACCATGCATAGAAGAACAAGTGCCAGCACCGGATCAAGAGTGACAGCAACAGATATCGCACCAACCAGCATGATAGGCGATCTTACTCCCATTCTCTGTATCATTCCGATAAAACTCTGTACATTATAAGAATCGGAAGTCATTTCCGATATTAATGAAGGCAGAGATATATGATCAAATGTTGCGCCGCTCAGATATATCGTCCTGCAGAACAGATCATGTCTGAGCGTCCTTATAGAATCCCTTGCAGTCGCTGTTGCGATTCGGTTTCCCGTAACATTAAGCGACCTCGCGAGAAGCGCGAGAAGGGCCATCGCAACACCAAGCCATATTACCGTCACGATCTCTTTGGCCGGCGCCGCCGTATCTATCATATATTCAAGAATATATGGTATAAGAAGCTCTGCGACAACAGCCAGAAATTTGAGCAATAATGTAAGCGCTATTCTTTTTTTGTATGATGACATGTACTGCCACATCAGCTTCATACGCTTTTCTCCTTAATATTTCATGTTCCATGAATTCATATGCTGTACATTACCAGGTTCAGAAGCATACATATCCGTTAAGTGTCGTATGCTGTACTCCCCGCGTGGATAAGATTTTAACATGAAGCACGATATAATGCAATTTATCTGTACATAAAATATGTAATTATGTTATACTATTACTATATAACCCATGGTAAATGAAACGGAGGACGTCAAAGGTGATCTATCTTGTCGAAGACGACAACAATATACGTGAACTTGTCGTCTATACACTTAACCATATGAAGCTTACCACAGAAGGCTTTGACAAACCTTCAGACTTCCGCAAAGCTATGGAAAAGAGCAGACCGGATCTGATCCTGCTTGACATCATGCTGCCGGAAGAAGACGGTCTGTCCATTCTCCGTGACATAAGAAGCAATTCCCTTACCGCTAGAATTCCGGTGATCATGCTCACCGCGAAGGCCGAGGAATATGATAAAGTAAAAGGACTTGAAAGCGGCGCCGACGATTACATCTCCAAACCTTTCGGCATGATGGAGCTTGTCGCAAGAGTCAAAGCGGTCTTAAGAAGATCCGATTACAACAATATGCCTTCCGATGAAAATGCCTGGATGGATTACAATGTCGGAGATCTGTACGTGAATCCGGCAAAACACGTTGTTCAGGTTGATGGAAATGTGATCAATCTTACGGTCAAGGAATATGATATGTTATGTATGCTTCTTGCACACAGGGGTACTGTTCTGTCAAGAGACAGGCTGCTGACAAATATATGGGGATATTCATTTGACGGTGCAAACAGAACGGTTGATGTTCACATCAGAACACTTCGTCAGAAGCTTGGAAAAGCCGGTGATTGTATTACCACGATCAGGGGCGTGGGATACCGGATAGACTGATAATATCTGTTCACCGGCGCTTAGCTGCAATGAACCCGGGTGTTTGACATCAATTAAAAATCAAATAAGGGGTGATAATATGGAGAAAGGTATCAAATGTAAAAAAGCACATTCAATGAAATATGTTATTGCCAAAAACTGCATACTTTTGTCAATAATTGTCATGTTGTGTACGGCGGGAGGCGTATACCTGTTAGCTGACCGGCCATTTGACCAGGGCGATACGTTATTCGGTATTGTAGTACTCGTGTGCACACTGGCAGTGATCGTACTCACTTCCATCTACATTGCTTCTTCAATCTCAAATCATGTTAAGAGAGTGAATCTGTACAATCCCATCAAGGAAACCTCTTACAAGGAACTGTACCCGATGATCGACAGAATGGATTCCCTTAACAGACAACTTGCCAATCACCTTGCCAAGCTTCAGGAAGACAATGATAATTCGGATGCAATGCGGCGTGAATTCACTGCCAATATATCACATGAATTAAAAACACCTCTCACCTCCATCTCCGGTTACTCCGAGATCATCCGTGACGGTCTCGTAAAAAAGAATGAAGTACCCGAATTTGCAGGAAAGATCTATGATGAAGCTTCACGACTCATCACTCTGGTTGAAGATATACTGAAACTCTCGGAACTTGATGAATGGCATGCAGGCGAAGAAGACTTAAAGGACGTTGACATATACAAACTGTCCAAGAAGATAATATCCCAGCTCGAGCCGATTGCCGCAAAGAACAAGATCACTCTGTCTCTCACCGGCAAGCATGTTAATGTCAAGGGCGTTGAACACATTTTAAATGAAATGATATATAATCTGTGCGACAACGCGATCAAATACAACGTACCCGAAGGAAAAGTCGAGATCGCGATCAACCAGTATGTCGACGGTGTCGAACTTTCGGTCAAGGATACCGGAATCGGCATTCCCCAGAAAGATATCAGCCACATATTCGATCGTTTCTACCGCGTTGACAAGAGCCACTCCAAAGCTATCGGCGGCACGGGCCTCGGCCTGTCCATAGTAAAGCACGGTGCCAATTTTCACGGCGCCCGCGTAAATGTAAAGAGCAAACCGGGCAAGGGCACCACGATCAGTATAACATTTTAGTTAAACGCGTAATATGGGGGGTTGGTATGGGTTTACAGGCTTTATAACTGTTTGAGCGAAGCGAGTTTTATAAAGCCGAAAAACTTTTACCAACCCCTCATATACCACCCCCCTTCAACTAACAGCCGTCCCAGCGAACACCAGCGATTTAACATAGATTTAACAATTCTCTTCAACACATTTAACGAAAAAGGTGTTATTGTGAAAATAGTTTTACCGGAGGAGAATGATATATGGAAACAATTAAGATAATAGTATCTCTGCTGGGCGGAGTTGCACTTTTTCTGTTTGGAATGTCTATAATGGGCGACGGTCTTAAGAAGGTCGCAGGCAATAAACTCGAGATCATTCTGTGGAAACTGTCAAGCAATCCTATCAAAGGAATACTTCTTGGAACCGGAGTTACCGCCGTTATCCAGAGTTCTTCCGCAACTACCGTTATGGTCATCGGTTTTGTTAACTCAGGCATGATGAAATTCAGTCAGGCCATCGGTATAGTTATGGGTTCCAACATCGGTACAAGCATTACCGGATGGGTTCTCTGTATGTCTTATATTGACGGAACTGCCGGCGGAATCGCAAGTCTTTTATCAACGGCAACTCTCAGCGCGATCATCGCTCTTATCGGTGTCGTTTTGCGAATGTTCAGCAAGAAGGCAACACATAATTATATCGGAAGCATAATGCTCGGATTCTCGGTTCTGATGTTCGGAATGCAGCAGATGAGCGGTGCCGTTGCTCCGTTAAAAGAGAGCGAGGTATTCATCAATACGCTCACCGCATTTTCCAATCCTCTGCTCGGAATTCTCATAGGTATCGTATTCACTGCAATATTACAGAGTTCATCCGCTTCTATCGGTATATTACAGGCATTGTCTGTTACCGGAGCGATCAACTTTTCTACCGCATTACCGATAATCATGGGTATGGGTATCGGTGCAGCCGCACCGGTTCTCCTCTCATCAATAGGTACCAACACCAACGGTAAGAGAACAGCTTTGATATATCTGTTCAACGACCTTGCGGGTGCAATAGTATGGGGAACTCTGTTCTATACCATCAACGCATTTGTTCATTTTGACTTCATAGATATGACTATGAATCCGGTTACGATAGCACTTGTTAATTCCGTGCTTCGAATCGGCAATATAACCGTGCTGAGCTTCTTCATACCATATATAGAGAAGCTGATATGCCTGATCATCAAAGACAATCCGGAAGAGCTTGAAGACGTCAAGGACTTCGACATGCTTGAAGACAGATTCATAGACCATCCTGCGATCGCTATCGAACAGAGCAGGCTTGCTGTTATATCAATGGCCAAGAAAGCCAGGAAAAATGTCGGAAGAGCCATGTCACTCTTAGCTGAATTCGATGCAAAGCGCTTTGAGAAGGTTCAACGCAAAGAAGATGTCATTGATAAATACGAAGACAAGCTCGGAACTTATCTTGTTAAACTTACTGCCGTTGAATTGCAGCGCGGGCAAAATACCCAGGTATCTCTTATACTTCACACTATAGGAGACTTTGAACGTATCGGTGACCACGCCGTTAACATAGCTGAAGTTGCACAGGAGATAAGCGACAAGAAACTGGAATTCTCCCATGAGGCAACCCGCGAGCTTAAAGTAATCAGAAAAGCAGTTCTTGATATACTTGATCTTACCTTATATGCATATACCGAAAATGATATGGAAAAAGCATATCAGGTCGAACCGCTTGAAGAAGTGATAGATACATTGTGTTATGAATTAAAAGCACGCCATATAAGTCGTGTACAATCCGGAAACTGTACACTTAATCAGGGATTTGTATTCAACGATCTGTTAGGTAATTATGAAAGAATAGCAGATTACTGTTCCAACATAGCAGTTGCCATGATAGAGCTACAGGCAGCCGAATTCGATACCCACCAGTATCTGAGTTCCGTAAAGGAACACGACAATGCGAACTTTACTAAGCTGTATGAAGAATACAAGCTGAAATATGTGATATGATTTCAGTGTACGAAACTTTTACATATACAGAAAAATCGACCCCCGGGCCTGCATGTGTGTGTCGTCACATGCGAACCCGGGGGTCTTTCAAATATATTGAAAAAAAGTAAGGGGGGGCTTATTGGCTGACCAGGTGATACAGTGATGCCTTAAAGTCGCCGAATTCTCCGTTAACCGGCAAACCTACGTTCATCAGCACATCACCGTTAATATCACGGTCAAGTTCATCCACATGATAGGTAATGCTCTCGTCAAGTCCCTGCAGTTTTACGGCAGGCATTCCGTGTGCTGCAACGGAAAGAACTTGAACATATGTTACAAGCGCTTCCTTTTTATCTTTTGAAACTACCATATAGCAGTCATACCAGTTGTTCTCACGAAACGATGCGATCCTGTAATAATCGCCTTCTCTTACGAGATCATTATACCGGTGATACATCTTAACCTGTCCCGGAATCTGATCTCTCTCTTCTTCAGATATCTTGGTAACATCAAGCTCGTAACCGAATGTTCCGGCAAGAGCGATCTTCCCTCTCGTATCAAACGGTGTTGTACGTCCGTTCGAATGATTCGGGCAATCCGTTACATGCGCTCCCATCGTTGATAATGGGTATATAAGCGCCGTACCTTCATGAATATACAATCTCTCTATTGCATCTGCATTGTCAGAACACCATATCTGCGGGCTGAAATAAAGCATTCCGGGATCATATCTTCCACCGCCGCTTGAACAGTTCTCAAGAAGGATATCCGGGAATTCCGATATAAGTCTTCCCTGCATCTCATACATTGCAAGCACGAATCTGTGATATATCTCTCCCTGTCTGTCGGCAGGAAGCCCTGCTGTGTAGAGATCGGACAACGGACGGTTCATATCCCATTTCACATATTCAACGTTGGCGCTCCTTAGCACCTTCGCAATACTGTCGTATATATAATCCCGAACTTCTTTTCTTGTTATGTCAGCAACGTACTGGTTACGGCATCTTACCGGATCTCTGCCCGGTATCTCGATCGCCCAGTCAGGATGAGCACGATATATATCAGATTCGGGACATATCATCTCCGGCTCGAACCACATACCGAACTTCATACCCAGCTTGTTGACTTCGCTCACAAGATAGTTAAGTCCTCCTTTAATTTTATCTTCATTAACTACCCAATCTCCGAGCGCACGGTTATCATCAAATCTGTTGCCAAACCAGCCGTCATCAACAACAAGCATCTCTATTCCAAGCTCCGATGCCTGCTTTGCGATAGACAGCAATTTATCCGTATCGAAATCAAAGTACGTAGCTTCCCAGTTATTTATAAGGATCGGACGCTTTTTATTGCGGTATTTGCCTCTGATAAGGTGGTTTCGGTACAGATCATGGAAGTTTCTTGTCATCCCTCCGAGGCCTTCACATGAATAAACCATGACAACTTCCGGCGCGGTAAATATCTCGCCATGCCTTAACTTCCACTCAAAGTTATACGGGCTGATACCTGCAACCATTCTTATGCTGTCATGCTGTGTAAGTTCATATCTGATCTCGTAATTACCCGAATATACGAGATTCATGGCGAACACTTCACCAAGCGTCTGATTGGTTCCCGGAGTAACAAGAGCTGCAAAAGGATGATCCTGATGTCCCGATACACCCCTCTCAGATGAAACTCCCTGTCGGCCGTGTCCGACTTTTCTTCTCTGAATGTGTCTCTCCCTGCCCCATGAGCCATGGAGAGTAACAGCTTCAAAATCCTCGTTATTAAGATCAAGACAAGCACTTAAGACCTTGGTAAGCCTGATCACTTTGCCTGAAGTATTCCTTACTCTGACACTTCTTGTAATAACATCAACGTCTTCGAACGCTGAATATATCATCGTGACCTCAAGCCCTATAAGCTTGTCCTTCATCACAAGCTCAAGTGTCATGCAATTATTCTCTTCTGCAAATGTTGCCGGAAGTCCTTCAAGTTCCGGCTTACCTTTGTATATTTTGTGTGATAGGTATAGCGGTTCAAATGTATTGCATCCGTCTTCAGTCTTAACCTCTATACAATGCTCTCTGAAATCGCCGACTCCGGCCGTAGGATACTCCAGCCATGCGCCGTCAAAGAACCAATGCTTGTTCTTCTTGTCTATTCCCGGCATGGGGGTCGGCGAAGAGCCGCCCCTCAGCTTTTTTCCGTAATAAATGTGTACTACATGTCCGGGTTCATCTGTAACTCCCAGAATATAGCTTGTTTTTGCAGTGTCCAGTTTGAACACTTTTTCTTTTTCATTATATGTGATACCCATTATTAACCCCCTGTAATAATATTACTTAATTACCCTATTTACGTTAGTGCCAATAAACTTAAACAGGCTAAGAGCCCCTGACTCTTAGCCTATAATAAATTAACCAGTCTTATTAAACAATGGAATAATGTTATGTTGTTCATGTAAAACTGTGTAATTACTCTTCCATCGAAAAAGTTACATCCGGTATTCTTACATTCATTCCTACCAGTGATGATATAATCTTAATCTTTTCATTAACCAACAGGTAAACCTGGGACATGTACTTTTCCCGGATCACTTTGTCAAGATTGTCTACAAATGAGCTGACATTAACCGGTGTGTGTGTAACAAGCTCAAAAATCAACCTATCTCCCTCCGAATCCTTTGCCTGAAATATGAATTCAACTGTTGCTTTCAACGGTTCAGCCATATCAAGCAATACATTCATTCCGGTTCCTACCTCAAGCTTAACCTGAGTTCCCGGTGCATTTATAACGTTATTTTGAAATCTTACGGACTTCACTTCTGTCTGTCCGAATGTGATCTTCTTGTCGCTCATTTATTTAATTCTCCTCTTATGTTATTGTTGTATCTGTTCATCCTGTACCCGGACCGTAAACCTCTAATCAAATAACGGCGTGCTGAAATATCTCTCCGCAGTGTCGGGGAGTACAGTTATAACGGTCTTGCCCTTTCCAAGCTTCTTTGCAAGCTGTATTGCCGCAAATACGTTGGTTCCGCTTGATATTCCGCACATGATGCCTTCTTTGCTCGCAAGATCCTTGGCCGACCTGATTGCCTGCTCATCAGTTACGATAAATATCTCACTGTATATATCCATGTTCAGATTGCCGGGAATAAGACCGTCACCTATTCCCATCTGAAGGTGGGTTCCGATATTGCCGCCGGCAAGTATCGCTGCATTCTCAGGCTCTACAGCCCATATCTCGATATCGGGATTAAGTGCCTTAAGAACTTCTCCGATCCCGCTTATGGTACCTCCCGTGCCTATTCCGGAACAAAATCCGTGTATCGGGCGTCCCATCTGTTCAAGGATCTCAACGCCTGTATGATATTTGTGGACGAGAGGATTGGATCGGTTCTCGAACTGCTGCGGTACATATACCTTTGGATCCTCATCCTGCATCTTCATGGCGGTATCAAGACATTTCTGTATGCATTTACCAATGTCTCCGTCATCATGTATGAGCATAACCTCTGCTCCGTAATGTTCAACGAGCTTGCGGCGTTCTTCACTTACCGAATCCGGCATGATGATTATTACCTTATATCCGCGTACCGCCCCCACAAGAGCGAGACCGATTCCCTGATTGCCACTTGTAGGTTCAACGATTACCGTGTCAGGACCGATTATTCCCTGCTTTTCCGCATCAAGTATCATATTGTATGCCGTTCTTGATTTAATAGACCCTCCGACATTTATACCTTCATACTTAACAAAGACATCTGCACAGTCATCATCAACCATATGGTTGAGTTTTATTATCGGTGTATTGCCCATTGCCTCAAGAATATTATTATATACCATTCAAAGTTCTCCTTAATTGCAATAATGGTATCAAATGATACCTGTGTCGTTACATATATTAATCGGCAAGCGCTGCCGTAACGATCGCCATTGAATATACTTCTTCCGGATTACATCCACGTGACAGATCATTTACCGGTGCATTAAGTCCGAGAAGGATCGGGCCGTATGCACTGAAACCGCCGAGTCTCTGTGCGATCTTATATCCGATATTACCTGCGTTGATATCAGGGAAAATAAATGTATTGGCATGTCCCTGAAGGATAGATTCCGGACATTTGGTCCTTGCGACTCTCGGTGATACAGCCGCATCAAACTGGATCTCACCTTCAACAGGATAATCCTTAATAACTTCTTTTGCTTTTGCACACGCATTGCGCATCTTATCAACATCCTCACCTTTACCTGAGCCGAATGTTGAATAACTTAAGAATGCGATCTTCGGATCTATACCGAACTTCTTTGCACATGCTGCTGCCTCTGTTGCTATCTCAACAAGCTCGTCTTCGCAAGGACTGATGTTGATCGCGCAGTCAGCCATAGCGATAACTTCATTATCGCCTGTAGCACGCTCTCTTACGAGGATGAAACATGAAGATACGATATTGTTGCCCGGTTTTGTCTTAATAAGCTGAAGTGCCGGTCTTACAGTATCGGCAGTTGAATATGTAGCTCCCCCGAGAAGGCAGTCAGCCTCTCCCATTTTCACAAGCATTGTGCCGAAATAATTGGACTTCGACAACATCTTCCTTGCATCTTCCGGTGTGACTCCCTTGCTCTTTCTGAGTTCACAGAACATATCAACCATCTCATCAAATCTCTCATAACGGGCAGGATCAACTATCTTCGCCCCGCGTATATTAAAACCGCTGTCTTCAGATGCTTTCATTATGTCTTCCTCACTTCCGACAAGAAGCGGAGTAAGGAAGTTGCTCGTAAGAAGTCTTGATGAAGCCTCAAGAATTCTTGCATCGGTACCCTCGGTAAATACTATTGTTTTTGGATTCTTCCTAAGCCCTGCAATTAATTCCCCAAACATTTTTATACACCATCCTTTATTAAAAATTTAACAATACTAGAATACTCTCTTTTGAAGTTAAAAGCAAGGGAAAAATATATATAGAGACTGTAGGCCGTACTTGCAACAATCTGTTTTATTTAATATAATAATAACTGTTAAGCACCCCATGAAAACCTAAGAAATTCAGTTGGAAAGCTTGCTTTCCGAATGGAATTCTTAGGTTTTCATGGGGCGGACAAGACGCGAAGCGTCTCGGACGCCCCGATATTCCTTGTCGCTTAGCGACAAGGAACCGGGGTGCGGGACAGTTGCCGGGCATAAACACCCGGGGTGCTGTAAAGATACCTATACAAATAAAAAAGCTCCGTCAGGAGGCAGGAAATATATGAACGATAAAGCACTTAACACGCTGGAGTATCATAAGGTCATAGATCTGCTTACCGAACTGGCCGGTTCCGCCGGTGGTAAGGAAATGTGCAGAAAGACCACTCCGCTTAAAGATATAGATACTATAAACATCGCTCAGGAACAGACCGAGAATGCTCTGACCAGAATATTCAAGCACGGCATTCCGTCTTTTCGCGGAGCAAAGGACGTAAGAGAGTCATTTCTTAGACTTAAGGTGGGCTCCTCACTTGGCATCAGAGAACTAATTTCTGTCAGTGAACTGCTCGGATGCGCCGCGTCCGTACGCAATTACAATGAAGAGGTTGAGGATTCCCTTACGGGAATGTTCCTTGAACTGTGCCCTCTTGATGACATTAAAAGAGATATAGACAGATGTATAATATCCGAAGAAGAGATAAGCGATGACGCAAGTCCCGGACTTAAGCAGGTACGACGTGCCATCAAAAATACCAACAGCAAAGTCCATGAACAGCTCAATTCCATTCTCAATTTCCAAAGAACACTTCTTCAGGAAGCAATAATCACAATGAGAAACGGACGATACTGTCTTCCCGTGAAAGCAGAGAATAAGTCTTCATTTCCGGGAATGGTGCATGACCAGTCGGCCACCGGTTCGACATTATTCATTGAGCCCATGGCTGTTGTCAAGCTTAATAATGAACTTAAAGAGCTTGAACTCAAAGAACATGAAGAGATAGAAAAAGTACTTGCCGCACTCAGTGAGAAGGTCAGCTTTCAGAGCGATATAATCCTCAACAACTTAAGAATTCTTACGGTACTTGACTATATATTCGCAAGAGGCGCGCTCGCCAAAAATATGAACGCCTCAAGGCCCGTATTCAACAACAGAGGCTATATCAATCTGAAAAAAGCAAGACATCCCCTTATCGATCCGAAAGCTGTTGTTCCGATCGATGTGTATATCGGTGATGAATTCAGACATCTGATAATTACCGGACCGAATACAGGAGGTAAGACCGTAACTCTTAAGACAGTAGGCCTTCTGACACTTCTCGGACAGTCGGGCCTTCACATTCCGACTTTGTTCAATTCGGAATTATCCGTATTCGATGAAGTTTTCGCAGATATCGGCGACGAGCAGAGTATTGAACAGAGCCTCAGTACATTTTCAGCCCACATGACCAATATCGTGGACATTCTGAAAGAGGCTGACGATCGTTCACTTGTACTGTTTGACGAACTCGGTGCGGGAACCGATCCGATCGAAGGCGCTGCACTTGCTATCGCCATCCTGTCAGACCTTTTGAACAAGAATATTACAACACTTGCAACGACCCACTACAGCGAGCTAAAGCTCTATGCGCTGTCAACGGAAGGAGTTGAAAATGCAAGCTGCGAATTCAACGTTGAGACCTTAAAGCCTACGTATCACCTTCTTATCGGAATTCCAGGAAAAAGCAACGCATTTGCAATATCGGGAAAGCTTGGGCTTCCTAAGTATATAATAGATGATGCGGATTCCCGCATTGATAATGATAACAGGCACTTCGAAGATGTGCTTGGCGATATCGAAGCCGATCGTATAGAGATCGAGAAGCAGAAAGCAGAGATTGAAGAAGCAAGGAAAGAGATCACGGAACTTCGCCGTAAGATCAAAGAGAAATATGATAAGATAGATAAAAACAAGGAAAAGATCCTTCGCCGTGCAAATGAAGAAGCAAGAGATATTCTCCAGAATGCCAAAGACGAAGCCGACAAAGCCATACGACAGGCAAATAAACTCATGCAGTCATCCGGCAGTACAAAGGATCTCGAGCAGACCAGAAGCAGGCTCGGCAAGAATATAGCCGGCAAGGATTCCGCTCTCACCGAACGTAATAAAAAGCAGAATTATAAGAAAGTTGACGCAGGTGCTCTTCATATAGGTGATGAGGTTCATGTCATATCCCTCGGGCTTGACGGAACGATCACATCACTTCCCGACAGCGATGGAACCGTTGGCGTACAGATGGGGATCCTAAGCTCTAACGTCAAGGTAAGTGATATCACCCTTAAAGC
Organism: Lachnospiraceae bacterium V9D3004; assembly: GCA_000621985.1. Taxonomy (GTDB): domain Bacteria; phylum Bacillota; class Clostridia; order Lachnospirales; family Lachnospiraceae; genus V9D3004. The sequence goes on from KK211382.1 coordinate 31,845, forward strand.
ATCAGATTCAACCGCAAAAGAGCCAAAGGACAGCCGGGTTACCACATCCGGCTACAAGCTGTCAAAAGCCGCAAACATCCATCCCGAACTTAACCTTATCGGTAAGAGAGTGGATGAGGCACTTACGCTTCTTGACAAATATCTGGATGACGCTTACCTGTCGCACCTTGCCCAGGTCACGATCATTCACGGTCGCGGTACCGGCGCCCTTAAAAATGCCGTACACTCGCACCTTAAGCATGTCAGTTACGTAAAATCATACAGGATAGGTGAATACGGTGAAGGCGACCACGGCGTAACAATAGTAACCTTTAAGTGATACACGGGGAGGATTAATTATGTCTGAAAAACAGCGTATACTGGTAGTGGATGACGATTCCAACATTGCAGAACTGATAGCCTTATATCTTACCAAGGAATGTTTTGACACAAGAATTGTCGGTGACGGAGAAACAGCTCTTAATGTCTTCTCCTCTTACAATCCGGATCTTATTCTGCTTGACCTCATGCTTCCGGGCATTGACGGCTATGCAGTCTGCAGGGAGATCCGCAAAACATCGCAGGTTCCGATAATCATGCTGTCTGCCAAAGGCGAAGTGTTCGACAGGGTTCTCGGACTTGAGCTTGGCGCAGACGATTATCTGATCAAGCCATTTGACCCGAAAGAACTGATAGCCCGCACAAAAGCAGTGCTTCGAAGATTCAATCAGACTCCGGTAACTCCCGAGGTACAGGAAAAGGCACAGGATAAAGTCGTAAGATATCCGGATCTTGAGGTTAACCTCTCGAATTATTCGGTTACGTATTACGGAAATAATGTCGAGATGCCTCCAAAAGAGCTGGAGCTGCTTTATTTTCTTGCGTCCAATCCAAATCAGGTCTTCAACCGCGAACAGCTGCTTGACAATATATGGGGATACGAATATGTCGTTGATACAAGAACCGTCGACGTACATATCAAGAGGCTTCGCGAAAAGCTTAAAGACCATGAAGCGTGGAGTATATCCACGGTATGGGGAATCGGATACAAATTCGATGTAAAGAGGCAGTAAAACCGGAGAGATTGTTATGAAATATACATTTAGAATCCCATTTAAGATATTTTTGTGCTATTCGATCACGGTACTGGTCATAATATTCGGCTGGTCCACCGGCGGAACCCACCTGCTTAAGCATCAGGTCAGGGATAATATCGTCGGGAGGATATATGACGAGCTTAAAGTCATATCCGATAATTATATAACCGGCACCTACGGCAGTTCACTTGCAAATGATCACCTGAACAAGCACATATCCGTTATAAGCAATTATCTTAATGTCCGGATCCTTGTTGTCCGCAAAGACGGCTCCGTTACATTTGACACCGATAATATTGGCGGAACGGACAGCGATATCAATCTGTTCGAATATGACAGCAATATTCTGTCTCAGACCATATCGGATAACGTATCGATTGAAGGATTCATTGACAGGGAATTCACCTCGGTTTCATTTCCGATCACATATAATCTGGGTATCCGCGGTTATCTTATAGGTATCGTATATGAAAATGATATATATTCCGACGCAGACAGCATCAATGCCGCATTTTGGCCGTATATACTTATTATAATAATAGTTGCTACGTTAGCATATGTGTTCATATACTATATGCTGGAACTTCCGATAAACAAGACGATCAAGGCTGCGAGAGAATTCAGCAACCACAATTATGAAGCAGGCTACAGATACAAACATCACGACGAATTCAAGGAACTTAATGACATTATCAATATTATGGCCTCCGACCTTGAGAATCTCGAAGAATACCAGAAGACATTCATATCCAATATATCACATGACTTCAGATCACCTCTTACGTCCATAAGAGGTTACACGGAAGCAATGATCGACGGGACGATTCCGCCGGAGCTTCACGAAAAATACATCAATATTATAAAATTCGAGTCAGAACGTCTTACCAAACTTACGGAAAATCTTCTCACACTTGGCAATATGGATAGTCGTCGTTCCTTGGATATTACAGATTTTGACATTAATCTGGTAATCAAGCAGATATCGATCAGCTTCGAGGGTGCATGTAAAAATAAACAGATCAAACTCATATTTGACGAACCGGCAACTATCGTATCCGCTGATTACGGAAAGATCCAACAGATATTGTATAATCTGATCGATAACGCCATCAAGTTCACAAAAGCCGAGGGCGTCATCCAGATATCGACCAAAGTAAAAAATGATAAGGTCTTCGTATCCGTCAAAGACAACGGTATCGGCATTCCCAAGGATTCTCTTGGAAAAATATGGGACAGATTCTACAAGACCGACCTCTCACGAGGTAAAGACAAAAAAGGAACAGGCCTCGGCCTGTCCATAGTCAAAGAAATCATTAGCGCCCACGGCGAAAATATCAACGTTACCAGCACCGTAGACGTAGGCACCGAATTCACTTTCTCGCTTCCGTACAAATCTGCATGATATAACACTACCACGTCAGTCTGTGCAGCTCTCCTTCCATGCGCATCCCCGCAAAATCATTCTGTCTGAGCGCCTCATACAGCACAATAGCCACCGAATTGCTGAGATTAAGCGACCTCTCGGTTCCACACATGGGAATTCTTATACAGTTATCCCTGTTATTAACAAGATATTCTTCGGGAATACCGGCACTTTCTTTTCCGAACATAATAAAACAATCCGGATCATATTCCACTTCCGTGTATACTTTCTTGGCCTTGGTAGTTGCCATGTATATCGTAATTCCGGGGTTCTTCTCAAGAAAATCACGATAGGAGATATAGGTCTTAAGCTTAAGTCTCGGCCAGTAATCAAGCCCCGCCGCTTTAACGGATCTGTCATCAATACGGAATCCGAGCGGTTCAATAAGATGAAGACATGTGTCGGTTGCAACACATGTCCTCCCAATATTACCTGTATTCTGTGGAATCTCCGGTTCAAGAAGAACTATATTCATATTCTCATAATTCCCCTTAACTCTTAATTGAAAGATGCATCTCTATCTTCTTGCTTCCGCTATCATATAAAAGCGGAACGCACAGATTCTTGGTAAAATTATTCATAAACTCAACCATACCGTGTGACAATGTAGGCGGTGTTATATCAATTCCGACTCCTTCCGAAGCAAACAGAGTCGCAGCGTTACCAAGGATCATATTACCCAATTCACATATTGCACTGCATGATAACTCGTCCATCTGCGTTATCGGCATCATACACATCTTAGATGCTATGTCAAGAACCGCTTCCAGTTCAAAACAAATCAGTACCTGTCCCTTAAGTTCTCCCGTTAAACCTATTATAATAACCCAGTCATCAGCAGCAAAGGAAGCATCTTTCATATATGGCTTGCCTATCTGTATATCAGTCAACATGCAACAATTTTGAAGTACACTTGAAGCGGACTTGAGAAACGTATTGACATGATTAGCATTAATTGTCGCCATACAGTTTACCTCCCCCTCGCTTATTTGTAAAAATATGTAAAAGAAAATATAACTTAATCAGCTTAAAAACTATTCTACCACATTTATGATAATAATAGCAACCCTTTATAAAAAATTAATTAAATTATTGATTCAATAAATTCCCCTATTCTGTCAAGAGCAACTTTCAAGTCTTCGATCGAATACGCATATGATATTCTTAAGAATCCCTCTCCGCACGCTCCGAAAGCGGTTCCGGGAACGATTGCAACCTTCTGTTCCATCAGAAGTTTCTCAGCGAATTCATCTGATGTCATGCCGAACTTCTTAATACTTGGAAATGCATAGAATGCTCCGTAAGGCGTAAAACAGTCAAGCCCGATCTTCCCAAGTTCCTCAAGCAGGAATCGTCTTCTCTGATCATAAGATTCTTTCATTCTCTTAACGTCATTATCTCCTGCGCGAAGTGCTTCTACTGCGGCATACTGGCTTGTGGTAGGTGCACACATGATCGCATACTGATGAATCTTTAACATCTGTTTAATTATCACAGACGGGCCGGCAGCGTATCCAAGACGCCATCCTGTCATTGCATATGCCTTGGAGAATCCGTTAATAAGTATTGTTCTCTCCTTCATTCCGGGCAGAGAAGCAATGGAGACATGCTCTCCAAGATACGTAAGCTCGGAATATATCTCATCTGACAAAATGAACAGATCATGTTTCTCGACTACTTTTGCAATAGCTTCAAGATCCGAACGTTCAAGTATCGCTCCCGTAGGATTGTTCGGGAATGGCAATACAAGTATCTTGGTCTTATCTGTTATCGCTGCTTCAAGTTTTTCGGCTGTAAGACGGAATTCATCCTCTTCTTTTAATTCGATTATTACCGGCACTCCTCCCGCAAGCTCCGTACAAGGTACGTAAGATACGTAACAGGGTTGTGGGATCAGAACTTCGTCTCCGGGGTCTAACATTGCACGAAGAGCTATGTCTATGGCTTCACTTCCGCCGACAGTTATAATAATGTCATCCGGATCATAGACTATATTCTGCCTGCGTTTTAAATATCTGCTGATCTCTACCTTCAGCTCTTTAAGTCCGGCATTTGATGTATAGAATGTCTTTCCCTGTTCAAGAGAATAGATTCCTTCTTCTCTTATATGCCAGGGTGTATCAAAATCAGGTTCGCCAACACCGAGAGATATGGCATCCGTCATTTCATTTACAATGTCGAAGAACTTCCTTATTCCCGATGGCTGTATTGACTGTATTACTTTTGATAAGGGATCTCTCATGGTGTTATCATCATCCTTCCGTCTTTTTTCTTGCTGCTTACCAGTGTAACACCATGTTCTTTGTATTTCTTAAGAACAAAATGCGTTGAAGTGCTGAGTACGGACTCAAGCGGCGCAAGCTTCTCATGAACGAATATAGCAACCTCTTTCATGCTCTTACCTTCTATAGTCACAGCAAGGTCAAAACCTCCGGACATAAGCGATACGCTCTCAACCTCGTCAAACTTGTATATTCTCTCGGCGATCTTGTCGAATCCGAGCCCTCTCTGCGGAGCAACTTTTACTTCAATTATCGCCGATACACGCTCCGTATCAGCCTTATCCCAGTTAACCATTGTGGTATAACCGCATATGATTCCTTCTTTTTCCATATCCGATATCTCACGGTCAATGTCTTCCTTTGTACTTCCAAGCATAACCGCCATCTCTTCATGGGATATGCGGCTGTTATTGTATAACAGATTCAATATTTTCTCTCTCATGCTATGTCACTCCTTCATATATTAATAAATTCCGAGACGCTCAAGCTCATCTCCGATCCTTGTCTCAAGGTATCTGGTCTCGCCGTTATTGATAATTATCTTATCCTTGTTATCCGTGGTATATCCTATCACATTGGCGGTTATTCCTGCTTCTTCCAATGCACGTACAAGTTCGTTGCCCCGTTCGCTTATGGCTATTATCGAACCCGTTCCGTCAAGGTAATACGGATTGACATCAATTATCTCACAAACTTCAACTGTCTGCTGCCTTATGAAAAGTCTGTCATTGTATACCGTGATGCCGGTGGACTGCCTGTCGGCAATATCCCTCAGAGCCTTATATATACCTCCAATGGATACTTCATACGTCACTGAACCGAATCTCCCGGCAATACATAATGCCTTTTGTACCTCTTCTTGTGAAGTCGTGTATTTTGCGGCATTTACAACGGATATTGGCAGCCTGCCTGTCAATATATCATAATAATGACCGGCTAGCACAGCGGTTCCCCGCAGGGCAACGTAGCCGGTCATAATAATATCTCTGTTATTCAATCTTACTGGGCAGGGGCAGCTTCGCCGGCTGCTGCATCAGGGGCTGTTCCTTCTCCGCCTCCGGCAGCACCTCCGTCAGATGCCGAACCGTCAACAGGCTGTTCCTGAACCTGTGGTGCCGGTTCTTCCTGTACGGGTGCAGGTGCGTCAGTAGCAGGCTCTGATGCCGGTGCATCCGTTACCGGTGTATTATTTGCATCCGAAGAATTATCCTTCTTTTCAGTATTGTCCTTATCTTTCTTATCTTTGTTCTTCTTGTCTTTATCCTTGTCTTTTTCGTCTTTGTCCTTATCGTCGTCCTTCTTGGTTCCGATCGTCACATGTCTCGGTTCAGCCTGATATCTGCTGGAATTGATCTTCTCCCTTGATACTTCCACGCCATTTTCATAGACGATCTTGTACAGATTGGCAACACAACCTACATGAGCCGACTGGGTAACATGTTCGGTTCCCTCTTTCATATTCGGATCCTTGGTTACGATATCTGCGCCCGGATCGATAGTCTGAACTTTCTCTGACACGAACTCTATCTTTCTTGATGAAGGTCTTGTCTCATGTCCGTATACCGTAAATGTAATGGTTCCTCCTGCAGCATAACCCTGAATATATATAGGCGTATCTGTATTATTGGTGAACTTAAGATCCTTATAATCACCTGCGATGGCGGCGTCCATTGAGGCCTGAACATACGAAACGGCCATGGAATGATTCTGCCTCTGAACTATCTGGAGTTCTGCCCTTAACACTGCATTATACAGTGTTGTGGACACCTGACATACACCGCCTCCGAGACTGTCAACAACCTGACCGTCCTGATATGAAGGCGCATCTTTGTAACCGTTGTCGGCCGAAAGCGGATATATCGTATCGGCAACGGAAAATGTCTCGCCGGGATATACTATTGAACCATCGATGAATCCGACCGCGTTCTTAAGATTGGAAGATCTCTGAACCTGAGATTCCTGATAATTGGTTGAGAACTTACCGATAACATCTTTAACTCTTCCGAAATCCTCGGATGTGTATTCCGGATCTTCTTCATTGATCACGGCAGCGACCTTTATGTTAACCGATCCGGCAGCCGCTGAAGAATTGATCTCATTTACAAGAAGTTCTCTTGTGGCAGCCTCATCTATGGTTTTGCCTACTTTACCTTTTTTTACCACAAAATTGCCATCCACGCGGCTAAGCTTCGCATTCTTCGGCTTAACTTCATACTGACGGCATTCTCTGTCTATGAATTCCTTGAACAGCTCCTCGTCAATATCAAACTGCAGGTCAACCTTTCCGGCTTCCTCAAGCGCAAATGCACCCGAGATTGCCGAATCCGTATCACATTCCGTTCCTATATCTTCGAGGGAAGCAGTAACGGTTTTCTTATTCACTTTTAATTCAACCGAACCCGATACTATTCCTGCCACGTAATTATCAAGAGCCTGATTCACTTCGGCATAATCCATTCCGCTGACATCCGTTCCGGCAATGAATACCCCGTCTTTGATCACGCCCTGTTCCTCTTCGGCAACAGGTTCGGCATCCTCTACAATGCTCACGGGATCATTTGCGGCACTGCTGTCGTCGGTGAACATCACTTTAATAAGAACAACCACGCCTACCATCAATGCCAGTATCGACGCAGTACCCATACATATCAGCAATCTGCGCTTCTTTCTTATCTCGCGCTCTCTGCTTCTCTTTCTATAACTATATTCTGACATAACCATACTCCTTGTATTTGACTTTTCAACTCAACACAGATATCATATATAAGGTAAAAGCAATACAATCTCTAAAATACAGTTAACATCATCATCGGAATTACCATTGCAAGTACAAGTATAATGCATATAATCGACGCTATCATTTGCTTTGTTTTGTGATTGAATTTCATAATAATGCCTCCTGTATTAAAAATATCATATATTAAAAGGTGATCAACATTGAAAGTATTTATAATTATCCTGCCGCTTATGGTTCTCCTCGTATTCAGAGGAATACTCAAAAAAAGTAACAGTGAACCCGACACTTCCATGGATGAGTTCTGGGAACATGAACGTGAAGCCATGTTTGCCCGCAGCAAAGATCTGTCAAAACTTGATCTTGAATACTTCGAACCGGATACCGCATCACTGCCGTTCCACAGTGATGACTTCGTATTACCCGACGGTTCGGCTCCGGACAGCGAACTGTTCACAATTGAACAACAGGTTCTTGAGAGATCAAAAGAACCAATGATCGATCTTCACGAAATGTCCAATACCGATCTGAAAATAGCCTACGGTCCCAATAACTTCCCGACGCTGTCAAAGTACGACCAGAACTACCTGTACTTTGTCCGCGACCTGTTCAAATGGGGTAAATATCTGTATGACAACAAGCTTCGTGATGATGCCGTGATCGTCCTTGAATATACACTTAAGATGTCAGATGATGTCTCCGGTGCATATTCCATGCTCGGAACGATCTACCGCGACAAAGGGGAGATCGGACGCATAACCGAACTCTTACACATTGCCGAGGAATCGGACTCCATCAGCAAAGATTCCATATGCAGCAACCTTAAGGATCTTATCAATTCATATTGATCCTTTTCCAATTATCTTCTTAATATATAGCATTTTATAAATTATATCAAGTACTTTTATTTCTTTGCCATGCATTTTTCTTTGCACAGGTCTGACAAAAAGCATTCGCTGCACTTAGGGCTTCTCGCCGTACATATCTGTCTGCCGTGTGTTATGATCTGCATATTATATCTTATCCAGTGTTCTTTCGGCAGGTATTGCATAAGATCACTCTCGATCTTCTCCGGATCGGTATTCTTCGTTAATCCGAGCTTTCCGGATATTCTCTTTACATGTGTATCCACAACTATGCTAGGCTCACCGAATATGTTACCTCTGACCACATTGGCGGTCTTACGTCCCACACCGGCAAGACTTGTAAGATCCTCAATTGAAGAAGGCACTTCTCCTCCGAATACTTCCACGATCCGCCTTGAACATGCTACGATGTTCCTTGCCTTAGCGGAATAAAACCCGAGCGAATGGATAATACTTTCTACTTCTTGCACATCAGCCTGTGCAAGCGTCTCCGGCGTCGGATATCTCTTAAACAATTCTTTTGTAACCATATTGACCCTTGCATCCGTACACTGGGCGCTCAGAATGGTAGCGATAAGCAGCTGCCACGCATTCGTGTGTTCAAGATAGCATATTACATCCGTTCCATAGTATTCGTCAATCCTTTTTAATATATCGGTTATTCTTGCCTTTTCTTTCGGACTGATTCTTATTTTCGCCATGTGATAATCCTCACAGTATTATTCACAATATTATTTTCATAGGAGATAACGATGCATTTTCTATGAATCATTCTGTACTTCGTGCTCCTTGTTCCCTTCCCCGGCTAATGTATGCCCGTTAAAGCAAGGCATCAATTGCCCGGCCGGCGTTACAGTCTGCGAACACCGTCTCCGATCGACACCACATAGAAATCGGCATCATATCCCACACGTTTTTTATAAGCCCTGCCTACACGTTCTATCACGGCATCAACATGTGCGTCTTCAATAATGCTTACACAGCATCCGCCAAATCCTCCACCGGTCATTCTCACACCGTATACACCATCAAGCTTCTCAGTCTCTTCCACAAGGATGTCAAGCTCTTTGCAGGATACCTCATAATCATCTCTTAAAGACACATGTGATTCCTTCATAAGCTTTCCGAACAGACGCATATCACCGGCCTTCAGCGCTTCTACCGCATTTATTGTTCTCCTGTTCTCATACACAGCATGTCTGGCACGCCTTACACATACCGAATCTTTGATCAGACATTTATATTCTTCGAACTGTTCCTCATTAAGCTCCCCGAGAGTTTCAATATTAATTCCTGATTTAATATCTTCAACCGCTTTTTCACACTCTCTGCGTCTTGTGTTATATTCCGAATCACAGAGGCTGTGTTTCTTATTGGTATTCATGATCACTATTTTCTTATCATCAAGTTCCACCGGCGCATATTCGTATTCAAGCGTGGCCGTGTCAAGAAATATCGCATTGTCTTTCTTTCCCATAGCCGATGCGAACTGATCCATAATACCGCAGTTCATTCCATTATAGTTATTCTCCGAATACTGTCCTATGCGCGCTATATCAACATTCGATATACCGAATCCGAACAGATCGGATATCATGTAGGCGGTCAGCACTTCTATCGAAGCAGAAGATGACAACCCGGCGCCAGCGGGAATGTCTCCGTAGTACAATATATCTATCCCTCTGTTCATCTTGAAGCCCCTGCTCTCAAGAGTCCACATGATACCTGCCGGATAAGCACACCATCCCGGAGCTCTGAGCGAAGTACATTCATCTAAATTAGTTTTAACGATGCCGACTCTCGATACATTTTCCGAATACAGCCTGACTGTATCGTCATTTCTTAAGCTAACGGCCGCATATGTACCTATTGTTAATGCACATGGAAATACATGTCCTCCGTTATAATCGGTATGTTCTCCGATAAGATTGACCCGTCCCGGCGCAAAATATACGGAAACCCCTTCTTTATAACCATATACATTATAAAATAAATCTATGATATCCGTCTTTGTGACAGATCCCAAACCTGAGCCCATTTAACGTTCCTCCTCCCGTTTAAATAGATTGTATAGGCTTACGGGTCCGATGTCAATTGTATTTATTCTCTTGAAGAAGAACCGAAAATATGTTATCCTCTATACAGTTAAATAGTCGATCATACGATATAACATACAGCAAATCATTTATTTACACAGGGAGGAACATATATAATGGAAAAAAGATTATTCACGTCTGAGTCAGTCACAGAAGGACATCCCGATAAAATATGCGACCAGATATCCGATGCGATTCTTGACGCTTTGATCGAGCAGGATCCCATGAGCCGTGTTGCCTGCGAGACAGCGATCACAACAGGACTTGTTCTCATAATGGGTGAGATATCATCCAATGCCAATATAGATTATCAGAACATTATCCGCAACACGATCAATGATATCGGATACAACAATTCCGATTACGGTTTTGACTGCAACACATGCGGCGTTATGGTTGCGCTTGACAAGCAGTCTGCGGACATAGCCATGGGTGTTGACAGCGCTTTGGAAGCACGAGAGAACACCGAAGATTACATCGGTGCCATCGGCGCCGGCGATCAGGGTATGATGTTCGGATATGCAACAAATGAAACGCCGGAATACATGCCTTATCCTATATCTCTTGCACACAAGCTCACAAAGAGACTGTCAGAAGTCCGCAAGAACGGCACTCTCTCATATCTCAGGCCGGACGGCAAGAGCCAGGTTACGGTTGAATATGACGAGAACGGCAAACCCGTTCACATCAATGCTGTTGTTATCTCAACACAGCATGATGAGAATATTACCCAGGAACAGCTTCATGAGGATATCAGAAAATATGTCATTGATGAGGTTCTTCCCAAAGAGCTTATTAATAATGAAACAAAATATTTCATCAATCCGACAGGCAGATTCGTTATCGGCGGACCAAACGGCGACAGCGGTCTTACCGGACGTAAGATAATTGTTGATACCTACGGCGGATATGCACGTCACGGCGGTGGAGCATTCTCCGGCAAAGACTGCACCAAGGTTGACCGTTCGGCAGCATATGCAGCCCGTTACGTAGCAAAGAATATCGTAGCCGCAGGACTTGCCGACAGATGCGAGATCCAGCTCTCTTATGCGATCGGTGTTGCCGAGCCTACATCCATTATGGTTGATACATTCGGCACCGGTAAGATATCCGAAGAGAAATTAACCGATATGATCAAGAAAGAATTCGACTTAAGGCCTGCAGGAATCATCGAGATGCTTAACCTGAGACGTCCGATATACAGAAATACCGCAGCATACGGACATTTCGGAAGAACAGATGTGGATCTTCCATGGGAGAACACCGATAAAGCAGATGTACTTAAAGCATATATGCAGTAAATGATCAGTTACCGTTAAACACCTTATTGTCAGGCGTCCCTAACGCCATTAAAGCGTATATGATCACATGTGGGATATAGGATAGTTAGGAGTTATCATGCACAGTTATCTAAAAGCTATAGGATTCAGCGATATCAAGAATCATAATGAGCTTGAACAGTTGTTGGGTGTAGTAATGACTACACCTAATGACGTTAGTAAGATTACCCTTAACCCAAACTCGACATTCACGCATTTTTCAAAAGAATTCCTTGATTCATGCGGACTTGCCATCATCGGCACATATGATGAAAAGGGATTTTTCCATCTGGAGCATTATTACCCTTACTGTGCCGGAAGCACCATCACTTCAAGAGAATGTGTGACTATTAACAAGCGTATCGATTCCGACAGCTATACCGTCCTCTGCGACGATATGCGTCTTGGCATCACGCTCATATTCTACCTTCAGAACATATCCGATTATATTAAAAGCAATATATCAGAGAACATTGACCGTATGGTTAATATAAGTCTTGCAGCTCTTGCAATGGAAGGCACCGTGATCCTTGGTATCAGGTGCAACCGCAACATGAAAAACAAGCGCAAAGCAGACACTGCCAGACGCAACAAGCTCATCAATGAAGCCAAAAAAGGTGACCAGGATGCCATCGAAAGTCTTACGATAGAAGATCTCGATGACTATGCAATGGTCACAAGACGCTTGAAACACGAAGATGTATACTCCATCGTGGACAGCACATTCATCCCCTTCGGCGCCGAATCGGATAATTACACAATAATCGGAACGATCATTAACTGGAATCTTCTCGTTAATTCCCTAACGGAAGAACGGGTATATTGTATGACAGTTAATTGTAACGGCCTCGTCTTCCCGGTCTACATCAACAAAAATGACCTGCTCGGCGAGCCTATGATCGGCAGACGATTCAAGGGCAATATATGGCTTCAGGGCACTATTGACTTTACAGAATTATGATGATACAATAACGATTGTTGTATTCACAACCTAACCTGTTCCCTTAGTTAAATGGATATAACAAGCGCCTCCTAAGCGCTAGTTGTGAGTTCGATTCTCGCAGGGAACGCTCGCGAAAAATGAAGCAATGCAAAATAAGAGATGTAGGAAAAGCTGAGCTCGCTCAAAGCTTTTTCTATATCTCTTATTTTATAGTGCGAAGCACGCGGGCAGATGGACTCGGGGTTTCCCGGACCATCTGACTGGCATTGCTTCATTTTTTCGCTGAAAATAAGCCACTTACAGCGATTTTGCTGTAGGTGGTTTTTGCTAATACGACTATAGGATATAACAAGCGCCAAGTAAAATTCTGCTAATAGGCAGATGTACTTTTTCACAAGGCTTGCTAGTCAACTACCTTTTGGTAGTTGACCCGCGGGCGTCGCCAGATGAATATGCAAGCATATTCGCCTGGCTCGTGCCTTCGCGAGAATAAAAAGGCGATTTTGCTAATATGCCATTTTTTTACATGAGTATTATAGGGGTTTATTAAGTGTTATTTGGTGTTATATGTTTTGTTTTCGTAATACTTAGAGCAATGAGGTTTACAAAAAAAGAAAGACTGATTATGTGATTGAATTGCAAATAGTGATATGATAAAAGGCTCTCCTGTCCAAGCGCCAGGAGAGCCTTTATGTCTTATATTATTATTTTGAAATAACATCGTTTCTTGTCAGTTATCCTATGTTGATCATACCTTTTGAAGCGAAAGAAGTTCGAGGACATATTCTTTTTTCACCTTATATTTCTCTATTATCTTCTCAATAATGTCATTATCTGATGCACCCATCATTTTCATGCCATTAATCGCTCCAGTCACTTCTTTTTCCATATATTTCTTATCCATTGATGTGCACATGTCAATTCCTCCCATCTTTTCCTCATATTCTAACCCAAGATTAACTGCACTATTCAGGAAGAATGCCGTATCCCTGTCAATCTTCCTGTGGTTGGTCTCCCTTATTACTTCATCGACATCTTTCTCCTGATGCTTAATGACCTTCATGGCAAAGCCCAGGTCCGTATGGAACTTTACAAAGTCATTTTCGCTCATATCAACAGGCGAGATCAGATTAAGCTTATAGTCATTAAGAAAACGGTATAACCTTTCATCGGAAACGTCCAGCATCTCAAAGAGACTTCTCGGACCGTCCCATGGAGTATCACCAAGATATATGACCGCCGTAATGATAGGAATAAGCTTATCACCTTTTCTTAATCCCGAAAGGAATTCATCACTGGTCAGCTTAATCTTCAATACTCCTTCTTCAGCTATCAGTTCTGCTTCTCCATCTCCGGATGGATCATTTCCTTTTTCTTTTCTCTTATATGACCTTCTGGATTCTTCTACCTGCTTTGAATAACCTATCATGTCATATAAACCGTTCTTCACCGGCATTCCATAATGAACGTGTCCCTGCAGTTCCGAACCAAGTAATACATAGATTGCATTATCATCCTCTTTTGCATTCCACAGCTTTAACAAATCACGATATTTCTGCACCGGAAGTCTGGCATTATTGCCATAAGGTACGGTTATCTCTGTTGTATCTACTTCCTTAAGCCGGTCCGCTTTTATAACTTCCTCGCCATCATACAGCAGGTAATTGAATGCATCAGCGAAGATCGCGTTATTTGACATATACTTCTTGCCCTCTGTATCTATTGATCCCATTTATCACACCCCTTACCTGATACTATTCTGCTTTTCTACAGAATAACAAATATTCTCTTATTATACAAGATACAATATTAATCTATTATTCGTATTGCAAGACAATATCAGCCACACCACTTAACACATCTGCTTGTATGGCATGGCTGATATTGTACTATAATTGCATTGTCAGTCCTTGTTCAACAGCTCCCTTAACGCTTCCTTAAGCTCCGGAGATTCCTGTATTATCTTTAGCAGCGCTTCCTTATCTATTGTCCCCTTATCACATGCTGACTTCAGGATTATGGTGTTCAAGAAAACAACTGATTTCGTGAACACATAAAATGCAGTCATTTACACAGGAAAATGTGCTGATTTTTGTTAAAGAAATTCGGCATACCTTTTCTTGAACAGGAGGCGGATATTATGATCTATGGATATGCCCGCTGCTCTACTTCAGACGGTCAGGGATAAGAAGCTGATCCTCGATATCGGTGGTTCTTTCCGTGTTGACTGCTCCAAAGGTGATATGGATCCAATGACTGAAGGTATGGTAAAGATGTGGGGCGTATTTGCCGAGATGGAGCGTAATATCATATCACAACGTGTAAGATTCGGCATGATGAACGCAGCAGCCAAAGGCAAAAATATCGGAAGACCGGAAACCACAAAGGACAGACTGCCGGATAGATTCTGGAAATACTACAGTCTATATAAGGATAATCAGATAAATATTTCCGAATTTGCAAGAATAATGGACTGTTCACGGACTCTATCTATAAGTATATCAAGATTGCGGAGATGGACTAAGTTTCCATCTCCGCCATTTTATTGTTCTGTGCGGAATGGAGATATAAAATATTCTGTTTAATATTTTGCACTTTGAGGAGGTTCATATGCGCAGGCTCAATTACAATGATGAACACTGGCAGATGGTATTGGTCAAGGGAACTGAATGCTTATTCAACGATATGAGGATTGACAAGGCTACTATTCCAAAGGGCAAATATATGTATGATCTGGCAGATGGTGACAGTGATGGAATACCCTGCAGAATGCAACCGGGCATTCTGGTTAATTTCTTCGGAACGATAATATGTGACAAGCCATTTGTACCAGATGAGGGAGATACCGTATATCTTGATTATGAAGATTTTGGCTTTTTGGAGTAGATAATCAAATTATGAATGGAGGACAACGTAAAATGGTTGTAATCACAAATCCGGCATCAGTCTGCATTGACCGATGCCGAATTTCAAAAGGGGAGAGATTTTTTTGGTTCTATCTAACCCTTTACCGTATTTCTTTTTACTGTACCAGCGAATGTTTATTCACCGGA
>KK211382.1:47646-51980 GCA_000621985.1 Lachnospiraceae bacterium V9D3004
TAGGCACTTGTACTTTTTCATGGGGACTGCTAATAAAAATGACGATTTTGCTAATATGCCATTTTTTTACATGAGTATTATTGGAGTTTATTTAGTGTTATTTGGTGTTATATACTTGGATTTTGTAATACTTCTAGCAATGGAGTTTACAAAAAAAGGATTAAATGATTGAACTAAAAATAGTGAGTTAATGAATAGCTCTCCTGTCCAACCGGCAGGAGAGCCATTAAGTCTATATCCTCATTTAGCAATTACATTGTTTCTTGTAAGTTGTCCTGTGTTAATCACGCCTTCTGAAGTGAAAGAAGTTCAAGAACGTATTCCTTTGTAACATCATATTTTTTAATTACTTTTTCAATAATTTCATTATCAGTTATATCACAATCCCTATATGCCTCAATCGCACCTGTTACTTCCTTCTCCTTATATTTCCTATCCATTGAAGTACACATATCAATTCCACCTTCCTTTTCTACATATTCTAATCCAAGATTTACAGTTCCATTCAGAAAGAATGCCGTATCCCTGTCAATCTTCCTGTGGTTGGTCTCCCTTATTACTTCATCGACATCTTTCTCCTGATGCTTAATGACCTTCATGGCAAAGCCCAGGTCCGTATGGAACTTTACAAAGTCATTTTCGCTCATATCAACAGGCGAGATCAGATTAAGCTTATAGTCATTAAGAAAACGGTATAACCTTTCATCGGAAACGTCCAGCATCTCAAAGAGACTTCTCGGACCGTCCCATGGAGTATCACCAAGATATATGACCGCCGTAATGATAGGAATAAGCTTATCACCTTTTCTTAATCCCGAAAGGAATTCATCACTGGTCAGCTTAATCTTCAATACTCCTTCTTCAGCTATCAGTTCTGCTTCTCCATCTCCGGATGGATCATTTCCTTTTTCTTTTCTCTTATATGACCTTCTGGATTCTTCTACCTGCTTTGAATAACCTATCATGTCATATAAACCGTTCTTCACCGGCATTCCATAATGAACGTGTCCCTGCAGTTCCGAACCAAGTAATACATAGATTGCATTATCATCCTCTTTTGCATTCCACAGCTTTAACAAATCACGATATTTCTGCACCGGAAGTCTGGCATTATTGCCATAAGGTACGGTTATCTCTGTTGTATCTACTTCCTTAAGCCGGTCCGCTTTTATAACTTCCTCGCCATCATACAGCAGGTAATTGAATGCATCAGCGAAGATCGCGTTATTTGACATATACTTCTTGCCCTCTGTATCTATTGATCCCATTTATCACACCCCTTACCTGATACTATTCTGCTTTTCTACAGAATAACAAATATTCTCTTATTATACAAGATACAATATTAATCTATTATTCGTATTGCAAGACAATATCAGCCACACCACTTAACACATCTGCTTGTATGGCATGGCTGATATTGTACTATAATTGCATTGTCAGTCCTTGTTCAACAGCTCCCTTAACGCTTCCTTAAGCTCCGGAGATTCCTGTATTATCTTTAGCAGCGCTTCCTTATCTATTGTCCCCTTATCACATGCTGACTTCAGGATTATGGTGTTCAAGAAAACAACTGATTTCGTGAACACATAAAATGCAGTCATTTACACAGGAAAATGTGCTGATTTTTGTTAAAGAAATTCGGCATACCTTTTCTTGAACAGGAGGCGGATATTATGATCTATGGATATGCCCGCTGCTCTACTTCAGACGGTCAGGGATAAGAAGCTGATCCTCGATATCGGTGGTTCTTTCCGTGTTGACTGCTCCAAAGGTGATATGGATCCAATGACTGAAGGTATGGTAAAGATGTGGGGCGTATTTGCCGAGATGGAGCGTAATATCATATCACAACGTGTAAGATTCGGCATGATGAACGCAGCAGCCAAAGGCAAAAATATCGGAAGACCGGAAACCACAAAGGACAGACTGCCGGATAGATTCTGGAAATACTACAGTCTATATAAGGATAATCAGATAAATATTTCCGAATTTGCAAGAATAATGGACTGTTCACGGACTCTATCTATAAGTATATCAAGATTGCGGAGATGGACTAAGTTTCCATCTCCGCCATTTTATTGTTCTGTGCGGAATGGAGATATAAAATATTCTGTTTAATATTTTGCACTTTGAGGAGGTTCATATGCGCAGGCTCAATTACAATGATGAACACTGGCAGATGGTATTGGTCAAGGGAACTGAATGCTTATTCAACGATATGAGGATTGACAAGGCTACTATTCCAAAGGGCAAATATATGTATGATCTGGCAGATGGTGACAGTGATGGAATACCCTGCAGAATGCAACCGGGCATTCTGGTTAATTTCTTCGGAACGATAATATGTGACAAGCCATTTGTACCAGATGAGGGAGATACCGTATATCTTGATTATGAAGATTTTGGCTTTTTGGAGTAGATAATCAAATTATGAATGGAGGACAACGTAAAATGGTTGTAATCACAAATCCGGCATCAGTCTGCATTGACCGATGCCGAATTTCAAAAGGGGAGAGATTTTTTTGGTTCTATCTAACCCTTTACCGTATTTCTTTTTACTGTACCAGCGAATGTTTATTCACCGGATATTTTTATTTCTTGACTGTTACCTTTACTTTCTTGGCATATCCGTTTCTTGTTATTACATAGATTGTGGCTTTTCCGGCCTTTTTAGCCTTGACAACACCTTTATCGTTTACTGTTGCAACCTTTTTGTTGCTTGAAATGTAATTGAATTTCTGGGTGTGTTTACTGCTGAAGTCCTTCTTGGTCTTGTCGGCTTTTATGGTCTTCGCCTTGATCTTATGCGTTTTGCCCTTCTTTAATGAGACAGTATCACGGTTGGTTACTTTGACTGCCGAAGCATTGGTCTGTTTGCTTCCCGTTCCGGCAACACGTATTGATATGGACTTGCCGATAACGAGCTTTCTTCCGCCCGCATTCCTGTATGCCTTTATTATGACCTTGAAGTTCTTTTTAAGTTTCAGTTTCTTGCCGTTTACCTTGACAGCATTCATTTTTGTTTTTTTGCTGTCTTTTATTGTCATGTCAGCAGTCTTCTTGAACTTTTTACCGGTGTACTGGATATATACAAGGTATCCGTCTGCTTTCTTGACCTTGCCCCATTTCAGCTTGAGCTTCTTGCCGTTCTGGTCAGCTTTAAGCTTCATGTTGATATTGCCTGAATTCTTCTTTACCTTCTCAGGTGTTGCATAGGTAATCCTGGCTGCATCATACTCTGCATCCGATATTATCGTGCCTATTGCTGCAACGGCATCATCATATATTTTCTGTGCCTCTTCCTCAGTAGCTGCTTTGGAGGCTGCCTCTTTGGCATTCTTTATTACTTCATCTATCTTCGTCTTTGAACTTGCATTGCTTGCTGCCGGAAGATTCTCTATCTTGTCAATTATGGCTTTCTGCTGTGTTGCAAGTGCATCAAGATTATCGGTATTATTCTTATTTGCCGCATCCGCAGCTGCCTGTTCAGCTACCTTAAGGGCTGTCTCCGCATCGGTCAGTTTCTTAAGGATATCGGCTGGTACCTTCTTCTTCTGGTCTGCAGTCAGGGCATCATATGCTTTTCTTGCCGCTTCGATGGCTTCCTTGTCTGCGGTTGTCACCTTACCCGCTTCCGGTAACGCTTTAATCGCATTAACTGCTTTATCAGCTGCAGATGTATCGTCAGCATCCTTCTTCTGTGCTGCTGCAAGTGCTGTCTCCGCATCGGTCAGTTTCTTAAGGGTATCATCAGATACCTTCTTCTTCTGATCCGGTGTCAGGGCATCATATGCCTTTCTTGCTGCTTCGATTGCTGCCTTGTCTGTTGTTGCCACCTTGTCACTTGTCGGCAGGGCATTAATCATATCTGTTACTTCTTTTGCTGCGTTGGTATTTACTGTATCAAGTGCTTTTTCTGCTGCTGTCAGCTTCGCAAGTGTTTCTGACGGTACGAGTTTCTTCTGTGTATCTGTGAGCTTGTCGTATGCTGCTCTTGCCGCTTTGATTGCTGCTTCATCAGCTGCCGTAACCTTATCGCTTGCAGGAAGGGCATTGATCGCATCTGTCACTTCTTTTGCTACGTTGGTATTTAATGTATCAAGGGCTGTCTCTGCTGCGGTCAGCTTCGCAACCGGTACGAGTTTCTTCTGTGTATCTGTGAGCTTGTCGTATGCTGCTCTTGCCGCTTTGATTGCTGCTTCATCAGCTGCCGAAACCTTATCTGCTGCAGGAAGTTTATTTATCGCATCTGTCACTTCTTTTGCTGCGTTGGTATTTACTGTATCAAGTGCTTTTTCTGCTGCTGTCAGCTTCGCAAGTGTTTCTGACGG
>KK211382.1:52240-65197 GCA_000621985.1 Lachnospiraceae bacterium V9D3004
GGTCAGCTTCGCAACCGGTACGAGTTTCTTCTGTGTATCTGTGAGCTTGTCGTATGCTTCCCTTGCTGCCTTGATTGCTGCTTCATCAGCTGCCGAAACCTTATCTGCTGCAGGAAGTTTATTTATCGCATCTGTCACTTCTTTTGCAGCATTAGTGTTTATTGTATCAAGTGCTGTCTCAGCATCTGTCAGCTTCTTAAGGATTTCAGCGGATATCTTCTTCTGCTGATCCTCTGTCAAGCCTGTATATGCTGCTCTTGCCGTTTTGATTGCTGCTTCATCAGATGCCTCAACCTTGTCACTTGCAGGAAGGGCATTAATTGCTTCCGTCACTGCATCTGCCGCCTTTGTATCATCAACATCCTTCACACCTGCCTCGGCTGTGGTCTTTGCGGTATTGATTGTTGTAACAGCCGTTGCTACTGCGTCGGATGTTACATTATTATTACCCTCAACTGCTTCTGCGTTTTCTATTGCGGTCTTTAACGCTCCGACTACATCTTTATAATCGTCATTATCCTTAATAGTATCATAATAATCCTTTGCTGCTGCGATTGCTGTAGTAAGATCTGTTTTATCTACAGGATTAATCTTTGCTTCCACGCAAGTAGGATCAACATCGTTGTGGTTCTCATCTCCCTTAACCTTGTACCATACATAATAGGTTCCGGCGTCCTTCCCCGACGGAATAGAGGTACTCCACTTCTTATCTGTTCCTTCTGATGTCCCGTCAAATGTCGGTGCCGTAGTCGCATTAGTACCAAGCGCATAGTACATTGTTCCGCCTGTCGCCACGCCGGCGGTAACAAGTTCCTGTAATGAACCCTTGTATACCAATGTCTTTCCGGCCGGAACTGTTGTAACAGACGCTTTCTGTATAGACCCCTGCTTTGTTGAGAAATTGTTCCTGACATTATTCAAAATGCCCCGTGAATAAACTATAGAGCCATCTGGTTTTTCGGTTCCGCCACTAAGCTTTCCTTCATAAGATTCAGTCTTTACATTTGGTCCGATCGTAAGAGTATTATCCAATTCAACGCCGTAGGCTTCGCTGAGGAAGATGGACTGATCCTGAGCATTAACCTTTACATTTCCTCCATAGATGGCAATATTACCGCTCAATGGAGGCTCGCTATTGTTGGTTACTTCCATAACCGCATCTGTCGCTCCCTCCTCTGCGTATATTTCAAGAGTGAATGGATTAGGGCCCCATCCATATACGTATTCATAGCATATTATCGGTTCGTTAACGATCAGTTTAGCGCCCTTACACAGAACCAGCTTGACATTGCCACTACACATAATCCCTTTACTAAGGGTAACCTCTCCCTTTACGACGTAGGGTAAACCATCTTTCATCTCATATTGAGAAGACTTGCTGGTAACCGTTATGTATTGGCTTATCGTTGTTGTCTGTTTATCGTAGGTACCGTTATCGGTTTTTACATATTTCCCGAAGGTGATGGGGGTTCCTCCCTGGATAGAGAAATCCAAAACGGCCGTTGCTCCTCCGGCAGATAACCTTGCCTGATAGGATCCTACATTTGATGGAGCTCCATCAAGTTTCGTATTCCCCTGATAATACTCTATCTCTCCGGGAGAGAACATATAGGTGCCTCCTGGGCTGACACTTGCTTCCTTTGGCTTCCCATCATAATTCAGATCTTCCGGAGCAACGAGTGTCCATTCAGCTTTCTTTTCCGGCCAGTGACACTTCTCTTTACTACAAGTAGCCGTAATCACGGCTCCTTCTGCTGACCAGGTGGTGTTATGATCGTGATTCGTCACATACATATATTCATATCTTTCGTAGTCGCCTCCAGTCTTTACTACTTTGGTCATGGAATCCAGGTTGGAGCCACCATAAAGATAACAACCATCCCCGATAATAAGGGTACCGTTATCCTTGAAAGTGTCATGATCAACAGTGGAACCACCTATTCCTATTTCACCTGACGCTGTAACAACACCACCGTAAATCTCGACAATACCTCCCGCTCCGCCAGTGAAATCAGGATTATAAGGATCGCAATTCTCACTACATTGGCGTTTGCCACCGCCAATACCGGCCGCTCCATAACCACCGGAAGCATTTACCGTTCCTCCATAAATAACGGTTTTTACGCCATCACCTCTCGAACCACCGCCGATACCTGCACCAGCGTAGCGTCTACCATAGTTATCATCCTGTAACTTTGCTTTTGCAGTCACTTTTCCGCCGTGAATAAATACGTTTCCGCCATTCTGCTTATCAATACCACCAATAGCCGCACTCTCAATGGCGTCTCCGGTTGCCACCAGTTCACCGTCATCTCCTGTCTGTCCATAAATGTTTAACTGGGCCTCCGTGGTTGTGATACCTTTTTCCGTACTAAGTAAAGTACCGTCACAGAGGATCAGATTCACGGTTCCTTTTACAATAATACGGTTTTCAATTTTTAATCGTTTGGTTACTGCATACCAGGTCTCTGTTCCCTCTGTTCCCCACACAGTATCTGCCGAAGTTACCACTGTAAAACCGGTGCAAGTTCCATTTTTATAAGTAAGAACATCGTTATCTTTCTCACAATACCGATATGCGATCTCAGTAGGCGTAGTTTCACTGTATTCCAGCTTCATATAACGGGCTCTTGCACCGGTATCGGTTATCTCTGTCCAATTCGTATTATCAGCAGATGTTTTAAGTTTTACTCCTAATGCAAGAGTAAGGGCACCGCTACCGATACCATTTGCCCCCTCTCCACCGGTTGCAGTTACAGTTCCTCCATAGACAGTTGTAATCCCTGCTATTCCTGATTTCCCGCTTCCACCGGTTGCAGTTACTGTACCGTCATATACCATGAGATCACAGGAAATTCCGTCATTACTGTTGCTGCTTGCGGTAACATTTCCGCCGTGGATATGCAGTTCTCCGGCTCCTGATATACTTTCTGCAGTAAGTGTACCTGTCCCGGCAATAGTTTTACTGCCATTTCCTGCATAGACATTTAACTCACCCTCTTCTGCCACCGTAATACCCGCACTTGCGTTCAGGGTTGCCCCATCAAGTAAAATCAGATTTACTGTTCCTGTAACCGTTACAGAAGAAGAAATAGTTGTATTCTCTTTTACTGCATACCAGCCGCTATTCCATGTCGTCGTACTACCGGTTACCGTTTCATAGACATCACAGGTATCCTCTGCCGGTTCAACAGAATAGCCATCCCATTCCTTATAATATACAGGTGACGGAACCGTTCTGTCATCGATCGTCATATATTGAAACGGCTGATATTCGCCATTGCTCTTTACCTTGACATAGCTTTGCTCAGTTTCACTTTCGCCGCCAAACAAATGCATGCCATCACCTAAAGTCAGTCCGACTCTGTTCAAGTGACCCCCACCGATAGCTGCTATTTTTTGGTCCCCACTGATTGCAGTGACGGATCCACCGTCAATTGTCAGACTGCCGGCACTATCCGGTTCTCTTCCGCTGGCTCCGATTCCTGCCGCACTTCCGATACCAATGGCCCTGACAGTTCCGCCATGAACGGTAACTGTTCCTCCGGCGCCGAGATTTCCACCACCAATTCCGGCAGCATCACTTCCTCCGGTAGCTGTCACGTTTCCTCCATATATGGTGAATTCTCCGCCTTTGCGTATTCCACCGCCGCCAATACCGGCTCCTCCTTGGTCACCTCCGGTAGCGTTTACCGTTCCGTCATAAACAGTCAGCTTTCCTCCCTGACCATAGTCTCCTCCACCGATTCCGGCTCCACCGCCTTTGCCGGTGGCGATCACAGTTCCGCCGTGAATAAAAACATTTCCTCCGGGAGTGCCGATATCAGTGGGCTGGCCATTTTCATCGGGCAGTCCGTATTCTCCTCCAATCCCGGCAGCATTATCTTTACCGTTAGCAATCAACTTTCCGGTTCCTTCGCTTTGTCCGTAGATGTTGAGGGTTGCGCCTTCTGACATGGAAATTCCGGCACCCGCCGTAAGCGTGACCCCATCCATCAGGAGGAGATTTACCGTTCCTTCCACATTAACACGAACCGGTTTTTCATCATAATCGATAAAAGAAATGTCCTTCTTTACAATATACCAGCTGCCATCTTTCCATGTGGTTTTACTTCCGTTCAATAGTGAATAGTGTGCTGCTAAGCCACCCTCTACCTCTTTTACTTTTTTAGCAGACTCATTCCACGCATAATACTCCGGCTTTTCGGGCTCGGTAGCATTAACTACCATATAGGGAAATCTCTCCCATTTATCGTTCGTTTTCTCCCAGATTGGTGTTAACCATTCTAGGTTCTCATCATCTTCCTCGTCACTTCCATACAGATACATGCCGGTACCAAGAGTTAATTGGCCATGCTCAGTAGGAGACATACCATAGTCTGCCATCCATTCCGGATCCAAGTCTCCGTCATAAAAGGTACCGCCGATACCGACACTACGTTGTGTAACCTGTCCGGCACCTATCGCAGTCACACTTCCGCCATAGATTGAAACAGAGCCGACATCGCCCGAATTATAAATCCCCGCTCCGCATCCGATACCGGGACCGCCTCCGGAAACATGCAAGCTGGTACTTCCATAGGCCGTAATATCGCCGCCGTAGATAGTAACCGTCCCTGCATTTCCGCCTTTTGAACTACCACCACCGCCGCCAATACCGGCCGCTCCATCGGAGCCACGAGCTGTCACTTTACCGCCATATATGGTGACACTGCTACAGGCTCCGCCGGGGCCTGTAGTCGTAGGATCTTCATTAGTTCCTACTCCACCTGCACCACCGATACCGGCTCCTCTTTTTACACCGGTTGCAGATACATCACCACCAAAGATATTGATCACGCCGCCATTTCCACCGGCACCTGTCGATCCGTCGGCAACACCTTCACCACCGATTCCGGCATCGGTATAGGTTCCTCTGCCGGTTGCCACCAGTTTGCCCATGCTTTCGCCTTCACTCTGGGCGTAGATGTTGATCGTGTTGCCATTGTTTACTGTGATACCCGCACTGGCCGTCAGTGTTTTACCATCGCAGAGGATCAGGTTAACCTCACCGTTGACCATAATTCGCCCCTTGATCTCCACGGTATTATTCACCACATACCAGCCTTCATTCCATGTTACCGCATCATTACTTGCCGTAACCTCAGTGCATCCACTCTGGGTCTTATCGGTAAATGAAACATGATTATCCCCATCTACCGTAGCCTTCCTGTAGCTTACATTGTCTGCCGCCTGCACCATCATCCCTTCCATTGGTACAAGCGTAAGCATCAGCACTATCACAAGCAGGATGCTAACGCCTTTTTTTATCATTCGATTTCCTTGTTTCATGTAAATTTCCTCCCATCCTTATTTTACGGCTGTTATGGCCGCCGCTGACCATTGTGTATAGTTCCGTATAAGCCACGGATTGCTCCTCTTCGCTCCCGCAATCCTGCGTCCATTCACATTCCGCACTACCGTGCTACATGCTCATGTCCGTTGCCTTGTCAAATGTCCGCATGCCCTTATGTGCGAGCACAACGTGCATGCGGCCGCTTGACAAGAGCTTATACGCACAAAGAAACCGCCGAATCTGCCAGGGTATACTTACCCCGTCAGAATCCGACGGTTATCCATCACGAATGCGGTATTCAGTTCCATGCGTCTTGCAGGACGCAAAAAGGGCGCAGTTAGCCTGTGCTATGCTGTGCTGTGCTGTGCTGTGCTGTGCTGTGCTGTGCTGTGCTGTGCTGTGCTGTGCGAGTGTAGCCCTGTTCCGCATGACTGTCAAGCCCCTTTCAGATAAGAATTATAAAATAATTGTAAAGTATGATAAAAATTTTGTCAATCCGAACAGAGGTTTTGAAAAAATACTGTAGCTTATAATAATTCGTGATACACATTAACTATGTAAAATAATATTAATCTGCTAATATTCTGCTAATAATACTCCGTAAACTTACCCTTAATTACCCGGTATCACTTAACATGAGCTAACATAGCTTATAAGAGCGAATGTAAGCACGAGCGAAGCGAAGTATTTACATTCGTTTATAAGCTGGCGATGACGCAAAGCGTCAGAGCGTTATGAGAATCATGAAATGATTCTCATAACAATAATATTAAGCTTAAGTCCAGTATTCTACGGCATTCTATGGTACTTGGTGGTGTTATACGATAATACATAAAAAATGTAACGTGCGCCTCCTAAGCGTCAGCCCGGAGTTCGATTCTCGCAGGGAACGTTCGCGAAAGCTGAAGCAATGCAAAATAAGAGAGGTAGGAAAAGCTGAGTTTACTCAAAGCTTTTTCTATCTCTCTTATTTTATAGTGCGAAGCACGCGGGCAGATGGACTCGGGGTTTTCGAGACCATCTGACTGGCATTGCTTCAGGGTAACATGCAATGCAAAAAGAGTTGTATAAAAAGCCGAGTTTACTCAGGGCTTTTTGTACAGCTCTTTCTTTATAGTGCGAAGCACGCGGGCAGATGGGCCATGGTTTTCGGACCACCTGATTCCGCGCATTGCGGAAGCTTGCAAATTTTTCTAATTCTTATATTCACATACACCGGTTAATTCTTTTATCTTATCATAACCCCAATACCGGTTATTCCAATGAAAATATATATCTTTTCTCTTTTGCTTTCTCTAGCAACATTAGATTTCTTTGCGTTGATAATACAGTCTCAAATGAAAAATCCTTTTTTTCAATAATCATTCTCTCGCGTAATTCTTCTGCTTTTATTGCCGCCTCAAGATCAGAGCATAGAATAGTCTTCTTTATATCATCAGCATTAATATATTCGCCAACTGTCTTTGCCATTCTGGTAATAGTCGATTTGCCACTCCCATTAGGTCCTGCGATTACCATTACTTCCGGCAGCTTGACTTTTTCATTCTCCAACATATTCACGCCTCCCGTCAGGATATTCGAGATATGCCCGATTCGTTTCGTCATCATATCCTGCAACAGGAAGTCCCTTTATCTTTCTGATTTCATTATCTATCCGTATTGATTCCTTAAAGCGGAGAGTTAATTCATCATCTGATAATCCGCATGTTGAATCCAAATCGTTCAATATAGTCATACCTTTTTCCTCCTGTTTTATCGCATATAAACAATTCTGAATTCATTATAACATTAATTATTCACCATTCAATAGAAATTTCATATAGATCAGGGTTCTTGAACTTCTTTGGAATCCTTGAATCGTAACACACCGTAATTCGTCTCTTTTATCAGTTCCCCCAACTGTCTGGAAAGACTACGAGTCAAATAATATTTGAAATTGTCTTATCAATAACAGAAATCCTGTTGTTACTTTTGTAACCTAAACTGTGTGATAGTATGGGCAGATATTCTCATAGTGCCCATCTTTCATTCGAAACCCACCCGGGATCACTCCAAGTTGAACGAAACCAAGTCTCTCATACAGATGCCTTGCATGAGTATTGCTTTCCACAACAGCATTGAACTGTAATACCCGGAATCCAAGATCTTTTGCTTTTTTCTGACACGTCATCATCATACACAATAGCCCTTGCTGTCATGCGATCATGATCCGTATATTCATACGGTCACTCTGTATCCTTAAGTTCAATCAGTAATTCGGTGGTAGGAATCTTCTTCACATATACTCTTGATGATTCTCCATGGATGTCCTTCATCTCTTTTTTGAACTCACATCCGTATTTCTCGTAGAGTCCAACATGCTCTGTCGAGATATAGACTTCAGATACGCCCTCTTTTATTGCAAGTCTTTCTATCTCTTCCATAAGGAGTCCCATATAATGGTGACCCCTATGATCAGGAAATGTATATACAAATCCCATCCACGGAGTAAGATCAGTAGGCTGTATATCATCTTTTTTTGCGTAAGTGCAGAATGAGATAAGTTCATCTCCGTCTGTAAGCAACAGAACCTTTGATTCGTCACCTAAAGTATCAAAGAAAGTTCCTCTGACTAGTAACTCGTACAAAAAAACGGCCGCCCCCCAGTCACTTCTTTTAATCTCATTAAGCCAGTGGCCCTGCCTGTCACTTTCAAAATAATTGATCACTCTCATAATTCATACACCTTAATATATTTTTGTACTTATTCCGGCGATCCAGTCTTTCACATCCTCTTTGGATGTGTCCGTCAGATCTTTTCCATCCCTAACAGTCGCATCTCTTGCCAGTATACGAATATGAGGGAGACTCCCAGATATACCGCTGCTGCCGGATGTCTTCCAGCTTATCGTTTTTATATTTTTCATTTTAAGAGCATATGATTGTCCCACCCTCATAAGAACGGTTTTTGCACTGATCTCAGGCAATGCCGCCATCATAGGAATAGTGCTAACGACCAGAGAACAAACTACCATCATTACAGCCAGTACTAATGTTACATTCTTCTTCATTTTAGACCTGCTCGTATATTTCGTCCATCAAGCATTTAGTTTGATATACCAAACATCATAGACTTGCAAAAAAGTGTAACACATATTACTAACAATAGCAATATCAGTAATGCATAAAATTTGTCAATGCCCCTGGTCAGAACCAGGCAATACTTATGCATTGTCATCAACAATAAAGCGGAAAAAAGCATCTACTGTTTTTTCGACCACTTCATCATTATTAAGAATATCATCAACTGATAAATATATTCCATTCACAGGGATATATTCCTCGTCAAAATATTCCAATGGATTCTCCCATTTATAGCTATTGAATATTAGCATTGTAGATTTCTTATTACTCTTCCCTTCCCAGATATCATTGGGTGATTTGACATCTGATTTGTTTTTTACCAATCCTTTTACAAACATTACTTTACCTATCTGACAGTGACAGTTTCCGGAATCCTTGTCTATGTCGCTATGAAAAAAGTTAATTCTGTATTCGTTTCCCCTATAACTACAATCAATCCAAGTATACATTCTAAAATCATTTTTTTGTATACATGATTGTCCGCTCCTTTTTCCCATACCTCCTTTGTTTTTTACAACCAACTCATTAAATCCGGATGATGTTTTTTCAACAAGCTTATTTAACATGATTGTTCTCGTTTCTTTCAGGATTGAAACCTGTATTTCAATAATATCCTGAAATGAACATTTAATATCTCCTATTTCTCCTTTAGTATTAGACAAACATATCCTCATATCCATTTTCTCCTTTCTACTACATTCTCGTTATTTTTGCAACAATATATATTTTTAGTTTTCTCTTCCTCTTCAAATAAACCATCTAAACTGTCTTTGTCATATCCAACATTATCTTTTAAAGTTTTTAATGCATTAGCTCCACATTTAAAATTTCTATTTAACATTTCATCATGAACTAATCTTGTATATATTAAAAAATCATCCAAAGGGTATTCCCATGCTCTATCGATAATTACATGTTTTTTGCCTTTTACTTTCATAGCAGACATCGCACAACATTCTCTCCATTGTGCTATTAAATGTTTATCAGGAAGAACCTTAATAAGTTTATAATGCCATAATCTCATTTTTATTTTTCTCCTTGTTTTTATTATTAATAGAAATAGCCCCTCTATAAATAGAGAGGCTATTATATTTTATCCTATTATATAATTTCTACTATTTTAATTTATCTTTTTATTTGTTACTGCCCATCCTGATTGAGGTTTTTTACTATTATCAAATGTTTGCCAATCAGATTTATATCCTTTATATAAAATTCTCATTCTTGATTCTTTAAATATAAAATGTCCTGAAGTATAATTCTCAGGAACCTTAATAAATGCAGTGTTCTTTTTGTATTTTATTTTAACATTTTTAGATGTCCATTTCCCAGTTTTTAATGGCTTATATTGAAATTCATATTTTATTCCTTTTAATGATTTATAATTTCTTTTAAAAGTGTTACTAAAAAAATGAGATCCCCATGAGCGCTCCCAATATTTATTTATCTGAAGTTTTTTATCTTGATATAGCTTGTATGGAATAATAAGTTTTGTAAGTTTAAATGGTATTTCTTTTGTATAATAAGGACCTCCAATAACTTTAAAACATTTATTAGCTTCATCATATATTTTATACTCATAATTTAATTTGCATTTTATTTTAAGATCAATAGTCTGAATTCCTGGTTTTTTAGAATTAAAAAAATCTGATAGGTAAAAACTAGTGGCATCTTTATTAATTTCACCTTTTAATGTTTTTATAACTATGTTATAATTATCAAAAGGATCTTTCATTCCCGGAACAGAAACTTCATATTCATCATTATCCACTTTTTTTAAAACCGGAGTTGCATTTTGAAATTTCTCTACACCTTTCATATATTTTTTGTAATTTTCACTATTAATATATTCATCTTCGGTTGCTGCTCTAACACTTGTTTTAACTGGGCTAGAAGTATGAACTTCAACAGCGCTTCCGGACACGGTTTTTGTAATAGTAGAACCGTCTGCGGTTGTTGTTATAGTTGTGATTGATCCATCGTCATTAGTTCTGGTAATAGAACCATCAGGATTAGTTACTGTAGTTGCAAAAGCTTTAAAATCTTCTGCTGCAGAGGCATAATTTAAAGAAGAATTAAATATCATCCCTCCAAACAACATAATAAGACAGCAAGTTACAAAATTTTTAATCTTCATTTTAAACACTCCTTTTATATATTTATTTTACTTCCCACACCGAAAAGGTGTGTTGAACCTTGAAAATTCAAGATTAGAGATCTACTTCGCAAGTATAATACCTGCATGTGTTGGTAAAACGCCCGAATTATTATACATTTACCTGATGCAATATTGAATTTTCAAGGTGCGAGTCCCACTTTGGATATGAGAATTTTTAATAATTTATAAACATTGAAAAAAGCTTATGATTTATGCACAACGGCATAAACCATAAGCCTTTAACATCCTAATATTTTCATAGAATAAAAAAACTACATCACAGTAGCTTGTCTTGTCTTGTCTTGTCTTGTCTTGTCTTGTCTTGTCTTGTCTTGTCTTGTCTTGTCAGAATTGTATTTCTATAATCCAACTCTGTCAACCCCTTTCCCGAAAAAAATCACATCACCTAATATGCTCTCATTATTTTTTCAACAAACAAATCGGTAAATGCAACTTATTCGGAATCTGTTTTGTGAACACGTTGCCTAATCGACCCTTACGAATTAAGTATATCATATCTGTTTATAACTTATCAATATGATTTTCCGGATATCCATCATCTGCTGTAGATCTTTATCTCCATATTTACGTATTATCATTATTCTTCTGCTCCTTTGTAATTACCGCTATTGCGCAAGGCATCCGTCCGTCCACCACATAATATCTGACATCGGTATATCCCTTATCTTCGAAGAACTTTTTATAAGATTCCAGATCATATTGTCTCTTAAAATCAGCACCAAGTAATGTAATGAACTTCACTGCCGCAGTTCCTGTTTTCTTGGACATATTGATATAGGTCGGGATAATGATCTTTCCATGCGGCTTAACGACTCGTTCAAGCTCATACAAAGCCTTCTCCGGTTCAGGTAACAAATGGATCACATTACCTGCAACAACCTTATCAAAACGATCATCTTTGCATTTTATATTGGTAATATCCGCTTTTTTGAATGCAACGTTATACAATACCATATGTTAGTGATACACATAAAAGCTCTGATTTCGTCAATTTTCTAAAAAAACTTGATGAAAGATATCCAAAAGGGGATAAGATAAGACTTGTTTTAGACAATCATTCGGCTCACACTTCAAAGGAAACACAGGAATATATAAATACTATCCCAGGCAGATTCCAATTTGTATTCACGCCAACGCATGGGGCATGGCTTAATATGATAGAAGGATTTTTCAGCAAGATGACACGTCAAATGCTTAAGGGCATCCGGGTGGAGTCCAAAGAAGAATTGAGTGATCGCATATACATGTATTTTGATGAAGTGAATGCGATACCGGTCCCGTACAAATGGAAATACAAAATGGAGACAATTAATCTTGAGGATGAGGATATTGATAGCATAGTTTACGAAGTTGTAAACGCAAAAGCTTCTTGTTATAGTGAGAAGCACGCGGGCAGGTGGGCCATGGTTTTCGGACCACCTGATTGGCATTGATTAATATTCGTACTACCTCAAATTATTTAAAAACATATCTACTTCCTCTAATGCTAAAACCGCTTTCATAGCGTAAAAAACTGCATAGTATGAACGATTAATTGAATCCTTTATCATGCCATTTTTAAGCATGATTTCAGAAGCTTTGAGACTTTCCTTCGCCTGTTCCATACGATACTTACATAGTTCCCATCTTCTTTCATCCAACAATCTCAACCCCCTCACGCTCTACATTATCGTAAAAGGGTAATGCTCCAAGCCAATATTTGAAATGCTGCTCATTTTTTACTATGACAGATATATTCGTCCCATATTCCATCATCAAATCAAATGAAATATCATATAATTCATCTTCGACAACCTCTATCTCATTCTCCGGCAAAGAAGTAAGTATCATAACATCAATATCTGAATGTTCATTATAATCTCCACGGGCATAGGAACCATACACAAGTATCTTACTGAGATTATTTCCCAGGACTCTCCTTACATTTTGCGAAAATAACTGTAATATATCTTGAATGTTCTCCATGACAATCCCTTCTTTCACAAATCTGATATGTAATGACCTTTGTCAAGAGACAGTTTAACAAAAATCACCACAAACTTATTCTGTTGTACCCGAAGGCATCGTGAAAGAGCTTTAGGGTATCAGTTCCCGGCATTGGCCACTCTGATATACGTGGATTCGAGGATTGCTCCCCTTACCGACAGGTCAATGGTCCGCCGCGAGCTCTACCGTCTAATAGC
This sequence comes from Lachnospiraceae bacterium V9D3004, assembly GCA_000621985.1. GTDB lineage: Bacteria > Bacillota > Clostridia > Lachnospirales > Lachnospiraceae > V9D3004. The sequence goes on from KK211382.1 coordinate 65,061, forward strand.
GTGGATCACAAATGTGCCAACATAGATTTATCGTAGATAGCTCAAACCTTGAAGAGTCTAAAGCTCTTTCAGGATGCCTCCGGTGTTAGTAGTTACATGCCGTTGATGACGGCGCAAGCCGGCTTACAACGGCTTGG
>JHWW01000018.1 GCA_000621985.1 Lachnospiraceae bacterium V9D3004
TGGACGGACCTCTGGTGTACCGGTTGTTCCGCCAGGAGCATGGCCGGGTAGCCAAGTCCGGAAGGGATAAACGCTGAAGGCATCTAAGCGTGAAGCCCCCCCCGAGATAAGAATTCCCAAGATTTCGATCTGAGAGACCCCTTGAAGACGACAAGGTTGATAGGACAGAGGTGGAAGTGCAGTAATGTATGGAGCTGACTGTTACTAATAGGTCGAAGGCTTGACCATAGACTTGGTTTAAAGGATGAAAGTAAGTTTCAGTGTGTAGTTTCCAGGGTATGGATACAATTGTATATAAAGATAATAATCCTCGATAGCTCAATGGTAGAGCACTCGGCTGTTAACCGAGTTGTTGTAGGTTCGAGCCCTACTCGGGGAGCTTTTAAAATCTCATGAGACGATCATGGGATTTTTTTGTTACCATTCACGTAACTCTTTTTTCTTGTAACATATCCCGAATGATGTTAAAATGGGTATCAGCAGTTACATATTATAATATTTTCGGAGGTGTGAATTATGGGTAATAACGGTGAAGGCGGCGGAAAAGCTGCAATAGCTTTACTGCCGATATTTATGATAATAATAGGAGGATTGGCTGTTGTCGGTATAATACTTCTTGTATTTGGTATTACGAATTATAATTCGCTTGTTACCAAACAGGTTGCGGTTGAGGAACAGGAGTCTAATATTGACACACAGTTGCAGAGAAGAGCGGATCTGATACCTAATCTTGTGAATACGGTTAAGAGCTTTGCAAAGCATGAATCAGAAGTTTTTTCTGAAGTGACAGAAGCACGTGAGAAACTTATGGCAGCTGATTCAATGGCTGAAAAATCCGAAGCTAACGAGCAGGTTGATGCAGCGCTTGGAAAACTTATTGCAATTGCCGAAAGCTATCCGGAACTAAAGTCTGACAGTGTTTATGTGGGTCTCATGGATGAACTGTCGGGAACGGAGAACCGTATATCTTATGCAAGGCAGGAGTACAATGCAAGTGTAAATGATTACAACAAGTCTATACGATCATTTCCGGGTTCGATATTTGCGGCAATGTTTGGATTTGAGAAAGCTGATTTCTTTGAAGCGGCAGAGGGGACCGATACCGTTCCGGAAGTTAATCTTGATGAATGACTCCCGTTGAACCGGTGTGTTGAGTAGTTACAATTGTATTTATTTACGTATACAGGTGATATATTTATGAATAAGTTAAAAAAATATCTGATCATTTTTCTTATAATGAGTGTTGTGGGAACAGCATTTACGTTTTCATTCATAACCGAAGGTCTGGAGACTGCGTATCCGGAACATTCCAAGTTGTTCTATATAGAAGACTACAGTGGAGTATATACCGGCAATACGGAACAGTATATTATGGATGAAGCCGTTAATCTTGAGAAAAAAACTTCAGCCCAGATAGTTGTAGTTGCCGTTCCTGACACGCATGAGGATTCAATTGAACAATACAGTATCAATCTTGCCAATAAGTGGGGGATCGGTGACAAGAAGAAGGATAACGGTATTCTGATATTATTTACGACCGACGAGCCTCATGTTCGTCTTGAAGTTGGAAAAGGACTTGAGGGATGTCTGCCGGATGCAAAAGCAGGAAGGATATTGGACAAATATGCTGTAGACGCAAAAGATAACGGCAGGTGGAATGAAGCGGCAGTTAATACATTTGTGGCCGTTGCGCAGGTTATATATCAGGAATACGGCGTAGAGATGCCTTCGACGTTAAAATATGTCGGAAGTACTCTTGAGGATCCGGGTGAAGAACGGACCATGGCAGATATGACGTTTCCGGAACCGAATGTTACCAAGAATCCTGACCCCTGGTATATACAGATCCTTACAGCATTCATAGCATTCTGGATCATTGCGGCAATACCGCTGTTTATCATCATAGTTGCCTTCAAAGGAGGCAGAGGCGGCGGAGGCAGATATTCCGGAAGATATTACGGTGGAGGCGGTGGCTTCCACGGCGGAGGCGGCGGAGGCGGCTTCAGTGGCGGAGGCGGTTCCTTCGGCGGAGGCGGTGCAAGCAGATAGGTGTACAAGTGTTCATTATCGCTTTGAACAAATGAACGATTACCAAATAATTATGCTTGCCTACCATAGGAATATTTAGTATAATGAACAACTGTGTAATAACATAAAAGGATTAATTGAAGGAGAGATAGTATGGAAAGAATCAAAAAAAGTTATAAGAAGACAATTGCACTTTTACTGGTTATGGTAATGACAATGTCAATGTTTGCCGGTTGCGGGGCAGGCAGTTTCCCAAAGACCGCTTCAGCGATGGCACTCAGTTACGGTGAACAGCTTAAAAGTGTTGAGAATTACAAACTGACCGGAACAGCTACCGTTAATGTCGGATTTGCACAGGCAGGGGATGAGGCATCGGCGCTCGGTTCCATGTCACTTCCGGTTAATGTTTCATTCACCAATAAGGTTGATGGAAAAGGACATATGATGTTCGATCTTAAGATGGATATATCATTCTTAGGACAAAGCAATTCAAGAGAGATGCAGATATATATGGAGTACAGTGATACGGAATCTACATTGTATATGCATGATGTTGAGAGTGATACATGGACGAAGCAGAGTGTTAAGATCAGAGAGGAAGATGTAGACTTCTTCAGACAGCAGGACGATGTATTAAACGAGTGGTTTGACAAAGCTGAATTCGAAGATACGGATGACGGACATGTTGTTACACAGAAGTTGTCAGATATTATCGGAAGTTCTGCATTCAAGGAGATCTTAAATAAGGCTATGGAGAGTGTTAAAGAAGCCGGAAAAGAGAATAATGCTCTTAACTGGTTTTCAAACCCGGATGAGCTGATCAGTCATCTTAACGAGAAATTGGGAAATGCTGCATTCGTTTACACATTTGATGACGACAAATTACTTACAAACTTTAAGACAAAAGATGTATCATTCTCTGAGGAACTTGATACCGGCGCATTATTTGGCGGCACATCCGGATCCAAGATGAAGTTTGATCTGTCTGTAGATATTAATGCGGATTACAGTGATTACGGTAAAGTAAATGAATCAGAGTGCATAATATCAGATGAGGATAAGGCTAAAGCAAAGGATTCGGGAGCTTCGGTAGATATGAATGATCTGCTCGGAGGTAGCACAACGTGATCTTTTCGTAAAACGTTGGTGCTGAATTGATAAAAAAAATACTTGAAATGCATTTTATTTTATGTTATTATTATTCTTGCCGTCAGCAAAAAGACTTTGCTGCGGCTATGCCGACATGGCTCAATTGGCAGAGCAGCTGATTTGTAATCAGCAGGTTAACGGTTCAAGTCCGTTTGTCGGCTTATGGACCATTAGCTCAGTTGGTTAGAGCAACCGGCTCATAACCGGTCGGTCCGGGGTTCAAGTCCCTGATGGTCCACTTTAATAATACGGCCCAGTGGCTCAGTTGGTTAGAGCGCCGCCCTGTCACGGCGGAGGTCAGGGGTTCGAGCCCCCTTTGGGTCGCTTCAAGGTTATCCGATATCGGATAACCTTTTTTAATTCGAAATTGCGTTGCAATTGCTTTTTTTTTTATTATAGTATAGAATGAAATGGATAATGGTTGGAGGAAATGCTATGTATAGAAGACGCGGAAGAGGAAAAAAGATTGCTATTATATCTGTGGCATCCTTTTTTGGATGTCTGCTTGCCCTGTATATCGGTGTGACTGTTTTTTACAGTTCACATATATTCAGTAATACGTGGTTTGGAAATATTGAATTATCTGGGCTCTCGGCTTTGGCGGTTGAAGAGGAGCTTAATAAACTGTTACTTGATTATAAGCTTACCATTCATGCGAGAGACAATGTTGATGAAGTCATAACGAGCAGTGATGTGGATCTGAGATATATTCTTGACGGCTACGGGGATAAGCTTATCAGTGAACAGAATCCGTTCGCATGGCCTGTTCATATGTATAACAAAGAAAATATCGATGCCACATTTGAAGTGGAATATGATAAGAATAAGCTTAGCAGCGTTATATCGTCAATGAGCATTATGCAGAAAGAAAATATCGTTGAACCGGAAGATGCTCATGTGTCTGATTATATATCAGGTACGGGATATGAAGTGGTAAAAGAGGTAATGGGCAACAAGATCGACAACGGTCTGTTCGTTAATGCCGTTGATAAGGCTCTGTCGGAAGTAACGGACGACATTAATCTTGAAGAGCTTGGATGTTATATATCTCCGGAAGTTTACTCCGATAATGAAGAGATAGTTAAGAAAGCGGATTATCTGAATTCATTTGTTAAGGCCAAGATAACATATACGTTCGGGGATGATGTGATAGTTGTGGACGGTGATATGATCCATAACTGGATGAAGATAAAGAAGAACGGTAAGGTAAAGCTTGATGAAGATAAGATAGCGGAATTCGTTAATGGTCTCGGTTCAAAATATGATACGATCTTTCGTAAGAGAACTTTCAAGACTTCATACGGAACGGAAGTTACGATCGATGGCGGAGACTACGGCTGGTGGATGGACAGAAAGTCGGAAGTTAAGGAACTTGTCAAGCTGATAAAGAAGGGCAAGGTAACCGACAGAGAGCCTGTATATTTCCAGAAGGCTCAGGCATACGGAGCCGCCGATTACGGTAAGACATATGTTGAAGTCAATCTTACAGCGCAGCATTTATTCTTCTATAAAAAAGGAAAACTTGTGCTTGAGTCCGACTTCGTGTCAGGAAAAGAAACACCCGAAAGAAAAACTCCTGTAGGTGTGTATGGAATAACTTATAAAGAAAGAGACGCAACGCTTGTAGGAGAGGACTATGAGACGCCGGTATCCTACTGGATGCCGTTCAACGGTAGCGTCGGACTTCATGACGCTATATGGAGACATCAGTTCGGAGCTAACCTTTATAAAGGAGGAGGATCGCACGGCTGTGTCAATCTTCCGTTCAATGTGGCAGCAAAAATATATGACAAGGTTGACAAGGGAACAGCCGTTATATGTTATGAATTACCTGGAACGGAATCAACTTCGATAACAAATCAGTCTGATGAGGAGATCGCACAGTTCGTTGTTGATGCGATCGACAGGATAGGAACGGTTAACAAGGACAGGAAACTGATACTCACAAAGTTCCTTCCAAGAATCAGACAGTGTTACAATGAACTTACTTATAATCAGAAAAAATATGTAACAAATCTTGATAAGCTAGCCAAAGCGGAGCAGGAATTTAAGAAGCTGTGATGATCAATTGTGTGGTTCCAATGTTAGTTATCGTCATGCGATAATGAGCCGGGGAGCTAATAACTACGTTATAGAATGTGTGGGAGGCAGAATTCAATGAAAAAACAGGCTTTTAACCCGTATCTTCCTTCATGGGAGTATACACCGGATTGTGAACCTTATGTATTCGGGGACAGAGTATATGTATACGGTTCACATGACAGATTCAATTCACTTATGTATTGTCTGAATGACTACGTGTGCTGGTCGGCGCCGGTGGATGATCTTTCCGACTGGAGATATGAGGGAGTGATCTACAGGAAGACTGATGATCCGCTTAATCCGAGAGGGAATGCGTGTCTGTACGCACCGGATGTGACTAAAGGACCGGACGGCAGATATTATCTGTATTATTCTCTTGATAAATTCCAGATCGTGTCTGTAGCAGTCTGTGATACTCCTGCAGGTGAATATAAGTTTTACGGATATGTACATTATGAAGACGGAACAAGACTGGGAGAGAGAGAAGGCGATGAACCTCAGTTTGATCCGGGTGTTCTTACAGAAGGCGACAGAACATATCTGTATACAGGATTTTGTGGCATAGGTGATAAGGAAAGATCCGGACCGATGGCGACCGTTCTGGATAAAGATATGGTTACCATTATTGAAGATCCTGTATTCATTATGCCAAGCGAACCATACAGTAAAGGTTCCGGTTTTGAAGGACATGAGTTCTTTGAGGCATCATCGATGAGAAAGATCGGCGATACGTATTATTTTGTATATTCTTCGGTGCTAAGTTTCGAACTGTGTTATGCAACGAGCAATCATCCGACTAAGGATTTTGTATATGGCGGAACGATAATCGCAAACAACGATATAGGTATCGATTCATATAAGGCAGCGGATCTGCCTATGTATTACGGCGGTAATGATCATGGAAGTATTATTGAAATAAACGGACAGTGGTATATATTCCATCACAGACATACCAACGGATCCAATTTCAGCAGGCAGGATTGTATTGAGAAGATAGAGATCCTTCCTGATGGGTCAATTCCACAGGTAGAGATGACTTCGTGCGGGGCCAATGACGGACCGTTATCGGGAAAAGGAGAGTATCCTGCATATATCGCATGTAACCTTTTTTGCGATACCGTATGCGCGAGAACCGGTTGGGAATGGATGCCTCCGGAATTCCCCAAGATAACACAGGACGGAAAAGACGGGGACGAAGAGCAGGGATATGTATGCAACATGAAGAGCGGTGCGACCGCAGGATATAAGTATTTTGATTTTAAAGATACGAAGAAGATAAAGCTTCGTGTAAGAGGATACGGAAGCGGCTCATTTGAGATAAGAACAGGGCTTGAGGGACCGGCTCTTGGGACAATTCCTGTTATGTATACCAATGTTTGGGAGGATTATGAATCAGATATTGATATACCGGACGGTGTATATCCGTTGTATATAAAATATACAGGGCAGGGAACGGTAAGTCTGTATTCTTTCACTCTGGAGTGATTAGAACGTTCGGCAACCTGTGAAATCATGAGATGTTTAGCCGTAAAGCGGTAATGATTCGTGGTGCAGAACAGTTATTACTTGTAACATAAAAAATAAGATCGGGTGGGAGTCAAAATGAATAAAAACAAATCCGAAGGAAAGGAAAAAAAGACCTTCACGGATAGTAATGAGTTAAAAAAGTTAACTATATTGATACCTGTTATCATCTATGAATTATTTTCGGTCATCGTATCCTATTGTTCGCGTTCGGATGAAGTGATCATGCTGGGTGATAATACGCTTCCTATATCAGCATTCTCCGGAGTTATATCGTCATTTTCTTTGATGTGCCTTATAATAACGGTGCTGTTGTACAAAAAGATGGGATATATTGTGGCTCTTGTAATAGATCTTATACAGATCCCACCGTTGATAATAGGAATGAGCATGTCGCATAATCTAAGAATGATCCCCGGGTTATTCCTTAATATCAGTACGGTATTGACCATCACAATTATATATCTCAGTCAGGCGAAGGTAGAGAGAGAAAAGAAACGTTTGAGAAGTCTGTTCGAACAGACCGCAGTTACTCTCGTAGGCGCCATAGATGCGAAAGATACTTATACTCACGGTCATTCTTCAAGAGTAGCCGAATATTCGAGAAAACTGGCGGAGATGAAGGGAATGAGCGAAAAGCAGTGTGATGAGATATATTACACGGCACTTCTTCATGATGTTGGAAAGATCGGTGTTCCGGAGAACATAATCAACAAGCCCGGAAAGCTTACGGATGAGGAATTCGAGTATATAAAGCAACATCCGGGTCAGGGAGCCCAGATACTGGAGAAGATAAATGAATACCCGTTCTTAAGCATAGGAGCGCATTTTCATCATGAACGTTATGACGGAAGAGGATATCCCGAAGAAAAGAAGGGATATGATATTCCCGAGAATGCCAGGATCATATCCGTGGCTGATGCTTATGATGCCATGACATCCAAACGAAGTTATCGTGATCCGATGCCCCAGGAGAAAGTGCGCGAACAGATCGAAAAAGGGATCGGAACACAATTTGACCCCGAATACGCAAAACTCATGTTAAAACTCATTGATGCTGATAAAGATTATGATATGAGGGAAAAAGATTGAACAATACATTAGTATAACATTGCAATAGTTCATTGAAGAGATTACTGTTGCAATGTTATTTTATTATTGATATGCTCTGTTTATCATGTTACAGGAAAAGCAGGTAATTTCCATGAATTACTTAAGTTTTCACGGAGTGGTGAACCGGTATAAAAAGTGTTATGAAAGGGATGGAAAGCAGGATGGAGAAGTTATTAACAAGAAACAGTATATTTACGGTTGTGTGTTGTGCGGTATTACTTATCGCACTTGTTATTGCCGGGATATTCACCGGTAAGTTCGAAAGCATCTTCTCAGGGGTTAAGACCGGGGCGGCTTTGGAACCGGACGTTGTAATAGATGTTGACGGAGGCGCAGTGGAAGCGGCTGCAAAGAATGTCAACGGTCTTACATATAAGGGATTTGGTGTGTTAAGCGCTAACAGTACGAGTAATCTTCTTATAGATTATAAATATCAGAGCCCGGAGGCTTATAAGGAACTTCTTCAGATATTCTTCGGTGGAGAGCATCCGCTTATGAATCATGTGAAGATGGAGATGGGAAATGACGGCAATAATTCCACCGGTGCCGATTCATGTACTATGAGATATGAGGATGAAGAGGCGGACGCATCAAGAAGTCCGGGATTCATTCTTGCTGCAGATGCAAAGAAGATCAATCCTGATGTCAAAGTCAGCATCTTAAGATGGGAGATGCCTGCATGGGTACAGAGATACTGGAACAGTGATAAGACCGGCAAGGGATATGAAGCCGTATACAAATGGTACAAAGAGACCGCACTTGACTGCTACGAAAAATACGGTTATATCTTTGATTATATTAATCCCGATAAGAACGAGACGGGAACTCCGGATGATGATTTCATCAAGTGGTTCAGAGAAAGACTGGATAATGATGATGAATTCCCGGATTATATGGATGAAGCCGCAATAAAGGCTTATCATAATATAAAGATAATAGCATCCGATGAATATATATCACTTAACATCGTGCCTGATATGCGTAAAGATCAGGAATTGTATGACGCCGTTGATGCTATCGGATTCCATTATTCGACAGGTACATCATCATCAACCAAAGATTATGTGACAATGGCTGATGTGGATGATAAGGAGATATGGTACAGCGAAGGCTGCGGAAGTTTCAGTTATTCGGAATATCAGAAGAATAAGACTGTTGCTTACGGTGCGGGAACTATCGGCGGTTATCAGAGTCCGCTCGCAATGTGTGACTGTATGGTAAAGAGCGCCGTATATTCAAGAAAGACACATTACATATTCCAGCCTGCTATCGGATCTTTCTATGAAGGATCACAGTATGATCATAAGGAGCTTGTGAGTGCAAGAGAGCCGTGGTCGGGTAATATTCATTATGATGAAGCTATATATTGCCTGCAACATTTTACAAAATTTGCCAAGACCGGTTGGGAAAATGCCGATAATACTGCGGGAATATGGAGATATATCCCGGATGCATCAGATAACAATTCCGACGGAACAGAGCATCTGACCAATGAAAAGGGTAATCCGAGTTATATGACTCTTGCTTCACCGGATAAGAAGGACTTCTCAACTATAGTTGTCAATAACAGCAACAAAGCTCTTACATATAAGATAGATGTATTCGGAATGGATATTGCTGACGGAGCAACACTTGAGCGCTACACCTCAAAGACCGACAGTTATATGCAGTATTCGGGCGACATAGCTGACGAAGGAAACGGCTATATATTCGAAGTTGAGCCGTTCTCGATAGTAACCGTTACCACATTAAAATGCAACGGCAAACCGGAATATTCCGAAAGACTGCCGAAGGATAAGGAAAGCATAATACTTGATACAGATGAGAAGGGAAGCGGACTTGACAATACTTCTGCCGTATTATATGCAGATGATTTTTCATACAGTGATTATGCAAAAGATTATCTTGCAAACAAAGGAAATGAACCGAGATATATGGTTGATTACAGCGGAGCATTTATCGTGGAAGACGGAAAGCTCAAACAGGAGCTAAGCGAAAAGATATCACAATGGCAGGATAATCTCCCGAGTACGGTAGTCGGTGATCACAGATGGATGAATTATTCGGCATCGGTTGATATAAGCATACCGGACAGCGGGTTTGCGGGGATAGTTATAAGAGAACAGACAGGTCTTGCTTATACCGGCAGCGGTTACAGCTTAAGGATCGACAAGGAAGGTAACTGGACATTTGCAAAGAGGAATACGACCATTAAGACAGGAAAGGTTGATAAGGCAGACGTTTACAAATTAACACTTACAGGTGAAGGTAATAAGATCACTGCTTCAATAGGCGGTAATGTACTGTATGAATATGAAGACAGTAATGCCGAATACTTCGGAAGAGTCAGACTGTTCTCAGGATGGAACGAAGCTTATTATGACAATCTGTATATAAGCAAGTTGGATGGTGATCATACGGATATTACGGCAAAACCTTACGGATCGGGACTTATTGATAACGCCGCCGATGCGGTATCGTATGAAGGGACCTGGGATATAGGCGCAAACGGAAGCAGTAATGATTGGTACAGATCAACAAGTAAGTCATCGACGGCAGGTTCATCATTCAGTGTTAAGATAAACGGAGGCGGATTCGCTCTTATCGGACAGAATTCGTCAGGAGCTGTTGACATTATATGCGATGGAAAAACAATCCTTGAAAATGAGCCGATACACAAGAGTGAACAGCATGGAGCATTTATTATGGCAGATGGTCTGGAATATAAGGAACATGATATTAAAGTAGTGCTTAAGTCCGGTTCGATCACTCTTGATGCGATCATGCCTATAGGTGAACCACAGGAGATAGTTAAGAAGTTCGTATATCCGACGAATTTTGATTACGGTAACGGTAATAACGGACAGAATAGCGGACAGGACAACGGTAACAGTATAGGTAACGGCAACGGTACGAATAACGGTAATAATCAGAATACCATACCGGACACCACGAATGCCGGCATAACAAAACCCGCCACACAGACATCTGCAGGAACGCAGCAGACGAATACAACAACCGTAACCGATAATAAGGCTGATTCATTTACCAAAGCTAAAGTGAAGATAAAGTCAGCCAAACGTTCAAAAGGTAAAGTTAATCTCAAATGGAAAAAACTGGCAAATGCTAACGGCTATATTATTGAGCGTTCGGACGGCAATAAGAAGAAATATAAGAAGATTGCTACTGTAAAGAAGAATAAGATCGTAAAATATTCGGACAAAAAAGCTCCGAAGAAGATATGTTATTACAGGATCAGGGCATATAAGAATGTGGATGGAAAGAAAGTATTCTGTAAGTATTCAAAAGTGTTAAAAGTAAAATGATCATTCATTTACAATAAGAAAGGGGTTTACTATGAAAAAGAGTGTAAAATGTGTCATTGCAGCAGTAGTTACGGCATCTATGACCGTGGGACTTGTACCTGCGGGCGGCGCCGTGCAGGAAGTGTCGGCCGCAGATTTCAAAACAATGGCTGACAGTGCCAATGTGGTAGACGGATGGACAACCTATACCAATACTACATTACCGGCGCTTACATCAGCCGGTGATTCAAGCGTTGATAAGGACAGAAAGTTCACACACAACGAATGGACCGGAAACACCTATGACGATGTCGATGGCAACAATGTAAAGGGAGCAGAGGTATATGCGATCAACCGCAAGGAGGATTCTTATACTTCAACGGCGGCTGTATCATACAATACCGTTGAGAAAGCTATTGCCGGTGCAAGAGATTATTCCAAGCAGTCATCCGATTATGTTCAGTACCTTACGGGAAGCGGAGATGATGTTAAGGACTGGTCACTTGTTGTAGTACAGAATCAGACAGAGGCTCAAAAGGGGCCTTATAATAATTTCTTCGAGCAGACTTATCAGGTAAAAGAGTCCGATAACTGGAAGACTGATCTTGAACTTCCATGCAGCTGGACTATGCAGGGATTTGATTTCCCGATATATTCAAATGTAACGATGCCGTGGCAGTCGGCTTATGACAACGGTGTAAACAGTCCGAAGTCTGCTACGAAATATAATCCTGTCGGTATGTACAGGAAGACCTTCAAGGTTAACGAGGGTCTTGCTGATGCAAAGGGAAGGATCAATATAAGCTTCCAGGGCGTTGAATCCTGTTATTATCTCTATGTCAACGGCATGGAAGTAGGCTATAGCGAAGATTCCTACAGTCCTCACAGTTTTGATATAACAGATTATCTTATAAAAGACGGAAGCGGTAATGTTAGTACTATTGATGAGAACCTTATCGCAGTCGAAGTTCATAAATTCTGTGACGGTACATGGATGGAAGATCAGGATTTCTTCTATGACGGCGGCATATTCAGAGATGTATATCTTTATGCTACTCCGTTAGTTCATCTTGAGGACTATTTTGTACAGACAGATCTTGATGACAATTATGAGAATGCTTATCTTGCAATGAAGGATGTGGAAGTTGTAAACTACAGTACATCATCAATACCTGCAGGAGAATATGCGATTGACGTTGCATTATATAATGAGGACGGAAGTGTATTCATGAACGGTTACAGCATTGATGTTCCGGGAATAGCTGCGGGAACGGCAGATGCTCCCGGTAAGGTGGCAGTAGGTGATTCAGAACATTTTGTTGCAGGACCTAAGCTCTGGTCATGTGAGCAGCCCAATCTGTATGTAATGGTTGCGACATTGTATAATAAGAATACAGGTGCATATATTGAATCGATATCACAGAATCTCGGATTCCGTGAGATTGAATTCACAAGAACAGAGGTTAATGATAACGGAAGACGTACAACCAATAATTTTGAGCCTATGACGCTTAACGGACAGCCGTTCTATATCAAGGGTGTTAACAGACATGACACCGACCCGAAGTATGGTAAAGCGGTTCCGCATTCAACATATATGGAAGACATCAAAGTAATGAAGCAGTTTAACGTTAACGCGATCAGAACTTCTCATTACAGTAATGACGAATATCTGTATTACTTATGTGACAAATACGGAATGTACATGATGGCAGAGACCAACCTTGAGTCACATGCTCTTCAGAATAATGGTAATGGTCAGGTTCATTTCAAGAAACTTGCACTTGACAGGACCAATACTACTTTTGAGAGACTTAAGAACAGAACAGCCAATATTATGTGGTCAACAGGTAATGAGAACCACTATAACGATTCCAAGACTTACGCTGACGGAATGTTCTATGACCTTATATGGTATTTTAAGGATCATGATGACACACGTCCTGTTCATTCCGAGAGCTCTCATTCACAGAACGGTACGGATATGGACAGTGATATGTATCCTTATAATGTTAAGGGTATCATAGACAAGGGTAATTCAACGATGCCATATGTAATGTGTGAATATTGTCATGGTATGGGTAATGCTGTCGGTAGTATCAGTGATTACTGGTATGCAATAAGAAATGCAAAAAATCATAATATGATCGGTGGTTTCATATGGGATTGGGTCGATCAGTCAAGATTCTGGTCTCTTGATAATGTCAAGAATGAATTCAAAGGCAAGGCATATGATTATTATTCAGAGCCTGACGCTCATCAGAATCTGTATGCTGATGACAATGACTATAATTTCTTTGGATACGGTGGAGATTATGGCGACAGACCTAATGACGGTTCATTCTGCGTTAATGGTCTTGTATCTCCTGACAGAGATCCTCAGCCTGAATTATACGAAGTAAAATATCAATATCAGAACTTCTGGTTTGACGGCACTTCACAGGATGATTTTGAAGGCGGATGGCTTCATATATATAATGAATCAAGTTTCGATAACATGAATAAGTATGACCTTGTAATGTCGGTATATGAAGATGGTATATGCCTCGGAACTGAGACACGTACGGTAGATCTTGAGCCGAGATCAGAGACAGATATCGATATCGATTATATGAAATATATACCGGAAGTAAAGGAAGGCGCTGAATACCGCGTTAACTTCGAGGTCAAGAGAAAGGAAGCATTAGTGGCTGATCTTGATGGTACTCCGGTAACTCTTATTGAAGCAGGACATGAGATAGCTCATGAGCAGTTCGAAATCAAAGATATTAAGAAGGCTATGGTTAAGACTATTGCCACCAACGAAGTATCTGTAACGGATGATGATGATTACTATCATGTTAAGGGTGATCAGTTCAGCTTCGACCTTAACAAGAATACAGGTGTTATCGAGAATTACGTATACAGAGACGAAACGATAATGATAACAGGACCGAAGCCAAACTTCTGGAGAGCTCCGACCAACAATGACAGAACATATGCAAGTCAGTGGAGAGAAGTAGGAGACTCTGTTAAGGCTGATGATATCACGGTAACGGAAAATGATAAGAATCAGACAGTTATTAAGGTTGATATGTCATTTGAGAAGGCAGAAGGAGTTACTCAGACAACTGAATATACAATAGACGGAAGCGGAGCAGTTACGGTTTCCATAAGTTTCGATCCGACAAAGGCTTCATTCTCTGAGAAGAGGATGTTGAGAGTAGGTACGGAGATGATGCTTTCAGAAGGTTATGAGAATGTATACTGGCTTGGAAACGGTCCTTCAGAGACAATGACTGACAGATGTTCAGGTGCAACTGTTAATGCATTTGCCACTACCGTAAACAGGATGTTCTATCCTTATCTTGATACTCAGGAGACAGGAACAGTGACCGGACTCAAGTGGTTCACAGTTACAAATGACGGATTAAAGACAGCTCTTGCTGTAGCTGCGAAAGATAACTTTGAAGCATCAGCACTTCATTTCACAGATGATCAGCTTACTTCGGCAAGACATCCTTATGAGCTTGAGAAGCTTGATACAACAGTATTATCGGTTAACAATATATCAACCGGAGCTGGTAATGCAAGCTGTGGACCGGATACGCTTGATGAATTCAGGATCTCTTCAAACAGGGAATATGAATATGAGTATACACTTGTACCATATACCGCTACAAATGCATTCTGGGGAATTCCGGAATATGTATCTGAAGCAACAAGGCAATACAGGTCTGAACCTTCAGATTATACATATGCAGAGGTTAAGGATGTGGATAAGGAGAGACCTACTCCAACACCGGCACCTCCGACACAGGTTCCCGCACAGACTCCTTCGGGAACAACCGCAGTAGCTTCACCTGCACCTGTAGCAGCACCTACTCCTGCACCTGCGGCAGTAAAAGCACCGGCAGCAGTTAAGAAGCTTACCGCAAAATCAACAACTAAGAAGAAGGGCGTTAATCTTTCATGGAAGAAAGTATCCGGCGCCAAAGGATATGTGCTTGAACGCTCGAATAAGAAGAAAAAGGGATTCAAGGCTATCAAGACATTTACTAAGAATACAATTATAAAATTCACTGACAAGAAGGCAAAGAAAGGAAAAACTTACTTCTACAGGATAAGAGCTTTTGTTAAAAACGGAAGCAAGAAAGTATACGGTAAGTATTCTAAGGTTGTCAAAGTAAAAGTAAAGAAATAAAAGACATCTATATGAAAAGGCCTGACGGCATGTGACGGATCATTAACAGATCCAAGGATCATAACTTAAGAAGCCACACGTCGGGGTATGCTGTGAGTAGTGCAGTAATACGCCGTCGTGTGGCTTTATCCATGTGTTCATTTCACTGCTTGTATTACACTGCTTACCGTAAATGGATGCCTTGCCATGTGGCTGTTTATGTTGTAAAATATCTTGGGGTGATTCATAAAATATGAAAGAATACAAGACAAGATCAAGAACATTAATATTGGACTATCTGAAAGAGAATGCTGACAGGCGATTCACTGTGGGAGATATATATAAGCAGATCAATGAAAGCGACTCCGGAATAAACCGTGCCACGGTATATCGTAATCTGGACAGACTGTGCCAGCAGGGAAAGCTTCTCAGATATAAGGATACGGATTCGGATGCATGTTATTATCAGTATTCGGATGAACATGATAATTGTGACAGTCATTTGCATGCCAAATGTTCCGAATGCGGGAAGATATTTCATATCGAGAGTGAATTTGCAAGGGAATTCGAGGGACATATGCAGTCGGAATACGGTATTGATGTTGATTGTAGCAAAACGATAATTGTCGGGAAATGTGATGAATGTAAGTAAGTCTATTCCGGTTTTTCATATATTATAAGTTCATTTATTTCGACATTCAGATAATGGCATAGTTTGCACATGAGATTAGCATCGATACGTTTGAATTTATTGCGACAATATTTGTTGAAATTGGTTCTTGGTATGTCAAGATCCTTACAGATCCTGTTCTTGCTAATATTGCGTTTCTTTAATAATTCATTGATTTTCAAAGACAACGATCCATAATTTTTTTCATCCATAATATTCATAACTCCTGCTTTATACATCACTCACATACCCCGTGGGCGTCACCGGATGAATAAGCAGGCAAATAAAACCGGATCGTGCCAACGAGACAATTGGTAATGATTATTCTCTTCTGAAATAAAATTATACAATCAATATAAATTAAAGCTGATACATAATATTATTACGGATTATCAAAAATGTTATATTAAGTTGTTATAGGACAAATAAATTAAAATATTATGGGAATTTTTGCATTATCTATTTGGATAGATAATTTTTTTTGAAAATAATTTGCTTTTTTTTGTAACGAATACCACATTAACTGCATTAACGTAATAGAACAAGCAAGGAAAGGGGTGAAAAAATGCAGTCGATGGATGAAGTATACAGACAGTATGCACAGACAGTATACAAGTATCTTATATCGCTGACGGGAAGTGATGAACTTGCTGAAGAACTGACTCAGGAAACTTTCTACCAGGCTATAAGAAGCTGCGATTCATATAATGAATCATGTGCGTTATCGACGTGGCTGTGTGCCATTGCGAAAAATGTTCTGCGTACTTACAGGAGAAAACATCCTCCTTCAGATAATATTGAAGATCAGAATCTGAGGACGGATTCGGCAGAAGAAAAGGTCATAAGTTCCGAAAACAGAGTGGAGATATTTAAAAAACTGCATGAACTTAATGAACCGTACAGAGAAGTCATCTATCTGAGAGTATTCGGAGGCTTGTCATTCCGTGAGATAGGAGAAGTACACGGAAAGACAGAAAACTGGGCGAGAGTAACATATTACAGAGGTAAAAATAATATGTCGGAGTTGGATTAACAGCCTTATCGGAGAGATATTTTTCGGAAGTATAATTATTGAAAATCAAGAAAGGAAGGAAATGATAATGAATAATATTCCATGTGAATTGATCAGGGATCTGTTCCCGTCATATATTGATAAACTTACAAGTGATGCAAGTAACAGAATAATCAAAGAGCATATCGGTGAGTGCAGTGAATGTAACGATATTCTCGAAAAAATGAGAAGCGGCGTAGAGGAACCTCACATTGCGACGGATTCTGAAAAAAAAGAGCTCAATTTCCTGAAAAAGAATAAGAACAGAAACAGGAAAGTTGTGATAGGAAGCATTATGGCAGCGGTTGTTCTCATAGTTGTGATCATTGCCGCAAGATTCTATATGATAGGTGATTATGTATATGGAAACGAGATCAAGGCATCTGTAATGGTAGATGCAGGCAAAGTAATAGTTGACGGAAAACTTGAAGACAAAACCCGCAAGGTATCTTCAGTGATATTCGATGAAAATGACGGCAAAGTAACAATAAAGATAAAAGCAGCACTGACCGGGCCGTTTTCTTCGGGTGACGAAGAATTCCATTCGGAATATCAGGTGTCATCTGATGTGAAGGATATATATATAAATGATCTGATCGTGTGGAGTGATGGAGAAACAATTCCGGAATTTACTGCCAAGGCGATAGGGACGGCACATGAATATATCGGAGATATGCCGGCCAACTCACTTACAGCGGAGACTCTTGGATTAAGCATAAAATTAGGAGAATATGATAACAGACTAATAACCGATAAGGAGCCTTACGGCTGGGTGATCAATCTTAAGGATACATTTCCCGAAAAGAGCAGTAATGACAGAATGCGCATGGAAAAATATATGGAATCATTTGCAAGCGCCGTATTCGCACTTACAGGAAATCTCGGTGAAGTAATATATGAATACGATACGGTTGACGACGGACATGTAAGCAGAAAATATACAAGAGAAGAGATAAGCAAAAAATTCGACACAGATCTTAATGAATGCAGAACAAATGCAAAGATGCTTAATGAGCTTTTTGTAAAGACAGGATTGGTTTGATAATAACATTGGGGTATTGAACAGTTACGATATAAAAACCTGTTCAGCCCCAACCCTCCACAATATTTGTATAATCTGTGAATATATGTTATAATCTGACATTATTAACTGTTTATCACGAAAGTAGTGATGAGCACATCATTTTAGGGGGTATTGGTAATATGAGAAAACCATACTTATTAACAAAGAAGTTCATTGCCTGCGGATTAAGTGCCGCAATCGCTCTGACTTCATCTTTCACTGTCACTTCGACAGAAGCGGCGGCAGCAGGCGCCGGAGAAAAATCAATCCAGGATGTATGGAAAAAAGCCATCTCCATCGACTTCGGTATCAGTTCTGAGATCAACGGTGTGACTTCAAAGATCAAGACCGCATCAGGCGAAGCCGATGCAGACGGTAACAGGGAACTGGCACAGCTCATTCCGAATGCCGAAGGTTACAAGGATTATGCAAAAGAAGAAAATGCTGATCTTGTCGGCGACATAGTTCAGTGTGACGGAACATTACTGTACGAGAATTCGACAGTTCAGGATCTCTATGGCGAGAATACTGATTTTCAGCAAAAACAAAAGATCGGATTTAACAAGGTTGTTCCCGCTGCCATCACTTCAGGCGGTGACTACTTCAATGACTGGGTATTCTCACCCGATGGCGCGGAATACAGCTTAAGCGTAGATCTTATTCCGGGTCAGTATTATGTATGCGTATATACAGGTAACAAGGTCAAGGAAAAAGATAACACAACATTTGTTAATTTTAATAATGAAAAAGCTGCCGGCAGTACGATACTGTATGATCAGACTTCAATAGGCGGACAACAGTTCTACGGTCCGGAAGGCAATAAAATATCCACAAAGGATAATAAGTTCATATATTCCGTAGACGTTCAGGACAATGGAAAAGGAACCGGTACTCTTGTTCTTAATCTGAGTGATCCAACTATGGGCAAAGAAGATTATGCAGCTTCCCATCAGATAAAGGTGAGCGATGCAATACAGTCAGCTGATGCATTCAGTAATCTTACCGATGATGAAAAGGGCAGCTATGCCGATATCAAAGCTGTTGACCTTTACAAAGACACTGAATTCGAGGTGGATGAGGCAGAGGAACTTGCAGACAAATGTGTCACTGCAAGACTTAACGGTATCGAGATCGTTCCGGTAAAGCAGCCTAAGCATATTACTCCGGCAGCATTTACCGTACCTGATAAATTATCAATGGAAATGGGCTCCGAACCACAGAAGCTTATGGATAATCTCTCAGATTTTACCGATCGTATCGTATTCGGAAGTTCTGATTCAACTGTTGCAAAAGTTAACGTATACACTGGTGAAGTTACTCCGGTAGGTGTAGGAACCGCCAAGATATCTGCCTACAGCGGATATGTTGATGCATCCGTAAGCTGCAATGTGACCGTCACACCGGAAACTGTTGTAAAGCTTGACAAACCAAATACTGAACTAATTATGGGTTCGGAAAATACGGAAACCGGTTCACTTACAGCAACCTTCAATGTTGCCGACAGCGATGTGATAGAATGGTCTGTTGACACACAGGGCGTTATCGATATCGGAGCTCCTTCCTTCAGTAAAGGAAGCGTAGAGTCAACATCAACCGTAACCATTAAAGCATTGAAAACCGGACGTGTAACCGTTACCGCAACAAGAAAAGACACAGGAAAAACCGCAAAATGTACGGTTAATGTTGTTAAACTCGTTTCATCATTTTCAATAACAAAAGAAGACGGTACAGTTATCGCATCAAGTGAAGCAGGCAATACTACCAGTCAGCCGATCAATATGTATAAGGGTGATGCGCTTACTATTAAAACTGCAATAACACCGGAAGATGCAACCAATAAAAAGATAACTTTCGAAAGTTCTGACAAGAATGTTGTTTCGGTATCTGAAAAAGGAGATGGAGCGATCATATCAGCAAGCGGTGTAGGAGAAGCAACGATCACTTGTACAGCTGCAAGCAATCCGGATGTAACGGTTACATTCAAAGTTACTGTAACCGAAAAGCCTGCGGATCCGACAAGCAAACCGGCAGCAACAGCAGCCCCCGTACCTACTTCATCACATGCAACATCACAGGCGAATCCATCACCGGACACTAAACCTTCCGGACAGACAGATGCCGATACAGTAGTGATCAAGCTCTCGGGTAAAGCAAAGGTTACGATCAAAATAAAGAAGTCAATGATCTTCAAAGCATCTGCCAAAGGCTCAAGTATATCAAAGCTCACATACAAGATCAAATCAGGTAAGAAGTTCATAAAAGTTAAGATCAACAAGAAAAAATCGGTTAAGATATCTGCCAGAAAAAAAGGTACTGCAAAAGTAATAATTACTATTAAAGCAGCTAATGGTTTAACCAAAAAATTCACACGTACGGTAATAGTTAAGTAAGGTCATCATATGTGGTGCGAGAACCGCACATCAAATTGCATTACAGTAATTAACCTTATGAAATCTGAGTTTTTCTAAAGTGAAAATTTGATTTCCGAATAAAAAAACTACGGGCGTCATCGGCTGAATATGCTTACATATTCATACGGTGACGCCTGTAGTTTTTCTCATGCAAATATGGCACACGCTTGACGGGTTAGTTCAAAAAACGAGCAGATGAATCAATCCTTATACATCTCCGATGCCCATTCTATCGCATCATCAATATGAGGTCTGAAGTTTTCTCTTCCAACGCGGTCAACGAAGCCGCTCTTTTCCATAGTTTTCATAGGCTGTTCATTTACATGTGAGAACACCAGATGGATGCCCGCTTTTTCGCAACGATCGCACAACATCTCCATGGCATGCATCGCGGATGCATCAAGTGCAGGCACTCCTCTCATTCTGAATATGATAACTTTCGTGAAGTCTTTGAAATGCACTCCTGCAAGTCTGTCTGCATCACCGAAGAACATCGGTCCCGAGATCTCGTATATACGAACATGTTTTGGTATCGCCCTGAGCTCCGGTCCGTCCGGATCTTCGTCGGGATCGTAATATTTCCAGCCCGATATTACCGACTCGTCGCTCATTCTCTTCATGAAGAGAACACATGCGATGATCATTCCGATCTCGATAGCTACAACAAGGTCGAATACGACCGTGAGTATAAATGTTAATACAAGTACTATTATATCGCTCTTGGGAGATGTCTTACATAAATGTGTGAACACACGCCACTGACACATATTGTATGCTACCATAAAAAGTATTGCTGCTATGGTCGGCATCGGGATCAGTGCCGCATAAGGCATCAGAAGTATCAACACAAGTATGAGTACAATAGAATGGATAATTCCGGCTATAGGAGTTCGTCCTCCATTTTTAATGTTTGCTGCAGTTCTTGCAATTGCACCGGTTGCGGGGATTCCTCCGAACAAAGCCGAACCGATATTACCGGCACCCTGCGCGATAAGTTCCATATTGGAACGATGATGTGAGTTGATCATTCCGTCTGCCACAACGCAGGAAAGAAGTGATTCGATAGCTGCGAGGATTGCTATCGTAACTGCATCGGGCGCCACATTTCTTACCATTGTTATTGAGAATTCAGGCATTGTAAATGGTGGTAATTCATTACTTATGGAATAGAGATTTCCGATCGTAAGCACATCCATATTAAATCCTTTTACCATTAATACACCTGCGATAACCGCAATAAGCGAACCCGGTATCTTACCTGAGATATAAGGCCATACAATCAATATGGCAAGACATACAACACCGACTATAACAGTCTGATAATTAATTGTTGATATGTTATCTGCGATGGCACGGATCTTGTCGACTGTCTCAATCGTCTCTGTTCCTTTCGGGTATACAAGACCCAGAAAATCTTTGATCTGACCTATCAGGATCGTCACTGCGATTCCCGCAGTGAATCCGGTTGTAATTGTATATGGGATGAATCTGATAAGTGAACCAAGTCTCAAGAATCCCATTATTACAAGAAGTATTCCTGCAATTACGGTAGCAAGCGCAAGTCCTTCCATCCCGTTCTTTGCAACAATTCCCGCAACGATGGTAGCAAATGCAGCCGTCGGTCCCGCAATCTGTACACGGCTGCCTCCAAGAAATGATATGATGAATCCCGCAACAATTGCGGTATATATACCCTGCTCCGGGCCAACACCCGAAGCAAGGGCAAGCGCGATCGAGAGTGGAAGCGCAATGATCGCAACAATTATTCCCGAGATAATATCTGTCACACATTTTTTGGCGTCATATGTTTTTATAACGCTGAATAACATCGGTTTCAGTTTGTCTTTCTTCATTTGTATATTCTCCCCTTTTTCTTTCGTAAACGTTCTTAATCGCAGTTACTGTCAATCAAACGTATACTACTATATGACTATACGAACGATTGGTCAAGGGGTTTTTTACATCGTAACTGTTCATTATGGAGGGTTAGGGCTGTGAAATAAATATGTAATTGCCATAAATAAAGCATAAATAATCCATAAACAACAAGGCTTGCACAACTCAATCAACCCTACCCGACAATTAAGTTGCCTTTTAGTATATATTCATTTATAATGTGGATAGTTAGGTAAACACTGGCTTTCGGAGGTGCGTGATGAAGAAGATTGGGATTGGATATGATCGTGATGGAAATGTTGTTGATAACAGCAGGTATTTTGATAATAAGAAGATTATGAATGCAGATAAGAAGATACTCGATATGATGGGTAAGTATCCGGTTATTAATCTGTCACTTAAGGCTGCGAAGCAGCCGGTGTTTCTGACTGCTTTCAAGAAGCTAAGGGATGAGATAATAAATGAGTACAGGCTCTTATTATCCCGGCAAATGATAAAGATCTGAATGATGATAATAGTATTCAGGCAGAGATTGGAAGATAGAATAGAAGAAGCAAAGAATTGGTATAATGGATATCTGTTTGGGCAAACACATCATCCAATCTGATAATCAAAGATACGGTATGGCAGATTATGTCAGTGATCTTCTGGCTAAAAGCATTAGCACATTCGATAGTAAGGAAGGATTTTATCATGGATTCTTCCTGTCATTACTTATGAATATACCGAATTATACAGTTCAATCCAATCGCGAAGAAGGAATAGGACGTCCTGACATCGTTTTGTACCCTGAACGTCCGAAGGACTCTGCAATAATATTTGATGTAAAGATCAGAAGCAAGTTCAACGAGATGGAAGACGGACTTAATGAAGCATATGAACAGATAAGAGCACAAAAATATGAGAAAGGCGTGCTCGACGACGGGTACCTCGGAGTCAGGTCTTATGGTATATGTTTCTGTAAGAAGAGTTGTATAGTCGGAAGGTTGCCGAATGATTGATTATGATGTATAATTCAGCTTGACGGCTACCGGCCGGATGCTCCGATGGCATGCCCGGATACTTACAGGCAACATCTATGTACTAGCATTACTTACGTGTGAATAAAATAAGAAAGGATCCTTACATATGAGCAAGATATCATTCAAACACATCACGGCAAAACTTCTTACCTGTGCATTACTTCTTACACTTGGCATCATCCTAAGTGCCGGAAGTTCACAGGCCAAAGGAAAATATACCGTAAAAACATCAACAAAACCATGTAATGCCACATATACAAAAGTGGCAGCATACAATTCAAAGACAAGCCAGTATTTCATGCTTCGTTCTTATCTTGAGAAGCTTGAATCGGAAGGCGGCGGAACGCTTACACTTAAAAAAGGTACTTATAAGATTCCGTGCACTCTGTACATTCCTTCCAATGTGACCATTAAGTTAAAGAATGGAGTCGTATTAAAAAAGACAGCAAAGACCGGAACGAAAAAACTTGCTGCAGGTTCCAGCCTGTTCGAACTCGTACCGCCTTCAAAATCAGTGAAGAAAAACGGTGTAAAAAAGTATGCCGGTTCCAAAAAAGTAACTATATCCGGTGCAGGAAATGCGACCATCAATCTTAACAAGGTTGCGAACAGCAGCGGAATCGTTGTCGGACATGCCAAGAATATTACAATAAGCGGAATTACATTCAAGAATATGAACGGCAATTCATTTATCAATGTTGCCGCAACCAATAATATTAACATTACCGGATGTAAATTCACGGGTGCTACAGCTTCCGAAGCTGCAGTGAGCAATTATGCCATAAGCCTTGAGATACCTGATAAGACAACCAAGGCTTTCCCATACACATGGAGCAAGACTGACAAGACAGTCAATAAGACTGTAACGATCACGGGCAATACATTCAGTAAGATCATATCTGCTGTAGGAAGCAACAAATATACGGAGAACGTATATCACAGCATTGTTAATCTTACAGGAAACACTTTCTCGGAATTAAGCGATAATGCTGTAAGACTTCTCAACTGGGAAAGTGCCAATATCAGTTCCAACAAGTTCAAGAATATAGCATCCGGTACGGGTTCATTTTGCGGAATCCTTGCAAGCGGTGCTAAGAGTCCTGTATTCTCAGGCAATACTTTTGATTATGTTGCCGTTCCCATAAAACTTCTTCCGGCAACCAATACAGGAAACGGCAGTAAATATGCCGTATCTTACAACAATGTTCTCCCGGCGGATTTTGTTACCGGACTTCAGAACAACACCGTAACAAATGCACAGATCTATTATGTTATCAACCAGACAAGTACGGCACCTGAAAGTGCTATGCGTCTTGCTTACTACATGGACTATACAACAAAGGATTATACGATTACGGCAGGAAGCAGACCTTACCATGATTATTATACAGATAATGTATGGTATAACGATTATACAAAAGATTATTATGTATTCAAATCATACCTTGATCAGCTTGAACGTGTGGGCGGCGGAACACTTACCGTTGAAAGCGGTAATTATTCGATCACCAACACGCTGTTCGTTCCCTCGAGTACGACGATCATATTCCACCACGGAGTTAATATCACAAAGGGAAGTTATACCGGATTCGATTCCAAGGTACTCGCTCCCTCACAATCAATATTCCAGCTCATTCCGCCGTCACTCGGTGCAACTACAGGAGCTGTGGGCGGTTATAACGGCGCACATGACATATCTTTCATCGGACAGGGAGCAGTAACTATCGATCTTGCATTCTATGATTACTGTAAAGCGATCGTAATGGGTCATAACAGAAATGTTGTCATTCAGGGCATCACCTTCCTTAATTATAAAGGACATCATTTTATTGAGCTTGATGCTTCGGATAATGTAACGATACAGGCATGCACTTTCTCGGGCTGCTTCCCGAGTGCTTCCGATAATTATAAGGAAGCGATCAACATTGACACTCCTGACAGGAATACCGGAGGATTCAATCAGGTATGGACTAATTTTGACAGAACACCGAATAACAATGTCAAGATCCAGAACAATACGTTCACGAATGTATTACGAGCAATAGGATCTCACAAATACTCCGTATCCCTTCTTGATAACACAACACAGGTATATCATACAGGAATACAGATCCTTAACAATAACATATCCGATACATTCAGCTATGCTATACGAGGTATCAACTGGAAAGACTGTATAATCAAAGGCAACACCATTAAGAATGTAAATGCCGGCAATACTACAGCAATTCTTATGAGTGGAACGGTTAACCCGACGATTACCGAGAATACTATCGAAAAAGCTGCAAGACCGATCACTCTCAATTCAACGGATAACCTGGATTCCACACTTGCAGATAAAGCTTATCCTGCAACACATACGATACTTGATTCCAATAAGAAAACAGGTGTTAATCTGTCAGCCATGCTTAACAATACATTGATCGATGTTACAAAGGCTCAGATATTATTCTATGTGGGAGGCAACAGTAAGGAAAACAGTACGGAAGTCAAAAAATATAACTTTGACAGTTCACATGTAACCTACACAGGTCCTACGCCTACACCTGAAGCAGAAGATTCACCTTCGCCGGCTCCTTCAGAATCTGCTTCGCCGAGTGCGAGCCCATCTCCGGAACCACTGGCACCTGCACAGCAGTTAACTGCGCAATCCGTCACTGAAGAAGCAGACAATACGCCTTCGGATGTGATAACCGATAATTCGGAAAGCGAATTATCGGTGGAATAAATGAAAAAAAGCTACAGCCATTTGATTTTGTAATACCAACATAGTAAGTGTCTGTCGTGCTTACATGAGCAGAAAACGAGTAGGACAATATGAAGTGTCCTACTCGTTTTTTTCAACAGTTCCCCGTATATACATAATTCAGTTTCTCTCTTGCAACATCTGCAAGCCTGTATATCAGTCCGACATCCGTTGCATCCCGATCGGTCATATGGAATCTTGGGAAGAATCTTGATATATGAAGAGGAATATCACATCCTATGACATTACCTTCCGAATCTTTAAGACCGGAGATATAATTACTTATATTCCTCATTTCTTCTTCGGTGTCATTTTCTCCCGGAATGATAAGAGTTGTGAGTTCTACATGACTAACTTTGACTGCAGCCTCGATGAATGACAGAACCATATCAAGATCACCGGATAATAATTCTTTGTAATAGTTGTGTGTAAAACCTTTCAGATCTATGTTCATCGCATCGATATAAGGTGACAGTTCATTAAGAACACTCACATCGGCCATGCCGTTACTTACAATGACATTCTTCATCCCTTTTTTATGAACTATCTTTGCTGTATCTCTTATATACTCATAACCGATAAGTGGTTCATTATAAGTAAATGCAACACCGATATTGCCTTCGTCCTTATATCTCTTAGCTATGGCAGCAAGTCTCTCGGGGGACAGATAATCGGCCTTCTTACTGTAATATTCTGCCTCTTTGGACCATGATATCTCATAATTCTGACAGAAAGGACATCTTAGATTACAGCCGTAACTTCCAACAGACACTATCATACTTCCGGGATGGAATCTGTTGAGAGGTTTCTTTTCTATCGGATCAAGTGCAATGGATGTTATCTTTCCGTAATTTGCCGCGGTAACAGCACCGTCCTTGCACGTTCTTGCCCCGCAGAAACCGGTCTCGCCTTCAGCTATGTTACAATGTCTGAAACATACATTACATATTGCCACAAGCCATCATCCTTTCCGCACGCATGTGCACCACTGCCTAAGACAGACGAATATATTATGTGCACCGCTGCCAAAGACGGTCGAATACACTGTGTGCATAAGAAAAACAGGCAGCCATTATTGCCTACAATCTACACATGCCTTATAACTTCGAATCTTTCCAGACTGTATTTTTCACCGGCAGATATGCCGCCTTTTTGTCTTGCTATCGATATCTGCTGTTCTACGGAATCAACACCGTCAAGATCCGGAAGCAGAAGACCTCTCTTATATCCGCTGCTTACGATGACTCCGTATCTTTTGACGTCTAGTTCCTCTGCAGATTCGATCGGTTCGGGAGTCGTTAGTACGTCTACATTGATCTCGAGCCATATTAATTCATCGGAAGTTATAGGATCGAATCTGTAATCTTTTGTCGATGCGCTTATCGCATTGTCGATTATCTCATCAGCGATACTTTCTCTTACGGGAAGGATCGTTCCGATACATCCACGAAGCTTTCCGTGCTCATGTATCGATACGAATACTCCGGCTTTATTATCAAGAAGTTCCTTCGAAGTATCCTTCGGAATATCAATTCTCTTACCGTATAATATATAGCTCTCAAGCGACTTTCTCGCAAGTTTAACATATTCGTCCGATTGTTCTCTCATAAGTTCAAGCCTTCTCTCATTTTTTTCGATATATGCTTCAAGAAAATGTCTGTTATCATCCTTATCTCCGGGATGGAACGTACATATTCCGTAACCGACCCCTGTTACATCCTCATGGGATAATTCCGAAGCTTTGACACTGTAACCGTCAAGTGCTCCCGCCATGATAACAAACGAACGATGTCCGCATTCGGCAGCCTTATCACAGAAGGTTTCATCGAATTCGAATAACTCGTCAAATGCGGCTCTTTTACACACATCCATAATACGCCTGTCATATTCAGGACCTTCAGGTGCATAACCATATGGTCCGTACTCCTGCAATTTGTGTGAGAGATCACCGCTTGCAACGAGCACTGCATTTGTTCCGGTACTTTCCACAGCTTCTTTTATGATCTCACCGAGTCTGTAATGAACCGCAAAGGGAAGTCCCGAAAGTCCGATCCTTACAAGCTTAAAATCTGTATATTTCTGCCTTATAAAATATAACGGAACCATTGTTCCATGGTCAAGATTAACGCTCTTTTCGCCAAGAGTTCCTGCCTGAAGACCCTCTTCATTTGCAAGCCTGCATATAGCATCCACAAGTTTCGTATCATATTCTTCATTAAAGCTTACTTCAGGCGCTCCGAAACTTGCGAAGTCACCTCTTGCCGAAGCACCCGGTGATATGTGAAAATAATCCGCATACATGACCGTATGAGGACTTGTTATGATTATCGTATCGGGTTTTATCTGAGCTATCTCATCGGCAACTTTTTCGTAAGAGCGCACAGTCTTTTCTATCTGTGCTTCACCGCCGCGTCCGACCGCAGGAACTATAAGCGGCGGATGAGGTACCATATATGCGGCTTTGATCGACATAAGATCGCCTCCCATTCTTATTCATCTATACTCTGTATCACCTATACATCATAGCTTAGGCAATTAATGATCACGACTCTAAACTGCTGTAATAGGCTTCAAGCCACGGCCTTGCGTGAACGTAGCATTTCTCAAGTTCGGGATCGAACTGGGTTCCCATTCCTTCCATAATGATCCTGTCAGCCTGAGAAAAAGACATGCTGGCTTTATATACACGCTTGCTCACAAGAGCATCATATACGTCGGCGATAGCCATGATCCTTGCTTCGATAGGGATCTCTTTGCCCTTGAGACCTTTTGGATAACCTGAACCGTCCCATCTCTCATGATGAAAATGTGCAACATTTTCGGCAACTTTTTTGAAATCTTCATCGTCGGTATCTTTAAGAATCTCATGAACTATTCTTGCGCCTTCGGCTGCATGCTGCTTCATCTGTTCGAATTCCTCATCAGTGAATCTGCCCGGTTTTTTAAGAAGGGCATCATCGACTGCTATCTTTCCAAGATCGTGCATCGGCGCGGCTTTTATAAGATTACGGCAGAATGAATCCGAAAAGTCATATACACCGTCACCCTTGATGGAATTAATAAGTATCTTAACGTTCTCACTTGTTCTCTTAATATGACCGCCTGTAGAATTGTCACGACTCTCAACCATAGTAGCCATGCTGATTATAAGATTGTCATGCATCTCAACAATTCGTGAAGTTTTCTTTGCGACCTCATCCTGAAGTTCCGAATTATATTTATCAAGAAGTTTTATATACTTCTGGTTCTGTGTATCGTCCTCAAGGAATATCTGATAACCTCTGCGTCTTCTGCCGTCATACAGATAATTTACCGTAACGATATATATTCTGTCTTCATTTTTACCTTCTTCATCATGAAATGTGTACAGAGACTTCGTTGCACTGTCATTCTCTTTAAAATGATCGATCCATTTGTATACATTATTCTTAAGTTCTCCAAGCCCCTCTATCGAATGATCAACTACAAGATCGTTAAGAACGGGAAGAATCTTTTTGGCGGTATCGTTACTTCCGAGATAATTGTATTTGAAATCAAAAGATATGAACCCGGTATCTCCGGACTGTACCATGGATTCGATCACCATGTCACTGACATCATACAGAGCCATTCTGTGAACAATGAACAGATATACGATCTGGGCGATCGTGTATATTAACGGCATAAGCTCAATGTTATTGCCAAGAATATTATTGCAGAGATATCCTATTATTGCCAGAGCATGGGGCAGAAAAAGCATAAAAATGATACGTCCCGACACCTGCTTCTTCTTAAAATAACTGTAAATGATCACAGCTATGCTTACAAGGAAATACATTGCTATTACAATATAAAATATCGTATGAACAAACCCATATTCCTTAACGAGCACGGGAGTATCTCCATCGTAAGTTACCTTAAGATCCTTATAAAAATACGGAAAATGACCTATTGTAAGCACGAAACCGTATAACAGTGAATTGATCATAAAACTAACAAATCTGACCCATCTGTAAAGTTCGATCCCGCACAGATTCATTACCGCTATCGTAATAAACCATGGAAGAAAACAGCCGCCGACATATATCAGTTTTAAAGCAACCGTAGCACTTTCAACATCGATAACGTCAGCACTGTACATGATATAATACATAAGATTAACCAATGGGATCAGAATAAATAGCGAAGTTATTATTAGGTTAAATCTTTTCTGCCATATGTAGACATAAAATATTGACAACAGATAAGAAATTATGAACAATATCCCATAATAATATACAGCCATAACAACATCCCCAAAACAATTTTATCTATAGTAATAAATATATCGTATTTTTCCTCAAAAAGCAAATAAATATACGTGCCTTTCGCATGCTTCGGGAATTAAGCGAAAGACACGGACTTGACAGGTTACATGGGGCAATATATGATGAAAAGAAGTGTATGATTCTTATGTGTTAGTGAGGTGACAAAAATGACCGGTAGCATTACTGACGGATTTGATTATGGTATACTTGACTGGT
Organism: Lachnospiraceae bacterium V9D3004; assembly: GCA_000621985.1. Taxonomy (GTDB): domain Bacteria; phylum Bacillota; class Clostridia; order Lachnospirales; family Lachnospiraceae; genus V9D3004. The sequence goes on from JHWW01000018.1 coordinate 30,725, forward strand.
TTGCCGGTCTTCATAATCCTGTATTGACGGAAATATTCAAGCTGTTTACTTATATCGGCGAAGCGGGCGCTATCTGGATCGTGATAGGAATAATTCTGATCATCAGGAAACCGACCCGTCACATAGGAGTGACACTTGCGGTTGCGATCATTTTATCATTGGCAATAAGTAACGGGATCATTAAGAATATCGTTGCAAGATCAAGACCATGCTGGCTGAATCCGGATGTTAAGCTGCTTATACCGAATCCGTGGGATTATTCGTTTCCATCCGGTCATTCAAGCGCAGGATTTGCAAGTGCAACGGCGATATTTGCATGGAACCGCAGATACGGAATGGCGGCACTTGTGCTTGCGGGTCTGATCGCTGTGACGAGAATGTATTTTTATGTACATTTTCCCACAGATATAATTGCCGGAGTGATACTTGGAACAGCATATGGAATCGTAGCGTATATTTTCATTAAAAGATTCAGAAGTAAAATACCCGGATTGTGATTTCACTATTGACTTTTATTATTTGCATGATAGAATTAAATCACAGAGATTGACAGTTTTTTAACAATGCAGGAGGTGTGCTTTATGGAACTTAAAGGAAGTAAAACGGAAAAGAATCTGCTTGCAGCATTTGCAGGCGAATCACAGGCCAGAAACAAGTATACTTATTTTGCGAGCGTCGCAAAGAAAGAAGGTTATGAACAGATAGCTGCGATATTCAATGCAACGGCTGATAATGAAAAAGAACATGCCAAGATGTGGTTCAAGGCACTTGGAGAACTGGGTGATACCGCAGCTAATCTCGCAGCGGCAGCTGACGGTGAGAATTACGAATGGACAGACATGTATGAGACATTCGCCAAGGAAGCCGAAGAAGAAGGCTTTACTGAACTTGCAGAGAAGTTCAGGGCTGTAGGACAGATCGAGAAGGCGCATGAGGAGAGATACCGCAAGCTTCTTAAGAATATTGAGATGCAGCAGGTATTTGACAAAGGCGAGATGACAATGTGGGAATGCCGCAATTGCGGACATCTTGTTATGGGCGCGAAAGCTCCGGATGTATGTCCGGTATGTAATCATCCGCAGAGTTATTTTGAAGTAAGAAAAGAGAACTATTAATTTATTTATTTTATTTAAGAAAAGAGGAAATGTAATGTCAAAGAAACCAACCGTATTAATGATTCTTGATGGTTACGGTCTTAATGAGAAGACCGAAGGAAATGCAGTAGCAATGGCTAAGACCCCTGTAATGGATAAACTTATGAAGGAATATCCTTTCGTACATGGAAATGCCAGCGGACTTGCAGTAGGACTTCCGGACGGTCAGATGGGTAACTCCGAAGTCGGACATATCAATATGGGTGCCGGCAGAATAGTATATCAGGAGCTTACAAGAATTACTAAGGAGATTGAGGACGGATCATTCTTTACAAATGAAGGTCTTATGTCAGCTATCAATAATTGTAAGAAGAATAATTCCGCTCTTCATATGTACGGACTGTTATCTGATGGCGGAGTGCACAGTCATAATACACATTTATATGCACTGCTTGAGCTTGCAAAAAAGGAAGGTCTGGACAAAGTGTACGTTCATTGCTTCCTTGACGGAAGAGACACACCGCCTGCTTCCGGAAAAGATTACGTACAGGCACTTGCCGATAAGATGAAAGAGATCGGCGTAGGTGAGATAGCAACAGTTATGGGACGTTTCTATGCAATGGACAGAGATAACCGTTGGGAGCGTGTTGAGAAAGCATGGAACGCAATGGTTAAGGGCGAAGGTGTTGAAGCTTCGGATGCTGTGGAAGGCGTTGCCGCATCTTATGCCGAAGATGTGACTGACGAATTCGTTGTGCCGATCGTTGTTAAAAAAGACGGCAAACCGACAGCAACAATAAGCAATAATGATTCGATCATATTTTTCAACTTCAGACCTGACCGCGCAAGAGAGATCACAAGAGCTTTCTGTGCCGATGATTTTGATGGATTCGACCGCGGTGCCAGAATGAATCTTACATATATATGCTTTGCCGAATATGATGTTACGATCCCGAACAAAGAGATCGCGTTCAAGAAAGTTGAGATCAACAATACATTCGGACAGCTTCTTGCATCAAAGGGAATGAAACAGGTAAGAATCGCTGAAACCGAGAAATATGCTCATGTAACATTCTTCTTCAACGCAGGCGTTGAGGAGCCTAATGAAGGCGAAGACAGGATACTCGTTCCTTCACCAAAGGAAGTTGCAACATATGACCTCAAGCCTGAGATGAGTGCGTACGGTGTATGTGAGAAGCTTGTGGAAGCAATAGAGTCAGAGAAATATGATGTGATAATAATCAACTTCGCTAATCCTGATATGGTAGGTCATACCGGTGTGCTTGATGCTGCAGTCAAAGCTATCGAAGCTGTTGACGAATGTGTGGGAAAAGCATATGAAGCACTTATAAAAGTAGACGGACAGATGTTCATCTGCGCAGACCATGGTAATGCAGAGATGCTTATAGATTATGAGACCGGCGAACCGTTCACAGCTCATACGATCAATCCGGTACCGTTTATTCTTGTTAATTATGATGAGAATTACAAGCTTGATGAAGGTGGATGTCTTGCAGATATCGTACCTACAATGCTTGAAATGATGGGACTTGAACAGCCTGCGGACATGACGGGAAGATCACTTCTTATTAAGAAATAAATTGCGATACATTTCTTATAAAAAAAGTAGTTGAAATCCGTAAATTGTTATGCTATAATGTTCTTCGTGTCATAATTAATTAGTCGGTAATATCAGGAGGAATAGTAATGTTAGCAGTAGTTAGAACAATATTGACAGTAGTATATATACTGATATGCGTTATTCTTGTAATTGTAATTCTTCTTCAGGAAGGTAAGTCGGCAGGACTCGGTGCAATAAGCGGAGCTGCTGAGACATACTGGGGTAAGAATAAGGGAAGGTCTATGGAAGGCGGACTGCTTCGAGGAACACAGGTACTTGCTGTATTATTTTTCGTATTGTCACTTGTGCTCAACCTGAAGTGGTAAGTAATTGATCAAGCTAATGAATCGGGATCCCTTGCAAGAACATAGGGGTCCCTTTTTAATTCATAGGGGGGATAGCATGAACTCATTGTACGAAGACAGAAAAAAAAGAATAAATGAATATATCCAGTCGAATGAATATCATCCGGTCAAGATAAAGCAGCTTGCTGCCATGATAGGGGTTCCGGCTGAAGATAAGAGCGAATTTCGTCAGATAATCAGAGAACTTGAGGAAGAGAATAAGATATTCATTGACGGTCATGGCAAGATAAAAACGGCTGAAGATGTGTATGTAACGGGAAGATTCTCTCAGACTCAGAGAGGATTTGGATTTGTTATGCCCGAAGATGGCGGCGAAGATGTATTCATCAAAGAATCCGATGTCGGAAGCGCCATGCATGACGATATTGTTGTTGCAAAACTGAATAAAGGAAGAAGAAGCGGCAGGAACAGGGAAGGTGTTATTGTTCAGATTCAGGAAAGAGCTGTTCAGACTATTGTAGGAACGCTTGATATGTACAAGAATTATGCATTTGTGGTGCCGGATTCAACCAGACAGATACGTGATCTGTTCATACCGGGAGAGAAGCTTGGAAGCGCCGAACATGGTGATAAAGTCGTGGTTCTTATTACGGATTATGGTGACGGTCACACAAAGAATCCCTCGGGAGAAGTTATAGAGGTTCTCGGACGTCCCGATGATCCGGGCGTTGATATATTGTCAATTGCGAAGTCCTTTGGAATACCGGAAGAATTCCCTGATAATGTGATCAAAGCGGCCAAGCGCGTATCACAGAAAGTCAAGGAAGAAGACTGCGTGGGAAGAAAAGATATCCGTGATTGGCTTACGATCACTATAGACGGTGAAGATGCAAAGGATCTTGACGATGCTGTAACGCTCACGTACGAAAATGGTGAATATACACTGGGTGTGCACATAGCGGATGTTACCAATTATGTTAAGGAGGGAAAGCTCCTTGACAAAGAGGCTCTTCTTAGGGGAACGAGCGTCTATCTGGTTGACAGGGTTATTCCCATGCTTCCGAAAGAATTGTCGAATGGGATATGTTCTCTCAATGAAGGTGTAGACAGGCTTGCATTAAGCTGTATAATAAAACTTGATGACAATGGAGTTGTTACCGGACATGAGATAGCAGAGACACTGATCAGGGTTGATCACAGGATGTCATATACTTCCGTGAACAAAATTATATCAGTAAATGATCCTGATAATATCACGGAACTGACTTATGCCGATAAAGTGGATTATGAAGCAGAGAGGGAAAAGTACAGTGATATCGCGCCGATGCTCGATCTTATGTTAAGATTATCAAGACTCAGAATTGATATAAGAAAAAAACGCGGTGCCATAGATTTTGATTTTCCCGAGAGCAAGATCATACTTGATGAAAAAGGTCATCCGACGGAGATCAAGCCTTATGACCGTAATGCTGCCACAAGGATAATCGAAGAATTCATGCTCCTTGCAAATGAAACGATAGCCGAAGATTATTACTGGCAGGAACAGCCGTTTATATATCGTTCGCATGATTATCCGGATGCGGAGAAGCTTCAGGAATTGTCGCTTCTTGTAAGCAATTATGATATTCATATGAAGAAGATCAAGGAAAAAGTTCATCCGAAAGAGATCCAGAAATTACTTGACGATATTAAAGGGCTTCCTGTTGAGAATTTCATAAGCAGGATCACGTTAAGATCGATGAAGCGGGCATGTTACACATCTACGGCTGACGGACACTACGGACTTGCAACAAAATATTACTGTCATTTTACATCGCCTATACGAAGATATCCTGATCTGCAGATACACAGGATCATCAAGGAGAATCTTAACGGAAAACTTACAGAGAAAAGAAAAGAGCATTACCACTCTATCATGGATTCGGTGGCTGCTTCATCAAGCCGTCTTGAAAGGCGCGCCGAAGAAGCCGAGAGAGAAGTGCATAAGCTTAAAAAAGTTCAATATATGAGTGACAAGATCGGGGAAAGCTTCGAAGGAATCATATCGGGAGTTACCGAATGGGGAATATATGTTGAACTTGAGAATACGGTTGAAGGAATGATAAGACTTGAAGATATTCAAGGAGATGATTATTATTATGATGAAGGCCGTTACAAGGTCGTTGGCAAGCGTTTTGGCAGGGAATATATGTTAGGACAGCCTGTCCGTGTAAAAGTACTTCGAACCGATATTGTATCGCGTACAATTGATTTTGAGATGAATGAGGAAGAATAATGGGCAATGAATCATTTAAGCTGATCGCCAACAATAAGAAGGCATATCACGATTATTTCATAGAAGAAAAATATGAAGCGGGTATCGCGCTGCACGGAACCGAAGTGAAGTCACTCAGGATGGGCAAGTGCAGTATTAAAGAGGCATTCATACGCATTGATAACGGAGAGGTATATGTGTACGGAATGCACATAAGTCCCTATGAAAAGGGCAACATATTCAATAAGGATCCGCTTCGCATAAGAAAGCTCTTGCTCCATAAGAGCGAGATCCGTAAGATTGCGGGAAGCATAACGCAGAAAGGTTACACTCTTGTGCCTTTGCAGGTTTATCTTAAGGGAAGTCTTGTCAAAGTGGAGATAGGTCTTGCCAAAGGTAAGAAATTATACGATAAGAGAGAAGACATTGCGAAGAAGGATCAGAGACGCGAAGCTGAGCGCAATTACAAATTAGCGGGAAAAATGTATTAATGATCTTATTGACATTTCCGATAATTAATTATATCATACTGATACAAATATATAAGGGGTAGTAAAGGTTTCGACAGGGTACTTGAAGTCGGAGAAGCAAGCCGCAGGAGATGCGTCAAATCTCACAATTAAAATTAAACGCTGACGAAAATTACGCGTTAGCTGCCTAAGCGCAGCAGTCCGACCCGTTGCACCTGCACTTCGGGAGCCGGGCTTCATCCATGCAGGAAACGACATATGCAAAGCTTTGCGTATATGGGCGTATCATGAAGCTACTGAAACTGTAACCGTGCAATTCCGGGTACGGCAGAGGGAATGTCAAAAGGATTGCTAAGCTTGTAGAAGGACGAGGGACGGTATTTTGGACGCGGGTTCGATTCCCGCCTATTCCATGGACAAGAACCGGGCTGTTAAGGCAGTCCGGTTCTTTGTATTGTGAAAATCTCAAAATACTTAAACAGAAAACCTCAAATTACTCAAGTTGATGTTGCAAAAGATATGTACAAGCAAACATATTCAACAGATATTTCGAATATTGATAATGTAAAACGTAACCCACAGATAACAATGGATATTCTGAAATCTTACAGTAGGAATATATGTACTTTTGCAACTACAAAAACAATACTGTCGGATGTTAAAGCAAATAATAATGTTTCAGATACTACATTGTACGATTATATAAATTCACTTACCGAATTGTACATTATAGACGATATAGATGCATGGTGTATATAACAGGCTTTTTTATTGCCAGAATGACATTATTTGTCATCCTGCCGGAATATGATGAGACTATATGAAAAACTAAATTGTCGCCTGCCATGCGACCACAACCTCCGGATAAGCATATATAATGACCTCATAAAAATAAAATTGCTTCACGAGATAAAAAAATACTGATCTCATGAAGCCGTATACAGCCGGTGAACGGCGGAAAGTGAGGGGTTATTATGAAAAAAGGTTTAACAGAGGTTGTATTCATTCTTGATCGCAGCGGTTCAATGTCAGGGCTTGAGAAAGATACCATCGGAGGGTATAATTCGATGCTTAAAAAGCAGTTGAAGGAAAATGAGAACGGTGATGTAATTATATCAACGATATTGTTCGATGATCGGATTGAAGTGCTTCATGACAGGAAGAATATCAAAGAGGTAGAGAATATTACGGAAAATGAGTACTATGTAAGAGGCTGCACGGCTCTCCTTGACGCTGTAGGAAGTGCAATTCATCACATAGGACGCATGCATAAGGAGGCGTCGCCGGACGAAGTTCCGGAGAAGACATTGTTCATAATCACAACGGACGGACTTGAGAATTCCAGTCGCGAATATACTTACGCAAAAGTTAAAAAGATGGTAGAAAAAAAGAAGAAAAAGCGTAACTGGGAATTCATTTTCCTTGGAGCTAATATAGACGCGGCAAAAGAGGCAGGTAAATTCGGAGTTGCTCCCGATCGTGCAGTTCGTTATATGAGTGATGAATCCGGCACATCTGTCTGCTGGAACGCAATGTCCAATATCGTAAGTTGCGCAAGAAAGGCTTCTTCATCAAAGTGTATGAGCGAGGTGTTCGATACAGAATCGCCGCTTGAACCAGTTATGATGGATTATGAAACAAGAGGTAAGTAAAAAAACTTTTTTTATTTGCAAAAATATATTATGATATAGAAAAAAAAGGATGGTATAGAACAATGATAACAAGAGATGATGCTTTTTCGCTTCTGAAAAAATACAACAAGGATCCATTTCATATCCAGCATTCACTGACCGTGGAGGCTGTTATGAAATGGTATGCAAAAGAACTCGGATATGCAGATGAGGCAGAGTACTGGGGAATAGTGGGTCTGCTTCACGATATCGACTTTGAACTGTATCCGGAAGAACACTGTCTGAAGGCACCTGAACTTCTGAAAGAAGGTGGGGTGAGTGATGATATCATTCATTCAGTATGTTCTCATGGATATGGAATTACTGTCGGCTGTGGTGTAACTATCGATGTGGAGCCGGTTCACGAGATGGAGAAGGTTCTCTTCGCGGCGGATGAGCTTACGGGACTAATATGGGCAGCTGCGCTCATGAGACCGTCTAAGAGCACTACCGATATGGAGCTTAAGTCTCTTAAAAAGAAGTACAAGAGTAAAGGTTTTGCTGCCGGATGCTCCAGAGAAGTGATAGAGCGCGGAGCGAATCAACTTGGTTGGGAACTGAACAAGCTCCTTGAGATGACACTTCAGGCTATGGCTGCAAGCGAGGATACAATTAAAGCTGAGATGGAGGCAGAACAGTAAGAATAGGTTTTGCAAGGTGTTCACCATAAGAAATCGAGGAAAAGCCTTATAATCCCCAAAATGTATAATTGATTCAGTGAAGGCTATAAGCACATTATTGTTAATGGAGGTATGTTTTTATGATAGGCCGGAAAGAAGAATATTAAGATAATAAGAGAGTTATCTAAAAGACAATATGGAAGAACAAGAACTGAGCTGATCGACAGCGGTAATGCGGATGGCAAGACACTTACAAGATGTCTTGAGGATTTGGAACAATGCGGATTTATAAGGAAATATAATAATTATTCCTCAAAAAAAAATGGAGCTTATTATCAATTGATCGATCCAATGTGTTTATTCTACCTGACATTTGTTGATACGGGTAAAATAGGTTCGTGGATAGATTATATTAATACGCCTGCTTATTATAGCTGGTGTGGATTGGCTTTTGAGAAAGTATGTCTGTTACACATCAAGCAGATAAAGCAAAAACTTGGTATCTCAGGTGTGTCAAGCAATGAGCTTGCATGGATGAGTAAAAAAACAATCCCGCAAGCTCAGATAGATTTGCTTATAGACAGAAAAGATGAATATCTTTTTCCGGGTTAGTTGATAATGGGTACAAAAAATGTGTGGTTAGTGAATTAACATGTGATGATCTGTTTACCTGATACCCAGATCTACGCATATCTGTTTGTAATCACGATCGCCCATGCCGATCTCAAGGTACATATCCTTTACAAAATCTTCATCAACGATATATGAAAAATGATAAGTTACTTCTTTGCCGGGCATTAGATCATTTTTTCCGACTTCTTTAATGCCAAAGCTTTTGCCTCCGGATGTTTCCTTGAAATAACATGCGTGGTGATCCATGAAGATCCCTTCTACCGAAGACGGACGATTATAATTTTCAGTGTATTCTTCAGTATGATCAACATATTCACCATTAATAATTTCAAAGAAATGTGCGTATGGCACTTCAAAAGGATCATAATCGGATTCATGCTCTTTGTAGTGTGAATCCGGTGTTACTTTCATGGTAATATTAACGGATTTTAAGTTTATTTTTTCAGTCTTGCCGACATAGCGGGAAGGAGAATTAATGCCGTCACCGGTATTGATACTTTCACGTTCATAGGATATCAGGCTTCCATCAGGGTTCCAGGTAACATATTCATATACAAATGGGTTGGCAGGTTTTCTTGTGCCGTCTTCATAATATTGTCCCGGATCAGTGATGATGTTACATCTTTCATCCTTTTTTGTTAATCCCGGCATCAGCGATGTTACCGATACATCAGTTATCTGATAGGTAATGCCTTTATAGTTTATTTTTTCATTGGTATCATGCATGATCAGCTCAGGATCATAGTCATCTGTTATGATGTTTGCTTTGATTTTTTCTCGGCCTTTGTCGGTAAGATAATAATCAGCCAGACACATGTATCTGCTTGAGTTATCATGATCGCCTTCATGAACATTTATTTTTTTTGCAAGCTTTATTATGTCATCATGCGTGAGCCCGCCCATTGCTCTCAGATTGATGATATAACCGTATTCGTCGTAGAACATATAGAGATCGTTCTTAAAATCAGTGGTCTCTTTATCTTCGTATCTTGTTCCTGCAACACAGTTATCCTCACATAAGAATGCTTTATGATCATTGATAGTCAGTTCTTTTGTGGAATATTTGTCGTACAGTCTGATGGGATTGTCATTTACATCAACATATATTATCGTGATCATGAAGTCTTTGCCGGCTTCAAAACCGTTTTTATGCTCGTAATAATATTCGCCATCACTTCCTTCATCAAGAAACTGATAGCTGGTATCTATAATGTTACCGTTATCGTCGAGGTCATAACTGCTGATCTTTTTCCATTCATCAGTATCGGTTGTGGAATAATCTTTTCCAAAGTCAGTAGTCACCTTGATGTATTTTGAAGGTGTGGAGTAGGTGTTGTCTTCAATATGTTCAATGACATTATGGTGTGGACTGTCTGAGGCGATTTCAGGGTTTTCCTTGTCTTTGGTTACACCTGGTTGTGTTGCGTTATCGTCTGTCATATCGGATGTATCCGAAGACGCAGTTTGTCTGTCAGTCTGTTCCGTGATTATTTCTGCCGCATGCTTGTCGGTTTTGATCGTTACGCTGTAATATTCCATAATCTTTCCGGCAGCATATGTACCGGCAGGAAATAACAGAGCAAATGCCATGCAGGCAGCAACGGCTGTTTTCCAAGTGTGCAGGTTTTTCTTATTAGAAGAATCTGACTTCAATATCTCATCGCATATTCTGTCTTTTGCCTCGTCAGACATTTTTATTTTCTTATATGAATCTTTTATATTATGGTTCATGTCGTACCTCCTGATTATAAAAAATAAGTGTATTGCGTTCAGCAATTATCCAGTTCATTTTTCAAGAGCTTTCTTGCCTTCTGAAGATAAGAACGAACAGTCGGTGCCGGTTTGCCAAGAAGCTTTGCGATCTCGTTCGTATCATAGCCTTCGTAATAATACAGGAACACAGCAGTCTTGTATTTTTCGGGAAGTTTCATAACAAGCTCCATCATTTCATCAGGTTCAGAGTTGTATGTACAGGCATTTACAAAATATCCCTCAAGATCTTTGCGTTTTCTCCACCAGTGCTTTAACAGGTTCTTGCAGTGGTTGGAAGCTGTTACTATAAGCCAGGCTTTGATATGTTTTTCATTATCGAATTCTTTGTCTGAAGTATAGTATTTCATGAAGGTTTCCTGCGTAACATCTTCGGCGTCGGATTCATTTTTCATAAATGAATAGCACAGCCTGTATATATCATCAGCATATTCGTAATATATTCTTGTGAACGTTTCTTCTTTTGATATACAGTAAGAAAGCTCCGCGGAGCTGTTATTGTCTTTGACATATGCTATATTCATGTTGATTCTACCGGTATAATTCAATCCGGTTTCACCTCCCTTTTTGGTATGTGGTGATCATGACCATCTACTATATATACAATCAAGAAGCGTGATGTGATGAGCACTTATAAATAAATTCGCAGGGAAAAAGGATTTCTTACATGTAACTTTTCATGGTAGAGATAAACAGTCGGTAGAAGAATGGCCAAACACTTGAACAAAAAAACGTTCGATTACTCGGATGATGTCCTTGATGGCAACGTATATCACTACAGAGATAAAACCGGACTTGAGTGTGATGCAGTAGTTCATCTCATGAACTTGCTCAAACTCTTACTTAATACCGCAAGAGCTGCATAATGATGCACCTCAAACTGTTCTGGCGCTATTTCATCAAGCAGTTTCCTATGTTCTTCATCCCATTTTGCAAGTTCATCTCCGGACAATGACGCACCCACACCACGGCAGGCTATCATTCGTCCGTGCCAAGACTCCCTTGTAAAAGGCACCATCAGATCATATTCTTCATGATCCTCCATATCAAAATAGTTATAAACAACGTCCGGGATAGGTATCGGATGTTTAGTTTCTCCTGCACCGGACCAATTTGGACTATACTTAAGAACAAGTTCCTCACTCTTTCCTGCTATCGCATCCTCAAAAGGAAGCCACGCCATATACAGGATCAACAGTTTTCCGTTTGGTTTAAGAATATCAGCAAGCACCGGCATTACACGTTCATGGTCAAAATACCAGAAACACTGGCAAGCTGTGATCACATCAAAGCTTTCTTTCGGAAAATCAATCTCTTCCGTAGGTGCTGCTTGAAAGTCAATCTTCATCCCGGCTTCTTTAGAAAGACGTTTTGCCTGCTCTATCTGCTCCGGGGAGATATCAGCTCCAATCCAGTTTGCACCGTATTTATACATATTACGCGGCAGCACGCCGGTACCTGTTCCGAGATCCAGCACATTCTGACCATCTATGCACAATCCTCTGTCCACGATTTTTCTATAAAACTCTTCCGGATAAATATCCCTATACTTTGCATATTTCTCTGAAGTTCTTCCCCAGTCAAAAGCTTTACCGGAATCTATCCGATTATCTATTATCTCCATACTTCATGCCTCCTTAAAAATGATCACCTGATACTGTATTATACAACAAAAGCCCCTCGCTTCATACGCCACCGGAGGCGTTCGGTGCTTTTGCCCGCGCCGTAAGCGACGCTGGGGTTATATTTTTTCATAGTCAAAAAAGAGGCCTCTTTGAGACCTCTCTTTAACGGAGAAGGAGGGATTTGAACCCTCGCGCCGCTATTAACGACCTACTCCCTTTCCAGGGGAGCCCCTTCAGCCTCTTGGGTACTTCTCCACATTTACTGAACTGATTATCCAATATACAATTAAATAACTGTTCAGCACCAAAACATGCAGACATATAATCCTGCCATACTGAACAGTCACATTTTAAAATGCATCGTAATTTCTTATGAAATAAAAAAACGGAGAGGGAGGGATTCGAACCCTCGGTGCCTTGCGGCACGCCGGTTTTCAAGACCGGTGCACTAAACCAGCTATGCGACCTCTCCTTAACTGCAAGAGTCAGTATAACATTTCTGATATATAAATGTCAAGAACAAATTTTCATCCTGCTGAAAGATGTAATGTTGTAATGGAGTGGCCGGAAGAATTGATGCTAATTCATCGGAAGGATTCGAAAAAGAGTTAATGTCTTCTTGTACTCCGGGTGAGGATGTATGCCTGAATGCAGATGGTTTGGAGTATATTTCATCAGCGGGACTTAGGGTACTTTTGAAGCTGAAGAAATCAATACAGGCAGAAGTCAGAGTGATCAATGCGTCAAATGACGTTTATGATATATTCGAGGTTACCGGATTTTCCGAGATCCTTACAGTGGAAAAGAAGCTTAGAGAGCTTACGGTTGATGAAAACAATGTTATAGGCGAAGGCGCTAATGGTAAGGTTTACCGCCTCGATGACGAGACGATCATCAAGGTATTTGCTCCCGGTGTTCCCATGAATGTAGTTAAAGAGGAGCGTGACATAGCCAGAGCTGCGTTTGTATCCGGAGTGCCTACGGCTATTTCTTACGATATTGCAAGAGTCGGTGAGAGTTACGGTGCCGTATATGAGATGCTTAATGCCAAAACTCTGTCAGCCGTAATAAACGAAAACAAGGACAGAGCGGTAGAGATGGGTTGCAGGCTTGGAAAACTACTGAAAGAACTTCACAGGACGCTCGCTAATAAAGAAAAGCTTACCGACATGCTGGAAGTATATAAGGATCGTGCTCATAAGATGGAAAAATACCTTTCAGATACCGAACTTGATAAACTGATTTCCGTTTACAATGCTCTTGATTCCAGATCAACTATGCTTCATGGCGATTTCCATCCGAAAAATGTGATGTATATGGATGATGAACTGATCTTTATAGATATGGGTGATGTGGGGTATGGTCATCCTTTGCTTGACATAGGTGGTTCATACCTTCCGATGATGCATATCGGAAAGTTTAAACCGGACTTGGTCTTCAAGTATATCGGGATGGATTTTGATACAGCGACAAGAGTCTGGGACAGCATGTTACTTGAGTATTTTGGTGAAGAGCACCTTGAGGAAGGCAAGATCCTTGCAGAGATCTATGGTGAGGCAAAATATATGCTCATGCCATTTATCTACACAAAGATGACTGATGAGATCGCTGTAAATCTCATTGCAAGAACCAGACAGAACGGTTTCCTAAGTGACAGTTTTGATATAACGCCGGTGTTAACTTCTAATTTCTTGTAATACTTACGTAATGTTGCACCGGAATGACCGGAATAATAACGGAAGTTACGATGATAAAACCCTCTTCAATACCTTATTGATTTTCTATACGATAATTGATATTATATACGTATATACGTTTAACGGTATTGCAGAGGGTATTGATATGTTTAGTGATATAGATCAATTATTGTATTATCCGTATTATTGTATTGCTGCTGTGATAGCAACGCTTATTCTCATAATAATGTATTTCATCAAGCGTAATTATCCTACTAAAAGGAATAAGCTTTTCCTTACGCTTATAATATATAATCTTGCTGCATCGGCAGTAAATATTTTATCGATATTTACGATCTCGTTTCCCGAGAAATATCCGGCGTGGTTCAGGTACGGGTGTAATATGGTGTATCTGTTTTTATACAATACGATAGCCGTAATGTTTCTTTTGTATGTTAATAATCTTGTGAATATCAGCAAACTACGTAAGCCGGTATATATTTTTGCGACATCTGTATGGTTTTTTGAAGCTTTCGTGATTTTTTCTTCGCCGTGGACTCATTTTGTAAGTTATTATGATGACGATCTGATATACAGACACGGTCCGTTGATGGTTTCTTTGTATGCATGCGCTTTCGTACTTGTTATGTCATCGATAGGTCTGTATCTTCTTGTACATAAAAAGTTCAATTTTTATCAGACATTTTCAATAACGGGATTTGTTGCGGGAATAATATTATGTGTTATGTTCCAGGCGTATAATCCAAGGATAGTGATCACCAATTTTATATGCGCGATGGCACTTTTCTTCCTGTACAGTGCGTTCGAGAATCCGGCATATTATCTGTACGGTGATACTTCATGCTTCAACCGCCATGCATTTGTGGTTGAGGTGAACAGATTAAGGAAGAAAAAAGAATACAGCGTAATATATGTCAAAGCATCCGAAAGCGAGGATATAATATACTCTCTTCGAAGGGAAGGAAGGGAAAAACTTGCTGAGAGAATGGCAGAACGTATAAGCGGGGAATTCGGCAGAGAAGCGTTCTGTATCGATGTGGGAGTACTGACAGTGGTTGTCGAACATCCTTTTAATATGGACAGATATCTGAACAGGATCAGAAAATGTTTCGATGAACCTTATGCGATCAATACCGATGTTGATTATAATCTAATCAGTGTAAAACCTGTGATAGCAGTCATACCGGTCAAGGGGGAACCCGCAGACGGGCAGGAGATGCTTGAACTTATACGCAATGCGGAAGAAGAATTCAATCAGGAACTTACCTACATTAATGACACGGGCAGAAGAGTTGCGGCTATACGCAGGGAAAAAGAATTGCTGCATGTACTTGATAATGCCATTATTAATCATGGGTTTGAAGTATATTATCAGCCGATCCTTGAAGCAGAAAGCAACAGATTTGTCTGTGCGGAAGCACTGATTCGTCTTAATGATGAAAAACTCGGCTTCGTAAGCCCTGAAGAATTCATACCGATCGCAGAAAAGAACGGAAGGATAGGAGATATCGGAGAATATGTTTTCAGGGAAGTGTGCCGGTTTGTAAAAGAAAGCAATATAACATCACTTGGCGTCAAATTTATTGAGATCAATCTGTCGCCCGTTCAGTGCAAGAAAAAAGGACTGGCACTTACGTTGATAAATATTCTGAGGGAATATGATGTTGATCCGCAATATATCAATCTTGAGATAACTGAAACAGCGGAGGTTGAGAATAATATTCTGGACAGGCTCAATGAACTGATGAACAACCTTCATGAAAAAGGGATCAAATTTGCTCTTGATGATTTCGGATCGGGTTTTGCGGCACTTGATTACCTGATCAAATTACCGGCAGATGTTGTCAAGATCGATAAGGGAATTCTGTGGCATGCATTTCAGGAAGAAGCATCCATGATCATACTTCGCAATACAATAAAGATGGTGCGTGATATAGGCAAGAAGATAGTTGTGGAAGGCGTTGAGAATGATGAAATGGCTGATGTACTTAAAGAATGTAACTGTGATTATCTTCAGGGCTACCTGTATTCCAAACCGCTGCCTGAGAGCGAATATGTGCAATTTATGGAATATTATGGAGACAAATGAATATTAGTATAAAAAATATCGTATAACTAATATTCACGTTATAAATATGTTAATAAAATGGGGTTGTGGTGTAAGTTACATACTTAACACCACGACCCCGTATTATATGTATCACCTAAGTTCGTTTACTTTGTTCCGAATATTCTGTCGCCGGCATCACCGAGTCCCGGAACGATATAGCCGTGATCGTTAAGTCTTTCGTCAAGTTCACCTACGAAAATATCTACATCCGGATGATCTTTCTGCATTCTTTCGATTCCTTCGGGTGCAGCAATTATACACATGAAATGAATGTGTTTGCATCCTTTTTCCTTGAGCATCTTGACTGCAGCGGAAGAAGAACCGCCGGTTGCGAGCATCGGGTCAACCACGAATACTTCTCTCTCATCACAGTCGGATGGAAGTTTGCAGTAGTATTCAACAGGTTCTAAAGTTTCGGGGTCACGGTACAGACCGATGTGACCGATCTTTGCAGCGGGAATAAGCTGAAGCACTCCGTCAACCATGCCGAGTCCTGCGCGAAGGATAGGGATAACGGCAAGCTTTCTTCCTTTTAATTCTTTTGATACGGTCTTACATATCGGAGTTTCAATCTCGACATCTCTAAGGGGAAGATTGCGGGTAGCTTCGTAACATATGAGAGAAGCAATCTCGCTTACAGATTGTCTGAAATCTTTTGTTCCTGTCTCCACTCTCCTTATGATGCCTATCTTATGCTTGATCAGCGGATGATCCATAATGTGTACATTATCATTCATATTGGTAACAACCTCCTCATTTTTTTTATTGTAATGGTTTTATAACTGTTACATGGTCTTATGATTTTGATTCGGCAGGTCTCAGTATCGCATTGAGAATGATTCCTGCAAGAACTCCTACGGAAAGACCGGTAAGACTTATAGTGATGTTGCCGATATCAAATGATATCGAACCGGCTGCCGAGTAAGAGATTCCGATTGAAAGTACAAGGATCAGTGCAGCGATTATTACATTGCGGGTATCTTTGAAATCGACATTATTTTCAACGATATTCCTGACACCGACTGCAGATATCATTCCATACAGTACAAGTGATACACCACCGATGGTTGCGGTTGGCATGGCTCCTATTATCGCAGCAAATTTTGGACAGAAGGAAAGCAGTACCGCAATATAAGCTGCAAGTCTTATTACAAACGGATCGAATACTTTTGTGAGTGTTAGAACGCCGGTATTCTCGCCGTATGTTGTGTTGGCCGGAGCTCCGAACAGAGAAGCAAGGATTGTTGCAAGACCGTCGCCGAGAAGTGTCTTATGAAGTCCGGGGTCTGCGATATAATCCTTTCCTACTGTGGATGATATGGCTGATATATCTCCGATATGCTCTGCCATTGTTGCAATAGCGATAGGCATGATCGTAATTATTGAAGTTGTAATAAGTGAAGAATCGGGGTTCGAGAATATTGAAAATACTGTGTTGTCCCATTCAAACGGAAGTCCGATCCAGGGAGCGTCGATGATAGCCTGAATACTGTCTTTTGAGAAAAGAGCGAATGAACTGTTACCTGCTATCGTGATCATGTTGTCAGTTTCCAAGCCGAGGCATATCGTCAAGATGATGGCAAGCAATGAAGAACCGAGTACACCGAGTATGATGGGAACTATCTTTATAAGTCCCTTGCCCCATGTAGTACATATAATAACTATGGCTATTGCAACTATGGCAATGATCCAGTTTGATGAACAATTGTTGATCGCGCTTGCCGATAATGTAAGACCTATTGCTATGATGACCGGTCCCGTTACTATCGGTGGAAAGAATCGCATGATCCTGTTTCGGCCGTAGGATTTGATAAGAGCAGCGAGTATCAGATAGAGAGCACCCGCACAGGCTACACCGAGACATGCATATGGAAGAAGTTCTTTTTCACCGTTTGGAGCGATTGCGCCGTAACCGGCAAGGAATGCGAATGATGAACCGAGGAATGCCGGTACGCGACAGTTTGATAAGAAATGAAACAGAAGAGTTCCGAGACCGGCGAATAATAAAGTAGAAGAAACACTCAGTCCCGTCAGAGCGGGAACAAGAACAGTTGCGCCGAACATGGCGAACAGGTGCTGCAGCCCGAGAACAAAGATCTTAGGGTATCCAAGTTCCCTGGCATTGTATATTGGTTCGTTGTTTTTAGGAATCATTTTCTGCCTCCTTAAAGTTGTATTTATGGGTAATTCCAAATACATTGTAACACGTTGCGGTGAAAAATGACATAAACTCTATATAAAAATTCCCTATTGACAAATAAAAATCTCGTCATTATAATGGCATTTAGTTGAATAATTAATTACGATAAAGACTGTGACGGAGACAGTAAGCTTGTTCCAAAAGTTTCAGAGAGCCGCGATTGCTGGAAAGCGGTACGAGTAGGAACCTGACGAATATCCCTCCTGAGTTGCAGTGTCGAAAGAGTATCAAGTAGACGCTGACGGATTCCCGCCGTGATACGGGACGCATATGATAGTATGTCGTAGATGGTTGGTTTATAAGGGAACTGTATATTCAGCTCTTACCGTTTACGGGCGGTAGGAGCTTTTTTGTAGCATAGGAAATTGCGATGCATTTCCCACGAAACTAAAACTGTCCGCGAGGATGTATACTCGCGCGTAAGGTTAATATCAGAAAGGAAGATTAGTAATGGAAAAAACTGTTGAGATCAGATGGCATGGAAGAGGAGGCCAGGGAGCCAAGACTGCAGCGCTGCTTTTGGCTGATGTGTCCTTCAAAGCCGGTAAGTATGTTCAGGGCTTCCCGGAGTACGGTCCTGAGAGAATGGGTGCGCCTATCACGGCTTATAACCGTATAAGCGATAACAAAATTACGGTGCATTCCAACATATATGATCCGGATTATGTTGTAGTTGTTGACGAAGGACTGCTTGACAGTATAGATGTGACGGCAGGACTGAGTCCCGAAGGAGCGATAGTGATCAATTCCGCCAAGAAGCCGGAAGAGCTTGCATCCAAGCTTCGCGGCTATACCGGAAAGATATATACGGTAGACGCAAGGAAGATATCCGTAGAAGCACTTGGAAAATATTTTCCGAATTCTCCGATGCTTGCTGCCATCGTAGCAGTGTCCGGTGTAATGGACAGAGATCAGTTCCTTAATGAGATGGAAGCGTCCTACAGACACAAGTTCAGTAAGAAACCGGAAGTGATCGAAGGTAATATGAATGCACTTCGAATGACATTTGAGGAGGTTGCAGTATGATAAGCGATAAAATAAATGAGATGTCCCCATGGGAGGACCTTACTGAAGGTAATAAATTATTCGGCAGTGCCACATCCAGGGAATTCAAAACAGGTGAATGGAGAACCCAGACGCCGGTACATGATAAGGAAGCCTGCAAAGAATGTTATCTGTGCGTACCGGTATGCCCGGACATGAGCATACTTGTTATGGAAGATGAGAGTGTGGAATTTGATATGGAGCATTGCAAAGGTTGCGGGATATGCGCAAAGGTATGTCCTTTCAATGCAATTAAAATGGAGGTGTAACAGATGTCAATAAGAGAGAGATTATCAGGAAATGAAGCTGTTGCATACGCTATAAAGCAGATCAATCCGGATGTTATGCCGGCATTTCCAATCACACCGTCTACCGAGATACCTCAGTATGTATCTACGTATATTGCAAATGGTGAGATGGATACCGAATTCATACATGTTGAAAGCGAGCACAGTTCAATGAGTGCTGCAATAGGCGCTTCGGCAGCGGGAGCAAGAACACTTACCGCAACATCATCGTGCGGACTTGCTCTTATGTGGGAAGAATTATATGTTGCGGCTTCCGACAGACTTCCGGTTGTACTTGCGCTTGTTAACAGAGCTTTATCCGGACCGATCAATATTAATGCGGATCATTCCGACAGTATGGGCGCAAGAGATGCGGGCTGGATTCAGATATATGCCGAATCCAATCAGGAGGCATATGATAACTTCATTCAGGCATATCCTATAGCAGAGAATCCCGACGTAATGCTTCCGGTAATGATATGCCAGGACGGATTCATTACAAGTCACGGTGTTGAGAATATCGAACTTGAGGCTGACGAAGATGTTAAGAAGTTTGTCGGTGAATATGATCCGGAGCATTTCTTATTGAATGAAAAAGAGCCGATGGCAATAGGACCGTATGCGGTGTCCAATTATTATATGGAATCCAAACGCGGACAGCGACAGGCTATGTTAAATGCTAAGAAAGTCATTCTTGAGGTCGCAGAGCGTTTTGAGAAAATGACAGGAAGAAAGTATGGTTTCTTCGAAGAATACAGACTTGATGATGCGGACTATGCGATCGTTATCATCGGATCGGCAGCAGGAACAGCAAAAGCTGCTATTGAAGAGATAAGGAAGACTACCGGCAAAAAAGTCGGACTGCTTAAGATAAGAGTATTCCGTCCGTTCCCTGAAGAAGAGATCGCGGAGGCTCTTAAGAATGTAAAAGCAGTTGCGGTACTTGACCGTTCCGAGATGTTCTCGGGAACCGGCGGACCTCTCGGTGCCGAAGTTACTGCCGGATTATACAGGGCAGGTTCTAAGGCAGAAGTTGTTAATTACATATACGGTCTCGGAGGTCGTGACATAACAGTTGAAGATTTTGAGAGAGTATATGATGAGCTTGAGAACATGGCAGCTACTCATGAAGTTAAAGATAATTACAGATATATCGGATTAAGGGAAAGAGGTGACAGGTAATGGATAACAATCTTAATAAGCCATATAATTTTAAAGAAGAAATGACTACAAGAAAAGACAGATTCGTTCCGGGTCACAGAATGTGTGCAGGCTGCGGCGGAGCAGTTGCAGTCCGTTCCGTACTTCGTTCCCTTCATGACGGAGACCGTGCCGTTATAGGCAACGCAACAAGCTGTCTTGAAGTATCTTCATATATGTATCCGTACAGTGCCTATGAGGACAGTTATATACATAACGCATTCGAGAATGCAGGTGCAACAATGTCAGGTGTAGAGACTGCTTATAATGTGCTTAAGAAAAAAGGAAAGATCGACGACACATACAAGTTCATTACTTTCGGTGGAGACGGTGGAACTTACGATATCGGATTCCAGTCGCTCTCGGGAGCAATGGAGAGAGGACATGATTTTGTGTATGTATGCTATGACAACGGCGCATACATGAACACCGGAACACAGCGTTCATCTGCAACACCGAGATTTGCCGACACAACAACAACACCTGCCGGCAAGGTTAAGAACGGAAAGGTTCAGGTTAGAAAAGATCTTGCTTCCATAATGGCAGCGCACAATATTCCATACGTAGGACAGACAACCTTCCTCGGTAATTTCAAGGATGTATATACCAAGGCCGAGAAAGCCATATACACACCGGGACCGGCATTCCTCAACATAATGTCGCCATGTCCGAGAGGCTGGGGCTACAACACTCCGGATATGATGGAGATTTGTAAACTTGCAGTAGACACATGCTATTGGCCGATGTTCGAAGTTGTTGAAGGAACATGGACGCTTACATACGAGCCCAAGAAGAAACTTCCGATCGAAGACTTCCTCCGTCCACAACGCAGATTCAAGCATCTGTTCAAACCGGGCAACGAATACCTCATCGAAGAATTCCAGAAAGAAGTCGACAAAAACTGGAAAGAAATCCAGGTCAAGTGTAATATGTAACAACAGGTTACTATTCGCAGCCGGGGGGCATGCAAGACTGAGGCGTCATGCTTGCATGTAAGAATCAGTCTTGTAGGGCACCGGGGCGGTGCCTGCGAAGCAGGAACCGCCCCCACAGCCACAGGCAGAAGCGGCGAAGCCGCGGGTCTGCGAAGCAGACGGGCTGTGGCCTGTGGGGAGCTGCCAATAGTAAATATTCTAATTAGTGTAATTACCTTGCAGTGTAATAATGAATAATATATAATGATTTGTAAGACAATAAACTACAGATGATTATATTGTAATGGTTATTGATTGTTTTATACTTTTGTGGAGGTGTCGATATGGCAACATATCTTAATCCTGGAAATACGATGTTCCAAATTACAGTTGCTTCAGAAATATATGTAGATAAAACCGGTATGATAAAGAAGTGAATAATGACAGTGAAGAATATAAGCACAACAGCTGCAGTATTGAGAAAGTATAGTTAAAAATCTGCTCGGGATAAAGATTTTAAAAATTAGAGTAATTGTAACCGCCTTGTTATCAGTCAAAAAATTTGAATAACGAGTTGATCTGTGATATACTTATATAAGTTAAGCTATCATCATTGACGTAGGTTAACTGGGAGGTCACCGGAATGGCGTGTCCGAGGTCTGAGAATTTATGAAAAGGGAGTGTCCACCTTATGGGATATGGAAAATTATATATTGACAATATAAGGTGTGTAAAAGATAATTTTGTACATACATACATACATACATACATACAGGCCTGAATAAGCCATTTTTGACATGCGTAAATAAAGAACATCTGAATAATTCTACAGGTACTTTTCTGTAGTTATTATCAGATGTTTTTTTGATAACTAGCCGCCGCACACTTGTGACTTTAGTCGTGAGCTAGGCGGCATTTTTCTTGTAAAAAGTATAATCATATGGTATAATTTAAATATGGATAAAACAGTGTATTTCTCAATGCCTAAAGATGTTACGCATGGTCGAGGATATATATACTCTTTACAGTATCATATCGTATGGGTTACAAAGTATAGAAAACCCATATTTGTAGGTGAAATAGAGAAGGATGTCAGAAATTATCTTCTTGAAACACTTAAATCTTTAGATATGTTACCTATTGCAATGGAGATAATGCCGGATCATATACATCTTCTTGTGGACTGTAAACCACAGCTGCGTTTGTCGGACGCAATTAAAATATTAAAGGGT
>JHWW01000019.1 GCA_000621985.1 Lachnospiraceae bacterium V9D3004
TATTTCACCTACAAATATGGGTTTTCTATACTTTGTAACCCATACGATATGATACTGTAAAGAGTATATATATCCTCGACCATGCGTAACATCTTTAGGCATTGAGAAATACACTGTTTATCCATATTTAAATTATACCATATGATTATGCTTTTTACAAGAAAAATGCCGCCTAACTCACGACTAAAGTCACAAGTGTGCGGCGGCTAGTTATCAACTTAATTACCTAAGTACGTTAATTTCCTATGTCCTCTCACTTACACAAACCGTCATCTCACCATTCACTGTAAGAACACCCCATGTCTTACGGATAGCCGGTGATGCCGGCGGAATAAAATATGCAGTTTCAAGACTGTTGCTGTCAATTTT
Organism: Lachnospiraceae bacterium V9D3004; assembly: GCA_000621985.1. Lineage (GTDB taxonomy): Bacteria > Bacillota > Clostridia > Lachnospirales > Lachnospiraceae > V9D3004. The sequence goes on from JHWW01000019.1 coordinate 370, forward strand.
CCCAAGATTTGTAATGCTGTAACCTTCAGGCGAACCGAACCCGAAAAAACTTCTGCCGATAAATTCTGCCGCTTTACTTTCATATAACTCCCATGTATCCTCACTTTGCCTGCGTGCGAATAAAAAAGCAGCGTCAAGCAGTGCCGGTTCAAGCTCAGAATAACAACTAAGTACAAGATTCAATTTTCGGGGATCTGCCATGATTTTTATTATCTTCTTATGAATTCTCTTTGACAGAGCAATCTCATCCTTGCATTTTTTCTTCATTACAACACTGAAAGCCGTAGAATAATTGCCCATTGCACCTTTATTATATATATCAAGCTTAGATCTCAGATCGCTTGCAATTATAACTTTACTTGTATCCTCTTCGATCATCATACGGGCGATAAGCAGATCATTAACCGTTATGCCGTTAGCGTGACATAATTCGATCATGGATAAGCATGAAGTCTCATCATAGGGTTGAACCGAATGCTTCACACGGTTTTTCTTCATATACGAATCTGCATATGAACGATATTCTTCATAAGAAACCGGCTTATGCCCTTCTTTTAACCAAATGCGGTTTGCCCTTCCCACAAGAACTCTGCTTATATACGACATGTCAGTTCCCTGAGGAAGATCATCTTTTGAAGCAATGAGCCTCTCTTCAGCTTTTTCAGGTACCATGTCATTCACGTACAGATCAGCGAATTCCTTTACAAGTCCAAGCGCCCCTCTTCCATCGGTAAGCAGATGATGAAACACGAAAATGAAACAGGTTTTCTCTCCCATGTTCCATACCAGGATCTTAAGCATTCCTTCGGTATACAGATTCCATTCCTTTTCCGTTATTTTTTCATACTCATTAAAAATAACCGGTGAATACCGGTCATTTATCATATCACTGTAATAACGCACTTCAACTTTTGACTGCCCGGTAACATTATAATAATATCTGTTACCTTCCTCTTCATATCCTAGAAGTGCACATAAAAAAGGATGAGCATCCGACAAAGCCTTTACAGTATCATCAATGCGATTTTTGTCATATACTCTGTTAACAATCCCTGTAATTCCATAACACATACCGGGGCACATCAGATGCGCCCTTTCAGTAAAAATATATTCTTTGTTACCATTCATCGTCTTCTGTCTTTTCCTGTCTCTTTATAATACAAACTTTTGTCTTTATACATCTTTTGTTCAGCTTCACGCACCATATCGAGAATATTTTCACTTTCACGATATACAAAACCAAACGCGGCAATCCGGTTACGGCTGTATATAACATCGCGAAAAGCCTCCATTCTCTTCTCAACATCGTCATGATTCAATGAAGTAAATGAAACAACGAACTCATCACCGCTTATTCTGAAGATATCTCCATCCTTAAAATTCTCTGTAAGAAGATCGGCGAATTCCATGATCAGTTTATCTCCTGCTGCATGACCGAAGGTATCATTGGTATATTTCAAAGAATTAAGATCGAAGAATGCAACAACTCTTCCCCTGTCCTGACTGTTATTATGCAAAAACTCATCAAACGAACGGCGGTTTTTCAAGCCTGTTAATGAATCGGTTCTGGACACTTCGTTAGTGATCTTCTCGCGAAGTTCAGCTTCTGCGATGGTCTGAACCTGAATGGTTACATATATTATCAATAATGATGCAGCACCGGTAGCATATGTAAAATCAGGTATACCAAATAACATAACACCTAACGCAAAAATAAATGGGAAAAAAAGATATGTGCAAAGACTCAAAACCAATCTCATTGACAATTCTTTTCTGTGTTTGATCAGTATATAAGAAAGATAAACCATGTAAAGCAACGTTAAAATATACACAGTAACATGCCATTCTCCGGGTTGAAATTCATGATCAACGATCACAAACAGCTTTTCATTAACAGTTCCCACAATAAGCATGATTATGTTAAAAACAGACAGGCCTGAAAAAACATTAAGCGTCCTGTAAGACACATATATCTTTTCACGCACAACCGATATAACGTAATACGAAAACATAACAATAACCGGCACGATCAGAATATAAGGTAACAGGTTCAATACCTTAAGCAGTGTATCATTATCCGTTACACCGTCTACCATATAACTTATCGCATCGAACGGAATAGCGATTATTATACAGATCAACATTATAATAAATAATTTGGTAGACTGCTTTCGATTGCTCTTAGAACTGATAAGAGCACCCAAAAGAGTAATACGCATAAATATAAGACTTAAAAAATCAGCAGCAATAATATAATCGTTCATTAAGCCTCCTACACAAAAAAATTAATCATGTCGCTCATCTGCACGTATCGCTTTAAGCTTCTGCTTATCAGTATACATCTCTTTGTCAGCACGGTCAAATATTTCAGATACCAGGCTGTCATTATCGGGGTCATATTCTGCCATTCCGGTTGCAATTACCGGACCTTCGCCCGACCTCTGATTCTCTCTAACCTGTCCACGCAGTTTTTCCATCAACTCCTGTCTTGCAATGTAATCACTGCCACGAAGAAATACTACGAATTCATCGCCTCCCACTCTGAATACCGGACTGTGATCGAATATTTCACAAAGAAGCTTCGCTGATGCTTTGATATATTCATCGCCCGCCACATGACCTTTAGTATCATTTATAATTTTCAGATTATTAGCATCACTTACGACAAGTGCGAATGGCAGATAATCCATTCCGTTGTCGATATTTGTCTGTACCGATTTCTCAAGTTCTCTGTAAGCGGTCTTATTCTTTGTTCCGGTCAACTCATCACGTCTTGCCAATTCTTTTTCGGTATTCAGCGCTTTCAGATGCTGTTTTTCTTTCTTAACTTCCGCGTCGATATTCTCAATTCCAATGATGAAGTGAGTTCCATCACCTGTTTTACGCGCTGTCATCCTGAAATAATTCAGACTTTCATCCACCACAAGGCGAAAATCAATACTGTATCTTTTACGATTTTCCAATGAAGTGATCATGTGATCCTTATCAAGGAATTCGATAACAAGATCACGGTCACTCTTGTGAACGATCTGAGATATATCTTTCAGTGAGTCACCGAAAAAATCATCTCCGGCTTTTCTGCTCTCAAGTTGTCCGTACATACTGTTGGATTCGTAACTGACATATTCAGAACCTTCTGCATCCACATAATATATCACATCATAGTTGGAAGCAAGGCTTTCTGCTATCTGACTGAATGTTATATGCTTCTTCTGATTCTCCAGACGCATATTTTCAGCCGTTATAACATCATCTATATCCTTATCATACAAAACGAGATGCCTGTCATCATTGGCACGCATCACGGTAAAACGAAAATACTTCGCCTCATCTCCTACCATGATCCTGTATTTGTATGAAAATGATCTCTTTCCTTCCAGATTCTTTAACATGGTCTCTTTGTAATACAAACTCTTCGCAAAATCTCTGTCATCCGGATGAGCATACTTCATGGCATTATCCCTGGTCTCTGCAAAGAAATCCTTGCCTGCAGCAGGCACGTTCATTGCCTCATATTCTTTGCTCGCAGAGAATTCACGATATTCTCCGGTATCCAGATCAATGTAATACATTGCTTCATAATCCTCTGCAAGAACAGTAGCGATATGATCATATATCTCTTTTTCCTTCTTCTCGCCCGCTTCAACAAAAGAATGTACCACACATACTCCTATTATAAGACCCATAGCGTAGAAAGGAAACATTGGATTAACGATCTGTAATATTAAGAACACTTCCATTACAAGACTTGTAAGTCCCACTGCAATGTATCGCGGCTTCTCATAGCTGTTAGCCTTACGGGCTATATACAGCATATATGTCGAAGTGACCATATACAATACGATCTGAAGGATAAATGCGATATATCTTCCGGGTTCACCAATATATTCATGATCCGAATTAAATGAAAAAATAAACGGATAAAAGCGATTGATCATAAGATATATAAGACCAAGTGTGAACATGGTCCATACGGCATAAAGCATCACTCTGCTTCGCAAACCTCTCTTATCAAGATAGGCAACAATGTAACGTATCCATGTCAACATTGTCAAAAACATAAATATGAAATAAAGTATTGTATCAGTATATATGGCAGGAAACAGCTCAGGAATATCGTGATGGTCGTAAAGAAGTCCCCACGCTATATCAACTACATAATAACAGATCCCCGCTATAAGAAAACAAGTGTATCGTAACGCAGCCTGTTGTCCAGGTTCTCTGTTTCCTCGGGCAATACTGAAATTATTAAATAATTCTCTATTAATAATGATATGCAATATCAGTGCAAGTATACCTACGGTTGAGTAATACATGCTTTATCTCAAGCCTCCTGTTACACGCTTTCTTCTACTCTCCCACCAGACAGACAGTCCTGTAATCATGTTCCACAGCGGGAAGAAACTTATTGATCACATCTTCGGTACGCATCTTAAGACTCGATGTATTCACACATGGATGGCATCCGAGATACTCATCTTTCAACACATCTTCATCGATCAACAATTGTACTACGTGATCTTTGTCATTCATCAGCCCCATAATACTGACGGATCCGGGCTCAATATCAAGATATTTTAACATATCCTCCGCGTCTGCAAAAGAAAGCCTGGCAGAGTTGATCTGTGCCGACAGTTCCTTAGTCTTGAACTTCTTTTCACCCGGCATCATCAGGAGATAAAATGCTGTCTTCTGCCTGTTGCATAGGAACAGATTCTTACAGATCACAACACCAAGTATTCTGTCAACCTCATTGCATGCCTCCATGGTATCCGTCTTCTCATGATCAGTTCTTTTATATTCAATCCCAAGCGAATCAAGAAGGTCGTAAGTACGTACTTCACGCGCCAAACGTCCTTCAGCATTCTCCGGTCTTCCGTCTAAAAGCTCCATATATGATATTCCTCTTTTTTTTCTGTTTTTGTATTTTGATTTCTTGTAATACTTTAACAAATCCCCTTATTTTTGTACTTCGAAGAGCATTATAACACATTTACACACATTATGCTTCTTTATTTTTCCATAATTATCAATTAATTACATCCTTTACACTGATATCGGATAATATACCATACTTTTCGGGATGCCTGTACTTATCTCCCATTATATCCTTACTTCTGTGCTTTTTTAGCTTATCCAGATCAAGCTCTGCCACATATACTCCCGGCGTTCCCGGTGCTTCAAATACACACATATCCGCAACACCGGCTTCCTCCTGCCACGGAACTCCGTCAAAAAGAGTCGATCTTCCGTTGCAGTCCGGGTGTCCCTCGGGATAATTGCAGGTAGCTACAGCAACCATATTCTCATAAGCTCTCGTTCTGAGTGCCGATAATCTGTTGATCTCCATCGGGCAGGCATTCGGCGCAAGTATCAGTTCCGCACCTTTTAACATAAGGATCCTTGCACTCTCAGGGAACTCTCTGTCAAAACAGATCATTGATCCAATCTTAACCGTCCCTTCACCGATATCAAGGTCGGCCACATAGAAATCATCACCTTCCGCCAATACTTTCTCGGCATCAAAAGCGCATGTATGCACCTTTGAATAATGCAGGATTTCCTTACCATATCTGTCAAAATAAATGACGGAATTAAGCGGACGCGGATCATTTGCTTCCAAAAAAGTTATACCGACAGCCATCTGCAATTTGGCCGTAAGTTCACGGAATTCACATATAAAATCACTGTCCTTTTTTATAGCCAGATCATTCAGTTTTTTCTCGTCCTGAGGAATATAATAACCGGTACTCCACATTTCAGGAAAAAGTGCTATATCCGCCCCCTTTTCCTTTGCTTCGAAACATGCTTTTTTTCCTATCTCAAGATTCTCTTCGAGATCATTTCCCGGAAGAAGTTGTATATATGCTATCTTAATCTTCATATTTTCCGCTTTCCTTTCTTCAACAACGCCGGTGCCGCGTAATGCTTAACTTCAATCATATAATTATATCCTTATATAATGCTGTCTGCAAGAGAAAACATATCTCCCATCTCTTAACCTTCCAGATACTCTACAACCGGATCGATGAACTTTATGTCAGATATATCGTAGGATGAAGATATCATCTCTGCCATAGTCTTTTCAGCCTCTGTTGCATCTTTCTTTTTCTTAAGTGCACCCACGAACATCTTCATGGCTAATCTTGATGGAGCATTCATTTTCTCATAATTGAATCCGCCCTGACAATAAAATGCCCTGATATACTGTCTCTGTTCGTCCGTAAGCATATTTTGCAGTGTCACTTCAACATCCGGATTATCTGCGATCCACTCCGCATATTTTTTTGTAAATCCTGTTTGAGATGTATATATTATCAGTGTTTTCATATTTTGCTAAGATTCCTTTCCATTCTCATAATAGTTTGTATTGTGATCATAAGACTCTGTTCATCGACACCATCAAAGATACGTCCAATAATGTACCTGCTCTGTTTTCCGTTATTATCATTCTCTTCCAAAAATGCTCTTGCTGCATCCGTTACAAGAATACGCTGCTTTCTTTTATCTTTCTCATCAGTTGCAGTAGTAATAAAACCTTTTTTTTCAAGTCTTAACAGAATCTGCTTCACATTCTGGTGAGAACTCCCCATCACATCCGACAATTCGTTAATTGTAGGCGCTTCTTTGCAGAGATTGATACATATGATCGCAAATAACTGTTTCCATGTTATCTCCTTAAAATACGCATCCGCTGCCGCCTGGTACCTGTTATCAAATGCACTCAATAGTCCAAGCAGAAACGCCTGCGGCGGCATGTCTCCGAATTCCACATTATTCATGTTCATTTCTTCATCGTAATCCATACACTTCCTCCAATCAGGTAAAATAACACATTGGTGCGCTCGAATACCTTCATACTCTGTCGCGTATCCTTACTTTTACCACACCAAAGCAAAATAGGTAACATGTTACATATATCCAAAAACAATGTAACATATTACCTATCTCTTGTCAATAATACTATTAAACATTTTTATCCGGCATATAATACTTCTTTACCAGTCTGTGATGATAAATGATCATAAAAATCCCCCGCAATTACATCAATTTCATTAATAGCCAAGGAACTGTTTCAATTCATTATCGGAAATAAGATCTTCTTTGGTCAATCCAAAGGCACTTCCGGGAACTATATCCTGATAACGATCCAGGAATTCATCGTAAGATTCAGCATCAAAACAATATGGCGTGATAAAGAATTCTCTGCTTCCTCCCGTCACCCTGTTTCCTGCTGTAACATTTACCTTGTAGTCACCTGTCTGAAGCTTTGAAAAGACATATCTTTCAAGATTCCAACCGTGAATTTCGACATAATCAAAAGGAACGGAATAATCAGCCACAACCGGATTTGCCCTTAGTGCAACATCCTTATAATCATACTCCACTCTTTCTATAAATTTTTCCGAAGAGTCATAATCGCATACGATAATATCATCGTTTCCATCATTTATTCTTACAAATTCCGGGACGCCGTCGACTGGTTTTATGTCATAATGCCAGGATTCCCCGATCATATTTTTATCAAGCCACTTATACTCTTTTTTTACATTTTCATATGCCTTGTCAAGATATACTTCAATGTCCATACCGAACTTGAATTTTACTTCAGGGTTATATTCTTTCACATTATTAATGTCTGTTGCGTCTTTGAATTCGTTCTGATCGACCGAAGAATTCCTGTTTGATTCCTCCTCATTATGACTCTCTCTTTCACTTTCTGCCTCTGAGTCAAAGAAATCATCATCGCTTAAGGCAGTCCATGCCCACACTGCTTTCATGTTATAGCTAGCCAATGCCGGTGCATATATAAAACAGCCTTCTTTCCCTCCCGGCCACTGATCCCATCTTCCGGCTGCCAATCCACCATCAGCTAAGATCAAAAGACAATACTGTTCACTTTTTGGTAACTCACCGTTATTTAACAACTTAAATTCACTGAATTCTATGTTGTAGATGTTATCTCCGGGAGCTCCGAGATTAATAACACCGATTTCCTCATCTTCAAGACAATTCGTGAGGTCATAACGATCGAGGGAATGCCATTTTGATACTTCACCAACATCAACAACATCCGCAGTTCCCCGTATGAATTCGCCTGACACGCTGGTTTCATCCTTATAATCGTACGGATTCCATTTCCCTGCCGTATAACGTCCGTCTTTTAATTCAAGAAGGCAGAATTCACCATACTGCGGCATATCTTCGATTTCTATATTGTGAAATTCATTAAAAGACAATCTTAGTTTTGTATGATCGCACATGAACATAAACTACCGCCTCCACCGGCTTTTCTAACTACCAAAACAATCTGCACCGTTTTTTATCTTCTCCAAAAAATCTTCAACAGGAATAGGTTTTGAATAATAGTACCCTTGTAAACAATGGATGCCGTAATCTCTGATTATATCGCACATTCCGGATGTCTCAATTCCTTCTACGCAAACATTCGGTCCAAAGATTCCCGCCAATCCCGTAAACGACTTTAAAAGTTCTTTTTCCAGTTCATCCCGTTCGATATCTCTTACAAAGCTTCTGTCAATCTTGATCGTATCAAAGGGCAGATTCTTGACGAGACCAACCGATGAAAAACCTGTTCCAAAATCATCAAGTGCCACACGCACCCCCCTGGAACGAAGTGTAACGATCACATTTCTCAACAATTCCATATCCAACAAACGACAGCGTTCCGTGATCTCAAGACAAAGATGCTCCGGAGCGACACTGCTCTGTCTGATCAGGTGTAATACAGTATCCGTAAATTCAGCTTTTTCCAATTGGGAATATGAAAGATTGACATTGACAATAAAATCCGGCACATAAGATATGATCTTCTTGGCATCTTTAAGTGCTGTCTTCAGTATCCACTCTCCGAGTTCGGGAAATAAAGGATCATTCTCCAAAACCGGAATAAACATATCGGGAGGAACGATTCCGTATTCATCACTCTTCCAACGCAAAAGAGCCTCCGCACCTACCACTTTTTCCGTCGTCGCATCCACGACGGGCTGATACAGCAGATAAAAACCTTTATAATTCTGTGTGATCGAGGCTCTGATCGCATGAAGCTTCTCGATCCTCTCCCTACTCTCTTCCGTAAGCTCATTATTGAATCTGACCAGATCACCATGTTTATTTATCTTTGATTCCTGATAAGCAAAATTCAAACAGGCATACACCGTCTGGTCATCTACATTAAAATCATCCAGTACAAGCATTCCGGCATTCAGTTCAAGTGTAAAATCCTGTCCATCCAGTCTTATGCCTTCACGATAATGTGAGCGAAGATCATAATATAATCCGGCAAATTCTTCTTCACTTTGCATAGCAGAAATAACGGCAAAGCGTGACCCGTCCAGGCGGTATGTCCCACCCCTGTTAGTAACATTATCCATAAGATATCTGCCGAGATTCTGAAGAATCTTATTTCCGACATGATATCCATATACTTCATTGATCTCCGTCAGTTTGGATATTCCTGCCATTCCTATCTTTATCGGAGTCTTATTTCGTATGTATGACTGCAGATCCGAGAAAAAACCGTACTGATTACGCAGACCTGTCAAAGTATCTATATGACTCTTCTGACTATGATTTCTGATGGCTCCGACAAAGAACAGCGGGTTGCCATATTCGTCATTAAGCACAGTCCCTCGACAGGTACACAAGTCACACTCACCATCCGGACGTAACGCACGATATTGCATGTCATGTCCGGACTGTTCACCGCTGAATATTGCTTCCATACCATCATGGTAAGCCTGTCTGTCTTCAGGATGAATATGCTCTTCCCAGATCTTACCGGCGCAATACATATACTCCGATGGCAAGCCAAATGCTTCCACCAGTTCCTTCGACCATCTGGAATAATCATATCTCATATCACAGATAAATACATATGTATCATCTGCTATAATGTCATAACTCTCATATAGAGCATCAAGGTGTCTTTTAGCCTCAGGTGTAATATTATTATCTGTCATATTCTTATACCTCGAATTCGATAATCTCTAACTATGAAAGAATTATAACATAAATCTGTACAAAATACATAATTATCTTTAAAAAACATTAAACCGGATTACAATATCCCCATTCTTCGCATAACATTACTTCCTTCATTTTTTAACCATTTAACCTGCTTCCTGTAGTCCGGTAGTACCTTCTCTACCTCTCTCCAAAAATCTTTTGAATGATTCATTTGCTTTCTGTGACACAATTCATGAACCACAACACCTCCATCATTGTATGTCCACCACAATATCGACATACCGGACAGAGTATATATTCCATCCCATGTAAGTGTTACCCACATAGGATACTCATCTGTTCCCCAGCAATTCCAGCTCGTACCCGCAACTGCTCCTGCAAGTTCACCGTCATTAATTCTGTCAGTAGACACACCACCATAGATGTTGGTGGATTTTGCATCGGCCTTAGCCAATAGTGCAACGTTCTGTTTTTCATCATCACTGCCTGCCTTTGCAGTATTAACAGTATTACGTGGAAGCTGTCCCGTTAATACCATCGCCAGAGTCAGTACGATAGCCAGTCCCCTCTTTAACAAAGTCTTTCTTTTTTTCATTTGTCTAACCCCTTTTCCTTGCAGGTTTCACCTTCAATGTCTTAAGATACGCCTTTTGTTCATCGGTGATCCGATAACTTTCCACACTTTTTTGGATTGTCTTATTATGTACCCAATCACTAAGTCTCTTTTCTTCAAGATATGGTAAAACCGATTCATACTGCTTTGCCAGAGCGGTTGCAAAATACCATGCGATCATCATGTTGACGTAATATTCCTCCGATCTTACCTCTGCCACCATATCCGCATATTCCGTGTCGAATCTGTCATTAAGAAAATGCTCCATCAACATTCCGATCGCAAACCTGACGGTGTAGGTTTTATCGGATCTTATCCACTCTCTGATATATGGGAGCAATCTCTCCGGTTCCTTTTTGAATGCTTTCGGAGAAAGCTGGTCACATGTGGCCCAGTTATCAATGACTGGCAAAAATGCCTCAATATCCGCCATACACTTATCAAAATCTTTCTCCAACGATATCACAAAAGCATGCAGCTGGTCTTCATCAAAATACCGGTGAGGCAGATCCGCCAGAAATTCTGTTCTGTCAGGATCTTTGTGTATATTTTTTGCAAAAGTACGAAGCGCCGGTGTTCTGACGCCGATGATTCTGTCGGCATCTACCGTTGGTATGATTTTCACCTGCATGGCAGCATACTTCTTATCCTGCATCTTAAAAAGTTCCGCCACAATTTCTTCTTTTTTCATTAATATTTCCTCAACTTTCTGATCTTTAGAATAAAGATATCTTTAATGCTTTATCTTTCCTGTTTTTCACATTCACCATTAATCTTCCTTAAGCTACCGGATTTGCAATCATTTATGCCATTCCTGCGTACTCATAACCGGCTTCCGTAACAGCAGCTTTGATAAGCGCCTCATCAACATCCTTTGTATTGGTGACAGTTACAAGATTCTCCTCATGTGAAGCAGTTGCTGATTCTATTCCGTCAATTGCCTCAAGAGCTTTCTTTACATGAGCCTCACAGTGTGCACACATCATTCCGTTTACTTTAATCTTCATTTTTCTGATCTCCTTTTCATTTTTTTCATTCACTTTTTTATCATATAATTTTTTATTATTTTCTTCTATATCTTTATCAGCCTTAACATCTGTTGGCTGTATGATACCGTGTACTTTAAGCCAGTTAAGTCTCAGTGCATTGGATACTACGCAAAAGCTCGACAGTCCCATAGCCGCTGCTCCAAACATCGGATTAAGTGTCCAACCGAAAGCCGCCACATAGCAGCCTGCCGCAAGAGGAATACCGATCACATTGTAGAAAAATGCCCAGAAAAGATTCTCATGGATATTCCGTATTGTTGCCCTTGAGATTCTGATGGCTGCTGCTACATCAAGAATACTACTCTTCATAAGCACAACGTCTGCTGCATCTATGGCAATGTCTGTTCCTGCTCCGATCGCGATTCCAACGTCTGCTCTTGTAAGAGCCGGTGCATCATTTATTCCATCGCCAACCATGGCAACTTTGCCTTTCTCCATAAGCTTTCTTATAACAGCTTCTTTTCCGTCAGGAAGTACGCCCGCAACGACTTCATGTACTCCGGCCTGCTTTGCGATCGCTCCGGCTGTGATCTCATTGTCGCCGGTCAGCATCACAACATGGATACCCATTTTTTTAAGTTCATTTACTGCCTGAGGCGTATCCTCCTTTATGGTGTCGGCAACCGCAATTATCCCGATAAACTTGTTATCTTTTGTGAAAATAACAGGAGTCCTGCCCTGTGCGGACAGCTCATCCATGCACTGAAATGCACTTATTTCTTTATTATCTTCGTTATCCCCGTAAATAAAATTAACTGATAACTCACCTAACGTTGAATTGTTTCCTAAAATGCCTGTTATGAATCTGGAATTACCTCCTGACACCAACGAACCGTTAAGTTTTGCCTGTAGTCCGTTGCCTGACAACACTTCAAATTCCGTTGTTTCCTTCAAGCATATATCACGTTCTTTTGCATGATCGATTATCGCTTTTGAGATAGGATGCTCACTCTTTGACTCCAGTGCGTAGGCTATGGTTAACAGTTCATTTTCACTGATTCCGTCTGCAGGGATAATATCTGTAACCCGCATAACACCTGTAGTTATAGTTCCTGTCTTATCAAGAGCCACTATCCGTACTTTTCCCGTAAGCTCCTGTACTGCTGCTGTCTTATATAAGATTCCGTTTCGGGCGCCTACACCGTTTCCAACCATGATCGCCACAGGAGTTGCAAGACCCAGAGCACATGGACAGCTGATCACCAGTACTGATACAGCTCTTGCCATTGCATAGCCGAATGTTTGTCCCAAAAGCACCCACACAATAAATGTGACAAATGCGATTCCGATCACTACCGGCACAAACACACCCGATACTCTGTCGGCAATCTTGGCGATCGGTGCTTTGGTTGCCGCAGCATCACTTACCATTCTTATGATCCCTGCAAGAGTAGTATCCTCACCGACTCTCGCAGCTTCACACACCATATATCCTGAAGTATTGATTGTTGCTGCAGAAACCCTGTCGCCTGTCTGCTTTTCCACGGGAACGCTCTCTCCTGTAAGTGCAGACTCGTTAACGGCACTCTCTCCTTCTTTTACGATACCGTCTACGGGTATGCCATCTCCCGGCCTTACAACAAATCTGTCTCCAACTTTTACTTCATCTACAGAGACAGTTTTCTCAGTATCACCGTCCAGAATAACGGCAGTCTTTGGTGCAAGTTTCATGAGAGATTTAAGGGCATCCGTGGTTTTTCCTTTTGATCTTGCCTCAAGTGTTTTTCCAAATGTGATCAACGTCAGGATCGTTGCTGCAGATTCAAAATAAAATTGATCCATGTAATACATCATCTGATCTGCATTTCCCTCCATCACTGCACCTGTCATGGCAAAAAGAGCGTATATGCTGTATGCATATGAAACTGTGGCTCCAAGCGCTACCAAAGTATCCATGTTCGGAGACATGTGAACAAGCCCCTTAAAACCACTGATAAAAAACTTCTGATTTATTACCATGATGATCCCGGCTATAAGCAGCTCGTATAACCCCATAGCCACATGATTGCCATCAAGAAATGACGGTAACGGCAGATTCCACAGCATATGCCCCATTGAAACATACATTAATGGGATCAGAAGGATGACTGAAGCTACAAGTCTCTTTTTTAATATCGGTGATTCTGTATCCTTTAGAGAATCCTCATATTCTTCTGTACCTGCCGTTATGTTAAGCCGATCATTCTTCGCGGATGCCTTAAGGCTTGCTCCGTAGCCGGCCTTTTCAACCGCTCTTATTATCTCTTCCGAAGATGCGCTTCCCATAACACCCATAGAGTTTGTAAGAAGACTTACAGCACAGCTTTCAACGCCGTCTACGGCATTTACTGCTTTCTCGACTCTTGCCTGGCATGCAGCGCAGCTCATTCCTGTTACATTATATTGTTCCATATTCCCTCTTACCTCATGAGCTTTTGCAGCGTAACCACAAGCTCGTCAATAATCTCATCATTGCCTTCACGAATATTGTCAGCCACACAGGTTCTCATATGATCAGCCAGAAGAACCTTATTAAAACTGTTAAGGGCACTGGTAATGGCTGACACCTGCATCAGAATGTCAGTACAGTATGCATCTTTTTCAAGCATCCCTTCAACACCGCGGACCTGACCTTCTATTCTTTTCAGTCTGTTCATCAGATCTTTTTTTTGCTTCTCATCCCTGTCTTTATGTTTGCCGGAGCAATGTGGGCAGGAACCATTCATATCTTCCATATTATTATCGTTATCAGACATATATTTCTCCTCAAAAATACCCCACTGGGGTATACTGGTTTTCTACCAATATATACCCTGGTGGGGTATTTGTCAATTATTTTTTTTCTTCCATATTATCAGTCCGGATATTCCGATAATTACAATAACGACAACCGCTATCCACACAGCCGGGCTGATTCAGGCTGAATCTGGCACTATCGGCAATATCACCGACTATGATAGAGGTTTCAAGATCATCCCCGGCATAACCAGTTGATGTGTTCGGTCCCTGCAGATAACTCAGAGTAGCGAAGTTCGATGAGGAACGTTCACAAGCCTCTGTCATTGACCTGTAGGCAATGATACCATAATTCATTGCATCATCAACGACAAACTACTAATTCTTTTCATAACAATTCTCTCAATTCAATTCCATTATTTCTCCATATATCATAACTGCATTTCGAACACACTCTTCACAAGAACACAGGGGTTTTCCGTCTGTAAGAGTTTTCAAATCCTTACATTTTATGGCTCCGCATCTATCACGAAATGTCTCTTGTATCTGTCTTGTGATCTTCAAAGTACCATTTCCTTCTGTCTTTAATCCGGCAATCATGCCGACGCCAATGAGCGCTCCACACGTAGCTTCAAGATTACCCATACCTGCGCAGAATCCGGCTGTTATCTGTTTTAACTGATCATCTGTCAGACTTGTTTGATCAGCAAGAACAGCGGTAACTGCCTGCGAACAGTTATAACCTCCCGATAACTTCAGTTCTACTGCCTTAACGGCTCTTTCAGTTATTGTCATATCCGGTCTCCTTTCTCTCCTACCTCATTGCCTTATTCTATTCTTGTCAATAGGGTACAGAATTTTATCAGAATTCCTGACCATTTCACGTACATATATAGCATACTCGAATAGCTATGTCGTCAACTCTATTTGATTGCCTTCAATTCCGATGATACAGCTTTCATAATATCCGTCCCCTGTGATCCGCGGACCGCTTATTACCTCATAGCCGTCCTGTTTCAATCGTGCCGTGAGTTCATCTACTTTCTCCCTGCTTTCGACAGAAAATATTTCATGATCTTATTACTCCTATGTGTTCCTGCAATATTCTGATCGAAATGTTTTCAGTTACTTAACTATACTTTTTCTTTATCCTTCCATGCCTCAAACTGCTCCAATGCCAGTCTTTCCATCATCTTCGATACCTCCGAAAAGATTCTATGCAATCATAATAGCATGTTATGGACGAATATTCTAGATGTCATTGCGTTTTTGGGAGGAATAATGTGAGAGAATAATCTTTCGCTTGTTATTATAGTAAGCTGATAGCATTCCAGTACCTTCTCCAAAGTATCTTTCGGTATTGCATTATGGTTGTAATTATATATAACATAATCTATATACTCGTAGGGAATAACTATTTCATTACCGGCAACATTTAATCGCGAATTGCCTCCAATGCTCTTAAGAAGAACATAGCTCTTGAGTTCTCCAAGGTTATTCCCTTCACCAATTTCATATGCTTCGCATCCATTTCTGAGCATGTTTGCATACATCGCCTCGGCAGAATCTGAATAAATGGCGTGCAGTTCATCTATGATCTCCTCATCAGATATACAATGAACAGACCCATCAGAAATCTTCGTATCTAACCACTCGGGAGAATCGCCGATATCATGCCTGGCCAGTTCTGTCCTTATCTGTTCGTGGCAATAAAACCGATATTCAGGCAGTTCCATTACCCGATCGATCATTTTATTCTGATCATCCTTTCTAAAAACATGATGGCTCTATTCGGGTAACCATTTTAGTTACTATAGCATAGGGATTTTCATTTTCAATTTCGCGATTTTGCACGCGAGACCCCCGCGCCGTTCCCTGGAAGCCATACCTGTAGAGATTTCGATCACCCCCCCTGGGGTGCGTCCTACAGTGCCGTCCTCCCCAGTAATCGCCTCTCTTTTCGTGGATCTGTGAGTGACATGACTTGCACAGCGCGATCAGATTGCTCCGATCGTGAGTGCCACTTTCACTCAGCGGCTTCTTATGGTGGATCTCCTGTGTTTCCACGATGATCCCACGCTCAAAACAGAGCTCGCAAAAGGGATGCTCCGTAGCATACTTGTCACGTATCCTCTTCCATGCCCGGCCATATCTCTTCTTCGTAGCTTTATCTCTGCCGTACTTTTCATAATTGCTGTTGACACTTCTGCTGATGCTCCGGACAATAACGCCCGTCCGTCAGATTAGGACAGCCCAGATATGAGCACGGCCTTTTCGGTTTCATTGACATATACATCACGTATAATCCAATTATCAGTTGATGATTGGATTTTCTCCTTTCTCCCAGGTTCTACTGGGTAATTCAATCTCTATCTGATATATTTATTAAGGCGCTGTGGATCTGTACCTATACACATACAGCTTTGACTGGTTGGAGATGACTCAGACCACAGCTTTTCGTCTATTACTGTTAATCAGTTTGTTAACGCTTTGACGTTTCTATTTACGTGATTACACAGCCGGATTCTCTGTGGAAGACAGCAGCGCCAAATCTTATACTCAAGGAGGTACCACTATGTCCCAGTACTTTGTCGGAATAGACATCTCAAAGTACAAACACGACTGTTGTATTATCAATGCAACAGACCAGAGCATTGTTACCAAGTTCACCATCAAAAACAATAATGATGGTTTCAACGAACTGCTCACTTCTCTCCAGTCCCTGTCAACACCTGATGACATAAGAATAGGGTTTGAATCTACAGCCCACTATGCCCTCAACCTTGAACTCTTCCTTGAGAAAGCCCACCACAGCTTTATGGAAGTTAATCCAGTTCTCATCAGCGAGTACAAGAAATCTACTTCTTTGAGGCGGACAAAGACGGATTCCATTGACTGTGAATCCATTGCCCGTTGGTTAATGACCGTAGAGTACAAACCCCATTCAATAGGATTTTACCATGCTTACTCTCTAAAGTCACTAACTCGTTTAAGAGATCGCCTTATTCGCCAGCGTTCTTTTTGTCTTGTTAAGATTACCAATGTACTGGATCACACTTTCCCGGAGTTCAAGCCATTCTTTCAAGAACGCTTCAGCAAGACAGCTTTATACCTTCTTGAAAACTATGGTTCCGCAGAAAAGATGGCACATATGAATTCCGCTTCGTATGATAATCTTAGGCGTATTTCCCGTGGTAAATTTACGCCTCAAAAGTTCATAGAACTTAAAGCCCTTGCGACTAATACCGTAGGTGTAAACAATTCCATCTTCGATACAGAACTCACCTGCCTACTTACGCTTTACAAAGAGGTTGCCAAGCAGGTTTCTATCCTTGAAGCCCAGATAACTGAACTTATCTAGGAAGTACACCCACACTATATGTCCATTCCGGGCATTGGTCCTTTATCCACCGCGGTGATCTATGCCGAATACGGTGATATATCTAACTTCTCATCGCCGGCACAAATGCTTGCGTTTGCAGGCTTAGAGCCTGGTATCAGCGAGTCTGGAACTGAGTCTCATAAGGGACGTATGGTAAAGCGAGAATCATCACAACTTCGATACACGCTCATGAACTGTGCTTTGCCACTTATCCGTTTTGACGTTACCTTTGCAACCTACTATGCCAAGAAGCGTTCTGAGGGAAAACCTCACAGGGTAGCCATATCACATGTCACGAAAAAATTGGTCAGAGTCATTTTTGCATTGGAGAGGCAGAACACTGACTTTGTAACCACTGCTCTTCGCTGACATAAATAATTGTTTCTACTGCGCCATCTGAAATACGATGTGTTCAGATAGTTTATTTGTCATACGCTTTTTACAGACTTAAAAAATCTAAAAAAGTACTTGACTATTTATAGTTTGTCATCTCCATAACAAAAGCCCCGAAGGATTCCTCCCTCAGGGCTCTGTTTCATTTTCACTTTCGCCATCATAACAATATCATAAGATGGAACTCTCATTCTATCACATCAACTCTCATCTTTATAAAACGCCGCCAATTCTTCCAATGCTGCATCATGCAGGCGAAATGTGTGCTGGATACTCGATTACCGATCACCTGTTCCACGGAGAACATTCTTAAATATTCTTTTTCCTTCCCTTTTACATAAAACACCCCAGCTACTTTTGTATTAAAAACACCAGACAAATTGTTTTGTCTAAGGGATTTTATGCTCTTCTTCCATGTCCATGGCATGGTATTTCCGATAACCCATCGTGAAAAAAAGACACCTACATCAAAGTAAGTGTCTTTAACGGCATCCTAAAAATATCATTTCAAAAGTTCTTCATTCAGAAGAAATTGTTCTATTCCTACATATGTGATCCCGTTTTCATCCTGCCACGGTTTAAGATAATCCCGAACTACAACCATCTTGCTGAAGGAATCAGGTATCCTTTTCAATGATTCAATCTCCTGCTCCTTTTTGTCCGGGTCGGCTATAGATAAGGCAGATTGGATATAAAACCGCTTGCCACCTTGGTTTACGACGAAATCCACCTCCAACTGCTTTCGGATCTTCTTACCTTCAGCATCTTTCGTATTGTATTCCACCACACCCACATCAACATTCATTCCTCTCCGGATGAGATCATTGTACAATACATTTTCCATGATGTGAGTCTCTTCCAGTTGCCTAAACCCGAGCCTTGCATTGCGAAGCCCCAGATCGGTGTAATAGTATTTAGCGGGAGTTCCGATATACTTTCTGCCTTTTACATCATAACGTACAGCCTTCTCTATAAGGAATGACTCCTCAAAATATCCGATATATTTTTCGATCGTTTCAGAGCCTATGCCAATCTGCCGTTCACTTTTATACGTATTGGCCAGCTTGCTTGGATTGGTAAGTGATCCGATCCTCGTTGCAAGGACATCAAGCAATATATCCAGCACCTCTGTATCATTCTTGATTTCATGTCTTTCAAGTACGTCTTTTATATAAGTCCGGTCGAAGAGATCCTTTAAATACCTGCTTTTCTCCTCGTGTGATTCAAGTGAAGTTGCAAGCGGCATTCCGCCATAAGTGTAATAATCCTGCCAGGCTCCTCTCTTATCCCCTTCATATTCGTTATAAAACTCCGCAAATGACAACGGATATACCCGGATCTCATCACCCCGATCTCTAAACTGAGTCAATATATCCGAAGACAACATTTTGGAATTACTGCCGGTTACATACACATCGGCATTATCCATATGCATGAATCCGAGAATAACATCGATAAACGTTATCTTGGCATCCTCATTATCCACGTAAGGATTTTGAATCTCGGATACAAACTGGATCTCATCAATGAAAATGTAATACCTCTTCTTAGGATCGACCATATGATCACGAACACACTTATCCAATTCCAAAGGATTACGATATCTGGCATTTTCCAATATGTCCAAAGCCAAAGCGATGATCTGGTCTTCCTTCACCCCTTCTCCCAGAAGCCATTCCCGATACAGCTGAAACAATAGTACCGATTTGCCGCTTCTGTGCAGTCCCGTAATGATCTTAATACGTCCGTTATCTTTCTTTGAGATGATCTCTTTCAAATACTGTTCCCTCGGATACATCCAAACACCTCACATGATTTATTTGCGGTTATCCGCAATTATTTCATGTATAATATAGCATTCTCTCCTCTTATAAGTCAATGATGTTCATGAAATTTTTGCGGATATCTGCATTTTTTTTATCAAAGTTCCGAGCTCATAGTCGCCAGTAGTTTCATCTGCTCCAATGCGATTTGTTTTGTTTTAGAACCTTTCAGGTTCTTATATACTGTAATTATCTCCAATAAGTCCTCTTCATAATCCTCCATCCCCAGCAGAGTGTGTTTTATCCTTTCGCTTTTTGTGTCGGCTCCGGATCGTCATCATTGCCGGTATTCTTTTGCAAAAGAAAATGGACTCGGCGGCTCGGGTGTTTTTTGTTTTCCCGTTCGCTTTGTCCATAAACCTACTTTTTTCAAAAATTTGTATCATCCGCAGTAGATCTGTATCGCCCGGTGAGTAAATTCAGCAGTTCCTTCTCCGCCCATCTTATTAATGTTCTCGGTGAATTCTCCGCCACCGGCATACATCTTACCAAGTCCGGAAAGAATCTCATTAGAACACTTATAAAAATGCTCGGTAATAAAGCTCTGCAGCTTCCTTACCTGATCCTGTACTTCTGCAGAAGCAGGATCCTGATCCTTCATACCTCCGAACTCTTCAAAGATTTTCATGAAATCGGCCATCATGCTCTCTTCTTCGCTCTTAGACCGCTTTTCATTCTTCTCTTCGAATTCCTTATATTCCGGAGTATTACCCCACTGTTCTTTTGCACGCTTAGCGTATTCGTCTAATTTGCTTGACTCAAATGCTGTAAAATCCAAATGTCTCACTCCTCTCAGTTTTAATCCACGGCACATACTGATCAGATTTTCGATGTGTTCCTTCTTTAATTCTAGAAGTTCTATCTGCTGGTCAAGTGCCAATCTCTTGTCAAAATCAGATCTGGTCACGATATCCTTGATATCCTTAAGCGGAAACTCAAGCTCACGAAACAGTAAAATCTGCTGAAGTCTCTCCAGCGCCGCATCGTCATACAGCCTGTATCCGGACTCGGTATACTCTGCCGGTTTTAAGAGTCCTATCTTATCGTAATACTGCAGCGTGCGTATACTCACTCCTGTCAGCTTACTCACTTCATTTACTGTCTTCATGGCTATCATCTCCTTCACTTGTGATTACATCATAAACTATTACGTTACGTCATAGTCAAGCAAAAATATATATTTTTACAAAAAAAGATCGGCCTCAAATCCATTTCTGAATTCCTTGCCGGTCTCCGCTTCTCTTCGGTCGTTGCTGAACACGTGCCACTGGCACGTAGCAACCTCTGCTTTTCCTTCTTTCGATTGTATGTCTTTCCGCTCGGTACGCTCCTTGTCACGGGATTAAGTTCACCCCAGGTGCGTCTCTGCTTTGCGTGATACTCGCGCTGCGCCTTCTTACTTCGCTTATCCAGCGAAACATACTTGTTCATGACTATTACCTCCATAGTATATTTGGTTGCCCACCCATTATATCGGATGGGCAACTGTCTGTCATTACATCTGCGGATCCTCCTTGTATCGGAGTTTTAACTTCCGGTTTTATGTATCATCAGATTCTTAGCTTTGAGCTTTTCTTACTGCAGTCTTGCTCAATATAATAAGCATTATGATGAGCACTACCGGAAAAATAAGTCCTACTCTCATTCCTGTTCTGATATTATCCCCGGCATACTGTGTAACCTTGCCGACAATCGCAGGTCCTATACTTCCGCCGAGATCTCCTGCCATTGCAAGTAGTGCAAACATCGCAGTTCCGCCTGTGGGAAACTTTTGGGATGATATGCTTATTGTTCCCGGCCACATTATACCGACAGAAAATCCGCACAACACACATCCGATCAGTCCCATGACAGGATTTGATGAAAGCGATGCCAGCAGATAGCAGGAGACACATAAAGCCCCCGATCCGATCATGAATCGCATCAGATTCAGTTTCTTTCCGTACCTGCCGTATATAGCCCGGCTTATTCCCATCGTTACCGCAAACATACACGGTCCCATAAGATCACCAACCGTCTTGGATAATCCAAGCGCTGCCTCGGCATATGCTGATGCCCATTGTGCCATTGCAAGCTCTGATGCGCCTGCACAAACCATAAGGCATATGGAGACCCAGAAAAGGGGCCTTTTCCCCAGCTGTCTGATACCCATTCCCTGCCCTTCTTCAACGATCGGGACTATGGGACAGGTTACGAAGTTATATATGTTTATTGCCGGAACCAAAGCCCAGATCACAGCAAGCCATCTCCAGCTGTCCATACCGAATATCACAAAGAACAGCGTTGAGATCACTATTGTTCCCACTGAGCCCCAGCAGTAAAAGGAATGCAAAAGACTCATAGTAGCTTCCTTATTCTCAAACGGGCACGCTTCAACAATAGGGCTTGCCAGTACTTCAATAAGTCCGCAGCCCATGGCATATACCGTTACGCTGATGAGAATCCCCGCAAACGCATCGGGCATCATATCCGGCAGAAAGGCAAGTCCTATCAGCCCTGCTGCCGAAAAGACTTCTGATATCACGATTGAGACCCTGTACCCGATCCTGTCCACAAACTTTGCACAGAAAAGGTCTATCAACAACTGGGTAAAGAAATAAACCGTGGATATAAGCGCTATGTTTCCAAGCGAGATTCCGTAGTCACTATGAAACTTGAGGAAAAGCAGCGGCGCAAAATTTGCAGCAATTGCCTGCGTTATAAATCCCAAATAGCACGCTGTTTTCGTTTTCTGATAGTTAGGCATATTTTTCTCCTCGTATTCGTTGAATTATGTACATATTTGTATAATATATTATTTTTTATGGATTTTCATTGTATAATAGCGTATAATTATTGTATTATATCGTAATTGAGGGGGAATTATGGTTTTTAGTGCTTCTTATCCACATATAATAACCGATGACAGTCTGATGGAAACTGTAAGCCATGGCAGTCCGGATTATCCTTTTCATTTCTACTATGAAAATATGGACATGTTTGACTTTAACTGTATTGACTGGCACTGGCACACCGAACTTGAATTTGTTCTTATAGAGAGCGGTACCGTGACCATGTGGGTTGGTGATCAGGATTTCACATTAAATGAAGGTGATGCTATATTCATAAACACAAAAATACTGCACAAGTTCTATTCTCCCTGCGCAGCATCCATTCCGAACTTTCTTTTTTTGCCTTCCTTTATATCTCCCGACGACAGCCTTATATTCAAAAAATATGTTCTGCCTGTAACAAATTCATCAATCCCCTGCATCATATTCAGAGATCAGGAGCGTTCCAATGCTTCCATTTTATCTGATTTTCGTAAGATCATTCAAATTCATAAAGAAGAGAGGAATGAAGAACTGCTTGTATCATCGCTTATACAGCATTTATGGCTGAGCATCTACAGAAGCATAAACTTTGATCTTGTAGAAGAAAAGCAGGGGGCTTCAGCAGCCTCTTTATCCAGGATGCAGATGATGATGCAGTATATACATGAACACTACCCAGAAGATATCTCTCTTAATGATATCTCATGTAAAGTCAGCATAAGTAAAAGCACTGCCCTAAATCTTTTCAATAAATACCTGCACATGTCACCGGTTAACTATCTTATTACATACAGGCTTAGAATTGCTGCGGCAGCATTATCGGATACGGAAAAGAAAATATGCGCAATTTCCGCGGAATGTGGGTTTAAAAGCGTCGATCATTTTTGCAGAACTTTCAAAAGACACTATGGTTTGACTCCGGGTGAATATCGAAAAACCAAGTTGTCAAATAATGAATGATTACAGACAGACATACTCTGAAAGGATATCCTTAAGCTTTGTCTCTTTTGTGATATTCATCATTCACGTCTCCTTATCCAACTTTTACATCCGGATTCTTTTCGCCGAATTTCTCTTTTAACATCTCACAGATCTCACCACGCTCTTTGCCCTGCTTTTCCATGTTTTTAATAGTCTTATATGCCTTTACAAGTTCCCTTGTTGCCTGACGCATTCTTCCAGCACCTACTGCATTCGTAAGAGATAAAAGCATCATATGAAAAAAAGAGCCCGACACTTTCAGTTAGTGACAGGCTCCTTGTTTTTCAACAGTGTATCATCTTTTCTTACACTAATAATCCAAACTATTTTCATTTAATAAAAAGTCAAATAATCCCATAACAGTTATGCCTTGATCGTTTCTCCACACCGGCGTATTTCCTCCTGTTATTATTATTTTTTTAAAAGAATCCGGTATTTTAGTAAGCGAGGCTTGTTCCTGATCTATTTTTTCTTGATTTGGTAATGCATATGCGGACTGGATATAGTACCGCTTACTGCCCCTATTAACCACAAAGTCCACTTCTAATTGCTTGCGAATTTTTTTCCCAGCTTCAACCATTCTGCTTTCAACGACACCAACATCAACCTTATAACCTCTGTAAATCAGTTCGTTATATATGACATTTTCCATTAAATGAGTCTCTTCAAATTGGCGAAAATTCAAAAGGGCATTCCTCAATCCCAAATCTGTATAATAGTATTTCGACGGTGTACCTATATATTTCCGACCTTTAATATCATATCGATCACTCTTTTGCACAACAAAACTTTCCATGAGATATTTCAAATAATTAGAAATTGTCGGCATAGATATTGTCTTGTCACCATTGCTTTTAAACGTATCCGATATTTTTTGTGCATTTGTTAAAGAACCTACAGCTGAAGCAATCACCTTCATCAGCGTTTCCATACCCGCTGATTCTCGTATTTCATATCTATCAACAATATCTCTAATATAAATCTCAGTATTTAAGCGTTCCAGATAGTTTTCTTTGGCTTCGTTATCTGGCTCTGCCAGAATATGTGGCAGCCCGCCATAGAATATATATTCCTGCCACGCATCATATTTATCCTTTCCTGATGCAGGGAAATATTCCGAAAACGACAATGGAGCAATATGAATTTCATCACCACGTCCTCTGAATTCAGTGAGAATATCAGAAGATAGAAACTTAGAATTACTTCCTGTTACGTATATATCAACATTCTTCCTCCTAAGTAATCCATTCAAGAAACCATAAAGTCTGATTGGCACATCCGGATTTTTCATTTCTTCCTTAGTAATTGCATACTGCGCTTCATCTATGAAGACATAATACTGCTTATTCGATTCAGTCATTTTGTTTTTAATATACTCAGATAATTTCTGAGGATCACAGTATTCTATATAATCATCATCATCTAATGGAACGGATATAATACAGTCCTCCGAAACACCATCATTTATAAGATAATCATAGTATAAATTAAAGAGCAAATATGACTTGCCACATCTTCTTATTCCGGTGATAACCTTAATCAAACCATTATTACGTTTACTTATAAGCTTATTTAAATATCTATCTCTTTGAATCTCCATAAAGACTCCTATTTTAGGTTTTAGGTACAGGTACCATTTTTCTAAAGTATATTGCCATTTTTAAAAAACGTCAAGTTCTATTTTAGAAAAACGGTCCCTGTGCCGTTTTTCTAAAATAGACCCGCCCAAGAATGTCAATCTCATGAACGTGTTGTAAAGGGTGCGTCAAACTCAAAAAACGGCTTTTGAAATGGATCAGGACGGATCCACTGTTTTTAAAAAATCGCCTATCTAAATTCTCTACTTTCCTTTATTTTCAGGCATTATCGCTTTTTTAGACATCATGATTTCGCCCTTTTTGGCCTTATCTAACCTTGCTCAACATCCTTTGATATCACGCTGATTCTTTCTGTGCTTCACACATGTTCTCCACAGCTTAACTCCGAAATAATCAACCAGAAACTCCGGAAATGCGCTCAGCACAAAAATCCTTCCTTTATGCGCCTCCTTTTCTTCCAACAAATAGATCTCATAAGGTCCGGCTGTTCCCTAATGACATCGTTGCTTTCTCTCAGCACCTCGATGATATCCGTATCAAAATCATCTGCCTTCAGCTTTTTCCAAAGCATATAGATATTCTCTTCGGCCGGAAGCGTTATGATCTTGAAGTTACCGTGGGCAAAAAATACTTTCGAGATATTATCAATGATCTGCGGTTCTCTGACCTCTCCTTCGACTATAAACGCTTTATAGTCTCTATCAGCCATTGAACGCACCAGCCTTATACATTTTCTGAAGGTTATGAGCCTGCCTCAGCTCCTTCTCAGTCAGTTCAGAGATAGCCTTTATGCTGTTGTCCTTCAGCAGGAAATAACAGTCCGGTCTGAGAAGGTCATTGCTCATAAGATCTGTATTATGAGTCGTAGTAAATATCTGCACTCCGATTATTTCGTTCACCTTCTTCTGAACTGACTCTGACAGTTCAAAATGGTAAAAGGCATCAAACTCATCTATGAATACAAAGGACGCTTTCTGCATGCGGATATACCAATAATAGAAAAGAGCCAATGATCTTGTTCCTGTTGATGCTATCTTAAAGAAATCCGCGTCCTTATTATCAAAGTGACAGTAAATTGCCTTACGTCCGTCTACCTCACGTTCGAAGAGATCATAATCTATATCATTTTCCTTCAGGAACTTCTGGAATTCCTTCACCTTACCGGCGTTAATGATTCCCTCGGCAATCCCCTCACTCCCATTCATGAAGCCTTCATATCCCCTATTGTCAAGGGAATAGAACAGAAGCATTCGATCCACATAATCGATGAACTTTTTGAACGTCTGATTCTGTGCATTATCTTTCAGGATTGAATTGCTGTTCACATATTTCACACGGGAAATCGGACTGTCATTTTTTATTGAGACATTTAATGTCTCTGATCCCTCAAGCAGTGTAAAACCATCCTTTGCCAGAAAGTCATAATATATGACTTCTTTACCGTCTATGGAAAGGCTTTCTTCCTTTAGCGCATCCACGTCCGTCTTGGAGTATCTGTATACCAGATCATGGCCATCAAACACGAAGGTATACTCAAACTCCGCAAATGATTTACGTCCACTCATATTGAGGTAAAGGTCATAACTCTGAAGGAGCTTCTGCTTCTCCGTCAGATGTGTGATCACATCAAAGATTGCAAGTCCAAGATTTGACTTGCCACATCCATTGATGCCGTATATGATTCCCTTCGTGATACAGCCAGCTTCTATAACCTCCGGATGGAACCCATAATTGCTGGGCGATCCAATATCCCAAGTGATCTTATCCTTAAAGCCCTTGAAGTTTTCCACACTGAACTTTTTTAGCATGATAATCACTCTCCATGTCGTTTTTATTTAGTATATCCATTCCCGAAGAAAAAATCAAGTTGTTCCGTATAATTTTTACGGCTATTCTGTATTTAATGATGTGTTCATCATCATAGCCTTCAGCTCTGAGTTCTTCTTCAATCTGTTCGAGCAATACGGATTTCCCACAACGTCTTACACCTGTGAGTACCTTGATGAGATCCGCATCATAAAACGGCCGTATTTTTTCAAGGTATCGTTCTCTCTTTATATACCTATCCGTTTGGCTTCCTTTGCATCCCGGGGTTTGGCTGTGAACTCCGCCAGACCTTTGATCTCATGGTATCTTCTTGCCATTTGATACTGTTCCTCCTTCCTTATGATTGCTTTATAACAAAAAACAGTGGCTACAAGATTACTCTCATAACCACCGTTCATTGGTTTCAATATTCTTTTTTACCCCCGTTATCGTTTTATCTTCTATTCCAATATAATCGAATACCTATATCGTCAACTCTATTTGATTGCCTTCAATTCCTATGATACAACTTTCATAGTATCCGTCACCTGTGGTTCGCGGACCACTTATGACCTCATAGCCGTCCTGTTTCAATCGTTCCGTAAGCTCATCTACTTTTTCTTTGCTTCCGACAGAAAATGCAAGATGAACATATCCTGAACGGTTAAGAGTCTTCTCCGAATCATCCATTTGGGGCTTGTTCATTATCTCAATCCTTGCTCCATCATCAAATGATACGAAAAAGGATCTGAAATCCGTAGAGGCATTGTGGTATCCAGCATTTGAAGTCCCACCCAGATATTTTACAAAGAAATCCCTGACCTCTTCAAGATTATTTACATACATCGCTATGTGTTCAATTTTCATGATCTTATTTCTCCTTAGCGTCTGCCTGTCGGTAAGCTATCTCCAGAAGTCCTATATTAAGAATTGCAAATATCAGCAGATACACTGGCATAATAACTATTCCTATGCGTTCCTGCAAAATAACTCGGTGTCCACAAAAAACATGTTGCTTCGCCGGAACAATAGGCATAAAACGCAATCAGCGTCAAAATGACTCCGGGTACCTTAAGTGTTCCTCTTATACCGGCGCTGTTTTTGATTTCTTCTTCATCGGAGTCTTCTTCATTCTTTTCCCACAAATGAAATGAAAGAATACATACAAGAAGGATGCCGGCCTGAACAAATGCGGTCCAGCGATAACCTTCGTTCCATCTTGCCTTACTTAATGCCAGAGCCATGATATACGGACTTATAACCGCTCCCACACCATAGAAACAATGCAGGAAATTCATTGCGGAACTGGAATAATGATTAGCCACATAATGGTTTACTGATGCATCAATTGCTCCTGCTCCAAGTCCGTATGGTACAGCGATAAGAAATAGTATCCAGTATTCCTTTGACACTGAGAATCCCAAAAGTCCCAATATCGTCATAAAAGATATGGTCATCGACACGTAACCAGCATATGATGAGGGCACGTTAAAGGCCACCTGCATCTTTGGCCAGCCTGATCCGAGAAGCGAATCGGGCAGTCCCAGACTTATGAAAATCAGATATATCACTGCTAAAAGTAATGATCCCATAGACACCTCCAACTTGTTGTATTTCGTCTGTTTTATATTGATTTATTAGTATTATATCGTATAATATTATATGTAAGTTAGTATTAAATCGTCATGTTTTCGTATTTCTATGGGATTATATCGTCATATATGAAAGGATAAGGTGAATGGGATTAACAAATTCAGTTGATAGAGTTGATGAAAATGGCAGAGAACTCCTTACCTATGGGACAAAAGATTTTCCAATTGCCTTTTTTGATGATGACCTGACCATAGTAAAGGTTCCCTGGCACTGGCACGATGAATTGGAAATCGTAATAATCACTGAGGGAACTGTAAACGTTCACATTGCTAACAGAGAGTTCACTCTTTCTGCTGTAGAAGGATATTTTGCCAATAGCGGGATACTGCATTCCGCCACCTTGGAATCTAAAACCGGGCACCAACATGCACTGGTATTTGATCCCCGTACCATGGCTCATCCTGATGATCTGATATGGAATACATATGTAGAGCCGCTAGTCGGCAATCACTCTCTTCCCTTTATCAGGTTATCTTCATCCATTCCGTGGCAGAAAGAAGTATTAAGCTATTCTGATAACGCATGGATTCAGGGAGCATACGAGAAAAAAGATTTTCCCATAAATGTCAGGGAACTGCTCACCAAATCCTTTGCAATAATCTCATCACATATGGAATTATTGCAGAACGAATCTGAATATACCGACCGTTTTCAAAAGGATGAACTTCGTATCAAGAAATGCCTCATATTCATTGAAAACAACTATGCTTCATCCATATCCATTGATGATATAGCAAAAAGCGCAGACATAAGTGTAAGCTCATGTCTGCGCTTTTTTAAAGATGTTCTCGGAACAACGCCGATAAAACATCTGCTTAAATACCGGCTTCAAAGAATCTGCGAAGAATTGGAAAAAGAGCCTGAAATTACCATTTCGAAAGTTGTTTACGCGAATGGTTTCTCCGACGCAACATACTTTAATCGTTGTTTCAAAAAAGAATATGGAGTAACACCAACAGAATACATTTCAAAAGTCGTCCGGCTGAAAATGTAGGGGATATTAACGATTTTACACCCCCCTTTTTAGCCGTTTATCCTGGAAGTTAAAGTGCATGATAGTACGGACAGATATTCTCGTAATGCCCGTCTTTCATTCTGAATCCACCTGGTATCGTTCCCAACTGCACAAAGCCTAATCGCTCATATAAATGTCTCGCATGCACATTGCTCTCAACTACAGCATTAAACTGCAATACCCGAAAGCCAAGTTCTTTTCCTTTGGATAGACAATCTATTACCAGCTTCTCTCCAATATGCAACCCTCGACACTTTGAACTTACTGCATAACTTGCATTACAAATATGTCCACATCTACCGACATTATTCGGATGCAAAATATATAAACCAACAATCTGTCCATCGTCTTCAGCGACTCCAGTATAACTCTGCGATTCAAAAAACTCCCGGCCTGACACATCGTCAAGCAGATCTTCCTGAGGAAACGCTATTCCATCCTCGACAACTTCATTCCAGATTTCTATCATCTTATTAATGTCTTTTTCTTCATATTTTCGAATAATCATTCATATGCCTCCCATTACTCATCTTCCATAGTAACTCTCACAGCCCCTAGTAAGATTATCTTCGGATATAATTGGCCATCGAAAAAACTATAAGGCTTATTGAGGAATTCCGAAAAGAGCGAAATATATAATCATCGAAACAAGATCGATCAGCAACAGTACTCCCAGCACTATGCCTGCTATCTTAAGCCCTTTCTTTGCTTTTTTCTTATTATCTTCCGTTAATACATGCTCTTTTATATCACTGTACAACTCGGATTTTACTACCTGTTCCGAAGCCTCCTCTTTTTTCACAGCTTTATCAAGCACAAGTTCATCCAGTGAGATGTCAAAAAGTTCACTGATTGCAACAAGCTTTTCCATGTCCGGTGAAGATTCTCCAACCTCCCATTTGGAAACCGTTTGGCGGGAAACGTTCAAACGATTTGCGAGTTCTTCCTGTGAAAGACCCTTTTGTTTACGAAGTTCATACAGTTTATTATTGAATTCCATTATTATCACTCCTGACTTTCCATATATAAAGAATAACGCAAATCGTTATTATTGTTATAACCGTCGTTGCTATTCCTGCCTCAAATCCATATTCTGACCCATTGATAATGTTAAGCTTGTTTATCCCGATCAGAAACAATCCGCCCATCTTTGCATCATTTCCTGATACCGTAAGTCCCAGGATTATGTTCAAAACATAATTCCACGCTGCATGGAGTCCGCAGGAAACCCATATATTCCCACGCCATAAAACAATTATGGAGAATAAAACAGAGATAAGGTATAAATTCGCAATACCGATCAGTGCATATACCAATCCCGAATCCAGGATCGGGGTCATGATCAGGTGAGGAATAACAAATGCCGTCGAACTTATGAATACGGCAGCCGGAAGAGGTATCTTCTTTTTAAGTGTATTCATCAAAAAGCTCCTAAAACTCCGTTAGAATTGTTTTTACATATCAATCGTAAAGGAGGCCCATAAAAAGCTCTACCAACCATGCTTGGCAATCTGTCAACGCCCGCTGACAATTATGTTAAATACCGTTGCAATGCCCGTTTTACAAGGATCTTTGTTGTATTAAACCGGAATCTGTCTATCTCTTTGTCTGCTTGTTGATCTGCACCGTCGATACAATTGCATAAATGACAACACCAACTATCAGGGGTATCTCAAGCAGAAACAACTTGTCTTTATGAAGCAAAAGAGATAGGCCAATGACAAGAAAAACTGCACACAAAATACAGAAGACAATCGCTGACTGCCTATAATAAGGCTTCTTATCCATCTTTCCCCTTTCTTCCTTTGAGGCATAAATATATGCATTATTGAATAAGAATCCTTTATTTTGGAAGCTCCTGATACTGACAACTGCAAGAATAGCCGCAATTATAAATACCAATGAAGCTGTGATCCATTCTGCTGTGGTCATAATGGTTTACCTCCAAATACCGATTGTTCTACCCTTCCACATCACTCTCTTACTCTTAAATAAATATAGCAGAAAGTCTTCCTGCAACCTCTTCTGTAGTTACTCCATAGTTGATCAGTGTGTTAACATCAAACGGATCATTCTCCAACCTTGAAATAAAATCTGTAATATCTTTTAAAACAGCAGCCGGTAATCCTTCGGTTCTTTCCACTTCCATTTCAACGATTATCCTCAAAACATCTTTTTTATGCTTCTTGAATTCCGAAGAGTGAACCTCTTCTCCTGCGTCTCTTTTAGCTTTAAGATCCATGTAAGCCTTGGCCTTAAACAGGATCAGGTATTCAGGTCTCAAAACAGATAGTCCGTCTATCACGGTTCTCCCTTTCAGCAAAACACTGTAATAATCTTCATTTAGAAGAATTCCTGATAGACTGGCGATATCGTCATCAATATGTATCGGCGTAAGCACATTCGGCTCACGAAGCGGAAACTCAGTTCTGGCAAACAGCTCGATCATCTTTGGGTATGAAGGATCCTTAGGTTCAGTAAATCGGAAAAACTGAGGTTTCCCGGAAGTAGTATTGCAATTCTCATATCCGCCCTCATCGATAAATTTCCAAAACTTTTCACCAAACTCGGGAGATAGTGCTTCCACTATCAGCACCATATCCAGATCTTTAGTCGCTCTAAATGTTGCATCATTGCTTGTAAACACGATATCACAAGCAGCTCCGCCAATAAGAACATACTTGTCAGTATCATCCGCAAAATAATCTCTAAAAATATTAAGTCCTGTTACCATACATACTCCTCTAGCATTTCATTTACTGATGCCTCCACCCTTTCATCGTCCATCTCGTCTCTGATAGAAAGCATCACACTTAAGGGATCCTGAACATCTTTTTTTATCCTGTCAATAATATAGCCAAGTTCGAAGACACGGCATCCTATATCCTCACCTCGTCCTACCTGCTTCATATCTCTGATACCGGATGATGCGATTCCCTTCTTTTCGATCGCATAAGTTGGATAATTGTTATCAGCAAGCATGGAATATTCTGAAAGGGCAGATATTCCTGCCTTTACCGGCAGCTTTACATCCTCTTTCAGTTCAAACACTTTTATGACCGGGTTTCTCATTAGCGGGCGGAACCGTTCCCATGCTTCTTTATCACCTTTGCGGATCGTAATGGTACGGCGCCGATTCCGAATCTCTATGGTTCCTATATCCGTATATTCCATCTCATCAAAGCTCTTGCTTATCGCCATTTTGGATACATCAAGATGCTCCGCCAATTTAGAGACGGTATCATGGTCGTACCCTTCATATAATCCCTGGAGCAATATGCGTTGTGTCAGGAAAGAAATCTGATGAACCGGCTTGAGTTCTCTTTGTTTCTTTCCCAAAAGGAGCCCCATAAACGGAAGGTACACAGTATCATTACGGATCACGAAAGGAATTCCCTCCTCCGTCATCGTATCCTTTGAGTAGAGCGAAGCTTTTTCCAAAAATACTGCAACATTCATTTGCTGTTTTTGTTCCAAAAAAGCTCGATTCTTCCTGATTTGGCTAAGCCTTACATTTGTGTTTGGCTGTAAGGCTATCCATTCAACTCCACCTGAGTTTACTTTGTAAATAACATAAGTCCCTTTAAATAAAAGCGGGAGATGATCATATAATTCTGTAGCCTCGACTAATTTAGTATCCATATGAAGCATTTCAGTAAGATATTTTTCCATAATGCATCCTTTTTTATTTTGTAAACCATTTTTATTTACAAATTAAATATAGCATACTGATTGGAATAAATCAATTAAAATCGCGGCTTGCTTCGTAAAGGCACGGTTCATACAATATTGTGATCATCTATATTCACCTGCTCTCCAAAGAAATCTATTATCTGCTTCACCGAAACCGGAAAGAAGTTATTGGCATCTACGCCAACATCATATCGTCTGATGCCTTCTGCTCGATTTTTTTCATTATATTCCATGCGTGCATGGATATGACCGTGCAGCTGGTATCCTCCGCTGCTCTTCTTCGGCCAGGACAACATCGGATAGTGCATCAGCGCAAAGTTGCGTCCTTCCACAGAAATCTTCAAAAAATCCTTTATATCCTCAAAGAGTCGCGGATCATATTTCTTATCATGATTCCCGACTATCAGGTATTTCTTTCCATTCAGCTTTCTGATCAAGTTATCCGCTTCTTCGATCTTCATGTGATGACAGATATCACCAAGGATATAAACTGTATCATTTTGTCGAACCACGGAATTGTAATTCTGAAGGAGTATTCTATCCATTTCTTCAACAGACTCAAAGGGTCGATTCTGCATATTTATTATGGCTCTGTGGCCAAAGTGCATATCTGCTGTAAAAAATACCATTTCTATAACCTCATCAAATTACAACATGCTTATCTTTTCAAGCATAGAACTACAAAAATCCTGTACAACAACTACCGCCATCAGTATAGCCAGGATACCAGCAAATATCAGTGAATAAAGGAACAGATCCCCCCACCTATGGATAACGATGCTATAGATAATAGCTGCTCCAACTATTAATGTTAGCATCCCTACTGCCCATTCTGTCAGCTTCACCGAAGCCTCCAAAGCCCATCTTATAAAAAACAAAACAAAAGCAACCGGTAACAACAAGACCTTCAAGAGTTTTCGTAATATGAACATATTAACCAATCCTCCCTTCGCGCAGCTCGTTCATCACCTTGTAAGCGATCAAACGTAAAACATATTCCGGCATGGCTCTCCGGCCAAGTTCCCACTCCTGCATGGTCCGATAAGGTACACCCAACCATACAGAAAAATCAGTTCTGCTCATACCGGACTTTTCCCTGATCATTCTGAAACAATAAGCCAGGCGACGACGCTCAGCATCCTTGTCATTTTTGTCATACTTTTCTACTTCAATCTCGATTCCTTCGAAGTTATATATTTCCTTCTTCATAGGCACCTCCTCAATGTAGTCAATGCGTGTGCTTCTGTTTTTATTATATGTAGTCATTGACTACATGTCAAGAATTGTCCCCACAGTACAATTACCTTCCAGCTTCTTCAGCGCCGTAGGCTTCGGCTTTCTCCCTGCCATCGGAATCCCTCCCTTCTCGTAAAAATGGCAATTTAAAAGGACCTCCGAAGAGATCCCTTTATAGCAAAAACCGCTTATCTAAATTTTTATAATTCCTTTATTATCAATGCTTTTCGCAGTTTTAGACATGCCGATTTCGATATTTTTCGCCTTATCTAATCCTCGGAATCATCCATCAGGATCCTCTTTACCTCCTGCTCAAAAAGCATTGCCGTACTGCACTTTTCTTTGACTGCACTCCACTGATCAACAACCTTTTCAGAAAAGCTCTTGTATGTGTATGTATTCTTTTTATCCCTCACCCTTATGCCGTGATAATGCTTCTTCTTGGCAATTATGTTTTTCCAAGGATCCACAAGGGATTCAACATCATCAATATCATCATATGCCGCCACAACCCATGCATCCGTACTGTCACATGGGATGACGATCGAGATATGAGTCATATCCGCCTCACCCATGGCTGCCGTTAGAATTGACACGCCATGATCTACTCTTCCCTTGATCCCATTTTCATGACTTTCACACGGAAGTTCTATCGGACATTTCTCATCCTTCACCTTCTCGCAGTATAA
Organism: Lachnospiraceae bacterium V9D3004; assembly: GCA_000621985.1. Lineage (GTDB taxonomy): Bacteria > Bacillota > Clostridia > Lachnospirales > Lachnospiraceae > V9D3004. Next base: position 35,819 of record JHWW01000019.1, read on the forward strand.
AGGGAAAACCTTTCGCTTATCCTCACAGGCCGTTGATTTGCAAAGACAGTGAGCCTCTTTTTCTTTCCGGATCACATCCCCATCCATCTGGATGACGATTGCATCTATGGCCGGCTGCACTTCCTGCATGAGCATTTTTATGGAAGCTGTCTCCTTACACCATCGCCAAACGCCCTTCCATCCGTTCCCAAAGCGTCCCATCATATCCGGCTCCGGCTGCAGCGATAAATATCGATTCTCTTCACCTGTAATCCTGTCAATAGCCGCCTTTAGAACCATATGGTCGGTTGGCCCCTCCGACACTATCCCGATCACCTTTTTCATAACAGTTCCGGAACACCTCCCAACACACCATTGATCCAAAGCCTTGAGAGAGGCTGATCCATCTTCAGCAATTTCTCCGAAACCTGTACACGCCTGATCTCTACGTGGCCATGCTTGTTTCTGTCAGTCGTAAACAATCTGATATCATCGTTGGACAGATCTAGTCCATCAAGCACCAGAGGATTATGCGTTGTCATGAAAACGGTCTTATTCTCTTCAATAATATTGTTCGTAAATACCTCAGTAACCTTCCTTGCCAGCCTCGGGTTCATGGCATGATCAAAGCTGTCTATCGCAAACATCTTCGGAGCCTTCTCATGCATCGCAAGGGAAAGCATGAACAAAACATACAGCGCACCTTCGCTAGCATCATACCCGGTAAAGGATGCCGTATCTTTCAGATACTTGTCTCTAAACTCGATGATCTGCTGCGTTGTCGGAACTCCCGGATTCAAGATAGACTTTTTCGGCTTACTTACCTTAAATTCCGATGCCCAGTCAATCAACTCCAGCATATCCTCCATGAACATCGAGCCAAACATCATGTCGCCGTCTTCTTCATGGAGAAGATCCTGTATCGCCTCTGCCAAACGTCCCCCATTCAGTCCGATCGGGTTCGTCTGTATGGGATCAGCAACCGTCCCCCTCAAAGTCAACGTGTCCGGCTGATAAATCCCATAATCCCCGATATACTTGGCTGCCTGAACATAATCCTTTCCGGACAGAGCCTCGGAGATCGTAAAATATCCTATTTTGTTATTCAGCTTGGCACTGCTTGCATTGCTCCTGCCGTATACTGACTCCCCATCGCAAGTCACGCTTTCTGCAAAGTATTTCCAGGCATCATCGTCATTAGGAACCGTCATATGGTTCACATATCCGTAGTCATGCCCGTTCAGCCCCCATTCCACGGAGAAATCCACGGTTTTGGATTCCTTCTCTATGGACAGGAACTTGGATTTATACAATGCCGATGTACTGAGCCTCACACCCTTCCTTTGCAGGCTGGCTGCATTGACCCTGTCCGTCATAGCAGCGCTGAGCACTCCAAGCGCCTCCAAAACAGAAGACTTTCCGGAACCGTTTGCTCCTATGAAAACATTTACGCGTCCCGGCTCAAATGAAACATCATACAAAGACTTGAAATTCTGGATCGTAATCCTCTTCAGCTTTATATCACTCACTGTGTGATCACTCCCTTCGAGAAAAATGGTCTATCTAAATTCAAGTTAAGTATACCACTTTTCTCAAAAATGTCCATATCTAATTTTTTGAATATCCAGTATTTTCAATGCTTCCATCTGTTTTAGATGTGTCGAAATATGACATTTTATGACTATCTAAATTTATTTTAGAAGTCGCGATTTTCTGTCAAAACAGCCTATCTAACTCTCATCTTCGATGCTCATACCCCCCGTCTTCTATTTCGCGATTTTGCACGCGAGACCCCCGCGCCGTTCCCTGGAAGCCATACTTGTAGAGATTTCGATCCCCCTTGGGGTACGTCCTATCAGTGCCGTCCTCCCCAGTAATCGCCTCTCTTCGCGTGGATCTGTGAGTGACACGACTTGCACAGCGCGATCAGATTGCTCCGATCATAAGTGCCACCTTCACTCAGCGGCTTCTTGTGGTGGATCTCTTCCGTCTCCACGATAATTCCACGTTCAAAACACAGCTCACAGAATGGATGCTCGGATGCGTACTTATCACGGATCCGCTTCCATGCTCGGACATATCTCTTCTTCATAGCTTTATCCCTGCCGTACTTTTCATAATTGCTGTTGACCTTCTGCTGATGCTCCGGACAGTATCGTCCATCTGTTAGGTTCGGACAGCTCGGATATGAGCACGGTCTCTTCGGTTTCATTGGCATAAACATCACGTATAATCCAATTATCAGTTGATGATTGGATTTTCTCCTTTCTCCCAGGTTCTACTGGGTAATTCAATCTCTATCTGATATATTTATTAAGGCGCTGTGGATCTGTACCTATACACATACAGCTTTGACTGGTTGGAGATGACTCAGACCACAGCTTTTCGTCTATTACTGTTAATCAGTTTGTTAACGCTTTGACGTTTCTATTTACGTGATTACACAGCCGGATTCTCTGTGGAAGACAGCAGCGCCAAATCTTATATTCAAGGAGGTACCACTATGTCCCGGTGCCCGAAAAACGGAAGCAGACCGGATATAAGGTGTTTTGGGCCGCACTTTAACAAGGCTCCCTCTGTACTGTACAAAAATAGAGCCCACAAAACGTTCTCCAAATGACTTTCACTAATAGATACACTTCTACCAGTAAATATGGTCACTTCCGTTTTGTAGGCTCCTAATGTCTCATTTTGTACAAATACAGCTCTTATCACACATGATTAATATATCCTCCTGATTTCAACTTAAAATTTGCATAAGAAAAGCGCCAGACCGAGGATAATTCCCCGGCTGACGCCTGATTAACTTCTGTCACGAAAACTATGCAAGAATCGTGACAATTATTTTAGAGTTCTTCGCCTTTTGAACCCTTTGACTTAACAGCTTTCTCTACAGCTTCCTTCTTAGGCTGCTGTGCTACCTCTTCCGTCTTAGCTTTAAGTTCATCAAGCACAGACCCCTTTTCAGTAGCTTCTGCCTCAATGCCAGCTTCTTTTTTAGACTGGCGCTCAACAAACTTCTCACCAAGCTCGAAAATCTTAGCCTGACTGTCATAGTGATATACACTGTCGGTAAGCTTATCCTCCGGAGCAACCTGAGTAGCATTTACTTCCTTTACCATTGCCTCAAGATCGCTAAGACTCATGTTTCCATTATCAGGAACAATGAGAACCTCATGGATGCTCGAAGGTAAAATGAAGAAATCGCCACCGGCTCTTTCAGCTGCCTGGTCCATGAAATCCTGGTAGGCAAGAACTCCTGCACCGTGAATCTTATCAGGAACACTGGCTACAAACATCTGCTCATCTGCAGGAATGACTGCAGGCTTAAGCTCCGGTGCATTCTCCATCGCATCAGCGTGAAGCTGTTCTGGAGTAACGCCCATTGTTTCAATAAGCTGATTTGTAATGTTCACACCGATGTTACTGCCCTCCGGCGTGACCGTCACAGCCTCGTAACTCTCATTGAGCTTGTTTACGGTGTTGACAGAAACCTTTACATCCGCACCCTGCTCGTAAAGCTTGTCCTTTTAGTCCTCTACGAACTTCTCTTTGAATGATTCATAATCCATAGTGTGTTTTATCCTTTCGCTTTTTCGTGTCGGCTCCGGATCGTCATCCTCGGCCTTGGGTTGATGGCAAGGTCTGAGACTCCGCCTCAGACTGTCGCGGCATTCGTCAAATGTCAGCTCGTGCAAGCACGGCTTCCATTTTCCTCATTGCTCGCGTAAAAAAGCGCCAGGCTCACAACCTCTTTCGAAGTCATGATCTGACGCTCATCATTGCCGGTATTCTTTTGCAAAAGAAAATGGACTCGGCGGCTCGGGTGTTTTTTGTTTTCTCGTTCGCTTTGTCCATTGTAAATATAACACACCTATTTTGAAAAAAGAATACTCAAAACCTACCACTTTCCTACCAAAATCCTACCGAAAACCTACTTTTTTTCGAAAAGCAAAAAAAAGATCGGCATCAAATCCATTTCTGAACTCTTTGCCGGTCTCCGCTTCGCTTCGGTCGTTGCTGAACACGTGCCACCGGCACGTAGCAACCTCTGCTTTTCCTTCTTTCGATTGTAGGTCTTTCCGCTCGGTACGCTCCTTGTCACGGGATTTAATTCTCCCCAGGTGCGTCTCTTCTTTGCGTGATACTCGCGCTGCGCCTTCTTACTTCGCTTATCCAGCGAAACATACTTGTTCATGACTGTTACCTCCATATTATATTTGGTTGCCCACCCATTATATCGGATGAGTAACTGTCTGTCATTACATCTGCGGATCCTCCTTGCATCGGAGTTTTAACTTGCGAGATAAAAGACTATATCACTTATCATTTGATATAATACATTTTCACAAATCTATGGTGAAGGAACACCATAACAAGAATAGGAAGAATCGTACCTAAAAATAACGGAATTACAGAGTATATACTATCCCCTCCAATAAACGCAGAACATATCCATGAGCAGATAATGCAAATGCTATAAAATATCCACATTATGCCATGCCTCTTGTTCCATGCATTAACATCAGATAATTGTTCCGCTTTTGGAGGTTTTTCCCCAGTATAAAATCCAACTGGATCTTTACTTCTCAACTGATTAATCCCAATTCCAAGAATTATTAATGCAACAATAACGAAAATCACCCCAGAAATAATAGTCCCCGCCATATTGCGACACCTCCTTAGAACATTTTATTCAAAGATAATCGTTCCACTATATTCGCTTCACTTATATATGTTTCATTTTCTGTCACTTGTTTTGGGCGTGAACGATATATTCAAAACCATATCCATCCCTTCTGCAAGCCTCTTCAATAGTTTAATTGACGGATTTCTTGTTCCGTTCTCCAACTTGCTGATTTCTGTCTGGGCGATACCTGTTCTCTCTGCAAGTTCTTTCTGCGTTATATTCTGTGAGATGCGAGCATCTATAATAGCTCGGATCACATTCATTTCCGGCTGGATTTCCTCGTATGCCTTTGCAAATTCAGGATCATTCATCTTTTTAGTTTTATACTCTTTAAGATTCATGTTAACCCTCCTTATGGCGACTTAACCAATCTGCACGCCGTTCTTTTGCCAGCTTAAGTTCTTTAGCCGGAGTTTTCTGCGTTTTCTTTACAAATCCGTTTGTCGCTACAATCTTCTTTCCTACATAAAAGAAATACATCACTCTTGTGATATTACTTCCTTGTTTACAGCGAAGTTCAAAAATACCATCCTCAAGATGTTCAGAGTAGGGCATACGTAATTCTGTCCCTTTCTCTTCCAATATCTCCATAAGTCCTACCAACTTTGCTGACATCTTGGAATCCAGAGAATCCAAAAACTCCGCTACCGGCTCCCTCCCGTCTTCGCTTGAGTAAAATTCTATTTCAAAAGCCATAAAGATTCCTCTTCTGCAATCATTATATGAGATATATCTCAACCTGTCAACACTTCATTTTCCTTTCAGATTCATTCAGATTCATTCAGATCCATTCATTCAGATTTTCATCTCATTCGTCTCATTTATCCCCGACCAAGCAGATCAAGGACTTCTGTTAATGTAATATGCTTATAAAACGTATCTCCACTCATAATATCGATTGAAGGATACCATCCGGGATTTCGGTCTATTATCTCAACTGTGCCCTCGTGTATTTCCTCCTCATTTGACTCTGCAGCTCGGATCTTAAACCGAACGCGATCGCCCACACGGTAACTTCTGATGTCCAATTTTGCATCCGGAGTCTCAGCCTCTCCATTTTTATCAGCAAAGCCCCATTGCTTTGAGACAGTATCAACCCAGACAAATCTTTGATCTCCAATCGGGTTTCCGCTCCGGCAGGTAGAAAAGTTATCGACAGTGAGTACATCTGCAAAGAAATCTGTCTTCCCTACTGGCGTATGCCCTACAACCTGTAAATACCCGGATGGATACATCTCTATTCCCCCATACTGCGGTCTGGCCCAGATGGGTGAGGCATCACACCAAAGTTCATCTCTTCGGAAGCTGTTGATCTTTTTAAGAAGTTCATCTATATCACCGTCGAAATTCGGGAGAAAGTAAGATACAAATATCTCTGTCAATCCCGCATGGCTGAAAAGAACATTATCTATCCTATGAATATAAGCGATATTCCCTGCCGGTAGAAGTTTTTCAAGTTTCGATATCCCTTCAAGCACTACCTGTCTTGCATGATCAGAATACCCTGACTCACGAGCCTCCCAGATGTAACTCACATCATGGTTTCCATAGCAAAACAAAAAGTTCGGATGTTGCTTTATGAAAATCTCAAGAGCATCAAAAGTCTCCGAATACAATCCCAAATTCTTTTCCTGATCCCAGTCATCCACAATATCACCGAGGCATACAATCTGATCATATTTGTTTTGAGATAACAGTTTATCTGCTTCATTAAACATCCAAGGCTTCAGATGTATATCCGGTATTACAAAAACCTTACTCATTTTTTTCCTTCTTTCTTTCAACAGCTCGATCGATCGTAAGCCGATGTATGCTTTCTATGTCAGACAAGATCCCATCTTTTATAATCTTGCCCAAATTGAGCGGTCTATACCCACAAACATTTGCCGCCAGGTTAATATGCTTGCAGCCAGCTTTATATGCTTCCATATTGTTATGATCATGACCGTGTATGTTCAGGCACCAGGGAAGTCCGTATACAGGCTCGTGCGATAATAGTATCTTGTCTGAAATGAATAGGGGACCGGCATATACTTCACCGAATAAATCCTTATATGCCCCACGTGCATCATGGTTTCCCAGAAGTAAGATTTTCTTACGTGCTTTGATCATCGGAACATACTTTGGATCTCCAACATCACCAAGACAAACAAACGTATCTCCTTTGCCTACCATGCTGTTAATCATCTCTATCTGCTCTTCCGGTGTGATCCAATTTGGATCCATCAATTTGCAGTCACTATCCGCAAAATGCGGATCTGAAAGAATATATACGCTCCCGCCTTCTGACCAATGACGGAACGGTTCATATAATGTTGTGATCATCTACATTCACCTGCTCTCCAAAGAAATCTATTACCTGCTTCACCGAAACCGGAAAGAAGTTGTTGGCATCTACTCCAACATCATATCGTCTGATTCCCTCTTCACGGTTTGCTTCATTGTATTCCATACGTGCATGGATATGCCCATGCAACTGATATCCTCCGCTGCTCTTCTTCGGCCAGGAAAGCATCGGATAGTGCATTAACGCAAAGCTATATCCATCCACGGAGATCTTTATAAAATCCTTTATATCCTCAAAGAGTCTCGGATCATATTTCTTATCATGGTTCCCGACTATCAGATATTTCTTTCCATTCATCTTTCTGATCAAGTTATCCGCATCCTCAACCTTCAAGTGATGACAGATATCAGTGAATAAAGAAACAGATCTCCCCATCTATGGATAACGATGCTATAGATAATAGCTGCTCCGACTATTAGGGTGAGCAATCCTACTGCCCATTCTGTCAGCCTCACTGAAGTTTCCAATGCCCACCTTGTAAAAAACAGAACAAAAGCAACCGGTAACAATAACACCTTTAAGAGTTTTCTTAATATGAACATATTAACCGATCCTCCCCTCTCGCAACTCATTCATCACCTTATAAGCGATCAAGCGAAGAACATATTCCGGCATGGCTCTCCGGCCAAGTTCCCATTCCTGCATGGTCCGATAAGGAACTCCAAGCCACACAGAAAAATCAGTTCTGCTCATACCGGACTTTTCCCTGATCATCTTGAAGCAATACGTCAAGCGACGACGCTCTGCTTCCTTATCGCTTTTATCATACCTTTCTACTTCAATCTCGATTCCTTCGAGGTTATATATTTCCTTCTTCATAGGCGCCTCCTACGCGTAGTCAATGCGTGTGTTCTGTCTTTATTATATGTAGTCATTGACTACATGTCAAGAAATATCCTACAGTACAGAAAAAGGAGCCGCTCCCGACTCCTTACTTCTGCTTTTTCCGCTTGTTTTTGCAAATGCAAGCGGAAAACCATGATCAACTCCCCGTTTCATCATTCTTTTTCTTCCATTCTTCCAATAATTAGAACAGCACTTTCTCCATCTGAGATCTGGTATAGAACGGCGGGAAATATTCTTGCAGTTTTTTCTTAGTAATCGTGAGCTGCTGAAATCTGTTACTCTCGTCCTTGGGCGCATTCTCATTCAGAATCCGAATGAGTTCCATCTTAGTGATGGTATCATTCTCCTTTAGATAATCTCTCAATGCAAAGATCTGAAATGTCTTGCAGATTTCATTCTCACTCATGTAATCGTAGTGCTTCCCTTTAATAGTTAAGTGTCCTGTCATTATATATCAAATCTGATCAGTTTTCATCATCTTCATTTTCATCAATTATATTCTGTAATTTTTGTTTTAAAACAGGATAATCATCATGAACTGTGTTATACACATCCTCCATTCGCAGCGTTTGATATCGGTGTGCCGTAATATCTCTCATTCCTGCAACAGCTTTCCACGGGAAATCCTTATACATAGCTCTTGTGTTATCTGTAATTACCTTAACTAATTCGCCAACATTTATGCAGGTCATTCCTAATGCTCTTTTTAGAAGCTCATCTTTAAGAAACACTTCTA
>JHWW01000020.1 GCA_000621985.1 Lachnospiraceae bacterium V9D3004
GTTCGACTTGCATGTGTTAGGCACGCCGCCAGCGTTCATCCTGAGCCAGGATCAAACTCTCAAATTAAAATGTTCATCCTTTTTGCTCATACATACTTTCACAGATCGCTCTGCGCTGGCTGTATTCGCTTGATTCCTCTTGGAATCTTACGAGGTCGTTCAATTCGAACCATTGGTTATGGTTCTCTTTGGTTTCCTCTGAAAATTCTTCTTATTATTCTTGAATTTTCAGGGTTGCCTGATTATCCAGTTTTCAAAGTTCGACTGTGCTGTTCGCACTTACTTCTCATGCCGATGTTCGGCATCTTATCTTGTGTTAATTGCCTGCCCGCATCCGGTAATTATCATTGCCGTTTTGCGGGTCAGCAAAAAACATGATATCAAAAGTTCTGACCGTTGTCAACACTTTTTTTAAAAAATTTTTCAATGCCGCAAATAAGCCGCCATTTAGCCCTTGTAAAGATTCCTCTTATCTATTACTCTTACTGCTTTACCTTCACTTCTCTCAATTGATTTTGCATCCACGAATCTTACCTCGGCAAGTATTCCAAGCATTCCTTTGAGCGCAGATACCAGCTGTCTGTTCTTTGCCGCAAGAACTTCATCGCTGCAATTTGCCATATCGGGAGTCTTCTCAACAAGTACTTCAAGATTATCACTGTGCTTTGATCTTGTTGCAATGATCTGGTAATTCGGAGTATATCCCTTATTAAGAAGTACAGTCTCGATCTGTGACGGGAATACATTTACTCCCTTGACAATAAGCATATCGTCACTTCTTCCGAGAGGTTTGGTCATCTTGACATGCGTTCTTCCGCAGGAACATTTCTTCCTGTTGAGAATGCATATATCTCTTGTACGATATCTGAGAAGAGGGAATGCTTCCTTGGTTATACTCGTGAACACGAGCTCACCCTTCTCACCGTCAGGAAGCACTTCACCGGTGTTGGGATCGATTATCTCAGCTATAAAATGATCTTCATTAATATGCATTCCTGTCTGCTCTTCACATTCAAAAGATACTCCGGGTCCGGATATCTCTGTAAGACCGTATATATCGAAAGCTTTGATACCAAGCTTATCTTCAATATCATGTCTCATCTCTTCGGTCCATGCCTCTGCACCGAATATTCCCGACTTCAGTTTAAGTTTGTCAGCCATTCCTCTTTCTTCAATGGCTTCAGCAAGAAATGCTGCATATGAAGGTGTACAACAAAGTATCGTTGATCCGAGATCCGCCATGAACTGTATCTGTCTTTCGGTATTACCCGAAGACATCGGAAGCGTCATGGAACCAAGTTTATGTGAACCACCGTTTAGTCCTGCACCTCCTGTAAACAAACCGTAACCGTAACATACATGTACCACATCTTCTTTTGAACCACCTGCAGCCACAAGAGCTCTTGCGCAGCATTCATCCCAAAGATCTATATCATGTTGTGTGTAAAATGCAACCACACGTCTTCCCGTAGTTCCACTTGTTGAATGGATTCTTACAACATCTTCCTTCGGAACAGCAAGAAGACCATACGGATACTGCTCTCTAAGATCGTCCTTTGTTGTAAAAGGAAGCTTTTTAAGATCATCCACTGATTTGATATCTTCCGGTTTGATCCCCATTTCATCCATTCTGTCACGATACATCTTTACATTATCGTATACGTGTTTAACCTGTTTTACCAGACGTTCATCCTGCATAGCTCTGATTTCTTCTGCTGATGCACATTCGATTTCCGGTTGAAAATAGTTCGCCATTTTTCTTCCTCCGTTAATTTCAAGATTAGCTACCCATCAAGTATACTATAAGATTCTGAATAAGAACATACCCAAATTCATTTTTTTGCCAACTTATGTGTCCGGCCCCCGGTTCCTTGTCGCTTTGCGCCAAGAAACCGGATACTTACCATAATACTATAATTAAAATTTTATTTGACTATCATCGACTTCTATAATAATGTATATGTTAGCCCTCTAAAAAATCCCCGAGGGCAAGACATTATTTTATGTATTGCAATAATAACCATAACTGTTCACAGACACCGGACTGACTGAGAACCAAGGGGTGCCGAACGGTTACCATAAATCAATGACATATTCGTATGAAAGGAAGGTCAAACTCATGAGAAAAGGATTGTCAGGGTTACTTGCGATATCATTATCCTGCCTTACCCTCATCATAATAATAGTACTGTCTGTTAATCATCTTACATCAGAAGGAGGTCTTACGGCATCGGGCAACACAAAGCAAACCGCCTCTACCACAACTGATGCGAAGATATCAGAAAGCCCCGCATCCGACGAAAGTGAAATAATACCAGAGGCCGGTTCGATGAATGAAGAGCCTGAGGCTGATCAGTTAAATCCAGATTCATTAAATGATGATTTGACTAATGCAGATTTAGCTACCGCTTCACCGGATCCTGCCGCAGTATCAGATCAGGCTTTAACTGTAGAAGAATCTGCCGATGAAGAACCGGCGCTCGCCGAAGTAACTCCCGAGCCGGATATGGATCCCGATTCATGGGACTACATTCGCGGCGGAGATTACAATATGATATATACGGATGAGAAAACTCCCAAGAAGATGCCTTACGAGATCCGTGTCAACAAGCTCATGAACTGTGTAACCGTTTACAAAGCAGATAAGAAAGGAAAGTATACCAAACCGGTAAAAGCAATTGTATGTTCTGCAGGAAGCGCAACTCCTCTCGGAACATTTAAGACAAGTGATAAGTATTATTGGAAAGCAATGATCCACGGTGTATGGGCACAGTATGCCACCAGAATAACAGGAAAATTCCTGTTCCATTCAGTACCGTATGATGATCATGAAAAGAACACTCTGATCCCAAGTTACTACAACAGACTCGGAAGCACCGCTTCCGCAGGCTGCGTAAGAATGTCGGTAAAAGATGCAAAATGGATCATCGAAAACTGTCCGGCAGGCACAACCGTAAAAGTATACAATGACTACGAACCGGGACCGCTCGGCAAACCCGAACCGATCAGAATCCCATATAACTGCAGATGGGATCCTACAGACCCGGATGTAAGGAATCCATGGAACAGTAAAAAATCAACCATCACCGGCGTTAAAGACCGCACTGTTGAACGCTGTTCGGGAATCAATCTTCTCAATGGAATTCTTGCGTATGACATCCACACCAAAAAGATGTCTTCCGACAAGATAAAAATTAAAGGCGGAGTTAACGCCGCAGTTTCGGGAAAATATGAGGTTAAATATTCATTTAAGGATTCAAAGAAGAAAAAGATCAATAAAAGTTGCACATTTACAGTTGTAGATACGAAGGCACCTGTTATATCCGGTCTTCCTTCTTCAATGACAGTAACTGATGCTTCAACGATCACTTCAGACTATATATATGGAAGCGTAACCCTTACCGATAACGGTATGCCTCTCACCAAAGAAGATCATCTTACAATTACTGCTTCCGGAAGCAAATATACTGTGACCGCACACGATGATTACGGACATCACACTTCATTTACATTGAAGATAATCGAAGACAGCAAAGCACCGGTCATCAAATTAAAGAAAAATATCAAATCAGAGTATCCTGTCACACAGAAGATCGACAAAGCCTGGGCCGCAAAACGAATCACAAAGGTATCCGACAACAAAACCAAGCTTTCCAAATCAGACGTGAAGATATCGTTCAAACCTAACGGTTGGGGAATGTCCATAACCTATTCCGCTAAAGATGACGCCGGAAACAAGACCACAGTAACGGAAAATATTGCTTATGAGACGGCACAGATTGCTCTGACATCGGACAGCATTATTGTCAAAGACATTAAAAACGAAAAATCTCTTGCCAAATATGTCAAAGTCACTTCAACCAAGACAGGTAAGAAAGTTCCATACAAATTAAGCATAACTCGTGAGAAAGCCGGTTCAGACGATCAATACAAGATATATAATGTCACATATACGGCAACCGTTAAGTCTTCCGCGGGAAGCAGCAAGACGAGCGTACCTGCTGTAGTGTACGTGAAGAAGTAAATATCTGTTCGTGCCGGCACGGCAGCTGCTTACCGAGTGGTGCTACGATAAAAAAGACATCCCGATTCAATTCAGGATGTCTTTTTTAAATCATTATCTTAGCTTTTTCATCGCTCAGGTTCATGTTTCGTTGACTCATAACCACACGAGCGATCTCTTACTATCAAGTGTCCGCAGATGATCGATCCGTCATCTACGATCATGATCTCACAGGCGATTAAGCAACCTTAGACTTAGCAAGCTCAGCAAGTGTTGCAAATCCTTCAGGATCGCTTATAGCCATCTCAGCTAACATCTTTCTGTTGATGTCTACGCCTGCAACTTTAAGTCCGTGCATCATCTGGCTGTATGAGATACCATTGATCCTTGCAGCCGCATTGATACGTGCAATCCACAATCTGCGGAACTGTCTCTTTCTCTGCTTTCTTCCTTCATATGCTGATGTCAAAGCTCTCATTACGGACTGCTTTGCAACTCTGTACTGCTTGGATCTTGCTCCGCGATATCCTTTAGCGAGCTTAAGAACTCTCTTATGCTTCTTCTTGGCATTCATTCCACCTTTAACTCTTGCCATTACAATTCCCTCCTAAAAAAATATTTCACAAAATGCATTGTGGGATGTACATATATCTTACAGATACGGCATACATCTTCTCATCTGTCTCTCGTTCGTAACATCAAGTTCTGTCTGCTTTCTGAGATTTCTCTTTCTCTTTCTTGTCTTCTTGTTAAGAATGTGGCTCTTATTAGCTTTCATACGCATGAGCTTGCCTGAGCCTGTCTGCTTGAAACGCTTTGCAGCAGCGCTTCTTGTCTTCATTTTAGGCATAATATGATTCCTCCTTAATATTTGTATGTCAAATAATTCATTTATCTTTTCTCAGATATGAACATGACCATACTTCTTCCTTCCAGCTTAGCCGGTTTATCTACAACAGCTATATCTGCAAGCTTCTCATAGAAGTCGTCAAGTATCTGCTTTCCAACCTGAACATGAGCCATCTCACGTCCGCGGAAACGAAGCGATACCTTAACCTTATCACCTTTCGTAAGAAACTTTCTTGCCTGATTAGCTTTTGTATTCAAATCATTAACATCTATGTTCGGTGAAAGACGGATCTCCTTAACATCAGTAACCTTCTGCTTCTTTCTGGCTTCCTTGTCTTTACGCATCTGTTCATAACGGAACTTTCCGTAATCAACGATCTTACATACAGGCGGCTTCGCATTAGGCGCGATCTTAACAAGGTCAAGGTCTGCTTCCCTTGCAAGCTTCATAGCCTCCTTAGTGGGCATAACTCCCAACTGGTCTCCGTTTTCTCCAATGAGACGTATCTCCTTGTCTCTGATCTGTTCGTTAATCATGAAATCGCTAATAGTCTTGCACCTCCATAAATAGAATAAAAAAGTGGGCGAAGCATTCTTCGTCCACTGATAATTCATCCCGACAAATATTATATCTGTCTTAAATCCGCATTCCATAATGGATTAAATGATAACTTAACTTATCATTCTATCATTAAAGATTCTAAAGATAAATATTAACCCGTGTCACATGTCTGTGCAAGGGTGAGAGTGGACACACTCTGCTTCATTATTCGTCTGCAATATCTGCAGCAATTGATATAATATCATTTATATGCAGCCTTGTCAATAGTGTTTCTGACAAATTCCATATCACCCGGAGTTGTGATCTTGATATTATCATAATCTCCCATGACAAGTCTTATCTTTCTGTCGTCAAACCGCTCCCACATCATAGCGTCATCCGTTATATGAACATCTGTCATATTCCCGGTTTTTACTTCACGGTAATAATCATTATATGCCTTATATATTCCTTCATACTCAAACACCTGCGGTGTCTGTATATTCCACACCGTGCTCCTGTCAGGTGTCATGGTAACATAACCTTCCCTGTCGGCAAGTCTTACGGTATCCTTACTCGGCACTGCAGGTACGCTGGCTTTGTCCTTAACAACGCTCTCACACAATCTGTCAAGTATATCTGTATTGATACACGGTCTCGCGCCGTCATGCACCATAATATAATCTATATCCGAAAAATGCTTCATGGCATTATATACGGAATCATACCGCTCAGCTCCACCGGCCACCACATCGGTAACCTTACCGATACCGTATCTTTCCACAATATCTTCCTTAACCATATCGACATCATCCGGTGAAGTCGCGATCACAATATTTTTTACCGCAGGATAATCATTGAATACCTTAAGCGAATAATACAATACGGGGAAACCGTCAATATCCATATATTGTTTTGGTATATCACTGTTCATTCTGCTGCCTCTTCCGGCAGCAAGAACAATTACGCCATATTTATAATTCAAATCATAACCCTCTCTCATATATTCATAACCTTACAGCAATCTGTTCGAAGCCCTCACACGTTAACTGAACATTGTCGATTGAGGGTGAAGCAGCATATGCATAATCAGGCAAGTGAATGTGTCAGATGATTTATTTACGATGTACAATCATCATCATGTCCCTTGCCTTGAAGTGCAGATCTCTGACATATCAGGTTTCTCGGGCAACAGACTTCTTAATCAAAAGCTCAGATTGGCGACAGCATTAAGATCAAGTCCGTGCCTTACACCACGCATGTATTCATGATATCCGGCAACACCGATCATTGCTGCATTATCCGTACATAATACAGGTGATGGATAATATAGGTTGAATCCTTCATTTTCACAGCTTCTCTTCATGGCTTCACGAAGTGCCGAGTTGCAGGCGACTCCGCCTGACATCGCAACTTTTGTATATCCGTATTCCTTAGCGGCCATTATCGTTCTGCCCACAAGCACATCAATGACCGCCTCCTGAAATGATGCCGCCACATCCGCACGATCATACGGCTCATTTTTCATATTACAGCTGTTAACATAATTAAGTACTGCTGACTTGATGCCGCTGAAACTAAAGTCATAAGGCGCTCCTTCAATATGTCCTCTCGGAAATGCAATGGCATCCTTATTGCCTTCCTTCGCAAGCTTGTCTATCTTAGGTCCGCCCGGATATCCAAGACCTATGGTACGGGCAACTTTGTCAAACGCTTCTCCTGCCGCATCGTCCCTGGTTCTTCCTATAATATTATATACTCCGTAATCTTTCACTTCGACAATATTCGTATGACCACCGGATACAACAAGGCACATATAAGGCGGCTTAAGATCCGGATGTTCTATATAATTGGCGGATATATGACCTCCTATGTGATGAACTCCCACAAGAGGGATATTCTTTACATATGCGATCGCCTTGGCCGCGCACGTACCCACAAGCAGAGAACCCACAAGACCGGGGCCGTATGTAACACATACCGCGGTTATATCATCAAGAGTAACCTCCGCTTCATCAAGCGCCTGTCTGATCACCGGATTGATGCACTCTATATGCTTTCTTGAAGCGATCTCAGGCACGACTCCACCGTATTCCTTATGAATAGCGATCTGCGAAGCGATCACATTCGACAATACATTTTTACCGTCACTGACAACAGCCGCAGAAGTCTCATCACATGAGCTTTCTACGGCCAAAATACATACATTTCCTTTATCTTTGCCCTTGATCTTATTACTGTCTACGGCATTAATAACACTTATATTATCGTTCACTATATACGTTGATCCTTTCCATCTGTCTTAGTTTTCTGACATTCACCAAATTACTGTGTGATACATGCGACACATTTACTCTTCCGTCTCTGAAGAAGAACTGTCGGAACCGTTATCACCCTCGGTATCCATCGCTTCATAATATAATATCTTCCACTTGCCCTCTTCCTGCAGGAAGTAATACTTGAGATATATCTTATAAGTGGTCTTCTTCTCAGAATACAGATAAGAACTTGTGAGTGTCTTACCTTTGACACCGTCGGGAGTCACAAAATCGCCTGCCGATGTGCTGTCATCCACAACATAATTGGATATAACTTTGCCGGCTTCTATAAAATCCTTAACTTCCTTTTTATAATTGGCAATATGCTCTTCACGATCATTGAGATCAAGCCACTCTTTTGCCCACATCATACGCATCTTGTCAACGAGAGCATCGAACTGATCATCATCAAGAGGATTGTTATGAATATATTGAATATATTTATCGTATAATTTTAATACTTCCGATACGGTTGACGGATAAGAATTGTCGAGATCCTTCATTGCCAGTATATCATACATGGACGTAGGAACTTCCTCGCTCAATGCTTTCTCCTCACTCATCTCAACACCTTTTGAAAATATTAATGTAATTCCCACTGCAATAAACAGGAAAAATACAATGCATTTCAGAAAAAAATTACTTTTAGTCCCCTTCATACAGTTCACCTCCCTCGTATTCCGTCATTCATCATCAAAGCCAAGCGTCACACTCATACGGTCTTTGCCGGGATAAGCTTCCCCAAATACGGCTCTTACTTCATCCATATATTGCTCCGGCCTCACAAGCGACGGGCTGTAATGGGTGAGCCACATCTTCGACACGCCCGCCTTCTTCGCAAGCTCGGCAGCCTCTGTAAACATCATATGCTTATTCTCTTTTGCCTTGTTTGCCTTGTCTTCCTCTCCATACATTCCCTCACATATGAACAGGTCCGCACCTTCTGCCTTCTTACTTATTATATCGGCAGGTCTTGTATCGGTACAATAGGTCACTTTGATCCCTTTTCTCGCGGGTCCGAGAACCATATCAGGCGTATATTCCTTTCCCTCATATATAACTTTCTCGCCCTTTTGTAATATCCCCCAGAGATTCACTGGAATTCCAAGTGCTTTGGCATTATCAACGGAGAACCGGCCTATTCTCGGTATCACTATGCTATATCCGAAACAAGGCACACTGTGATCCACTCTGAATGCTTCAAGCTCATATCCGGCCATTGTAAATGACTGTTCATTTGCCTCGATCTCCCTGTATATTATATCAAAAGGAAGCCCCGGAGCTATTATCCTCAGAGAGTCAACAACTTTCCTCAGTCCCTTCGGTCCTATCATTGTCAAAGGCTCTGTTCTGTCAGCATTGCCCATCGACAACAAAAGTCCCGGAAGTCCGCTTATATGATCACCATGATAGTGTGTAAAACATATTATATCTATCGGATTGACACTCCAGCCCTTCTCTCTTATGGCAACCTGGGTTCCCTCTCCGCAATCGATAAGAAGGCTGCTGCCGTTAAACCTGGTCATAAGAGCCGTGAGTGCACGTCTGGGAAGTGGCATCATCCCACCTGTTCCCAGCAAACATACATCTAACATCCGTAAACCTCACTTATAAAGTAATCACATTATATTTTACCATATATTAGAGTATTTAACAACTTAGTATGTTCCATTATTTTAAACTCATATTCTTATAAGTTATTCACAGTTTCCCGCGCCCTTACCCCCCTAGCCCATCTGCTTCACATCTATTGCAGCTTCGCCACTTATGGCTATGGAGAATTACGTATCGTAGTATCAGTTAGTTCTGCTCATCACAAGTGCATCTTCAACAGGCGAAGAATAATAGTTCTTCCTTGTTGCTATAACAGAAAAGCCTGTTTTTTTATAAAATGATATCGCAGGAGCATTACCTGCGCGAACCTCAAGAATATAAGTATTCACACCCATTCTGCCACCGGTATCGAATGCCGAAGATATAAGAAGAGTGGCAATTCCTTTATTTCTGTAATCCGGGTCTGTAGCTATATATATAATATCTGCCGTATCAAATGAAACCGTCATTATGCAAAAGCCCACGACTTTATTGTCATAAACTGCAACAAACCCATGATCGTATTCACTCTCTGCAGAATGCAAAAAATCTTCCCCACTCCATGGAACAGGGAAGCTTCTTATTGCAATCGCTGTTAATGCATCAATATCATCAGAAGACATATTCCGTACGATCACGGAATTATTCTTGGTATTATTCTCGATATTATTCATAGTTTTATCAGTACTTTTATGTGTGGTTTTGTTCGTTATAGCCTTCAATGGATCTTTCGATATATTGTTCATAATCATATGTCCTATATATATTCATGGAGCTATACCTGACATTCGTCACGTTCAAGAGCCCCATAGTCTTGTCACCCGGCTATCAAGCCCTTATTGCCCGACCTTATGCTCGCGTTCAAGCTTTTCGCGCTCGGCCTGTGACAATCTTAAGTATACGGGTTCGAATTCATCAGCAGATATCATAAGCCCCTGCTCTGCCTTTCCCGCTGCCAGTACTGCGATCGATGCGCTGTTCTGATACATGAGATGAGGTGGTGCAAAATGAGCACGTTCACCAAGTCTCTCCGATATATATTCTCTGTGAACAGGGATACCATCGCCAACAAACGTTACGGATTCACCACAGGATAACCCTTCAAGTTTATCAAGCAACTCTTCGATAGCAACCGCCCTGCCTGATAAACATTCATTCAAATGACCATCCTCGTATATATATGCCGCCGTGTACACCTGCCTCCTGCGGGCATCCATTATCGGGCATACAATACTTTTCGAACCTGCCATATTATATGCGAGTCCTTTAAGTGTTGAAACCGGTATGACCGGTTTGTCTATAGCAAGACACAATCCCTTGACAGTCGCAGCACCTATTCTCAATCCGGTAAATGACCCCGGTCCTTCTGCCACAGCAACCGCATCGAGATCATCCGGAGTAATGTCCGCCTGCTCTATCACATCATTTATCATAGGAAGAAGTGTCTGTGAATGAGTCTTCTTATTATTAACAGACTGACATGCCACAATAACACCATCAATATATACCGCAGCCGTTGCTGTCAGCCCCGAACTGTCAATAGCAAGTATCTTCACAGGTTAATTCCTCCTTTAACTTTTATCTCCCTGTAATCAAAGCCCTTTTCAGTATCTTTTTGAATCGTTACTTTTATTACATCATCATTTAATAATCCATCGATCAACTCTGCCCACTCTATAAGGCATACTCCGTCACCATAGAGATACTCCTCATAATCAAGATCATACATCTCTTCCGGAGACCCTATTCTGTATACATCAAAATGATGCAAAGTAAGCCTTCCCGTATCATAAGTCTTCATTATTGTAAATGTCGGACTGTTAACATAATCTTCTATTCCAAGCCCGGCTG
The DNA here is from genome assembly GCA_000621985.1 of Lachnospiraceae bacterium V9D3004. Taxonomy (GTDB): domain Bacteria; phylum Bacillota; class Clostridia; order Lachnospirales; family Lachnospiraceae; genus V9D3004. The sequence continues at coordinate 11,156 of JHWW01000020.1, forward strand.
CAAATCCCTGGGCAAACACAGTCTTTCCCGTTCCGAGATCACCGTAGAGCAGGAATATATCTCCCGCCGAAGCTTTCCCGGCAATCTTCTTAGCAAGCCCAAATGTATCCCCGGGCGACTGCGACTCAAATATGTATTCATTATTATTCATGCGATCACCGTTCGAAATTTTAATTCCTGATTTTTTATTCACTGATCCATACCCTTAACCTATAGCCCATCTGTGTAATATCTGTCAAGACTTCATTGTTTATGGTTATGGTCATTGTTTATGCTTATGCTTATGTTTACGTTTATATTTACGGTTATGGTCATGGTCATGGTTATGCTTATGATTATGGTTACGGGCAAAAAGTCATTTTATTAAATCATGATTATATTATTATATCTTCTTGCCTGTCTTCTCCTTGATAACTCGCTTAACTTTGTCAGCATCCCCGAGCTGATCATATGGGAAGATGAATGCTCTTACCGAAGATGTGTATACGAATATTGCTTTGGATGTATATACAACTTTGCCAATCGAATCCCATGGAATATTAACATGCATGTCAGCCTGTCTTACAAGCAGACCCTCTTTGCAAAGATTATAAGTCAGAGTATCATGAAACATATCCTGATTCTTGATCTGAGCTCTTGCACGAAGAACGATCTGTATCGGCTGAACCACAGTAAACATCAGCGCAAGAACTATAAGAACGATCTTCTGTATTGTATCATACATGTTATATCCGACTATAACCATTACAAGCGCGATAATACTGATAAGTATTCCAAACCATCCCGATATACTGGTATAGTTGTGACGGAACATGAAATGCTGCATGTCTTTTGCTCTTAATAATACTTTGCATTCAACGCTTCCCGTTGTGTCAAAGGGTGGCTCTATATCTTCTTCGGGAGAATCATCCTCAGAATTTCCATCAGCTGATATTCCATTCTCCGAAGCTCCTTCAACCGTCGCTCCGTTATCAACCTGATCGTCATCATATACTTCTTCTCTGATCAGCTCTTTCTCAGACTTCCATGAGTCATCACTCTGTCCATCTTCATCAATGCCTATTTCCGTATTTTGGTCGTCTCCTTTTCCGTGACCAACTTTTCCGTTACCACCACCTACCGGGGCATCCACCACATTTCCTTCTTCATCTATCTCGTTACCGAACTCATCGTAACCGGCAAGTTCTCTGAGCTTATCCATATAACTGTTCTTCTTCATTACCTTACCTCCAAAATCATCCCTTAACACTGTATATTCTTACATTTCCCTGTGAATATATGCATGGGAACATTGAATATATCTCACTCTCATTAAGATCCTGATAAGTTCCGTATTCGGTATCACTTACAAGAATATAATCAACGCTGTATTTTTTGAATAACTGCTCATATTCCTTTGGACTGCTATACATTACAGACAGATTCGATTCTCTCTCATAATAATCCAGACCATGATAGAACAGGAACGAAGATGTTCCGCATACGATATTACGTCCCGTCAGGGATGAGACCGCATTATTATGATTATTGGCAGTAAGGAATACGGAATGAGGATCTGTATTTCCCTCGATGAATCTGCATGCATCAAGCAGATCTTTGCTGTACAGCTGATAGCTTTGACCTTCTGTTCCGCTGTAATATTCTCTCGCCATGGTAAGGACTCCCGAGATACAGAAAACTACGGCAAGTATAGTCACTATCACTCCATTTACCACTCTGGAGACGATAACCTGCCCTGTCTTTGCGGCAACAGTCTTGGCCAGTATTCCAAGCCAGGTGATAATAGCATCTGCAACGAAACAACATATAAGCATATAAGCTACGAGAAGCAGCTTGTTATTATCATAGTTATTCGGCTGGAATACGACAAGCTCGCTTATGAACCATATGATAAGTGCAGGCATAACCCGTGCAATGTCCTTCTTTTTGCCGAGAATCCATGCAGGAATGAACAGTATTCCCGTCATGCCAATATTCTTCAGATAAAATAATATATAAGGATCCGCAACTTCTCCCTCATTGGACCAATTGAAATGTCCGTGAAGCATGGTACCGCCCGATACCTGTTTGAACGTCCAGAACATGAGCTGTGGAAGTGCAAGCACAAGGACGATCACAAGAAATACTCCCCAGCCTTTCAATATGAGCATTCTCGTATCTTTTGACGACTTGTAAAAGAAGAATACAAGAAACATAAAGAGAATTGCAAGGAATCCCACACATAATCCTATATACAGCATTCCGCCCTTTTCGTCGCCAAGGTTCATATATGACAATACCGAGAACAATATCAGTCCTGCTGCCACTATACAGGCAAGCACGATACGCATGATCTTCTCATTATCTGATCTTTCGATCTCATCCGACCATACAAGCACTCCTGAACGTCTCGCCATATCAGCAAGAAGCCATCCAAAGCATATAATGCCGAGAGCAAGGAACGAATGCGTATGAACCATCGGGATCGCACCGGCTATAACCGCGGCGATTATGTAATACTTCTTTTTATTTTTCGTCCATGCCTTATGAATAAGACACATCACAGGAAACAGCAGTGCCCATCCGAACAGCGTTGCACGCTGCGGAAGAAGCATGTCAACAATAGTATTGGTCCATCTGACATTAACATCCACAAGATTGGTCGGGGTGTTGTAAAAACCGTTCATCAGATCATCAAATGTATAACTTCCATTGAAGAAGTATATAATCCCAAAGCCGCCGTTGAAGAAGAATAATACAAATGCAAGGAATGCTTTCCATTTATTCTTAAGCCATTCAGATGCAAATGCGTACATTCCAAGCATTACCTGAAGAATTGCCACCCACATAGGAAGCATATATGCGTATCTTAATGTTGCTCCCCATATATACACACTTGACGATATCGCATCCGAAAGGAACGGATACGCAAGCTTTGCATCGGGAAGGATCGAATAATACGGCGGGAATGTCTGCTGATCGGTAATACTTGTTATAAAACCAAGATGCATGTTCATATCACCATAGGTACACTGTCCCGTGTATATTGCACCGTCATCATATTCAACGATCGTATGATTCCATAACATAATACAGAAGAAAATGAATAAAGGAATCCCTATGAGAAGGAACGGATAATCTTTGATGGAGGATAATGAGAACCTGATTCCTTCATTTTGAGTTGAACCGTTATTTGTATTCTTACCGGCAGAAGAATTAGCGGAAGCATTGTTGCCGCTCTTACGTAAAGTACTGTCTTTACCCTTATTTTGTTGCATGGTTTTATTACGCTGAGCTCCTTTTTTGCCGCTGTTTTGTCTTGAATTAATCCCTGAAGCTCCTGTCGCTTTAGCCTTCATGGGAGTGGTGAGCATCAGAACAAGCACTGTTATAAATGTAAAGAAGACAAGTCCGCTTATATGAGAAGTCACCGTAAAATCAAACATAAACGAGAACAGAACCGGACACCAGTGAACACCCACGCTTCCAAGTACCGATCCCATAAGGAGCTTAAAACTTAGCTTCTCATTTCTAAGCAGCCTCAAAGCTATAATAATTCCGCAAACATGAAATGCAAGAAAATATAATGTACCAACGATATTGCCGGTAATTGAACCAAACATAATAATTTTCCTTTCTAATAAAAATTATATCCAATAATTATATGCCGCGATCGTGCCCACAAGGTTAAGCGCAAATCCAAATATGAATATAAGTCTCGGCAAAACCATGAACTTATCACTCTTCGGCATACTGAGCAATATTCCTACGAGCACCGACGGAAGCATATCGCAGGTGTATCTGTTTCCAAAGTGCCACCCGCCTAGGGTCCTGTGCATACAGAGAATCACTATATGAACACATGCAAGCACAAATATAAGTATAGTCGTATACGTATCCATGTCCCTGACTTTGATGATCCTGTATATCAATGTAATGATAAGCAGGATAAATATCGGATTAACAAGCCATATTGCAATACCGTCCGCATTCAGGAAATTCAGCCTGTTACCTCCCTCATCTCCGGTCATGACCGGAAGTCTGAACATATGACCAAGGTTACTCATCAGATATTCGATGCTGAACTGACCATTCTTCTCTCTCGTGAATTCCGGAAGATAATTGTGACCGAATTCGATAATACTTCCAAACCTTGCATAATTAAGCATACAATACGATACTGCGATCGCAAGACACGGAATACCTTTGTACCATTCTGTCTTAAGCTTTTTAACGAAAGAAAATCCTTTTTCATTTTTATCCCATGTTCTTATCATCAGTATAAGAAGCACCGGAAGGAATAATATCTGGAACGGTCTGCAGCCTACTGCCATAGCCCAGAATGCAAGTGACCAACCCGGCTTAGCCTTGGCCGAATAGAAAAATGCCAGGATCGTGAATGTAAATGACATTGTCTGCGCCATGAACCATACCCAGCTTGACATTGTAAAGAACAACGTATTACTTCCAAGATATATGAGCATTGCAAGAAGAAATGATGATTCCTTTCTGTCCTCACCAAGAAATTCCTTGCACAGTCTGTAAGCATACAATGCCCCTATCATCGCAAAGGCCATTACAATGAATCCATCCGGAGTATTCAGTCCGCAAAAAAACGCAAACGGCAATAATACATATGACGGGAACGGCGGAAAACTCACAAAATAGTCCCCTTCAAATATTGCCAGTTCAAGATATGCATAATTCTCACCATCGGGAAGATTAAGCGTCCCGTGCAGCCATGCATTTGCCTGAAGAGTAAATGAATTATAAGGATTGGCTTTCCATGGCCAATATCCCGTAAATGCCGAATAAACAAAGAACAAAACGAGAATGCATGCCGGAGCAAGCAGATAATAGTAATCAAAATCCTTAAGGAAAGCAATCACTTTCTTCAAGGTGTCATTCTTCTTCACTGAATTGCTTTCGGCTGTTGATTGTGCGGAAGCATCATATGCCTCTACACTACTGCTACCATCCTCACCGGTTTTGTTACCTGTTTGCGCGGATCTATTTCCTGCTTTAACGGATCTATTCCCTGCTTGTGAAGATTCTTTGCCTGCTTTAGCAGATTTATTCCCTACTTGGGCGGCTACGTTGCCTGTTTTTGCAGATTTATTATCAATTTGGACGTTTTTCTTGCTAACGTCGTCTGAAACTCGACTCATACTTTTATAATAACCTCCTCTATCGTTAACTCTCTATTATACCCTTTGCTATCCTGATGGCGCCTTTTCCATCAACAAGAGTTCTCATATGATTAGACATACCGAAACGCTTATCATAATCCTTACTTAATTCAATAATATAATCCTTAATCGCTTTTAATTTGTAATCGAGAGATATCCTTATATCCCCGACACCAACCATATATTTATAATTGATCATCTGTCTTACCGATTCATTCTGATCATCCGTGAATGCAAAGGCAACCGTCGGCGTTCCGCAGGCACACAACTCAAGAAGCGTGGTGCCTCCTGCCGATACGGCAATATCAGAATCACACATTACATCCGACATCAAAAAGTCGTTTTGATACAACACAATATTATCATACTGCGAAGCCAGTCGGTTATATGCCTCAACATTGTCATACATATATCCAACCACCACATTGATCTTAACACCCGCCAATTCTTCAGACTGAGCAAGCAATTCCGTAAGCTTGTACGACACGGACATCGGATCCGTTCCGCCGGTAGCGATCATAATACCGTCAACAGACTTCTTAACGCTTCTCTCAACTTCCGAAAATTCCGGCCTTAACGGTGCATACGCCGAGCCTATGAATATGCCTGTCGAAGTACCGCAATAACTCTGCAGATACTCTCCCCAATCCGCAAATGGCGAATACTGGATCACACACGCAAGCCCTTTATACATTCTGTTCGAATCATCAAAATAAGACAACTTAACATGTTTCCCCACTGAATTGATATATTGTTGGTCGATCCTGTTGGAATCAAGCAACATCCTCTCAATACCATGCTCCTTAAGAACCGTAAGCAGAGCCTCTATCTCAGAGTGCGGCTTGGAATAATCCGTCCCAAGCGAAATGTATGTATACCCGCTCTTCTTCAGAATATCACCGGCATAGTCGTCAGCAGTAATAAACAGTACATCCTCACCTTCGGCTTTGATTGCATCCGCAACCGTAATACATCTGATGAGATGTCCTGTGGATATTATGTTATTGGCATCAACTCTGATCGCGATCATGTAAGGCCTCCGTTGTTTTGGGGTGTTTGGGAAATAGTAAACATTTCCTCTTTTAATCAAATTTCATATTATTCAATATCTTATATTTTAGCTCTGCCATATTCCAGTCTTCTATTGTATCAATATCCTGAACTTCCATATCCGTTAACACTAAAGGAACTGTTTTTTTACATAACAGAGACTTTTTTGAACAATACTCTTTGGTTTTGAGAAAATAGAACTGTCCGCTGTCATGATAGATCGGTTCAAGATCCTGACTTCTTTTATATTCATTTTCCGGGTATTGAAAAACAATATTACCATCTCTTATAACAAATGAACGTTGTGGTGGATAGTCATATTTTACAACAGGAATAACTTCATCTGCACCCTGATCAATAAGACTATAGGCTTCCTTTAATCTATCTGCACTTATAAACGGTGCTGTTGGATAAATGCAGCAAAACGATTCAAACTGCTTACCCATGTTCTCGTACCTTTCAATAACTTCATGCAATACATCATCTGTTGATGCAAAGTCATTACTTGTCTCTTCTGAACGATAGAAAGGTATGACAGCTCCATATCTCCGCGCTACATCTGCAATCTCCTCGCTGTCTGTCGAAACCATTACTTCATCAAAAACTCCGGACTCCATCGCTGCTTCAATACTATACGCAATGATCGGTTTACCACAGAATTCTTTTATATTCTTCTTAGGTATTCTCTTCGAGCCACCTCGCGCGGTAATAATTGCAATACATTTATACATTATACTCCTCCAAATGTTTTTATATCAATTAAATATGATAACTCTGATATACTATTAGCAGCTTCCAGTCAATATTGGCTTTTTGCAGCCTTACATTGTCCAAGTGAATAAAATACACACTCCTAACTATATTATCACCTAATGCGTTAAAAATCAATCAACTATTTGTAATATCCCCCTGTGCATACACCGATGTACAGGGGGAGTTAACTAACAACGAATAATTATATTAATCCAACAATTTTCTCAGCTATTCTCGCTGCGCCATTACCATCATACAATTCTTTTCCGATATTTGAATAATGCTCATAATCCAGCTCTCCGTCAATAAATGCACGTACCCTGTCAACTGCTTTAGATACGGTATCATCCGGATCATTACGCATATCCCCGGCATATACAATCGCATCATGTTTTAACAATGCATTAACACCGTTTATCTGGTTATCGGCTATTATATAATTAATTACCGGTATTCCCATTGAGCACAGCTCCGCAACAGTAGTCCCACTCGCAGATACTGCCAGATATGACTCAGCCATAACATTCCAGATATCAGGAACATTGATATAAACCTTCATCCTATCAATATTAGCATCTGCCAGTTTTTGCAACTTGTCTATATTATTGCAAAACCTTCCGGCAATAACGTTAATACATACATCTTTACCGATACAAGAAGAATTCAGTAATCCTTCTGAAATACGGATAAGCGCATTATATGGATCAGACCCACCTGAAGTAACCATTATCTTTTTTTGATCATTTATCCCACGTTTTGTCATTCTGAATTCTCGTCTTAACGGAGTATACCTGCTTCCCAGAAGATAACTGTCACATGCACATCCCTGATAATTGTCTGAAGATGCATCAATCGAATAATTGATTATTACCGATGCAGAATAATCGAAATTCATAATATCATCTATATATACAACCGGAATCATTTTCATTAATTCCTTCATATATACCGGTGTCACCTCATATGAATCGAGCAACATACATTTAATATCTTTTTCAATTATTATATCTTTTAATAAGCATGTTTCAGAATCTTTATCTGTATAATCATTATTCAGACATATATTTTCATATCCACGCCCGGTTATAAACTCTTTCGTTTCCGGATCAGATATAATGAAAATGACATCCTCACCTTTATCCTTTAATGCGTCAGCGATTGTCATACATCTCATTACATGTCCCATAGATATATGTTCGTTAGCATCTGCTCTGATACCTATCATAGTTCTCACTCAATTTCATATTTATTAAAATGATTCTTATTACGGATTAAATCCCATTCCTCTTTTAAAATACTCATAAGATACAAGTCATAATATTCGCCGTTTTTTCTGATAGCCTGCCTTGCTATGCCTTCAACAGTTGCTCCAATTCTTTTCATCCATCGAACCTGGTTCATATTATTACTCATGATCTCAAATGCACTCTTATTTACATTTAATACACTGAAAGCGTAATCGTACAGATTCATATTTACGTCAACAATATTCTGAAGGCTGCGTCCCTCTTTTTCCGCTATATATCCTCCCGAGTGAATAATACTGTTTTCCTTATCCCAATCCACCAGACATATAAGACCAACAGGCATTCCGTCAAGATCGATGATTCGATAAAATGAATCCTTATCTTTACTGATCTTTTCAAACCATTTTTTCTGTTCCTCAATAGTCAGCTTCGGATCTGTATACATGAATTTAGTGATATCGGGTCTCATACGCCATTCCATTATTGTTTCAAGATCAGATTCCCTAATTTTACGAAAACATCTTTTTACATTTTCCATAGTTCCTGAACCTTTCAATAGGTAATATATTACATGATTTCTTCCGGTCTTATAGGATCCCCAAACTCATAATCACACTTTGCTTTTTCACCAATCAGCTGATAATAATACTTGGGCTTTATACCTATTGCCGGCCTGACACTTTTGATATTATCAACGCTGAACACATCTCCTTTTTTTATACTGCTTACCGCAACAAGGGATCTGCGTCCGTTTAATCCGCTCTTCTCGTTTTCCGTAAGGTCATATGTCGGCCTTCCAACAGCCTTTACAGCGTTATGAACATCTTCAACCATCTGTGCAAATTCAGTCATTTCCATTGAAAAACCTGAATCAGCACTTTCCATATCTCTACTCAGACATACATGCTTTTCAATTACTTTAGCCCCATATCCCACTGCAAGAACCGGAGCTACCGAGCCAAATGAATGATCCGACAACCCAATCACTTTGTTGAATCTCTTTTCCATGTCTGAAATAACGGAAAGATTAAGATCTTCATATTTTGCGGGATATTGACTGCAGCACTTTAAAAGTATTACATCTTCATTGCCATTCCTCGAACATGCAGCCAAAGCCTCATTAATCTCTTCAATATTTCCCATACCACATGACATGATAATAGGTTTATGCTTACTTGCAACATACTCAATAAGCGGAATATCAACCAGTTCAAAAGAGGCGATCTTATAGAAACCAACGTCTAAATTTTCCAGGAAATCAACAGCCGTCCTGTCAAATGGCGTTGAAAGAAAATCAACTCCTACAGAAAGGCATTTATCTCTCAACTTGTCCTGCCATTCCCATGGAGTGAATGCTTCTTTATATAAATTATAAAATGTATATCCATCCCACAATCCACCTTTAATCCTGTAAGGTTCCTTATCACAATCAATTGTAAGGGTATCAGCCGTATATGTCTGAATCTTAACGCAATCAGCTCCGGCTTTTGCCGCCTCTTCAATGATCTTATATGCATTTTCAATTTTACCGGCATGATTTGCTGACATTTCAGCTATAACATACACATCATTTTTAATCTTTTCAAATAAACTAATCATTAACATGTTCCCCTTATTCAAAGATTCTTATACAACTTCTTTCCTGATTCATTCTTTGGGATAAACTCAATATAGTTAACTTCAAACGCTTTCCTGTTAAGCCCGGTTTTTTCCGATATATAATTCAATACAGAATCTTCAATACCTTTTGATGTAACAAATATTCTCATATGATCATCCTCGCCAACACAGGCACACTCCACATCTTCATATTCACTCTGGATTAAACGTTCACATTCATCAAGATTCACACGATTACCGTATATTTTTAAGAAACGTTTTTTCCTTCCCACAATATAATAATATCCTTCAGCATCGCGCTTTGCCATATCTCCTGTTACAAGCGTACCATGGCGCTCATCACCTTTAGCCAGATCTGCCTTGCACTCTGCATAACCAAGCGTTACATTAGGTCCCTTATACACCAATTCTCCAATTGTGTCCGCTTCATCAATCTCATTCCCCTCAACATCAATCAAAGAGAATTCACCCCCGGGAATAGCAATCCCCATGCTACCATATTTTTCCAATGATTTTTCATACGGAAGATATGACATCCTTGCAGTTGCTTCTGTCTGACCATACATAACATAAAATCTCACATTGTTTTCCAAAGCATACTCAGCAAACTCCTTATGAAGCTCAGGTAGCAGTTTTCCTCCTGCCTGCGTCATATACCTTAACGAAGGCAACTTCATCCTGAAGAATCTGAGTTTCTTCAATATCTCATAAGTATACGGAACCCCGACAATAGATGTTGCCTGTTTCTCCCTGAAAAAATTCCAGAACGGTCTCTGAGTATAACCGCTTTCTGTCATAAGAATTGTTGCGCCACATAATAGATGACTATTGATCACCGACAATCCATATGTATAATTCATCGGGAGCATGGTGATGGGGCGTTCTGAACTATCGATCTCCAAATACTCAACTATAGATTTTGCATTGGCAATGATATTATTATAACTCTGACGAACGAGCTTCGGACTTCCGGTAGAACCGGAAGTAGTCAACAGTAAAGCAAGATCATCAAACAATTTGGCCTTTTCTTCAGAATAACGCAACAACGAATAATCATCAAAACTGTAAAGACTGATATTATTATTCTTTAACTCTCCGAATCGGTCATTGATACCCTCAGGACACCATATATAATTGGGTTTATATGTCTCCAGAAGATATCCAAGCAATTCCTCATCCAGTTCAGCAGACAACAACAACGGAACATTTTCGGAGCCAAGCATACTTACATATCCGACAAGAGATGCAATAACGTTACGACACAATATGAATACAAGATTTCTGGTGCCAATAACATTTTTTATATCATTTACTGTCTGTATTAATTCACCATAAGTTATTGTTTTCCCGTCATCAGATATTGCCGCCAATCGATCTGCATCTTTTTTTTCAATATTAAAAAACACTGATCATACCTTCTTTCTATTTCTTTTCAAACGTGTCACTGCAACCCCTTACTTCAGCATTCTTCATTCGTCCATATATCTCAATATACTTTCCTTTTCTTCCACATGGGCAATCATCTTCACCTAATACACAGCCCATATCTTCCGTCAATATTGAATGCCCCGGATATGACCATGGAAGTGAAGATAATACCTGAACTGCCCCTCTTTTGCCATTCTCACATACCGAGAAATCCTTCATATCTCTTATTATAACATCCGAAAAAACACTCGCATGCAAATGACCGCATTCGCATTCCATATATATACAACCGGTCTGTTCAACCATTCCGTAATAATCGTGGACGCTTTTTATTCCACACACTTCATTAAGCCCTGACTTGAATTCTTCTTTTGATACAGCTTCATTGATCAGCTTCTTCCAGCCGCCTCCATGTATCATTACACCATTTTCCAAAGGAAGATATTCACCGATATCTTTTAACTTTTTATAAAAATACTGCCATATCATATATGTAAAACCAAACAAGAATATGGTCTGTCCAGAATACTTCTCAAGAAACTGTCTGATCTCATCAATATTAAGTTCCATATCATCTGTAAATGCATATATTTTCTTAGAACCAAATAAAGAGAAACCGAGAATTCCCGCTCCTCTTGCCGAGAACATATTACGATTCTTAAGAACCGACGGACAGTCCAGTATTATCATCGGCATCCTTGAATTGCCTGTATATTCAGACACGATCCTTGTAAGAACTTTTTGCTGCATACCGGCAGTCTGCCTATCAAGAAATATCTTAGAAACCTGCTGTCCTGTAGTTCCTGAAGAAGTCATTGTCTTAAAAATATCTTCATCCGGCACACATTTCAGTTCCATTTGCTTAAATATCTTAACCGGCAAGAAAGGAATATCATCCAAAGAGTCATATTTTGTTCTGCCATTATGAAGTACGTCAATGAAACGCCTGTATTCCGAACAATCATTATAATAATGATCAGTAAGCTCATTAAGTCTTTCAAGAAGCAGGCTGTTCTTCTCAGTATGAGCATCAGTGTATGGATTTCTGTCAAGCATGGTATCTAATATCATTCCGGACCACAACTCCCCTATTTACTTACATTTTTGAAATGTACATATCTTCACTTTACCTACATTCTAATAAAGAATTAATTTTCAATTAACAATCCTGCTCATAGATCCTATCAAATCGTATCCATCCCATATCACATCTATGTCCAGTGTTTTTCCGAAATCAACAACCCTGTCAATTCCTCTGAAACTATTATTAATTACATAATCCCTGACTTTATCTTCCGATATGCCACATACAGCACATGTCTGAACCTTAGTATCAGATAAAACTGCTATATCTTCAAGCGAATTAATTGTACAATCGTAAAACAATCCATATCTTCCACGGCAGCTGTTTACCACATCCGAAGGGATCGTATCAAGCTTACAAACGTATAGTAGATTATCATACCTTTTTACTTCTGATATTATACAATTCCTTGAAGAGTTATCGTCACTCATTATCATCTCACACAAGTCGGCATACTTCCCGCTCACCTTGATATCTGCCAGATCATACTTAACAGCAGTCTTGGCAACGCTTGTCCAGAATCTCTCCCTGGCATAATCTGTTTGGTCACACTCTGTACTGACCGCTTCCGCATTTACACAATCTGTTGCATCCTCGCATGTCTTATTCCCAGATTTAATAAAACATATCAAATGTGGTGTAGAACATGCATTCTGATCCATAAGATATGTATCATTATAGAAGCCTTCAGCCAGTTTATCCAACTCCTCGTCTGACATCTCAAGAATAGTATCTGCATCAACAATTCCAAACGAATACCTGTCTGCAAAAGTAATCTCCGTACTTCTTACCGGCAGTTCTATACTTCTGATATCACGAATCGTGTTGTCGCCGCCCCATATTACCCTGACATCACACATTGAAGAGAATTCTTCAGTACATGCCCTCTCAGACCGATCATATCTTACAAATGAAGTCATATTATATATATCCTTATATTCCTCTTCCTTAATGACATCATTCATTATTCTAAGCATACAGTTGATCTGTGGAAATTCCTTAGAAGGTATACGCACTATATTAGAATTCCCTGCAAGAAGTCCGAAGGCATAGGTAAACATACAGTTTACAGGCACATTAGACGGAGCTATGTGAAATACAAGTCCTCTGCCCATGTGTATCTGATTATCAAACCTGCTTATGTAATCCTCTTTTTTCTTCCGTATGTTTGACTTCCTGGCCCAGAATGCAAATGTCACAACATCCGGGTAAGTTTTTGCCTCAGAGTCGCGAAGAATAGCAGTGGAATATGAATTTAAAAAATCACATACCTGTTCAGAATATACAGGCAACACTTTCTTATATAGCTGTCTATTATCGTTTCCACACAAATACTCCATAAACACCTCTCCATTCTCCCCTGTTTCAAGTAAGGAGAGTATAATAATCCCTCCGGGATATAATAACCAAAGCGTGTTTGAAAAAAGCTTTATTCAAGATTGTGATTAAAACTCGATATCATAATTAGCAGAAAGTATTTCCTTTCCCTTTTCATAGGAACTCAAATCAATAATATCGTCAGTATCCATCATAATATCAAATGCATCTTCAATCGCAGCTATCAAAGTCATATGTCCTACTGAATCCCAATTTGCTATCTGCTGATATTCAAGTCCTTCCAACTGCTCTTTGGCTACCTCCAAAGTTTCAATAAATGCCTGATTATACTTTTCCAAATTTGTCATTTTCATGTCCTCCATTATATGATTATTTATGACCGCCATTTATAGTTATAACAGTCCCATTTATTATATTCATATCATCTGATAGCATATTAATAACAACATCTGCTATTTCAGATGGTTCAATCTTCCTTCCTAATGCTGTATGCCTGATCGGCTCCTTGGGATCGCTTCCTTCAAAAACCTTACTCATATCAGTATTAATAAGCCCCGGCGCAATGGCATTAACTGTTACACCATACTTCATAGTCTCTGCTGCAAATGATTTTGTGAAAGCAACCAGTGCAGCTTTTGATGAACCATATACAGCATTTCCCTCGTATACCTCTTCTGCTGCAGTCGAGGCAACATTAACGATTCTCCCTGATTGCTGCCTGCTCATATTGCGCATTACAAGTTGAGAGAAAATCATAGGCGCAATAACATTAACCATGTACAGCTGTTTAACAAATTCCATTTTTGTAAGCTGGAATAATCCCATATGTGCAATACCGGCATTATTAATTAATATATCGATAGATTTCTTTTGAGAATTAATATGTTTATAAGCATTCTTTATACTATCTTCAGACGCAAGATCTGCAATAACATTCTCTATTGTTATATCGTATTCTTCTTCCAGTCCGGTAATATATTCCCTAAACTCTTCCCGGTCAGATCTGGTTATCGCCCATATACTGCATCCCTCCATTGCAAAGGCTTTTACAAAAGCTTTTCCAAGCCCTCTGCCTGCTCCGGTAATAATCGCGTTCTTCCCTTCTAATCTTCTCATCATTCATATTCTCCTATATACACAAATCTGGACATATTTTCTATCATCTTATAACCATCCCATATGAATTCAAGTCCCATTGTCTGTCCAAGCAGAACTATTCGGTCTACCCCCCTGACTCCGTATTTATATACTATATCCCTAATATCTTTTTTGTCTATTCCAAGCACGGAAACGGTCTGACATTGCTTTGTCAGAACCGGCACAATATCGTCAAGTTCCCCGGCATAATATTCAAAAAAATAACCTCCACTGTTTTTATACTCCATAAGTTCAGGATACAGATTGTCTACCTCAATCCTTACAACATAATTATCATCTGAAACCAGCTTCATACCTTTATGACCCATCCCAAGCGTACAAAAAGACGTATACTTATCAACAGCCTGTATAGGTTTCATGTCATAATCTTTAACTGCTAATTCACCTAATTTACTCCAAAAGAGTTTTCTGGCCTCTTCGACTTTATTACCTGTCCAGACAACAAGTCTCGGAGAACTGCAGGCATTCTGATCGGTATAATATGTATCTGTATAAAATCCTTTTGCCACCTCATCCGCATCTTGAAGAAGATAATAATCAGAATCAATAACCGCAATGGAATGTCTGTCTGCAAATGTCATTTCTATAGCTCTTGGCGGAAGCACAGCTTTTCTTATTTCCCTTATCGTTCTGTTTCCACCCCAGACAATTCGTACATCACATATGTCAGACAACTCCTGTGTAATGATATCACTGTGATCATATCTGATAACGCATATATAACCTGCAAGATAATTGAATTCATCCTCTAACAACTTATTCATTGCATCACATATTATATCAACCTGTTCAAATTTCTTATTAGATACCCTTATTAACGTAATATTCCCCGCCAACATAGACGAAGTCATAGAAACGGCAAAATTAACCGGAACATTAGAAGGCGCAACATGAAATGCAACACCTCTTCCGATACGACACTTCCTGTCAATATGTTTATCTCTGTTTTTTTCTATGGAAGCTTTTCTGATCCAATATGCATATGAAATAACATCAACAAATTTTTTACTTCTTTTATCATTTAATAATTCACGTGACAAAGCCCCCAAAAAAGCTACAATCTTATCTGAAAACATCGGCAGGACGGAAATCTGCGGCATTTCACACAAAATATCATGATTACCTACAAGGAATTCAAGTTCTTCTGTATTTATCTGCATATGTATCACTACACCCCCTTAACTCAGCATTCTGCATTCTTCCGATAATTTTAACATACTTTCCTTTACGTCCGCACGGACAGTCATCTTCACCAAGAACAATACCCTCATCTTCCGTAAGCAAAGAATGTCCCGGATAAGAATGCGGAAGCGCGGAAACAACCTGAATAATTCCTTGTCTGCCATGAGAACAAACAGAAAAATCCTTA
This sequence comes from Lachnospiraceae bacterium V9D3004, assembly GCA_000621985.1. Lineage (GTDB taxonomy): Bacteria > Bacillota > Clostridia > Lachnospirales > Lachnospiraceae > V9D3004. The sequence goes on from JHWW01000020.1 coordinate 27,371, forward strand.
AAATCACGAATAATAACATCCGAAAAAATACTTGCGTGCAAATGACCATATTCACATTCTGCGTATATACATCCGGTCTGTTCAACCATTCCATAATGATCAATAAAATGTTTTATTCCACAGATTTCATTGATATCATTTTTAAATTTTTCTCTGGAAACCGCATCAGCCTCTAGTTTTTTCCAGCCTCCGCCTGTCATAAGCCATGCCTTATTCATATCATATTTATGATTATTTCTTTTTAATTCCTGATAAAAATGCTTCCACACCATAAATGTGAAACCAAAAATTATAAATGGCTGATCCGGATATTTTTCAAAGAAAGCATCCAATTTTTCATTATTTAAGCTCATATCATCATTTAAAACATAGACCATCTCTCTGGCAGCCACCTGAAGACCAAGTATTGCAGCACCACGCGCAGTAAACATCTGTCTGTCTTTTAATACCGCAGGAGTATCAACAATGATCATCGGCAGTCTTTTTTTTCCCCAATAATCACTCAATATTCGTATCATGACTTTCTGTTGAATCATAGCAGTCTCTTTATCAACATATATCTTGGAAACACTCTGTCCTGTGGTTCCGGATGAAGTCATTACTTTGAAAATATCTTCTCTTTTAACGCTGAGCAAATCATATTCCTTGAACAGTCTTACCGGGAAAAAAGGAATATCTTCCACAGAATTTACGCTGTTTTTTTTATAATTCACAGCTTCAAGAAAATTAGCATACTCGGGGCACCTATTATTATGAAATTCTGTAAGTTCAACCAATTCATTGGTCAGCAATTGATTTTTATCCGATCTGTCCAACTCATATGGATTATATTTATAAAAATCATCAATCATATATCTATGCTCCTATATTCTTCAGAATTTTTGTGTATATCTCATCTGCAAGCAACCCTACTTGTCCAAGCATATAGTTTCTTCCGCCCATTTTGCAGTTTGCATCGTTGATTCCAATAAAAAGCTGCCTGCAGTTCCAACCATTTCCGGCTAATACTTCAGAAACAGCTGAACCCATACCACCGATTATATTATGCTCCTCGACCGTAACTATAAGTTCATGATTTTTCGCCAATTGTCCAATACATTCTTTATCAAGCGGCTTAATCGTATGCATATTTACAACTGTAGGTTTTATACCCTTTTCTTCTTCAAGCATTTTTGACGCTTTTAACGCCTCAGTAACCATATCAATTCCCGTGGCAATCAATGCGATTCTTTCTCCGTTCTGTAATTGAACGGCTTTTCCTATTTCAAATGCATAATCATCGCTGTAAACCATCGGGATAGACGTGGTTCCGCATAAACGCATATATACAGGTCCTTTAATAGATGAGATTGCTGACATCATCTTCACCGCTTCCGTACAATCTGCCGGCGATACTACGGTCATATTAGGAATACTTCTCATAAATGCAATGTCATTCAACGACAAAAGAGCAGTTCCTGACCAGCCTGATGTAAGTCCTGCCGATGAACCTATTGCTTTTATATCAAGATTCATATTTCCCATAAGGTGTCTTACCTGATCAGCACACCTGAATGTTACAAATGGAGCATATGTTGTAACATAAACCTGTAATCCCTCCATTGCCATCCCCGCAGCAATTCCAAGCATATTTTGTTCAGCAATTCCGACATTGTAAAATATATCCGGATACTTTCCTGTCATTCTTTCAAGTCCTGAGAATCTTGACAAATCTGCTGTAATAACAGAGATATCATCCCTTGATTCCGCCACTTGATCAAATCCAATACTCCATACCGAAGGATTAATGCCCATAATAGACCATGAGCGCATGTTTCTCCTATTATACTCTATCATATATGCCCTCCTCTATCCTTCGAATCATATATTCGCTATCCTGCTCATTCAATCTTGCATGATGCGATTCAGGTCTATTCTCAATACTTGGGAGACCATATCCTTTAATTGTCTCAGCGACAATAGCTAACGGCTTCCCCGGATGCTGCATATTGAAAGCCTCGTATAATTCTTCTATTGAATGTCCATTGACACCGATTGATGCAAATCCAAATGCCTCAAGTTTCTCTTTCAATGACCCCATAGGCATAATATCTTCTTCCCGACCATCAAACTGCATATGATTATTATCAATTATAACAATAAGATTATCTAACGAATACTTGGCGGCAGACATAAAACCTTCCCAATTCGATCCCTCGTTACATTCACCATCTCCCAAAAGAACATATACCTTATAATTCATGCCTCTTCTTCTTGCCGCAAGAGCCATACCAATACCAACAGACAGTCCCATTCCCAGACTTCCTCCAGAATAATCCAAACCAACATCGGTATTCCATGGATATCCGGCAAGCAGACCACCATCAGTGTGAAAGCTCATCAACTGTTCATTATTGATCATTCCAATTATTTCAAGAACGGAGTAACTTGCAAGATAACAATGTCTTTTGCTTGTAATAAACCTGTCTCTGCCATCCCAGTCAGGCTCATCCTTATGATAATTCATTATTCCACCATACAATGTAGCAATTATATCCATTGAAGAAAAACTTCCACCAAGATGTGTTCCGGCTTTTCCTGTTGTCTGTGCCATCTCGAGAGCTTTAATACGCATTAACTTTGCAAGTTTATAACAATCATCTATAATATTTTCATTCATCATACTCGTCCCCCGTCAAGTATCATTATCTGTCCTGTCATGTATTCTGCATCTTCCGAAGCAATATACAATGCAGCCTTTGCAACTTCTTCCGGTCTTCCCATTCTGTGTATGCTCATTCTGTCCAAAACCTTATTCAATTCCTTTTCCGACTTATAATTACCCATGTCAGTATCTATGAGTCCGGGCGCTATACCATTAACTCTGATATTGTACGGACCAAGCTCTCTTGATACTGACTTTGTAATCCATATCAATGCCGCTTTACTAGAACCATAAGCCAGATAACCGGGACTGGTTTCAATACCGCCTACTGAACACATATTAATGATACAGCCTGATCTCTGCCTCATCATCTGTCTGGAAACAAGTTGCATTATTTGAACCTGTGCAAACACATTTATATCATATACTTCTCTCATTTTTGACATTGAAGTCATTGCAAACGATCCCCCATAAGGAATTCCGGCATTATTTATCAACACATCTATATTGTTCTTATCAGAAAGTATCTGTTTTATCCCTGTCTTGATTTCATTTTCATCCGCCAAATCAAAACATATATTCTTTATCCAGACATTGCATTTTAACGCAATATCTTCAAGCTCTGCCTCAAATGACTCGTCTTTTTTTCGTGTACACGCCCATATGTTATAACCGTTTTTAGCAAAGGCATTAACAAGCTCTCTCCCAATACCACGATTTGTTCCTGTAATGATTGCATTTTTATTATTTGAAGATACCATAATTTACTATAGCTCCTAGATATTATTTAAATACTCTTCTATCTTTATTTTCTGCGATTTCACGTGCGGGGTTACCCATAACAATTTTATAATCCCTTACATCTTTTAAAACTATTGCCCCCATTGATATGATAGTATCATGCCCTATCTGTATATTTTCCCGTATTGCAGCAGCAGCACCTATATAAGTATTTTCGTCTACTCGGGTTCTCCCTCCAATAAAAGCGAAGGAAGAGATTTGGCAATTATTTCCAATTCGCACATCATGCCCGATTATTGCATTTGCATTAACCCATACATTATCACCAATATGTGCATCCTCAGAAACAAGTACATTTTTTTCAATTATAATAACACCTTCACCCAAATATGCGCTTTTACTTATTTTTGCCAGTGGACAAACTACTGTTGCAAGTTTATATCCTGAATTTTTTACTTTATTTAACAATAGCTCTCTCGAGGCCGGTTCTCCGACGGCAATAGCAATTTCAAGCGATTCAGGTGAATACAGTTCAACAATCCTCTCATAAGGCATAACCTGATAACCTCTGAAAGTACCCTGTTCCTTTGTATCATCTATAAAAATGATATCATCCCATAAACCTCTCAGTTCCGGATAAGAAACAAGCATTTCCTCCAGTTCTCTTCCGGAACCTCCTGCTCCGTAGATCGCTATATCCATACAATTTCCTTTCCCTTATCTCACTCCAATGACTCTTTAACACATTTAGCAATAGTACTTACATCTTTTACACTCAATCCACTATATATAGGCAAACACAATATTGCATCCGACATGCTGCGTGCAACTTTCAGATCTGCATCTCTGTATTGATTTCTAAAGCAGGCCTGATCTGCAGTAATTGGCCAGAAATATTTTCTTGCATGTACACCGATTTCTTTCAAATTATCATATATCTTATCCCTGATATGCATACTGTTATTACATGTAACCACAATAGGGAAATAAGCATAATTTCTATTTTGTTCTTTAGTATTCAATAAGATTCTAATACCTTCTTCATCTTCAAATTCAGATACATATTTATCATGACACTTTTTTCTGTTTTCAATTTCATCGGTAATGTGCTTTAGATTACATAATCCCATGACAGCTGAGAACTCATTCATCTTTGCATTTGCCCCTACAGAAACTGTCAGACTTTCGCCTCTTATCCCAAAATTCTTAAGATTATATAATCGTTCATAACGTTCATGATCTTTACAAATCACTGCCCCGCCTTCTATTGTATTGAACACCTTGGTTGCATGGAAGCTGAAAACAGATGCATCACCGTAATCACCTATTCCCCTCTCCTTATATCTTATACCAAAAGCATGAGCAGCATCATATATCACTTTTAAACCATATTTGTATGCAATCTGTTCTATGTAATCAACATTACATACATTACCAAATACATGAACAGGCATAATTGCCACTGTTTTTGGAGTGATCAGGTTCTCTATCTTTGTCTCATCTATTGTTCCATCAGATTCTTTAATATCACAAAAAACAGGCTTAAGACGGTTCCTGACTATCGCATGAGTAGTTGAAATAAATGTGAACGGAGTTGTAATTATCTCTCCTCCATCCGGAAAACCAAACGATTGAATAGCTAATTCCAAAGCCATATGTCCATTAACCGTCAGAGATAACTCCGGCACTTTAAGAAATACTGCCAACTCCTTTTCTAATTGTCTATGATATAAACCCATATTGGTAATAAAATGACTGTCCCACAGAGGCTTTATAGCCTCTATATATTCTTCATATGACGGCATAGAAGATCTGGTAACATATATATCCTGTTGATCCATTTCATTTTTCAGCATAATTAACTAATACTCCCCTGTTTTTCATAATAGTCTTCATCTCTTGCTGATATCGGAATCACTTTTTGTTCCTCTTAAGACAACTCTTTTTCTTCATCCGACATACTATTAATTATCTCCTCTTACAATCCTGGGTAACATATCAATGTTCATCCAAATCTGTCAAAAGCTTTGCCTTAATATCTTCAATACTCATCCATTCCTTATTGGTTCCTGAACTATATATGAAGCCGGGTTCAACCAATTCACCACCCGGTATTAATTTGTCCGGATTCCACCAGTTATAATTGGGATATATAATATAATGTTTATCATACTCGTAAGTTCTCATAGAATCTTCAGCGGGTACCATTACCTCATGTAATTTCTCGCCTTCACGTATACCCACTTCCGGCATCTCACATCCCGGAAGCATTGCCTGTGCCAGATCAGTTATCTTGAAACTCGGGATCTTTGAAATGAACACCTCACCTCCACGAGCCTCCTCAAGAGCCTTTACAACAAGCTTAACGCCCTCTTCAAGACTGATCCAGAATCTTGTCATACGATAATCTGTAATCGGAAGTTCTTTCCCCCCATTATCGATAATGTTCTGGAAAAACGGAATAACAGATCCTCTACTTCCGGCAACATTGCCATATCTTACAACGGCAAAGCTTGTCCCGTCAGATCCCGAATATGCATTAGCTGCTGCAAACAATTTATCTGAAACCATCTTCGTAGATCCGTACAGATTTATAGGACTTACTGATTTGTCGGTACTGAGAGCAACTACCTTCTTAACACCGGTATCAAGACATGCATCAATTACGTTACATGCACCGTTAATGTTTGTCTTTATAGCTTCAATAGGATTATACTCGCACGCCGGAACCTGCTTCAATGCCGCCGCATGAATAACATAATCAACCCCTTTAAGCGCCCTCTCAAGTCGATCCTTATCCCTGACATCACCAATAAAGAAGCGCAAGATATCACTGTGTTCTTTATATTTATTTTGCATATTGAATTGTTTGAATTCGTCACGAGAATATATAATGATCTTTTTGGGCTTATAGTTTTTTAGAACGTATTCCACAAAATGATGACCAAACGAACCCGTACCACCGGTTATAAGAATTGTTTTGTTGTTTAACATCTTTTTATCCTCCAATACCCTATCATTGATAGTTCATATATTATGTAGAATATCATCTCATAACATAAGAGTCAACATTCTACTAAATCTCTGATATATCAATCTCACAATCATAGATTAAATATACATATTTAATTTGACACAAGATACACATTTATAGCTATATTTTTTTAATTCAAGATCACTAACGAACAAAGCGAGCATCACAGTTTCCTAGCTGGTATAAATATATTTTCTTATTTCACCATCTACACGTTGAATTTCTTTCTCCATATTAAAATTATTATGAAATTCAATTACTTTATTACATTCTCTTACCTGTTCCATATAGAACTCCTTATTACTCACATACTTTTCTATCAACGGAACGTATTCATCATAAGAATCAACTATGAATTTGTCACTTCTAACTGCTGACGCAACATCACAATTACCAAGTGTAATAACTGGTTTTTGCAGGCGAATTGCTATTTCTCCACCTGTTCCACCACCTAATCTTTTGGGATTAACAAATAAATCAATAACACTAATCACATCAACAAAATCTGATCTGAATCCAAGTCTAATTACCTTGTCATCAATTCCCCACTTATTTAAATCACAAGTATATTCTCCAATAAAAACAAAAAACACTTCCGACATATTGTTAATTATTTCAACCATAATATCAATAAAATCATCATTAATCTCTGTATCAAGTCTATTTCCCATAACCGCAATCAAAAATGCGTCATCAGGCAATCCAAATTCACTCCTGCTTTTTTTGGTTATTTTATTCATGTTAAAATTCATATTCATGTCTATTACATACTGACTCTTGATTATTTCCGATACGTCTTCGTCATTATTCATGTATCGGATCAATAATTCTGCTTCTGACACTGCAACTCCCGCCGAACATGGCATTGATACTAAAGTTGTATACATTCCGAATATTTCATTTATAGGCGAATTCCCTCCAACATTCCAAACATATAAAGGTTTGCGCTCTAAAATAGTATAAATAAAATATTGCGCTTCTTTTGTATGATCAGAATCAACAGGAAGTTGAATCAAGTGAAAATCCATGTATCCGTCACAGTCTATTATATGTTCTCCCCAATACTTATCAGTATAATTATATGAATATTGATCAAACCATAGGTTATAACATGACAATAATGAATACTTTAATTCTGAGCATATCATTACAATTACTTCGTAACCTTTTTTTTGCAATGCATTACATATCTCCAAAACAATTCTTGAAGGAGCATGTTGATCACTTAAAAGAGTTTCCGAAGTAACAATAACTAAATTTTCATTTCTATCCGAAACCGGAAGCATTTCAGATTCAATATTAAGAATACTTGCAAATCTATTTTTTAAATTCTCTAACACTTGTCTTTTTTTTGAATATTTATATGATTTTAATGCATGGGCAAAAATATAAATGTATATGTTTTGTATTAATCCTACACTAATAGTATACTCCAGTTCATTTAACATAACTTTTTCGAATATTCTATCAATACATTCATTGTCCATTGATACATTAAATATAATAGAATACAACAGTACATATAATTCTGCATCATCTTTTGATATCTCTTCTATATAATGATATAAACTCTCTTTTTCTCCTGAAGACATATTTTTTATAATCTCGCACAATTTTCTTTCATTTGTCAGGAGCTCTTGAGATTTTATAGCCTCGAATTTACTATATTCTTTAGCAATCTCATTTATATTACTTAATATTTCATTATAATATTTTATAGAATTGGTGTTTAGCAAAATATTAACCTCCTCTACATTATTCCACTATCTTTTCGATCTTATCATTTATGTTAATTATAAATAAATCATTTCTTAAAATCAACAAAAACCTTTTTGCATTAGCGTCAACCATTCTGAAAAGATATCTTGTACTGTTTCTTGTACATCGTTACAAAATTTTTTAGTCAAAAGTCTTTGTTGCCGAGCTTTGATTATTCTTGAATACATACAGTAATTCCTTTACAACACCTATTGATTTGGCCTTTGCATACATATATATGATAAAATCATTATATTCAAGAATACAATTCTCTCTGAATGGCTTTTCCATTCCTTCTAATAATTCTGCACGATAGATCTTTGACCACAAATAACCGCCACCGTCTGCTATTAATCTATTCCTTTTTATATCATCCAATTCACCTGTACATTCATCTGTTGTATATAATATTACAAGGTCTCTCTCTTCCATATAATATCCTGTATCAACTATGTCATAGTTCCCGGAAACAGCTTCATTATAAAGTTTTTCATACATCGTTACATCTGCTACATCATCACTGTCTGTAAAGCCGATATATTCGCCTCTTGCATATTTAAGTCCGGTATTTCTTGCTCCGCCTGGTCCCCCGTTTGTTTCCCTAAAAACAACCTTGACTCTGTCAGGGTATTGTTTTCTGCAATCTTCAATTATTTTTCTGCTGTTATCTGTTGAACAATCATCAACTATAATAATCTCAATATCATCAAGTGTCTGATTCACCAGATTTCCCAGACAGTTGCCGAGTGTTTTTTCAGAATTATATACCGGTACTATAACGGATACCTTTGGTCTTTTTCCCTCTATACCATTTTCCCTGATAGTTTTATATAAACTTTCAAGCCATTCGATCGAATCATCTATTATATCCATTATTTCTTTTGCTCTGTGGCTCCATGTATGGCCATTAACAGCCTTTTCATATCCTTTTTGAGCGATCTTTTCCGCTTTTTCCGGATTATCAAGAAGATCTCTGATAATATTTGGAATATCTGCAATATTTTTTCGATCATATAATACTATATCCTGTCCATTAACGAATTCTTCCTCTATGTAAGTGCTGGAATCTGTTAATGCAATCGATCCACTAAGCATCGCAGTCGCAATCCTCTCCTGAAATCCACCTCTAAACCATGGCATAACATTCAAAGATATCCTTGAATCGGCAACTGCTGATAACGCCTCTTTCCAATCATTTCCCATCCGTATTATATTCTCCGGATGTTCACATTCGAATCTATCCCATTCATCACCATATACGTTAAGCTTTATCCTTGAATCTACAATACTTCTTATAACTTGCTCTCTGAGCCATGCCCGCATGTAGTTCTCTACGCCAAGCATTCTTTTAACCATAACATGAAAATGTCTGTCTGTTATCTGAAGTTTGTCTTCATTTACAACATCAGAATATGCATCCTGTATCATAAGATCGGGATTGTACTTCATTATGTCTATAACTCTGTCTGCTGTTTTCTTATCTTCAGGTGATAATCCGGACACTTCCTTCTCATATATCTTATCGGAGCTGTTATTGGTCCCGGTAAATACAACGTCATATTTTCGTTCTTTATAAGGTATACGTGGTTCTATATATTTCCCTGACAATGGCACAAAGCCAACGCTTCCTACATTCGGAAAATATTTTGCTATATATTCTGCACCTCTCAAATCACAATGAATCACGATCACTCTTTCATCAGCAATATCCAGTCTATCAGACAAATAGGCTGGATGATCAAACATAAGACAACATAGAACAGAATTCTTTATCACCAATGAAGATAAGCCTGTAAGTATCGCATTACAGGCAAATATCGCTTTATATTCATATTCACTTGTTTTATTATATAAGTTTTCATCAAAATCCGGTTCTCTTCCATCCAGATAGTCAACAAGGTAACCCATTTTAACAAATGAGTTACCCAGTTCTCTTAAATAATTATTCATTGAATCATAGCGTGTTCTTCCAAACAGCATTAAAAGTCTGTTATTTTTCATCAATTACTTCCTTTACTGCATTAGAATAATCATCGTATATCTCTTCCAACGATTCCAGACCAAGCTCATATATATGTTTCGTATTTCTTATCATATTGATATTATTCATATATTCGCTGTCTTCGTTGTTAATGTATATTTCCTTCAACGCTTCCGAATCCTTGTGTTTTATCTTATTGTCTACAAGATCATATATAGGCATATTACCTATTCTTGTCGTAATCTTGCCTATTTCACTCATACAATTTGATACTTCAGCATCAATTGTCCTTGTTTTTGAATATTTTCTTTCGAATCTGTTACATACTGTAATTCCTTTTAAGAAACTCTTTTTCATTACATTCAAATCTTTAAGTGAATCACTCAGGAATTCCTTTATTTTTCTATCTGCTTCTTCATCAGTACGTTGTAATACTTCAGTTATCAAATTACTAACACCTTGATCTTTTGTACAACATTCATCTATAGCCTTACGAAAAGTCATTACTTCCGTACCATCAATATATGCTCCGCCCTCAGTTGCATTAATAACACGAACATCATACTCAAATCCATATTTTACAAATCTCTCATACCATTTCAGAAATATATACCAATCACTTCTTGTACGTACTTTTTCCTCATAATTGCCTTTCACATAGAGTTCCAGTTTTTCTTCTCTGTTATCATCAAATCCTCCAAAATGAGTCAGACCTTCAGAAGAATATGCCAGATCCTGCCCGATTATTATCAAAGTTTTAAATCCTATCTGTTTGCAAATGGACACTGCTGCTGTTGCTACCGAACCACCTGAAGTAATAAGTTCATACGGTATACCGGCATATTTCATAATAGACTCATGATATTCACCCGGATTAAAGAATAATTTCGGAGCCTTATGTCTACCCATAATCCTGGGATTACATTCCAAGCCGCAAAACATCGGTATATCTTCATAATCGGTATCATCAAAGTAATAATCAGGCTTGCGAGGATCAAATGTCACAGTAAAATCTGCCTTTATTCCTTCTTTTTTCAATCGTCTTAAAGCAGTATCAACACATATCACTACTGCTTTGTCTTTTACTTCTTTCAATAAACTAATATTCTTATCCAAAGATGGTCCGGCTGCCACTAATATAGCTGCCGTATCATCAGAAAAAATATTTTTAAAATCTTCTATATATGAACTGCCAACCACAAATTTTAAATTATGAATAATATTATATGTTATATCATCCCCAAATTCTGCAGTGGTCACTCCTATCGCTTCAATCGCAAGCTTCGCATCTTCTATTGCACCAACAAATTCATTATATGCTTCTTTATTGAATTCCTTATATCCCGGATGTTCAGTTTCAACCAAATAATCAATATTTGACCAGTTAAGGGCAACAACAAGATGATTATACAATACTTTATTTAAATCTCTTCCCGTTAGAATGATCAGATTAGAATTCATCAGGAATTCCGTAATATCTATACTTCTTAATATATTAACAAACACTTTTATATCCGGCTCACATACAATAACAAAATCATTTTCTGCTATTCTGTTAAGCAGTGCTTTTACAAATACACCTGTTCCAAAACCATACATTACAGTTATTGTGTTATAATTCCTATATTCATACTGCTCAGCCCATTTTTCAGCTTCTCTGTCAGGATTATAATTACTGTTTAATCTCATGATATTGCCATCACGTGTATACGTCATATACACTGAACCGTTACGTGCATTATCAAACCCACACACTGAATCATCATAATCATATTCTTCAAGTTCTTCAGCAATATGTTCATATAACTTATCTCTGTATTGTTTCAGAATTGCAACATTGTTGTCGTATATTTCCATGATCTATATCACCTTTCCGGATATTTATTCTAATTTTGTGCTATATTCATCCAATAATTCAATCATATCATATTGCAGAACATCTGCCAGAAGAGTATAGTCCTTATTCTCCATGGCAGAAAGAGAATCTCTCATAATTTCAACACATTTTTGTATCTCTTCTTCCGAAAATAAATCTGAATGCGAAACTTCATCAACCAAATCTGTTATATTATTTAAAAAATCATTCATACCGGCTATTGCTTCATTTATTTTTTGTTGGTAAATGTTTTCTGATATTACATTAATGTTGCCTTTAACAGAATCAATTAGATTAGTAATATTATTCATACCCTTTATAACCTCCTTATTCTTCATCCAAATTGAGACCAACCATTATATAAGGTTGGTCTCAACTCATTAATCAATGTTTAGTTATTCAACTGATAATTATCCGAGAAGTGATAATACACCCTGTGTAGCCTGATTTGCCTGTGCAAGCATTGACTGTCCAGCCTGCTGAAGGATGTTATTCTTTGAGAATTTAACCATCTCTTCTGCCATATCTACGTCACGGATACGAGATTCAGCTGCCTGAGTATTCTCTGCTACGTTATCTGCATTAGCTATTGTATGCTCAAGTCTGTTCTGAATTGCTCCAAGTGCTGAACGCTGTGTTGATACCTTAGTAAGTGCTGCATCTATCACGGTAATAAGCGGAGAAATAGTTGATGCTTTTCCAGTTGATACTTTCTTTGATATTGTATCTGATGCAATACCAAGTCCAGTTGAACTCATGTTTGATATAGAAATTCCCATGAGCTGATCCTTATTAGCTCCTACCTGAAGACATTTGTTTGTAAATCCACCGCTGAGAAGTTTCATCGTATTGAACTCTGTCTGGCTTGTTATACGATCGATCTCACTTGTCAGTGCGTGAAGTTCGGAAGCAATCGCAGCCCTGTCCGCAGTAACATTAGTATCGTTAGCAGCCTGCACGGTAAGTTCTCTCATTCTCTGTACTACACTGTGGATCTCATTAAGAGCTCCTTCAGCTGTCTGAATAAGAGATACGCCATCCTGTGCGTTCTTGGATGCTCTCTGAAGACCTCTGATCTGTCCTCTCATCTTCTCTGAGATTGAAAGTCCTGCTGCATCATCGCCTGCTCTGTTAACTCTGTAACCGGATGATAACTTCTCTGTTGACTTTGCTACATCGTTTACTGTGATACCTAACTGTCTGTTTGCGTTTAACGCTGTCATGTTGTGCTGTACTCTCATAATTAATTCCTCCTTGAATTATCCGGCGAACTCCGTTCCGCCTATTT
>JHWW01000021.1 GCA_000621985.1 Lachnospiraceae bacterium V9D3004
CGGGCTGCTTCGCATCCCCGTCTGTTCCGGGATATATACTGGAGATCTTATTCACAGTCCTCCCACAAGCCACAGCCGGGCTGCTTCGCATCCCCCGCAGCTTCGCTGCTCATGGCTGTGGCTGCGGGAGCGGTTCCTGTTTCACAGGAACCTTCTGCCTCGCTCATACAAGTCTGCTTCTTACGAGCAAGCTCGACGAATCAGGCTTGCATGACCTCGGCGACTGTGAATAGTAACTTTGATGAAACACATTATAGTTTTGATTTGTGTTCACTTTGTGAAGATAAAAAGTTTATATTGTGAAATTACCGATTATCGGTTATTATGTAATTCATAGGGATACACATTTTTTGAAAGGACAACCCGATATGATTAAAGAGAACCAACGTCTTCTTAACATATTTCATCTTATTATTGATGCACTTATTTTGATCTTTTCCTTCATGCTGTCATATTACCTCAGATTCGATACCGAAAACAGCCCGCTGATAGTATTGAAGATTATTGAAGGGCCGGACGGCCAATACCTTACTATTCAGGAATATATGCAGATGCTTGTTTTCCTGCTTCCTTTTTATATAGTGGATTATTATCTGTTCAATCTGTACAACCCGAAGAGAACATCAAGCAGGCGTGCGGAACTGTGGTCGCTCATTAAGGCGAATGCCATCGGTCTGTTGTATTGTACAACTGTCCTTTATTTCAGTAATTCCACCAATTACGCCAGATTATTCCTTGCAATATTCTTCGTTACCAATATTATATTCGACTTCCTGTTCAGACATATCGTATCAAGAATACTCAAGAAAATGAGAAGACGAGGCAAGAATCTCAAGCACGTTCTTCTTGTCGGATACGGACGGGCATCGGAAAGTTATATTGACAGGATCATGATGCATCCGGACTGGGGTTATTATATCCACGGAGTTCTTGATGATCTGACTACACCGGGAACAAGCTATAAGGGTATCAAGATCATAGGCCCGATATCAAAGCTTCAGGAATTACTTGAAACCAATGAATTTGATGAGATCGTTATAACACTTAACCTTGAAGAATATAACAAACTTGAAGACATTGTAGTAACTACCGAAAAGAGCGGTGTTCACACCAAATTCGTTCCCGACTACAACAACATCATCCCGACAATACCTTACACGGAAGATCTTGACGGACTTCCTGTAATACATGTTCGCAACGTTCCTCTTAACAGTCCGGTGAATAACGTTCTTAAGAGATTCTTCGATATTATCGGTTCAATACTCTGCATTATCATATTCGCTATACCGATGCTTGTCATAGCAATACTTGTTAAGACCACTTCAAAAGGTCCGCTTATATTCAAGCAAAAGAGGATCGGGCTTCATAACAGAGAATTCAATATGTATAAGTTCCGTTCCATGAAAGTCCAAAGCGAAGCCGACGAGAAAAAGGCATGGACAACGGAGAATGATCCCAGAGTTACTCCTATAGGACGTTTCATAAGAAGCACAAGTCTTGATGAGCTTCCACAGTTTTTCAACGTATTGAAGGGAGATATGAGTCTTGTGGGACCCCGTCCCGAGAGACCTTATTATGTTGATAAGTTCAAAGAACAGATCCCGCGTTACATGATCAAACATCAAGTACGTCCGGGAATTACGGGATGGGCGCAGGTTAATGGATATCGTGGCGATACTTCCATAAAGATGCGTATAAAATATGACATATATTATATAGAAAACTGGACTTTGAGTCTTGATTTTAAGATATTATTCCTGACTCTGTTCAAAGGTTTCGTTAATAAAAATGCATATTAACGGGTAGGAGGTTCAACAAAATGTCCGGCGCAAGGCGCAGATTATTCAGACCATTTAAAATATTATTGATTTTCATATTAGTGATCGTATTGTTAGTCATCGGCGCAAGTATATATATATTCAGCAGACTCGGTACCACCGACTGGGATGATGACAGCATCTACATGAATAACATATCAGATTCCAACATTGACGATTACACCAATATCGCTTTATTCGGTGTAGATTCCAGAGACAACGAACTCGACAGTAATACCCGAAGTGATTCTATAATGATCGCAAGCATCAATAAGAAGAATCATGACATAAAGCTTGTATCTATCTACCGCGATACTTATGTATATATTGACGGGCATGGATATAACAAGCTTAATCACGCTTACGCTTACGGCGGTCCGAAGCTGGCAGTAGAGACGATCAACAGGAATTTCGATCTTAATGTTACGGACTTCATCACGATCAACTTCAGCGGCCTTACAGACGTAATAGATGCGCTCGGAGGCATTACTCTTACAATTGAAGAAGATGAGCTTGAATATGTGAATAAATACGCCAAGGACGTATCAAGGATCAATAATATGGAAAATGAATGGACTAAGATAAAAAAGCCCGGCAAACAGGTTGTTACGGGTGTTCAGGCAACCGGTTATTCAAGAGTCCGTTATACCAAAGGCGGAGACTTCACAAGAACCATGAGGCAGCGAAATGTAATACTCGCAATACTTGACAAAGCAAGAAAATCCAATCCCGCTACGCTTGCAAAAGCAGCGAATTCGGTTCTACCGCAGCTGTCAACAGGTTTGAGCTCTCTTGAATTTGCAGGACTATCATTATTTCTTCCGTTCTATTCGATAGAAGACCAGACCGGCTTCCCGTTTGACAATACTCCGAAAAAAGTAAGCGGAGCAGACGTTATCGTATGCTCCACTCTTGTATCCAATGTTACTAAACTTCATGAGTATCTGTTCGGCACAAACGGATATGTTCCGTCAGATACGGTTAAGTCACTAAAACAGTTCTAACTACTTCGATGCTTTCTGACACATAACGTTGTACTGTATCAGTTCTTAAGTTTCTCTGCAAGAACGCGAAGCTCTTCAGTCTGAACTGTAAGAGTATCTATGGTATTCTCGCTTACTTCGCAGGATTCCCTCGTTGATGATGTCTGTGCAGCGAATTCTTCCGATATCGCGGATATCGTCTCGACGCTTCCCATAATAACTCTGTTGGCCTCTGTAAGTTCGCTGACCGTATCATTAAGAGCTTCGGAACTCTTCCTGATATTGGTTGCATTAACTGCGATCTGCTCGAAGCTTTCTGCCGTACTACCCACTACTTCATTCTGCTTCTCGATCTGTTCGACCATATTGGCCATTATCTCAACAACTTTATTGATCTCTTCGGATACATTCCTTATAAGTCCTTCGATATTGACGGTAGCTTCCGATGTCTGTGATGCAAGTCCTGAGATCTCGGATGCAACTACTGCAAATCCACGTCCTGCTTCTCCTGCTCTTGCCGCCTCTATTGACGCATTAAGCGAAAGAAGACTTGTCTGTGATGTAATATTATTGATGATCTCAAGAATGGAGAACATCTGCGAAGTATAATCTTCAAGTGCTTTAAGTTCACCTGTTACCTCTTCGTTAGTCCTGGTAGTGACCGTACCCTGTTCCATAAGAAGCTTGATATTCTTATTACCATTGTCGATCGCTTCAAGTGTCTGCTTCATATTGGCCGCTATATCGTCAGCAACGCCGCCCACATCCTGAATCTTACCTGCTATGGCCTCAGTCTGTTCAAGCTGGTTCTGAGCCGCTTCAGCTGCGTCAGAAGCCCCATTTGCTATATCTACCATAGCTCTTCCGGTGTCTCTTATAGACGTTCCAAGTTCATTTACACCATTATTAACGATCTCAATGTTGTTGGTAATATCAGATGATACCGACATGATCCTGTCGAGAAGTTCTTCAGAGGTGTGCTTCTCTTCCTCGATCTTAACAACATCCTTCTTCGCAAGCTTTGATGCCACTATCGTCGCGTATGCCGAATAAGCACATATCATTATCATTACGATAACCTGGATCTCCGACGTAGCCGACTCGGTCGCATCGAATCCGTCCTGTCCGTATACAATTATTACATATGCAAGGTTAGTCAGAACTACCGCAATTCCGACCTTAATTGAAAGACTACTGTCATTGTAAACGGTCATGGCAACCATTACCGGTATTATGTATACAAATGTAAGTACATTAGTGGATGTAAAAAGAACGATTATGTACAGCACGCAATATCCCAACAAGCTCAATATCTGTGTAACTTTACTGTCCTTCTTTGCATTATACAGGATCGTGGAAATGATAGTCGGAACCGCACCTACAACAAGTATAATGAAAAAGTATGGTAATTCCTTGGATCCTTTGACTACTTCAAGCAGATAAGCCAATATGATTATACTGACGGTTATCTGCACACATCTGAGCAAAACCTTATTCGCGCTCGCCATCTTAACATTAAAACCGGTGTTATTCTCTTCCATAATGTCCCCCTTCTTCGGATGTTCATATAAGAATATCCGACACAGATTATTTTTCTCTCGTCACAAAAGACATATATTTAATAGATATTTTATCACTTTTTCAAAGAAAACTCAACACTTGTTAAGATTTTTTTATCATCTTTTTTATCACCTTTCAAATGCACATTATTACCTGTACCATCTGTGGTAGAATTCCCCGCAAGTTGGAATGTAACAAGCAACGTGTCATCGTAAAAATATACAACCGGAGTAATGACATCTCCTTTATAAGAAGGACTCTTGTATTCGGCCCTGATCCTCTTTATCTGTGCTTCATTACCCGCACTCTCCACAATATATTCCGATGCAAACTGCACGTATATGCCGTTATTTACATGATCGTTAGTATCAATATGACTGTCTGTTATCGTTATCGAAGGTTTAACAACACCTTCAACCCCTTCGGGAACAGTTATTTTCTTCGATGAGTAGTCCATATCAAGCTGTCTGTCAAGCCCGTAAGCCGCAACCATCTCATCCGGTGCGGTCTTTGGCTTCATCTCACCGAGATCGATATATGACCAGACAGAATTGGCTCTTGCATATTCCTTATCTTCGTCAGCAGATCTCACTATGTATCCTCTGCAGCCCATGAATCTTCTGAATCTGTACGGATATGACTGAATCTCAAGCCGCTCACCGAAATGCGGCATCTCTTCTATATCAATCTGCCACGATCCGAGAACCCATGCCGTATTCTGATCAAGCATATACTGCACGCCGAACCCCACATCTTCCGAATGAAATATCGCACAGTCCTGAAGGTAATTGATAAGCGCCGGGATCGTAAGAATACCGTCACTGTCTCCCTCGCTGTAGCGTACTCTTGTTGTCATACTGTACATATCACTGTCTCCTTCTCTTCTGCCATGTTCCCGACATAAAATATACCGCTCCGGGGATCGCAGTTCCGTAGGTCGCAAGTCCGTATCCAAGGAAGAAACCATATAAACCGAGTCCCATTACTATTCCAAGCAGATAACTGAACGCTATCCTGAACACAAAACCGTCAAGTATCGCAAATAAAAGGCTCAGCTTCGCATTTCCTATTCCCTGTATGAATGCATTGCTTCCGCGCATTATTACCATAGCCGGATAATTCCATATGATCGCGCTGACATATACTCGCGCGAGACCGATAACATTCTCATCATCGGTAAATAATGTGAACATCTGTTCTGCTCTCGTAAAATATAATATTACGTACACCACGTAGCATGCTATACTGAGAGCCCATGCGCTGATCACAACTTTTCTTACTCTGGAATGATTGCCCGCGCCGTAATTTTGTCCAACCATCGAAGAGGCAGCGAATGTGATTCCCTGTGTAAATTTGTTGACAAGATCATCAACCTTGATACCCACTCCGAATGTTGCCGAAGCATACACTCCCACGCTGTTAACCAGACTGTTAACGAACATCATCGATATATTGATGGCGCAACTTTGAAGTGCGAAAGGTATTCCAAGTCTGACCAGCTCCTTAAGCGATTCCATATGGATTCTGAAGCTTGACAACTTGAAATCGAAGCCAAAGTCCTCTTTGTGTCTTACAAGAAATATGATAGCTCCTATAAATGAGAAACCCTGCCCCATTATCGTTGCAAGTGCCGCACCGGTCACGCCCAATCCGAACACTCCGACAAATAACAGGTCAAGGACTATATTTATTATTGAAGATGCCGCGATCAGTATAAAAGGATGTTTGGAATCTCCCATTCCCCTTAATACTGCCGACAACATATTATAACCGTAAGTAAATATTATACCTATGCTGCATACGATCACGTAAGAATGAGCCATATCGGCCGATTCTGCGGGAGCATTAAGAAGCCCCAGCACAGGCCACGCGAATATGAGTCCCGCTGCCGTCATGACAAGCGCAACGCTTCCTACTATTGTGAATAAAGTTCCTATCGTGTTATTGAGAGCCTTGAATCTTCCCTGCCCTATCTTCTGGGATATACTGACCTGTCCGCCTGTAGAGAATCCTATACAGAACATTGTCATGAACATAAATATCTGGCTCGCGATCGACACTGCAGATAATCCGTCAGCCCCCACAAAATGACCTACTACAGCCATATCAGTGAGAGAGTACATTACCTGCATCATATTAGACAGCATAAACGGTATAGCAAATCTGATCATCTGCTTTACCACATTGCCTTTTGTGAAATCATTTACGATCTTATTGTTCTTTAACTCCAAAATTCATACACCTTGTTCCCCGGTATCATCATTTTTTGATACCTATACATTCCCACTGTCACTTACTGTACGCTTTTGCATAATATCCGGACGAAGATACCGGCTCACCTGCCGCATAAAGATGTGCCGTATCACCCATAACCTGGCACCTGAAATATGCCTTATTCTCAACTCTCTCCTCCGTGTTGAATATTGTCACGGACGAAGGCGCAAGATAATAACCCTGCCACAATACCGGCGCGGATACGCCCAACAGCCTTGACATCATAACCATAGTAACTCCAAGATGACAGAATATGACTATTGTGTCATCACTGTGTTCTTCAAATTCATAATATCTTCCGCATCTTTTATATCCATGATCGGCAAGAATACCATCTATTCCGTTGTATACCTTGCTGCATTCCTCATATATGTTATTGGAGCTTGTAAGCATAATATCAGACTTTGCCCAGTTGTCCTTATCGTACATTCCCTCATCAAGAGTCCAGTGATCCGGCATAAGATCCCAGCAAATGTGATCATAACCTGTAACACTGTTAGGCACATGACCTTCGAATTCACGAAGCCATGGGTAAGTGATCGCCTCCCTGTTAACCTTTTCAAGCGTGCAGGATGCTGTATCTCTTGCTCTTCCAAGAGGTGATACATAGAACTGTTTTACTTTCCACTTACTTACTCTCTCTGCAAGAAGTCTTGCTTCTTTCCAACCCTTTTCCGTAAGAGAATCTTTACTGTAATCCGGTTCGGCGTGTCTGATAAATATAAGTTTCATTTTCTACGGTACCTTTCTTATTCACGTACATATTTTGTGTGCCCATGCAGAGTTTATTTTACACTATCTTGATGATTAATGCAATAAAATAGAAAACCCGGTTGGAAATTAATTCCAACCGGATCATATGATTGTATATCTTAAACTATGAAAAAATCAAATTATTTAAGAGTACATACAGCGCCTTCTGCTTCAAGCTTAGCCTTGATCTCCTCAGCCTCTGCCTTTGAAGCGCCTTCCTTGATGATCTTCGGAGCACCCTCAACTACTTCCTTAGCTTCCTTGAGTCCAAGACCTGTAGCATCACGAACAACCTTGATAACCTTAACCTTGTTAGCACCTACTTCTGTAAGCTCTACATCAAAGTCTGTCTTCTCCTCAGCTGCTGCGCCTGCTGCATCACCTGCTGCTGCAACTACAACTCCTGCTGCTGCAGATACACCGAATTCCTCCTCACAAGCTTTTACAAGATCATTTAACTCTAATACTGTCATGCCTTTAATAGCATCGATAAATTCTGCTGTTGTCATTTTTCATTCCTCCGTTTAAATTTTTGAATAATTTTGTTGGTTTTTCATTTACTTATCATTGCAATACCGATTCTGTATCGAATCTTATTCTGCTGCTGCAGCTCCATCGCCTTTTTCAGCGATCTGCTTAAGCACACGAGCAAGATTTGCGATAGGTGACTGCATACTTCCAAGAAGTCTGGAAATAAGAACTTCTCTTGACGGAATGTCTGCGATAGTCTTCATTCCATCAGCATCATAATATGTTCCTTCCACAACTCCTGCCTTGAACTCGATTGCCGGATTAGTCTTGGCAAATTCTTTGATAATTCTTGCCGGAGCTGTTGCATCGTCCATACCGAATGCTACTGCAGTAGGTCCTTCAAGATTCGAATCAAGCTGTGCATAATCCGTTCCTTCGAATGCAAGATGAAGCATTGTGTTCTTGTATACTTTGTATACAACGCCGGCTTCACGGAGATTCTTTCTGAGAATCGTATCCTGCTCTACGGTAAGTCCCCTGTAATCAACAAGAACTGCAGAAGTTGCTTTTTCAGCATAATTCTTGATCTCATCAACAACAGGCTTCTTAAGCTCTACCTTAGCCATCTGCGTATACCTCCTGTATATTTTTTAACGTTGTTACATAGAGTTTCGCTTTGCGAAACTCTCCGCGTCGACCGCGGTTGCCGCAGGCAACAATTTCCTTGCGCGCGAGTACGCATCCTTAGCGGAGCGTTTATTGTTTTCCGAAAAACAATAAAGGATCTTTCTGCGAAAACACAGAAAGATCCTGAAAATTATCATCTTCGTCTTTCCTCGGCAGGCGGATCCGTATCCATTATACATACTGTACCTGCTGTCTTCGGCAACAACGCTTTATCATTCTATTACATATAATAATATATGTCAAGCATATTTTATAAGAACTGATTTCCGTTCAGTCTGATACCGGGGCCCATCGTAGTTGTAATTGTAACACTCTTAAGATACTGTCCCTTTGCCGATGCTGGCTTAGCCTTAACAAGCGCACCCATAAGAGTCTTAAAATTCTCAGTAAGCTGTTCCTCGGTAAATGAAGCCTTACCAACAGGTACATGGATGATATTTGACTTATCAAGACGGTATTCGATCTTACCTGCTTTGATATCTTCTATAGCTTTTGAAACATCCATCGTAACTGTTCCGGCCTTTGGATTAGGCATAAGTCCTTTTGGTCCAAGTACACGTCCGAGACGACCAACGACACCCATCATGTCCGGTGTAGCGACAACTACGTCAAAATCGAGCCATCCATCGTTCTGGATCTTCGGAATAAGCTCTTCGCCTCCAACATGGTCAGCGCCTGCTGCTTCTGCCTCAGCAACCTTATCACCTTTGGCAAATACGAGCACACGAACTTTCTTTCCTGTTCCGTGTGGAAGTACTACAGCACCACGAACCTGCTGGTCTGCATGACGACCGTCTACGCCCAAACGAACATGAGCCTCTACTGTTTCATCGAATTTAGCAGTTGCTGTCTTCTTGATAAGTCCTACTGCTTCTGCAATATCATACTGCTTCTCGCGCTCAACAAGTTTGGCAGCTTCTACATACTTCTTTCCTTTTTTCATTCTCACAAACCTCCTTGTGGTGTTAACGGGAGCTTTCTATACGCCCTCCCACGACGTTCAACATGAAATAGTCTTATTTTGCGATATATCTATATTCCAAAGTGATGATTAATCCTCTACAACAATACCCATACTTCTTGCAGTACCTGCGATCATGCTTATTGCGCTGTCAATGTTTGCCGCATTGAGATCAGGCATCTTAAGCTCAGCGATCTTCTGAAGTTCTGCTCTTGTTATTGTTGCAACTTTCTGCTTGTTCGGAACACCTGATCCGTGCTCTATCTTACAAGCCTTCTTAAGCAGTACAGCTGCCGGCGGAGTCTTAGTAATGAAACTAAAGCTCTTATCCTGATATACTGTAATAACTACAGGAATGATCATACCGTCCTGATTAGCTGTTCTTGCATTAAAATCTTTTGTGAACTGCACAATATTAACACCATGCTGACCGAGTGCCGGACCAACCGGTGGTGCCGGAGTAGCTTTTCCGGCAGGGATCTGCAGTTTAATATAACCTTCAACTTTTTTAGCCATTTTACAATGCCTCCTTAATTACTTCATCGATATAACCGTCTAAAAACAATCACACTTTTTTGACATCCCAGAAATCGATATCCACAGGTGTATCTCTTCCGAACATGTTGACATTGATCGTAACACGCTGCTGGCTCTCATTGATCGCAACAACAACGCCCACATTGTTCTCCCATACTCCGGAAGTAACTATTACGTTGTCACCTACAGCAAATGATGCAACTTCCTCTTCCTGGTTCATTACGAACTTCTCAACTTCCTCATCGGTAAGCGGTACCGGTTTTGATCCCGGACCAACAAAGCCCGTAACACCTCTCGTGTTTCGTACAACGTACCATGTCTCATTCGTATATACCATATTAATAAGTACATACGCCGGGAACATCTTCTTCTGAACCTGCTTCTTCTTGCCGCCTTCTTTGATCTCCACTACATTCTGAAGGGGAATCAGAACCTTGAGAATCTGATCTTCCATATGCCTGTTCTTTACCGTCTTCTCAATGTCAAGTTTTACCTTATTCTCATATCCCGAATAAGTGTGTACTGCGTACCATTTTGCTTCAGACATGTTAACCTCCCTACGTGCCAAATGCACTTAAAACAAAAAAGAAATCTACAGAATTGCATCCAAACCGATCTGAATAAGGAAATCAATACCGGCTATTATAAGGCCAAGTATAACCGTAACAACGATAACCACGCTGGACTCTCTTATAACATTGTCCTTGGTAGGCCAGATAATTCTTGAAAATTCTGATTTCACACTCTTAAAAAAACTCTTTTTCTTAGGAGCTGCCTCTGTTTTCTTCTCTTCCATAACGCTTACTCCTCCTTATTTGGTTTCTTTGTGCATAGTATGCTTTTTACAGAATCTGCAATACTTCTTTGTTTCCATTCTGTCCGGATGGTTCTTCTTCTCCTTCGTTGTGTCGTAATTACGCTGCTTGCACTCTGTGCATGCCAATGTAATCTTAACTCTCATTACGTTCACCTCCGTGATAATTACTTGGAAAGTAAAATAAAGCGCAAAAAAAAAAGACTTATTTCATCGCTAGATTAGAATAACACAAGGAGAGTATGCATGTCAACAAGAAATTTTAATGTCTGCTCGTACAATAACTGCAGGTGCTTGCATGGTGCTACATACAAATCCGGCGGAGCGATCGCTCGCTCCGCCTTCATCATATATAATATGTAATTAACAATAATAATTAAACAACATTCCGCTGTACATTGAAGTCATGTACGGGTGCGCATATCCTTCCCTGGTGTAATCGGGATATGCAACCATAAGCTTGTTAACATAATTCATAGGATTAAGAGACATCTTATTGACCTGTGCCGACAGTCTGTTCAAAAACTCACTGTCCTTACCCATTACCTCTTCAAATATTCCGCTCTGGAATGCCGATTCGGCAGTTGAACGTTCAAGTGTCAGATGTCCGCTCTCCTGTCTGATTATCCCCGCAGCCTGAAGCGAAAATGCATTCGCTGAATATAATATATTCATCTCAGCTCTCATTCCGCTGTTGCGTACGCCCGATGTATTGCCATGCCTATCGGACATATCTATCATATTATTATATTGTTCAAGAATATTCTCGATCCCTTCAAATACCATAGCGGAATCTTTTTTATAACCCACATGTACCGGTTCGTCCGTTTCGCGGTTAATATTGATCTCCATTCCGTCATTGAGCACGAAACTGTTGCTCGGATGACTGTAGTTAACACCATTAATGCTTATGTTTGCATCTTTGGAGTCCTGAACGGTATGATTCAATCCATAGTATGACACGATACCGCTCCTATCGGATACATCCTCGAATTCAAACTTCTGAATTCCCGCATCTCCCGTATCTTCCGATGTAAGCTGCATATATATCTTACCCTCATCGGTTCTCTTAACCTCTGCGCGAACACCCATGTGCGCACCGTTGATACTGTTGGAGAGGTTCCTCATCGCAATACTGTTGCGGGTTCTGTCTCCCATGGTATATCTGAACTTATATTCTCTTCCCGCAACATTGGCCTTGAATTCATATGTGCCACCCGGAAGTCCTCTTCCGTCGGAATAATATTCGTTACCTTTGTTGATCTGCGGAGAAGCCATAGACTTCACATCTATGTCCATATCTTCCGGAAGCGTACTGTCTTCCGATACGATCTTTGCATCCACACTGTCATCCGAAGTGGTGACCGCGATCTTACTGTATGCTTCATCAATATTCTTAAAATATCCGTTGATCGCATTATCAATGCCAAGAGACATCTCTTTAAGACCCAGCACATACTCCTGGGTATCATCATTAAGTCTCACAATATACATTGGCGCATTCTTGCTTGACTTAACTATTTCATTATAATGATTAGTAAGTTCCTTATCACCGTGAACCCTCGTGCTCTTCTTAGAAGAAGCCGGACGGGACATAAGATATGCAGATATTAGATTATTATACACTCTGTCCATATTAGTCCCTCCTTTGACTTATATGTTTTACGACAATGTTCCACAATAATCACGAGATAATCCTAACCTAATCTTATAACATAATCTCTTAAAATGCAAGTCTTTTTCAATATTTTTTTCTACCCG
Organism: Lachnospiraceae bacterium V9D3004; assembly: GCA_000621985.1. GTDB lineage: Bacteria > Bacillota > Clostridia > Lachnospirales > Lachnospiraceae > V9D3004. The sequence continues at coordinate 12,619 of JHWW01000021.1, forward strand.
ATCGACGCACTCCCTGCAATATCTTCTGCCTGCTCTTTTGAGAACTCCTTAGCCGATAACGACAGCACATAATACGTCCTTTCACCCTCCTTAACATAGCAGAAATACCAGTATGCGATATCTTCCGACTGCTGCTTATAACTCTCCTTAAACATGATCATATACCATCCGTCTCCGGATCCTGTGCTTTTTTTCACATCAATATATTCCACATAAGCTTTTGGATCGACCGGTACAACATTTTTAAGATCGTCCGACACATCCGACATATCGGGAATACCGTTCTTATATGTAACACCTGTATATTCTGCCAGAATCTTGCTTATCATGCCCGAATAGCCGACTTCAAGCATTGAATTCTGACCTTCTTCGCTTTCGTACGATCTCGGCAATATCCATGATCCGCCCATCCATCCGAGATTACTGTAGTAATTACTTAATTCATATCCTTTCGGAAGTTCCACCGACAGCCAGCCGTTCACTCTGTCATCCGAACCACCGTTTTCAAGTATATCGAATTCGCCCTGTACATCATATGTATCAAAATCTCCGGGAGCTCTGTAATCCATTATCTTCTTTATCATTCTGTAATGACCCGGCTCAAGCTTACCATAGACATTTTCCCAGTTAATATATATCTCTGTTGTCTTTCCGCTCTTAAGATCATAGGCTATATCTTCCCATGCCAGCGATTCGTTAAGAGGCAGATTGACCCACTCAAGATACGAATTCTGTTTTTGTATCGTATATTGCTGTCCTGTCTGAAGACTTCCCGTCACTTCTCTGCCATCCTGATATATCTCCAGCAAGCAGCCTGTGGACTTCACATCAAACAAGACAAGCTTTACGCCAATCTCATTATCTATATCCGAAGTCTCGGCACTGTCATCCAGTTCATGCTTTTCAGGCATTTCGTAATATTCAAATACCGCCCCGTCTTCAAGTTTGACAAAATTAAAATTACCGGATCCTTCCTCTATAAATGTGAGCTTATCATCTTCATATTTAAAATAATTCACATTATCATACCCGCATATTTCTTTATCAAGCGGCAAAGACAATATCCCGTCTTCTATAGTATATTTTCCGTATCCGATAAAACTGCTTATCGGTGTTTCATACCACTGAAATGTGCCATCTTCATTAAGTGTTATATAGAAATATATATATTCATCAACTTTTCCAGTCATCGAATTCTTGGTGTAATAATATGTCTTTGATCCTTTGATACGGGTCTGCGCGTTCCCGGTATCAGTGTCTTCATCTTCAGACTGATGCTCTGCCTGCTCCTTTATCCGGGTATTGTCACCTATTGACAGCGGATTCGTCAGGAAAAACACACCTACTGCGATACAGCTTACAACGGCAATAAGCACTATCCAAAATGCAGGCTTCCTGTAATTAATTACATCTCTGATACGATTCTTTACCCCGGTCTCGCCGAAAGCAAGCGGACATGCTGTAATGGTTCTTCTTGTAACGCTTAAGTCAAGCAACGCCTGGGAATATGCCGCAACATACACATTCTCTTTTCCCTGTATCACTTTCTCATCGCAGGCAGCTTCTATATCACGGCACAGTATGATATATGCTATCCAGCATAGTGGATTGAACCAGTATACGGATAATAACACCATACCAAGTGGTTTCCACCAGTGGTCAAACCGTTCTATATGCGCTTTCTCATGTGCAATGACTAGTTCCAGTGTCTCTCCTGTAACAAATGACGGCACGTATATCATCGGTTCAAAAAAACCAAGAATAAACGGCGTCTCAATATCATCACAGACCATTATATTATCTCTTACGTTGATTGATGCACGTACTTTTCTCTTAAGTCTTATATAACTTATTAACGAATAGAGTACCATCAATACTATTCCCACTATCCACAGAGTTGATACTACAGATATTATTACCTCAAGCAGGTTGGTATGCGTCCCGGTTTCACGCCCGGATGCATCCCATATTAACGGATTTACAGCATTATTCACAAAAGGGATTCCGGAATGTATCTCAGGATTATTCGACATTGTTATATCTTCCGGAATCACCCGGTTACTTGGAAGAAGCGAAAGGGCGCTCTCTAATGCAAACGGACATATCAGTCTTACAGCCACAAGAGCCCATAATATACAGGTGACCCATTTTGGCGCCTTTTTTAATAAAAATCGAAGGGCAATAACCGCAACTATTAACCACGACGCATTAATACTCATATTTAATATCTTAAGGAATATGTCACTCATGTTCACCCCTCCTTCTTGAATCTGTCGATCATTTTCTGTATCTCGTCAACTTCCTGTTCAGTAAGATCCTTTTTCGAAGTAAAAGCCGCAATAAATGCAGGCAAAGATCCTTCATATGAATCCTCAATGATCTGCTCTGATTTTGCCGAATAAAAGTCTTCACGTGAAACGATGGACGTTACTATCCCGTCTACATTCCGGAACAACCCTTTTCCACATAGTTTTCTAAGTACCGTATATGTGGTAGGTTTCTTCCAGTTCAATTCTTTTTCGCATATCTTCACCAGTTCACCCGAACCTATAGGTTCATTCGCCCAGACGATATCAGCAAACCGTTCCTGTACAGCTCCAAGTTCTATATCCATCATAATGATCATCCTTCCAATTCTTCTAATTCTGTCATTCGGTTGATTACCCTTTAATCAAAAAATGTTGCGTCACTCTTTGGTTTATCGCTGTAAACCTTACGTGTAGTTTACTGCAATAAACCAAATTTGTCAAGGGATAATGAAACAAAAAACAGCTCCTGGCCGGTACATAAACCGGTACCCGGAGCTGTTCATGTATCATATGATGGGCAAATGACTTTTTGGCACATCATCATAATACAGCTACAATTATTTCACCTTATATGTCTTCGTAATTCCACTTTTCTTCTTCGTTACTTTGATTGTTATCTTAGTTTTCTTTTGAAGCTTATAAGACAGGTTAAGTGAGAATTTCTTACCTTTAACTTTTGCTTTCTTATATGCCTTCTTTCCGACTTTGATCTTTACAGTGGCACCTTTCACCGACAATTTACCTGTTATTGTCTTAGTGCCTTTCTTGCATGTAACCGATACAATCTTTATCTTATTTGACTGACTCTTATTCTTACCGCCGTTTGATCCCTTCGCATTGGACGGGTCAGCCATCGTCGTTCCCCCCGAAGACGAGGAGCCGCTAGAATTTCCTAAAGAACCGTTATTTGCAGGAACCTTCGTCGGTTCTGCTGCGGAGTTGCCATTCTGTGAAGGATCCGCGGTTGGTGTTCCTTCATTCCCCGGTTTCTTCGTCGGTTCCGCTGTGGAGTTTCCTTCCTGAGAGGGATCCTTCGTCGGTGTTACATTCGGTGATGCTGTAGGCTTATTATCAGGCGTTTCATACTCCATGCTTATCACAACATTACCGGCAGGCATGGTAAGTGTAAAACCTGAAGCTGATTTTGTCAGAGTACCTTCATTAGCAACATAACCTTTCAGCGTGGAACCTTCCGGAACAGTACCTTTAATGGTAAGCTCCACCTTGTCCCCGCTACCCGCATAGAATGCCTCGTAGTCTGAATCAACTGCATCATAAAAATTATAAACCTTCGTTGAAAATCCCTTGTTATGGTAAGTAATTCCGGTAACTTCCGATGTCGTTCCCGAACCGAATGATAGTTCGACTCCCTCACCGGCTGTTACACTGTAAGCTCTCTTGCCACAGTCAGTCCATATATCGTCCGCATCCGTAATCTTGCTGTAATATGTATAATATGTATTACTTATACTTACCGGATCGGTTCCAAGTCCCACAGGAAACTCACTGTCACTTATATCAATACATCCTGTCAGTGTAAGCTTTGATTCATCGCCGTTTAAGCCTACTATCGTACCTGCACCAAGCGCTCCGTATATTCCGCCGGCAAATACACAGTTGCGAAGAGTAGTTTCACCCGATCCAACACAACTTATGATTCCGCCGCACTGATCAGCGGTAGTATCTACTCTCGCGGATACCAGGCAGTTATTGATATAATTCTTACCCTCAGCCAAACCTGCCAAACCGGCGCAGTACAAATCACCGGTAACGCTACCTGTAACAACGAGATCAACAATCTCGGAATTATTGATATACTTAAATGGGGCAACGTAATTATCATTTTCGCTTATATTGGCAATAAGAGCATGCCCACCACCGTTAAGACATCCCTCAAAAGGATTCTCCATTGTTCCGATCATTGTTGTAACAGAGATATCATTTATCAGTTCAAACTGCTTTCCCGATGTCTCAAAACCAAGCTCTATAAATGAAGCCAACTTATCCCAGTCATCCTTATTCTGAATGGTAAACGGACGAATTCCCGTGCCGTCTTCACCGCTGTGTCCTATGGCATCTCCGCAATATTTACACTGTCTTCCGACAAAGGAATGACCCGGGCAGCGGGTTATACTTACATAAGCATTCGTACAGGCAGATAATTTATCGGAAAACGGAGCCATAACTGCCGTATTCTTGTCCTCTCCGGCAAACACAACATAATCATCCCTGAAAATTTTAATATGATCCTTATATACGTTATTATCATATGAGTCCTTATCTTCAAGGTTAACACCTATAGCCTGTGCACCGGCTACATTATATAACGGAGTTCCCGCAATCGCCGTAACAGTTCCGTCATAGACATGAAGTATACCGGCTTTTAGGTGTACTGTACTTCCGCTATCTGTACCCGGTCTTCCGGCACCGATTCCCGGTGCAGCAAGTCCTGTAGATGAACAGGTACTTCCTTCTGCAAGGACATTGCCTCCTTTAACGGTCACCGTTCCGCCGTCTCCACAGTCACCGCCGCCGATTCCAGCTGCTCCGCTATTACCTTTTGCTGTTACTGTACCGCCCTCAATCGTGACTATGCCGCAGCCTTCTTCCGCAGAACCTCCGATACCGGCACATCGATCTGTTCCTGTCGCATTAAGTTCACCGTTTCCATGGATGATGAGACTGTTTCCTTCGGATACGTTGATGCCTTTAGTGACATCAAGCTTCACATTATCTGCAAGTACAAGATTCACCTCACCGGTTATCTTAAGCCTTTCATTCAGTTCTAATGTTTTCCCCGTCTCTCCGGAATCAACTCCTGTAATATACCATCCCGAAACAAGTCCTCTTACAGCCGGATCTATTATCCACGGATTAGCTTTCGTTCCTGCCGTAGAAAGATCGTTCATGTTACTGCAATCCATCCATATGGCATATAGTGTCGCTTGAATTTTCTCTATATTATTATACGGTTTACCTGCCTGATAATATGTTCCCGAACCGTCAGAAGCAGTATTCCATCCAAGGAATATCTTATCTTCCATGGTATACGGGCATTCCGGGGCATTGGCAGGATATGTATAACATGTATCAGTAGACGTCTTACCCGGGGCACCATTAGGATCAGTTGTTATCTTCACATAAGCGTAATAACTGCATCCCGCAAGACTGCCTACACTGTCCTCCTCTGCATTAAGTTCTCCCTCATTAACACAGTTCATAATAGCCGCACGGGCAACTCCGGCTATGCCTCCTACCTCGCCTCTTCCTTTGATCTTTCCGTAATTATAACAGTCTTTTATAGTTCCTTCGGCATCTCCAACTATACCACCGGCATCATCAAGGCCAGTACTTACATCACCGTAATTCTTACAGCCTTCGATCGAACCGTAATTAGTTCCGGCTATTCCTCCCGCATCACTACTCGTATCACTGATCTCCTTTACATCACCATGATTCTCACAGTCTTTTATCGTACCGGAAGAAGAACCGGCAATTCCTCCGCCACTATTGTCACAGTTAACCGTACTGTAATTCTTGCAGCCTGTGATAATCCCGTCATTCATCTGTACGGCGCCGGCAATACCTCCGGCACTGCTAACTCCGGTCACAGAACCTTCTACAATACAGTCAGTATAAGCAGCATTTCCGTCCGATCCTGATTGACCTGCACATCCGACAATTCCACCTGCCTCACGACTACTCTTTACACTTCCATTAAAAGAACACTTATCGACAGAAACATACAACCAACCTCCGATACCTCCCGCTCTGTCTTCAGTGGCGACCACTGTTCCTTCAACTGAACATTCTGTAATTGTCAATCCTTTATTAGTATTGTCTCCAACTATACCTCCGACAGTGCCTTTTCCTGTCACATTACCTTTAAAATCGCATTTTTCAATGTTACAACCTGCATAGCCTGCAATACCTCCGAGATATCTATTACCTCTTATATCACCTTCCGCTGCACAAGCTGTTATCCCGGCATTTTTACCCGCTGATCCGGATATGCCACCGACATAACTACCCAAAGTGGTATTGTAGCTGTTATTTACTACAATACCGGTTACTGTACCGTTAAATGTACAATTCTCGATCTTACCCGCCATACTTCCAACTATACCGCCAACATATGCGCTGCCCTCTACCGTTCCCTCTACACTTAGATTCATGATAACGGCATCAGCATCAGTCCCTCTGAACAATCCGACACGCTGGTTTGTTTCCTTAATATACAATCCTGTTATCTTATGGCCGTCTCCATCCAATACCCCGGCAAAGTAATAACTCTTTTTTTCTGCGTATACTCCGATAGGGGCAAAGCTATCCTTGTCCTCTCCGTAATATTCTTCAAGAGCTATATCCTTCTCAATCTTAAAATACTTACCTTTGGTAACTCCCTGCGCAGCTATATAATCGCGCAGTGTTGCAAGGTCATCGTCACTTCCTATAAGCCACGGGTCATTTTCCGTACCCGAACCCGACAGCTCGATCGTTGTCGGTCCCGCCGCCAGTGCCACAGTCTGATGCAGTGGGATTGCAAGCGCCGCTCCGATACAGACAAAAAACATAACTACTGTCATTAAGATAGGCAACTTTATTTTAGGTAACTGTTTTTCTTTCATTCCTTACGCCTCCTGTTATAGGGCAAATCCTGCCAGTCAGGGCATGACAGGCACTTGCCGGGTTGGTACTGCACAATACTCCTTCAAAAAATATTAAACCACTACACTAAAGTATAACCTCAAACAATTCTATTAGCAAGAAAAACACATCGCATCTGCGAACATTCCGCACTTCGTGCTCCATGTTCCCCTCCCCGTAGGAGGTGTGCTCATGCAAGCATGACACACTCCCCCGGGTTGGAGTTACAAAAAGGAGAGGGATGTGAGTAAATCCCTCTCCTACTACAATCAATTATATGTTACTTTCTGTATATTGTTACGTATTAATACATTAAGATCTTATCATAAAGTCTTGATGAAACGTCAACCTTCTTGCCTACATAGTAGCTCTCTGCCGGTGCATTGTATACACTTGCGAGATCATCCTGATGTAATACAAGTCTTATGAGTGCCATATTAGGATCACACTGATAATATCTGATCTTATGAACTCCAGGTGTAAGGTGAATTCCTGAAATCTTTGAAGTTCTTCCGTTCTTCTCGATATCGGTCGCCCATGTACCCTGTGACCATGTTCCTGCAAGATAGTTATCAACGATCGAGTTGGTGATCTTAATATCTCCGCCATCTATTGATATACCGTATCTAAGCTGCATATTGTTGTACTCAAGGTTACTTGTAGGATTGAACTGACAATCAAGTGTGTAAGTATCATCCTGAGGAACGCTTACGGTATATTCAACATAAGGTGCATTTGCAAGAGCTGCAGCATTATCATATGTTATTGTACTGCTTGTTGTTCTTACTGCTGTGAGATATTTGCCGTTATCCGGTACAACGATCATCTTGTTATCTGATTCTTTACCGGCATTGGTAATACCCTTACCGTCTTTGATATCAGTGTAGTTTGCCACGTCGATTGAAGCATATTCATTAGCCATTATATAAGTCTTGTCAGCAAGTCCTTCCGTAGCAACCTTTTCTGCATATACGTTAACTTTTACTGTATTGCTTCCGTCGCTTATCTCTATCGAACCTGATGCGGTAGCCGTAAGCTTGCTCCAGTCGATATATACATGGATAGCGTCAAGTTCGTTAACAGTGCCTGATGCCTTGGACAATACGATCCAGTCAGCACTTGCCTTTGCTGTGTAATCATAAGAACCTGTGCCCTTGTTTGCAAGTTCGATCGTATATACTTCATTATTGGTGCTTGTGAATCCCGGAAGCTCTGCTTCTCCGTCAGTGTATGCCTTGGTCATTGAACCTGTGATGCTTTCTACAAGTACATTGAGTCCCGCACTGCCGGATCCGTTAACTGTCTTAAGTGACGGAAGCTGTCCGCTGTCTGTATTCCACTGCTGCATTCCTATATGATACTTCTGATCTGCAGACTGCATACCTCTCCACTTCTTACCATTCTCAGGTGCACCCGGCATATTGTTGTTAAATGTATCATAAAGTTCATTATCAAGATCTATTGCCTGCTGGCAAAGCTCTCTGTACTTATTGGCTGCTGTAAGTCCCATCTCGGAATACTTGTTATTGAGAGCTGCATATATCTCAATCTTAAGTACGTTCGGAACTGCCATTGCCGGATAATATATAAGCTGATAGAACGCTGCCTGAAGATCTTCCGGAACCTTTGCCTTGAGATCTTCTGCTCTGTTCATTATGTCATTACATTTCATGAGGATATCCTGAGCCTCGTTGTAATTATTCACACTGAACATATCCGAGCAATTGTTTGCTGTGTTGTAAAGAACGTGCTCAACCTTTCTTGATGTCTCAAGATCAAGGTAATCGTCCATAAGTCTTGATGCCTCAGCAAGCTGTTCCTTATCAAGTCCGCCGAGTCCAGACTTACCGAACTGCTCTGCGAACCATTTCTCTTTGTATTCGGCAAGCTTGGAGTTTCCGTTAACTCCCCACTTCTCATAATCATATCCGAGATCGAGGAAGTATGATATATCCATCTCCATAGGCTTAAGGTCACCAACGTTAACTACCCATACATCATCGATTCCATAATCATAAGATACGGACATCTGATCCCATATACGTGATATCTGAGTTGTCTGGATCCATGTATATGACTTAGGAGCTCCAACGTAATCAAAATGATAATACATTCCGAGTCCGCCTACCATCTGCTGCTGCTCATATGTAGGAAGTGTTCTTACATAAGCCCAGTTATCATCGCAGAGCATTGCGATGGTATCCTTCATACAATCCTGCTCATAGAGAGCGCCTTCGTTCCATGCGTTCTCAACTTCCTTATATACAACAAGCTGTGTAGGATTGGTATCACCGTTGTTTGCAAGAATGTCTTTCTGCTGGTTGATGATATGGTTAAGAAGTTCTGCATACTTTGGCGGATCGTCTGCTGCCGGAAGCGATGAGTCGTTCTCACCTCTCATACCTACGGTACAGATATTATCAAATGCACCATTTCTCTTAACACCGTCATCCCAGAACTTCTCGATAGCAGTGTTGATTCTTTCATCATAAGCCGCCTCGCTTGGAAGATTGTACTTATTCCATGCGTTAGCTGAACTGTCACTTATACTTCCCTTGTACTTACTGTATTCGTTACCCCACTCATTACCTGCACGGTAACATGGCTCATGGTGAGATGTTCCCATTACAATACCATACTTGTCGGCAAGCTTGGCATTGGCAAGAGTGTCTCCCTCATATTCAGGATCAACTCCGCCCTTAACACTGCTTACACCGTCTTTACTGAAGGCATTGCCCCACATTGCAGGCCAGAGATAATCTCCCTTAAGTCTGAGTATAAGTTCAAATACATGTGCGTAGAATTTGTAATTACGCTGTCCGTACTTATTGTTTGACCAGTTGGTAAGTGACGGTGATTCATCATTAAGGAATATACCACGATATTTTACTGATGGCTCCTTAGATGTCTTATTGATCTCAGCTCCGTCAAGGTCAACCTTAGCTCTTACTGCCGGTGTTGCATCTGCCCACCATACCCATGGTGAAACTCCCATGAGTTCCGACAGACGGAATATTCCGTATATTGTTCCTCTCTTATCGCTTCCCGCTACTACAAGTGCTTCGTCCACACCTACAACAGGATTCTTGATAACCTGAAGCTTATAGGTCTCCCATTTACCTTCAATATCACTTACATCAAGCTTTCCGTCGCTTACAAGCTGCTTGATGAGATCATTACCGTTAGCGCCTACTGTACCGGCAATGATCGCTCTTCCTGATACGGCACTCTTATCTGTAACAACCTGAAGACCGTTAGGACTCTCGTTTGCAACGCCTTCATCATCAGTACCGATTCCGGATACTCTTGCAACGTCAGCCTTGAACGCTTCCGCGATAATGCTAATTCCATCATATTCCGAATCCTTAGGATCGATGTAGAGCATAGCTGATGCTTTTGAGTTATCAACTATATTGAACGGTTCAGGTGTTGCCGTAGGAACTGCTGTAGGAGCAGCCGGTCCCTGTGTTACTACCGCAGAAGTAGCTGCCGGTCCCTGTGTTACTGTCTGTGAAGCCTGGGTAGCACTCGGCGTCTGCGGATTATTACTTACATTAACTGTACATTTCAATGTTTTTTTACTCTTTCCCAGCTTATACACTGCTGTTATTACTGATTTTCCCTTCTTAACCCCTTTTACATTGGCAAATGCCTTATTGCCTTTGGTGTTCTTCTTTACGATCTTCGCATATTTTTTCTTGGAAGACTTCCATGTTACCTTACCCTTCTTTTTTCCGTTCTTAAGGGATATCTTGATAGTCTTTCCAACTGCAACCGTTGCTCTTGTTCGGCTGAGTTTTACTTTTTTCTTGGCAGCATCACCGGTGTTAGGTATAGTGGTAATGCTTCCTGCAAGCATTGCAGCGGCGCAAACCCATGCCACTAATTTCTTTGCTTTTATCATACTTATTATACCCTCCTCTTATTTTTTATGAGCGTTTTGCACCCCGGTTCCCTGTCGCAAGGCCACAAGGAATATCGTTGTGTCAGGGATGCAAAACATTCAATTATTTTTCAAACATTGTAAGGTCGATCGCATTAGCCATTACATCATAACCTTCATATGGATGAAGTCCGTCATTGAGCGTATATTCATGTTTGATGTTCTTTGGATTGTCCGGATCTGCAAGCGCACTTTCAAAATCAATGATTCCATCCATCTCGGATTCCTCAAGATTACGCATCCATGTGTTGATCTTAGTTCTCACTTCTTCGGATGCATCACTGTAGTAATCGCTTGTTCCGAACGGAAGTATCGGTGCTCCGTATACCTTAATGCCGTTATCATGACATGTCTCTACCATCTTCTTATATTCGGGAAGCAGCTGATCATATTTTGAAGTGTTATCCAGCTTATTAAGGTCATTAACACCAAACAGGATTATACAATACTCAACACCGTCATGCTGTGTAAGATCTCTCTCGAATCTGTCTTTACCTGCATCTGTAGGATAACTTCCGAACATTGCATTGGCACCGATTCCTTCATTTATTACAGATACATGCTTGGTCTTCTCATTAGCCTGAAGTCTCTTTGCAAAATAATCTCCCCATCTTGTGTAACTGTCAGGCTTCTTGCCGAGATAAGAAGCATCTGTTCCGTATCCGTCTGTTATTGAATCACCGAAACACACAACGGCTCTGCTGTCTCCCGGAGACATAAGCGAGCAGTCAGCAAGGAAGAACCAGCTTGTCGGCTTATGCTCTGTAGTAATTGTCTCATCGGACACATGATTACCGGCGATCTGGTATGTAGTTGCCCTTGCACCTCTGTGTCCTGTTATGTTATTCGTCGGAGCTGATTCAAAATACATTGATATTGCAATATTATCAAGCGCTTTTGCATCAAAATTTATTCCGTCTGTCTCAATAAGTTCTCTTGCGGGAATCTTGAATTCTTCCTCTCCGCCTACAGTGATAACCGTATCGGTTGAAGGATCTATTGTAGACTTATCAGGCTCTATCTGCTTAGCGATGTGCATTGATTTAACAACCACATCACTGCTACCGTACTGGTTTGACAGTCTGAACTTGATCTTGGATCCGCTTGTGGTGATCCTGATGATCTGACGTATAGTAGAATCTGCAAGCGGGATCTTCGGCATCGCAGAATCTGCCGATACATCATTCTTCTCTTCGGATGTACCCCATGTGGTTACCCACTTGTCAGGACCGACAGTCACTTCCGGTGTCGGTGTAGCAGCTTCAGTCGGTTTTACTGCATTGGGATCAGCTGTCGGATTGGTACCTGCAGGTGCTGTTGTCGGTGCAGTTGAAGCAGCAGGTACTGCAGTACCTGCCGGTACTTCTGTAGGCTGAACTGTATCGATCTTGTTATCCTTGGCAGTTACCTTTACCTGAATCGAAAGATTCTTTTTATACTTACCCAAAGTGTATTTTGCTGTAATCTTGGCTTTGCCGGCCTTGATTCCTTTTACCTTTGCGGAAGCTTTTGAGGCTTTAACGATCTTGGCGATCTTGGTTGCCTTGGATGCCCATTTTACCTTTGCCTTCTTGTTGACGTTCTTAAGGTTCAGCGTAATGGTGCTTCCTTCCTTAACTTTAGCACTCTTCTTGGCGAATGCGGGTGCCTTTGCTGCAGACAGATCAACTCCGCCCGGCAGAACAAGAGATGCAGCCAACGCAAGACTGAGAACAGATGCTTTGATGCGTGTTACTTTTTTCATGTTACTCTTCTCCCTTCAGAAAATATGTGTAATTTTGCCACTTATAAGCACTATATTAACACGATAGATATTTTTTAACAATCGGGATGGCAAAATGCAATATTTTCTTGACCATTTGCAATATAACACGTTATACTTATAGTGTTATATTTGATTATTTTTTACCAATATTTTACGGAGCTGAATCATATGAGGTATGTTTATTCCGAGAATGACCTTCCCAAGGCAAATGACTATTATTATGAAGCCAGACATACGACCAATATAAATGAATTCCCGTTTGTTCAGGCTCATTCACATAATTTTTATGAGATATATATGTTCCTTAGCGGTTCGGTACGTCTTTTTGTGGAAGATACTTTCTACAATGTAGAGCTTGGAGATATTATTATAATTCCGCCATATACCATTCACCAGTTATATGCGACAGACCCTCCGGTACTGCCGTATATGAGAATGTATATGTATATATCCGAGCCATGCCTCAAATCATTCCAGTTTAACGAGCACAATCCTCTTCATACACTTAAACTGGCTACATCGCATAAGAGGTATCATTTTCACATTGATGACGAAAAGGAATATAATTCCATCAAATATTGCATGAGATATGTGTATGACAGTAAAAAGTCGGATTATTACGGCAAAGAAATGCTCAACCGTTCCTGCATTCTCCATCTTATCACGCTTCTTTGCAAGAACATTGTTGAATCCCTCGAACCTCAGGGAATCATTCATACAAACCCGATGATAGAGAATGTCTTGTCATACATTAATTGTAATTATACCGAAGAGATATCGCTTGATACACTTGCTGATCATTTTTATATCAACAAGTCAACGTTATCAAAAGAATTCAAGGAATACACCGGTCAGACGATACACAGTTATCTGATAATGAAGAGGATCAATACGGCAAAGCAGGATATGTCGAACGGCGTATCACCGACACAGGTATATCTTTCCACCGGTTTTAAAGACTACTCCACATTCTACAGAACATTCCAGAAATATGAATCAATGTCGCCGAAAGAATTCTATTATATCGGTTCGGCAAGCGAAAGCGAATAAATATAATAAAAAACAAGAATAAAAGCCCCGCGGACGTAAGTATCCGCGGGGTATTTTTTTTCGCTAAACCAACCTGCAGGGGGCTGCTGCGCTTGCAAGAGCCGCCCTCCTGCGGGTGTAAGAACATGGAGTATAATAGTGTGAAATGTTCGGATTGGCATTTACAAATATCGGTAACAAATCAGTCTTCTGCCTCAACCGTAACCTTCTCAAGTTTCCATATCTCTTTAGCATATTCTTCGATAGTTCTGTCTGATGAGAACTTACCGCACTTGGCCGTGTTGAGCATTGCCATCTTAGCCCAGCGTGCTTCATCTCTGTATGCCTCTTCAACTTTGAGCTGTGCTTCCGCGTAAGATCTGAAGTCCTTAAGAATGAAGTACTGGTCTGCTCTTCCACCTTCCGGTTCAAGAAGTGAATTGTAGAGCTCTCTGAACAGATCGAAATCATTATGTGAATATGTTCCGTCGATGAGCTGCATAAGAACGGCTCTGATCTCGGTATCGGTATTGAAGATATCCTTAGGATTGTACTCGCCGTTATGCTCATAGGCGATTACTTCGTCTGAGCTGAGTCCGAAGATAAATGCGTTCTCTCCGCCAACTTCTTCAACGATCTCCACATTGGCTCCGTCCATTGTTCCGAGAGTTACCGCACCGTTAAGCATGAACTTCATGTTACCTGTTCCGGATGCCTCTTTACTTGCTGTGGATATCTGCTCTGATACATCAGCCGCAGCAAAGATTATCTCTGCATTGGATACACGATAATTCTCTATGAATACAACTTTGATCTTATTGTTAATGCTCTTATCGTTATTTATAACGTCAGCTACACTGTTAATAAGCTTGATAACAGCCTTGGCTCTTCTGTAACCCGCAGATGCCTTTGCACCGAATATAAATGTTCTCGGATACATGTCAAGATTCGGGTTAGTCTTAAGCTTATTGTACAGATACATAATATGAAGTATGTTAAGGAACTGTCTCTTGTACTCATGAAGTCTCTTAACCTGAACGTCGAATATTGAACGCGGATCAACTTCGATTCCGTTATGCTCTTTGATATAAGCAGCAAGTCTTACTTTGTTCTGATATTTGATGTTCATGAATTCCTTCTGGCATTTCTCATCATCAACATATACGGACAATTCGTTCATATGGCTGAGATCGGTGATCCAGTCACTGCCGATCTTATCCGTAACCCATTCTGCAAGAAGCGGATTACCATGAAGAAGGAATCTCCTCTGTGTAATACCGTTAGTCTTATTATTGAATCTCTCCGGATACATCTCATAGAAATCCTTAAGTTCCTGATTCTTAAGAATCTCTGTATGAAGTCTTGCAACACCGTTAACCGAGAAACCGGCAACGATAGCAAGATGAGCCATCTTAACCTGTCCGTCATATACGATAGCCATGCTTCTTACTTTATCGCCGTTGCCCGGATATTTCCTCTCGATATCAAGAAGGAAACGACGGTTGATCTCTTCTGTTATCTGATATATTCTCGGAAGAAGTCTTGAGAACAGCTCAAGAGGCCATTTCTCGAGTGCTTCCGACATGATGGTATGGTTGGTGTAAGCACATGCCTTTGTAGTAACATTCCATGCCTCATCCCATTCAAGTCCGTAGTCATCCATGAGTATACGCATAAGTTCCGGAACCGTTACAGTCGGATGCGTATCATTCAGCTGGAAGCATACTTTCTCATGAAGCTTTCTGATGTCATCATGCTTATCCATGTATTTTTTAACTGCAGTCTGAACACTTGCCGATACGAAGAAATACTGCTGCTTAAGTCTTAATTCCTTACCTGAATAATGGTTGTCATTCGGATAAAGTACTTCGCAGATGGTTCTTGCAAGGTTCTGCTGCTCAACAGCCTTCTGATAATCACCCTTGTCGAACTCGTCAAGGTTAAATGTATCGATTGCCTCAGCATCCCATATTCTAAGCGTATTAACTATATTATTGTTATATCCTACGATCGGAAGGTCATAAGGTACCGCACGTACCGACTGGTATCCTTCCTGAACGAAGCAGTCTTTTCCGTTCTCATTCTTACGAACAGCTACATAACCGCCGAACTTTACTTCCGTAGCATATTCAGCTCTCTTGATCTCAAACGGATTACCTACAGCGAGCCAGTCATCCGGTGCCTCAACCTGAAAACCGTTCTCGATCTTCTGCTTGAACATTCCGTACTTATATCTGATACCGCAGCCGTAAGCCGGATATCCGAGACTGGACAGTGAATCAAGGAAACATGCTGCAAGACGTCCGAGACCTCCGTTACCGAGAGCTGCATCCGGTTCTTCATCTTCGATCACATCAAGATCAAAACCGATCTCATCAAGTGTCTCTCTGACAACCTTGTCTGCCTTGAGGTTTATTATGATATTACCGAGTGCCCTTCCCGTAAGGAACTCCATGGACAGGTAATATACCGTCTTGGAATCAAGCTTGTCGTACTGCTTGTGTGTTGCCATCCATTTGTCCACAATGTCATCTTTGAGGGCATAGGATAAAGCCTGATACACCTGCTGATTGGTAGCCTCATCGATAGTTTTTCTGTACAGGATCTTAAGATAACTCTCTATCTCCTGTTTTAATTCGTTTTTGGTAATCTCTTTTTTCTTCATGGAATACCTCCTTTTTTATACTCCCATCATTTTTTATTTTTTAAAGTAACTTCTCAACACCGAGTACGCAGTTTTCTCCGTTTATATTCCATTCTTTTGATATACCGCCTTCGGCGTCGGTAACTACTTCATTTGCAAGGACTTCTTTTTTGATCGTATCAACATTTCTTGTGAGGATATCCTTAATCTTCTCATTGCCGGACTGGTATACCTTAATATGGTCCATAACCTCGAAGCCGGAATCCTTACGCATATTCTGAAGCTTACTGATGATCTCTCTTACAAATCCTTCTTCAATGAGTTCATCCGTAAGATTAGTATCAAGAACAACCGTAACACCGTTATTGGAATCCGATACATAACCTTCGGTCTGAAGTGCCTCTATGAGCAGATCTTCTTTATCAATGACCTCATCAACACCATCGAGGCTTACTGTCAATGTTCCCTTCTCATTGATCTCAGCCATTGCTTTGCTGCCGTCAAGTCCTGCCAGTGTTTCCTTCAGTGCATTGATCTGCTTGCCGAATCTCTTACCGAGTGTACGAAGCTGCGGTTTGAACAGATAATCCGTGTAAGCGCTTACGTCATCGGCAAATTCAACGCTCTTGACATTGAGCTCGTCGGCAATTATTCCAATATAGAAATCCGAAAGCTTATTATCAGCCTTGATATACATCTTTGATAACGGCTGGCGGTTCTTTACATTAGCTGCATTACGGCATGCACGACCGAGTACAACGGCATTAAGAACCTCATCCATCTCAGCCTCAAGCTTTACATCTATCATACTCTCATCAACTGTCGGGAAGTCACAAAGATGTATGCTCTCCGGAGCAGACTTGTCTATCTCACATACAAGATTCCTGTATATGCTCTCCGTCATGAACGGTATCATCGGAGCTGCTGCCTTACAGATATTGACAAGCGAAGTGTACAGAGTCAGGTAAGCATTGATCTTATCCTGTTCCATTCCCTTTGCCCAGAAACGCTCTCTTGCGCGTCTTACATACCAGTTACTGAGTTCATCAACAAAATCCTGCAGAGCTCTTGCAGCTTCAGGTATCCTGTAGGAATTAAGATTCTCGTCAACTGCCTTAACCGTAGTGTTGAGTCTTGACAGAATCCATCGATCCATTACAGGTAATTTGTCATATTCAAGTGTATATTTTGTTGCATCAAAATTATCTATATTCGCATACAGCACGAAAAATGCATAAGTGTTCCACAGCGTTCCCATGAACTTACGCTGTCCTTCGATAACAGCCTTGTCATGGAACTTGTTCGGAAGCCACGGCGCACTGTTGATATAGAAATACCATCTTATGGCATCGGCACCGTATTTTTCAAGCGCATCAAACGGATCAACCGCATTGCCCTTGGACTTGGACATCTTCTGTCCGTCCTTATCAAGCACGAGACCAAGCACGATAACGTTCTTATAAGGTGCCTTGTCGAATATCAGTGTAGATATGGCAAGAAGTGAATAGAACCATCCTCTTGTCTGGTCAACTGCCTCACTTATGAAGTTGGCAGGGAAATTCTCCTCGAATATCTCCTTATTCTCGAATGGATAATGCCACTGTGCAAACGGCATTGCTCCCGAATCGAACCAGCAGTCGATAACTTCCGGAACTCTGTGCATTTCCTTACCGCACTTTGGACACTTGATCGTAACCGCATCTATGAACGGGCGGTGAAGCTCGATATCATCGGGACAGTTATCGGACATTGACTTAAGCTCTTCAATGCTTCCTATCGAATGCATATGACCGCATTCACATTCCCATATATTGAGCGGAGTTCCCCAGTAACGGTTACGGCTTACAGCCCAGTCCTGAACGTTCTCGAGCCAGTCGCCGAATCTTCCCTTTCCTATACTCTCAGGGATCCAGTTAATGGTATTGTTATTGGCAATGAGTCTGTCCCTTACTTCAGTCATCTTAATGAACCATGACTCTCTTGCATAATAAATGAGCGGCGTATCGCATCTCCAGCAGAACGGATAGCTGTGCTCAAACTGAAGAACTTTGAAGAGAAGTCCTTTCTCTCCGAGCATCTTCATGATCGGATTGTCGGCCTTCTTACAGAACATTCCCGCAATATCGGTTGCTTCAGGCTTGAATTCACCTTTCTCGTCAACAAGCTGAACGAACGGCAGGTCATAATTACGTCCTACCTTGGCATCGTCTTCACCGAATGCAGGTGCGATATGAACAACACCGGTACCGTCTGTAAGAGTTACATATCCGTCACAGGTCACGTAGTAACATTTTTTATCTGTCTTTGCATAATCAAACAAAGGCTCATATTCCTTATATTCAAGGTCTTTGCCCTTGTAAGTCTCAACAATCTCATATACTCCGTCAATAACGGAAAGAAGTGCTTCGGCAAGATAATAATATTCAGTCTTTACCGCTGTATCTTCCTCGCCCTCTTTTACGACATCATTCTTGTCATTTACGGATACTTTGATCTTAACATAATCCATCTCGGGGTTAACGCAGAGCGCAACGTTTGACGGAAGCGTCCACGGTGTCGTCGTCCATGCGAGTATGTATTCATCTTCGGTTCCTTTAACACGGAACTTGGCGATCACGGACTTCTCTTTAACATCCTTGTAACCCTGTGCTACCTCATGGCTTGACAGAGGTGTTCCGCACCTTGGGCAGTAAGGAACGATCTTATAACCTTTGTATAAGAGCTTCTTGTCCCATATCTGCTTGAGCGCCCACCACTCTGATTCGATAAATGTATCATGATATGTTACATAAGGGTCATCCATATCTGCCCAGAAACCGACAGTTCCCGAGAAATCTTCCCACATTCCCTTATATTTCCATACACTTTCCTTACATTCCTGTATGAAAGGCTCCAGACCGTATTCTTCGATCTGTTCCTTACCGTCAAGTCCAAGCTTCTTCTCAACTTCAAGCTCAACAGGAAGACCGTGAGTGTCCCATCCGGCCTTTCTTATAACTTTATATCCCTTCATTGTTCTGTATCTCGGGATCATATCCTTGATAACACGGGTAAGAACGTGTCCTATATGCGGCTTGCCGTTAGCTGTCGGCGGTCCGTCATAGAACGTATATGGCTCGCCTTTCTCGCGGATGCCTATACTTTTTCCGAATATCTCATTCTCATTCCAGAACTTCAAAACTTCTTTTTCTCTGTCAACAAATTGTAAATCTGTTGAGACTTTCTTATACATGAATTGATTCCTCCTGTAAAACTAACCTTTTGTTACTCATCATATTACATATGTAATTCATTGTCAATCTGACTGTAAACCGTATATTACGAAAATCCTATGATACCTCTTGATATCAGATAACCGTATTCTATCACTTTATAACCCAGATCAGTATTCATCTGCATGGTCTTTCCAAGTATCTTGCGGTCTACCAGCCTGTACAACTCCGGATATCTCTTCTTCAGATATCTCCATATCATCCTGTTCTTCTTAAGACTCTCTTCCGAGCCGTCTCTTACAAGCAGCGCAGTCGATACCGTCATCATCATTGCAATATCCTTGACCATGTAATTCCTTAATTTCTTATTCTCAATGGCCGGTATATCATGATATCCCATCATAAGTCTTGTGATCTTAAGCTGCTGGTCGATCCTTCCTATCATGATCTCTTCATTGACGGACTGATCTTCCCTTCCGATGAAATATCTGTATAGATCCACATCCATGTAATACATCGTCTTAACAAAAGGAAGCGGCTGAAATACGAATATATTATCAACATAAAATGTATGTTTTGGAAGCTTTATCCCGCATTCACGAAGCATCTGTGTCCTGTATATTACCGAATGCATAAGAATATTCTGACTCGGAAGGAAGATTCCGATATCAGACCATGAAAAGAACCTGCCGACGGGAAGAGCAAGACGGTAATTGATCACTTTGCTCTTACCGACACTGACTTTTTCATATACGTAATTGGAAATGAACATATCAAGTTCTTTTCCTCTATCCACTACTTTTTTAAGGAATCTTACAACACGCCCGAACGCTTCCGCATCAAACCAGTCATCACTGTCGAGCACCTTGTAAAATACTCCCGAAGCATTCTCGATCCCGGTGTTCACAGCACTTCCGTGACCGCCGTTTTCCTGAGATATCACCTTAACGTTATCGGGATATTTTTCCGCATATTCTTCACCGATAGCTTTGGTTCTGTCCTTTGAACCGTCATCAACAATTATTACCTCTACGTCTTCTCCACCTACAAGTGCCGATTCTATTGCCTTTCCCATATATTCTTCCGAATTGTAACAGGGTATTGCAACCGTGAGTACATATTCTTTCTTCATCTTCGCGCATCCTTTCATACTAATTCGCATCCCCGGCTTGTCTGTTTCATTCACAGGTCCCGATAAGCCGCAGCCGGGCTGCTTCGCATCCCCCGCAGCTTCGCTGCTCATGGCTGTGGCCATCGGGGGAGGTTCCTGCTTCACAGGAACCTCTTGCCGTGTACAAAAAACCCTGCTTCTTACGTGCGAGCACGACGAATCAGTCTTGCATGTACACAGCCCCTGTGAATAGTAACATAATTCAGTATATTTTATCATATTAAAAATATTGCCGCAACAAAAAAAGATATCACTTAATCGATCATATCAATATTTATGCTGTCGAGAATGAACGTGAATGTGGTTCCTTCGCCCTTTTTGCTTGTTACGTCTATCGTTCCGTTGTGCTTTAAGGCTATGCTTTTTGCGATCTGAAGACCGAGGCCGGATCCTTTCTCGTTCATTTGAAGTTTTGAATGATAGAACTTGTCGAATATATTCGGAAGTTCTTCATCGGATATGCCAACTCCGTGATCGGTTATGGCAATACAGAGCTTACTATCTTCTTTATTAAGATCGATATCCACCGAAGAATTATCGTGCGAGAATTTGATGGCGTTATCCATTATGACCATGAACATCTGACGAAGACGGTCATAATCTCCCATGACAAAACAATACTCATCATTTGCATTAAAATTGATACTTATCCCTCTGCTCTCCCCAAGCACTCTCGCGTTCCTTGTCACATCTTCAAATACCTGAACCACGCTTACAGGCTCCTTCTCGATCTTAAAATCGGGATTCTGCATTCTTGAAAGGATTATAAGATCTCCCACAAGGCGCTCTATGCCACGGCACTCACGTAACATTCTTTCGTAAGTATGCTGCACTTTATCGGGCTCCGTAACATAGCCGTCCGCAAGCGATTCCGTATAACCTCTTATGACAGTGATAGGAGTTCTGAGTTCGTGTGATACATTTGCAAAGAAGTCGCGTCTTCCCTGTTCAAGACGTTCTCTCTCATACTCATTCACCGCAAGTCTGTCCGAGAGCATATTCATCGTATCTGAAAGTTCACCGATCTCACCTCTCTTGGTGATTCCGGTCTTTATTGCATATTCTCCGTCTGCAAGTCTTAATGCAGTCTTCCTTATAACACTGATAGGTTTGGACAAACGGTTCGAGAAAAATAACGCAAGCAGCAACGCGCTGATCCATGCGATCAGAAGACTTACGATTACGATCCGCTTGGCGTTATCGATCACCTGGATCCTTTCAGCCACAACGCCGTTTAACAGCACTACGCCGACAACATTCCCGCCGTCATCGTGTATCGGAGCAGCCGCCCTTACAAGTTCGGTATCATATATCTCATCGTAACCCTGATCGGAAGCCGTGACATCCTTCGTGAATACTTTTTTTACAACTTTTTGCATCCCTTTTGAAAGAGATTTATAACTGACTGCCACATTCGTATATTTTGATTTTAATCTGTTCTCTGCTTTCTTATAAGGCATTACCCATACATCAACCATCTGGCTCTCAAATACCGATTCTATGGCAGCCATATAATCCAGATACTTGGAAGAAGCATCTTCAATAGCATATTCTTCGATCCTCATGGCGATGTTCTTGGCATTATTTTCAAGGGTAGCCACGTATTCGTTAATAACACTCTCTTCATACATTCTCATGAAGACAATGCCGATAATGACTACCATGATCGAACACACAAGGCCGAATGCACTGAAAAAATGCACCGATAATTTATTGGTTAATCTGCTTATATTCTTAATACCTTTACTCAATATTATTCCTGCTCTCCAAGTTCAAACTTATATCCGAGTCCCCATATTGTCTTGATCCTCCATTCGGGATGGGGGACCTTATCAAGCTTGGCTCTGAGCCTCTTGATATGTGAATCCACTGTCCTGCTGTCACCGAAATAATCCATTCCCCACAGGCTGTCAAGCAGATTGTCCCTCGTAAATACCTTGTTGGGATTATCCGCCAGCACCCACATGGTCTCGATCTCTTTCTTCGTAAGAGGCACCTTGTTACCGTTTATCAGTAACGTGTATTCCTCCATATTGATCGTAAGCGTGCTTATTGACAGTACGTTCTTTGCATCCCCGCTTTCCGACTTACTCATCCTTCTTAAGACAGCCCTTACCCTTGCCATTACCTCGCTGGGGCTGAAAGGTTTCACTATATAATCGTCCGCTCCTATATCAAGACCCATTATCCTCTCAAAGTCTTCACCTCTTGCCGTGATAAGTATGATAGGTACATCAGACTGTTTTCTTATCTCCCTGCATACCTCATATCCGTCTTTTTTGGGCATCATGACATCAAGAAGTACCACATCGGGCGAATATTTCTTAAACTGCAGCAGAGTCTCTATTCCATCCATTGCTATTACGGGCTCGAAGCCTTCCTTTGAAGCATAGGTTGAAAGTATATCGATAATATCCTGATTATCATCTGCTATTAATATATAAGGCATATTATTCCTCCCTGTACTAATTATGATAATATAAGTACATCAAATAAATGTAGCAATAAAATGTCAAATTTCCCTTTGACAATATTATGACAAAAAATACATATATTGTAAGCTATACACCTATAATTACCGGCATACTATGAAAAGGAGTACATTATCCGCATGATCACTGACAAAAAATATTCATTATTAAGACATTTGACCGGATTATGTCTGATATCAATATTCATAATGGCACTCATACTGACACTTCCTTCGGAAGCTGCCATAAGTTATGCTGCCACAAAGAATCCAAAGCTTAACATCCGTATTCTCAACACTATCAAAAACACGAAACACAACCTTAGAGTATATAATACACTTGAAAGCCAGTCCGTTCAATTCGAATCTGACGACACCGACATAGTCGCGATCCGAAAAGTCCGCAGTACTTCGTGCAGGCTCGTTGCCAAAGCAACCGGAAACACAGTTATAAACGCGTATATATATGATGAAAATGAGGAGCTTGTAACTACACTTACATGCACAGTTACGGTATCTCCACGTGCCGCAAGCGTTAAGTTCAATAAGAAAAAATATAAATTGACCGTAGGAACGACAAAGAGAATAAAAGCTATCGTAAAACCGATAACTTCATGCGAGAATCCTCTCTATTCTTCAGAAGATACTTCAATCGCAACCGTCAGCAGCAACGGAACCGTTACCGCGCTCGCACCCGGGCAGACAACCATAAAAGCTTATATCTCAAATGGCCGTGAGAGTTCATATACTCTTAACGTGATCGAAAGTCCCGCACCTGTACATGATGTTGACGGCACCGGTAATTCTGTCGAGCCTACCGCAACTCCCCAGCCTTCATCTTCTGAATCAGCCGATCAGGCAAAAGGAAAGCCCGATGTTATTAATGCCGGCGTCAAATGACACCGGCATTTTTTAGTCTTGCTTCGTTTATATTTGTTCAGCACCCCAGTTTAATTCTTATACTTCTTAATGATCTCCTCATACCTTCTTCTTGAAGCCTGAACTTCTTCACTTTCTTCCTCTTCTTCGGTATCTTCTTCTGCCATCTCTGAAAGAAGATCCTTAAGATCATCATCACTGTAAAAATCCTGCATAGGTAAAGCCCCCTTTACGTTTTTGCTTTTATAATTTATAATCTGTAACTGTAATTTTACTATATTTGAAGTGATTATACAAGGGAAATTTTTTGCGAAAGGAAGTATATACCATGGGAACTTCTTACGAGATAGAAAGGAAATTCAGAATAAATAAACTGCCGGATGATCTTGAATCTTTTGATCCTTCATACATTGAGCAGGGTTATCTCTGCGTCAACCCCGTCATCCGTGTCAGAAGACGCGATGACAAATATATTCTTACATACAAATCCGGCGGTCTTATGAAGCGTGAAGAATATGAGCACCTTTTAACCAAAGAAGGTTTTGAACATCTGATCAAAAAAGCCGACGGAATTGTCATATCAAAAACAAGATACTTTATTCCCGATGATTCGGGATATACTATAGAACTTGATGTATTTCACGGTGATCTTGAAGGTTTTATTATGGCCGAAGTTGAATTCGAATCTGAAGAAGCGGCAGATTCATATACCCCTCCTTCATGGTTTGGCGAAGATGTAACAAAAAACCCTGCCTTCCACAACAGTAATATCAGCCGTATGGATAAGGCAGAGCTTGAGATTTTTTTGGAAAAGTACTCTTTTTCATAATTGCATAATATCGCATTTTATCGTCTTGCTTAGCAGGCAGATCATGGGCAGGCAGCGAAAAACACGTCAAAAGAGATCAAATGATTACCGCAAAAGGAATCATCGGAAGATCTGCTCCGTTATATAACGGAGGATCGGACGGACAGTTATCATAGCAATATCTGACTGCAGCCGGTTTTTCATTTTGAGTATCAATAATATGTCGTATGTCATCAGACAGAGTGATAACCACCGTGTTCTCACCGCTTATTCTTATATCATCCGCATCAGATGGTCTGATCCATGTTATGAATGGGTCATAGACGCTCTCTGATGCGGAGATAAGACCTATCTCAAAATAATTATTATCATTTATCTTCTTGATACCACCTGTACAGTGTGTAAATGTAAGTCTTATCTCATTATCCTTCTCTGAATACCTGACACTTTCAAGCTTAGGTCCGCTGTACTCCACATCTTTTCCGTACACAAGTGCTTCGGCGGCAAGAGCAAGTCTCTTTCCAACAGCTTCTTTAGTCTGGGGATGAAGGTCGTTAGCCTCTCCCACATCAATCGTAACAGCCATCGCGGTATTATCCCTGCTGTAAAGAACCCTTCTTTGTTCCTCTCTTATCACAGCCCACGAATCCTTGGTGACTACTCTGGCCGGATCGTCGTATTGAGGCAGTCCGACGAACATGAACGGAAGATCATCACCAAACCATTCACGCCAGCAGTCTATAAGCGCTTCCATGAGCTTCGCATAACCTTCGGGATGGCTGTCATTTGATTCGCCCTGATACCATAATCCTGCTCTGCATGTATATCTCTTAACCGGATACATCATTCCGTTGTAAAGTGCCGATGGTTTGTATATAAAAAATGTCTGCATAGGCAGTTCTTCCATCTTTGCGCCGTAGGAATATCTCCATGTTCCCGACAGATCAAGTTCCCATTTTCCGCTTTCCGGTGAGGCATTTCCCACTGATGCTTCAGCCGATTCAGACCGGACTCCGGTGTTCATTTTCCCCTTTAAACTATCCGGCATGGCATATTCGGATATTATTGTTCCATCCGTATATCCACCCTCGAATATGCAGGCGTTTCCTTGTAAGCAGTATTTTTTATTCTGTGTAAAACCGCCGGTATTGCGATTAATTATCACTCGCATCGCGATAACATTCTTTCCGTGTTTAAGCAATCCGTCAGGAATCCTGTAACGTCTTGGCGGGTACATATATGCAGTCTCTCCGACTTTTACTCCGTTAACATATGCTTCATCACCATCTATCAGAGTTCCCAGGCGAAGCATGACCCCGTTAATATTATAATCTTCCGGGATATCTATCTCTCTTCGAAACCAGATGGAACCATGATATGAGCCAATATCGGTATCACCGAAGAATACGGGGATATCAATCTTATCCCAGTCAGAATCATCATATTCAGGATCTGCATAGGAAGAATCACCGAAACCTCTGTCTGCATTATATAAGTCGGAATACCACCCGTTCATCCTGTCCATATCGGATGCCATCGTATCTTCAACATATTTTTTATCAAGACACTGATCTATGATCTCATCATATCCACCCATTTTTCGTAAAAGTTCTTCCGGCAAATGTGACTCGATCGGAGTCCCGCCTATTGAATTATTGATAAGTCCTATCGGAACATTTTCTTCAAGATATACGCGCTCGGCAAAGTTGAAGCCGGCCGCGCTCATAAGAAGCAGATCATCTCCGACAGCCCTGTACCATCTGCATTCCGGAAGCTGTCTTGTCACTTCTCCAAACCGCATGATCTCAGGCACTCTTAATTCACGTATCATTGGATAATTGACAGAATCAATCCTGTCACCGATCAGATCTATCGTCCTTTCGATAGGAAGCTGCATATTGGACTGTCCGCTTATCAGATAGACATCACCGTACAGAATATCATTAACTTCCACAATATCCGATCCGCCTGTCACGGTCATTGTATGCGGTCCGCCGGCTTCTCCGGTATATATAGACGCTTCGAATATACCTTCCTCATCGGCAACCGCCTCGCACTGCTTATCATCAAGCTTAACAGTGACTGTAACACCCGGTGATGCAAAGCCCCATACATTAACATTCTTTTCTCTCTGAAGGATCATTCCGTCCTGAAATGCTCTGAATAATTCAAAATCAGCCATGATAATCTCCATTCTATTTGCATCCTTTGCAACGACTGCAATCGCCGCCACATGAGGATCGTCCTTTTTTCTTATCGCGAACCATGACGTATAAAATGCATGCAACGATCACTACAAGGATAACACCTACAACGATCGTTCCCACATTGTTGCTTAACCATTCGATCATATAAATCTCCATTCCGCCGCCTTCGGTCGGCGGCACAAATAGTGATGAAAGTATCGACTGTCCTCCACGTTGTGTATATAATTCAAGCGAGAAGCTATACTACAAAGCACGGGAGGAGGAGTCGTAAAAACTCTCTCGTTTTAGACAGCATATAAATCAGTGTAAGTTCCACCTTCCAAGCACAAATAAGTGGCTCTATCAGACCGTACACTAAGAATTGTTTTAACTCTTGTTGAATTGTGTGGTGGAACAGTCAATGGCTTCTCTTTATTCTAAAGAAAGGAGCTATGCCGATGAAAGTTGTTTATCAAACCTGCTGTGGCGTC
>JHWW01000022.1 GCA_000621985.1 Lachnospiraceae bacterium V9D3004
AGATTCTTTCCTTCTATGATACCATTCTTCTCATAGAACTTCTTCTTGTCCTCCCAGCGCTTTTTATACTGAGGATCTGTCATCATGCCACAATGCTCCCAGTACCATACAACACCGGTGTCATAGTCCTAAACTTTGAAATCAGGACATTTAATCTTATCTTCTAACTTAAGCTCCGGCTCATATTCGTAGTCTAAACCGTTATAATGTAGCGCATTAGCGATTATTATTTCTGTTTTACATTGTGGAGTACCACTGTGAAAATATCATACAAATTCTAGGTTCACAGCGTCGACAAGGGTAGTATTGAATAATCCGGTGCTGTAGGTTCTTCCGCCGGACAGGTGGCTCAAACAACTCCAGATTATTCACTAATGAACAAGTGACACAGTCTGTATCTCGCCATCCTCTTTCACCAAAAGGAAGCCTATGCCAATCTGCTGTATCTGCGGATATGCGCCCCACTTAACAGCTAACTCATATATCTTTTCGGAAAAGGGTACAGCAACCATAGGTACGATTTCTTCTGACAATTCACATGATGTCATAAGCTGACCTATGGCTTCACGCATAAGTGGATATTCCTGACTGCTCCTGTTTGGTCTTCCCTTTTTGCTTTCAACATATAATCTCTTTCCATTTAAAAGAAAAACATTTACATCACCCATCCCGGGAGATGAAGATATGACTATATGCTCCGAATAACCACTTACACTATACGTTCCCTGCCAACGATCTGTAGAACCGTCTATTTTAACACAGTCGTTGTCATTCAGGAACTTCCATATATCAAAATGTACCTTATCACCTGTCTTTATCTGGGCGCCATCTATCGAGACAATCACATCTTTTTTTGTCAATTTATTACGAATGTAGTATAATGCAACCCTTAGACTTACTTCTGCTTCCTGCATAATAACTCCTTTATTCTTACCCAAGAATCCTAAATGTTATCATGTCATCAATATCTATCTCCCTGATATCACAGAACACATCGCCACGCAAAAATGTTTCTATATGATAAAACTGCATACAATCTCTGATATGCTCTACAAGCGCACTACTTCGTCTTTTATATCCATAGTGGCTAAGAAGAGTTCTTAATTTCATCCTTATATAATCTTGAGTATTCGTGTATTTTATACGGAGGCGCAAAAACATAAAAAACAAATCAAAGTCCGGATATTCAGACATCATGTTTTCTTCTACGAATTTATATCCGGCAGCATTAAAATCCTTTTGCACCGCTGGGAATTCTGCGTCAAGCGTTTCCTTATCAATGAAATATTCCACCCAATACAGAGTGTCTGAAAATAACATTTTTTTATTATCATAGTAAGCAGGATGAAGAAAGCTATGCTCTTCAGTATATATATTTTCTATAAATTCCATAAGTTGGCGACTCCCCATATCCTGACTTACTGCAAATAAAGCAAGAGAATACGAATCATAACACAGCTCGATCATAACTTATCACTCTTTCTTGTATTGCACTTTCTACATAATATCTGCAGATTCTCGGGAACTGTCTTTCCACCTTTATTCAAAGGTATAATATGATCCACCTGGAAAGGAATCTTATACTCGCTTTCTAATCCGCATTCAGCACAGACATAGCAGCCACTATCATTTAGCGCTTCTTCAAATGCACCGTTACGAAGCTCTTTCTCATAATTTGGATTGTACTCGCCTATCTCATGTAAAGGCATATCTTCAAACTCACGCTTACCATATTTTACGTTTTGCTCATCTTCAAAAATGTCCGGACTTGAAAGCTTCATCATCTCAATATCAAGCTGCCTCCAAAAATATACTTTTCTTCCAAAGAACAACTGGAGCATATTATCATCTGTATCTTCCCAAATAGAATCCACATACTCAGCCTTTTTCTTCGGACCCATGTCTTCATCCCAGATATGCTTAGCGATAGCAGCCACATCCAATCTGCTCTTGTCAATATCCTTAAAGGTATAAAACTTAGGGATATCTTCATACTGCGCATAATACATAAGGATATGGATAATATCAGCTTCTTCATAAGGCGGTATCATCTCTCCGGTGAAAAAAGTTTCTGCAATATGATCTGCCATAGCTGTCAATGTTTTATCATCTATAAACTCATCATCAACACCGTAATCCTTAAAAAGAGCTGGTAAAGCATACAGCATATCCTCGTATGCCTCATAGGTACTGTCATATACCATTACCTGATACGAGTGATCCATACCATTCTCTTCAAGACATGTGAAAGCATACATTCCTATAGGAATACGCTTTTCAAATGGCACTCTCTCAATTGCCGTAGTATCAACAGAATCATCAAGAATAGCAGCAAATTCTTCAATCTTTGATATTGCAATCATGCGAAGCTCGTGCTTTTGATGTTCAGTAGGATTATCTGAGAAATCAGCTTCCTCATCCACAAAAAGACTTTCGGGATTTACCCAGGCTATATGCTCATCCCAATCATCTATAAATGATACAATATGTGCGTAAGCAGTTCCTCCAGCCTGTGTACCTCTTAATGCCCTGCCTATCATCTGCGTCATAAGGATAGTAGATACCGTTGGACGGGCAAGAAATACAGTCTCTGTCTGCGGAAGATCAACTCCCTCCGTCAATATATTCACATTTATAAGGACTTTTGTATCTCCATTTCTGTAACTCTCAAGCTTTCTTTCATTGTCCTTACTACCTAATGTCACTCCAGTAACCATATCTTTCACATCTGACACGATGAACTCAGCCTTTACTCCCGATTTTTGAAAAAGCTTAGCGAGAGTAATAGCATGTACTACGTTTACAGCAAAAACGATAGTCTTACCATAAGTATCTTCATTTTTCTTATATGTATCTACAATAAGCTTATTTCTGGAAGCACTTCCGGCCATCTGTTCTGCTATATTATCAGGCAGAATGTCTAAATGTGAGATTTTATCCCAATCGTCCTTACCAAGATTATCACCAAATCCTTCTTCCGTACTGTGACTCTCAAATATAGGTCTGGACAATATACTCCTGTTTATTAACGTTTTAAGATCAATTTTATATGTAATTCCTTTATTATCCTTAACCGGTCTTCCAAGATTAACACCATCTGTATATATCTTGGCAAGAAGCCCCTGCTCACTGTCTGCAGTTCTAAAAGGTGTCGCTGTTAAACCGATTATTTTTACATGATCAGTCTTTCTTTTAACATATTCAATGACTTTCCTATATGTCTTGGCTGTCGAGTGGTGAGCTTCATCTATCACCAGATATATTTCCTTTTCTCCGTCAAGCCATGCGTCAAGTGCTTGCAGATTTCTTCCCAGACTATCCTTACTTGCAATAATGAGATTGTCTGAAGAAACAATATCTATTGTTCTATCATGCGAGATAGCTCCAGACACAATACGATAATTGAAACTTGACACATTCGGCATAATCTCGGCATATGCGAACTTCTTAAATGATTCTGCAGCCTGATCCAAAAGCATCTGTCTATGTGCAATCCAAAGAATCTTCTTGTTTTTATTCAATGCCGACTTTAACAGCCATGAAGATGCAGTATAAGTCTTGCCTCCACCTGTTGGAAGCACAACAAGCGTGCTGTAATCATCAAGTTTGTCAATGATATCCAAACATTCCATAGCTTTTCTCTGGTGTTCGTAAGGAAATCTGCTATTACTCCCCTGTTTTGCCGAAACCACTCCGTTTGATTTTACTTCAATAAATGTGTTTCCCATGTTTCCCCCTCCGTATATAATCTGATGAAAATATTACAACCTACTGTCATATATTCATTTCAAATATGACAATACTACTCCTATAAAAAAACCACAAAATGAACACCTATATAGTCTTAAACCAAAATTTTTACCCATTATGATATTTCCAAAATTTTTCCTTAATTCTTGGTAAACTTTCATAAATATAAGAGTATTTTGCTCGTATTCTCCCGTTTTTCTCATTTTCATTTCTCTGTACAACGTACCCAATAAATTTTTTCCATGAATCCAATTCATGATTTAGAATATAAAATAATGCCAAATAATCCGAAAAGTAATATCCATCAAAATCTTTTGATATAAACCTATCAAAATATTCTTGATCAACTTCATTTGAACATTTATAGTTTTTTACAATATCTTTATCTAAAATAACACGCGGATAAATTGCTTCCTCCTCTTGCATATTATATGCGCGCACAAAACCCTCTCCAAATATCACATCTTTGTTGTGATAAATCTTACCTTTAACTATAGCACCCCTTGAAAGCATTGGTTCTTTTAATCGTAACATACGAATTTGAAGATAATCACAAGTCGCTATAAGTGCAGATAATGCATTCTTAATTGATACATCTATAAAAATACAAATTGAATCTGACATAACCTTCATATGTACATCTTCTTTATTAATTATTGGTTGTCCCGTTGCAGTATAAGAAATGGTGCATTCTTCATTTATCTCATCAAAAAAAGAAGCAATATCATCGCAATTACATCTATTTAATGCATCTTTGAAACCTAACAAATCAAGAACAGCTATATAACATTCTTTATAATTTCGCATAATAATACCTCAATGGTTTTTTTCCTTAACATGATACAAATAATATATTTTATAAGAGACAGAGCTTTGATTTCTATACAAACATTTGCTGCAAAACCCCTTTCTTCAATTCTTTGTACTTATCACACTCACGCTGTTGAAGGGTGATAAGGTTGTCAAGGTTTCTGAAATAGGTGGCTATTTTGTCTTGTTCAGTTTTGCTTGGCACATTAATTTCGAATTGTGAATACTCCTGAGCGTTGACTCCTGGTTGTCCAGAACGCATTGAAGTCACCTTTATAAATTTCTCATAATCTGATGTAAGAGTATTCTGAAATACAAATTCAGGGTTATATTCGGGCTTAATCTTTGCTCGAATTAGGAAACCCGCATAATACACCAACCCATCCGAAATCCTGTAAATATAGCTTTTGCCAACACTTGCTCCGGTTCTGGCAAACAGAATATCTCCCTCTGATAATTTATAGCCTTCTGCTTTTGATAAATCTGTATCAGGAGATGTGACATCCTCTTGGGAAAACTCTCTACTGTCATCGTCGATATCTGTGATACGAATATACTTGTTTGCACCATCGTATTCTTTTGCTGCCGCATTGAGTCCATACTCAAATGACGT
Source organism: Lachnospiraceae bacterium V9D3004 (assembly GCA_000621985.1). Lineage (GTDB taxonomy): Bacteria > Bacillota > Clostridia > Lachnospirales > Lachnospiraceae > V9D3004. Next base: position 5,174 of record JHWW01000022.1, read on the forward strand.
AGACATTTCTCCTAACTTACGCTGTTCCCAATCGTCAGTAAATCCCGGAAAGCGTATTTCCGGAACTTTTTCTCCTTTTTTCGGAAACATCTTTTGAAGCATTCCTTTTTTGTATTCCTTGATGGAATCAACCTTACGCTGTTGAAGGGTGATAAGGTTATCAAGATTATTGAAAAATTTGCCAATTCTTTTTTGCTCATCATAAGATGGATACATTTCCTCAAAGTTCATAACGTCAGAAACAGACAGATTTGTTTGTTTAGCACCATCATCAAAAGAAAGAAAATATCTATTTCTGTTCATTAGTATATGAAGGAAATAAGGGTAAGTTTCGTCTAATGGTGTTATACCTGCAATACGCTGATTAAGCGTATATTTATTGGATTTATCTACTAAAAAAGTTCTTGCTATAGCTCGACCATTAGGTACGTCACTTAATACAAATGCAATTTCATTCTTCATCAATGGCTCAATTTGGTTATTAGAATATTTCTTAACCTCGCCGTCTGTAGAAACAAATTTGGAATTAACAACTATATACTTTCCATTATCATCAATATCGCTTTCATGTGCCTTCCCATTTCGATATTTAGCAACAGCTCCTAACTTACGCTGTTCCCAATCATCATTAAACCCCGGAAACCTCAACTTAGGAACATTCTTCCCATTTTTCATCTCCACACCCCCCGATCAAAACGGAAACTCAATTCCGAGCTCATCAAATGACTTCTTCAATTCAGCTTCCACATCGGATATTTCCGATGTGATATTCCTGATGTCATCAGCCACAGCATCAAGGTCAATCTCAACTTCCTCCTCGGAAGTATCAACATACCTTGGGATATTTAGATTGTAGTCATTTGACTTTATTTCTTCCATTGTTGCTACGTGCGCATATTTTGGAACATCTTCACGATTTACGTAGGTATCTATTATCTTCCGGATATGGTCATCCGATAGTTCATTTTGTTTCTTTCCTTTTATGAAATCCTTGCTTGCATCAATAAAGAGAATATTGTCGCTGTTTCCGTTGCGCTTGCTTTTCAATACAAGAATGCATACCGGTATAGAAGTGCCGTGAAAGAGGTTTGCCGGCAGACCGATAACAGCGTCAAGTCTGTTCACGTTAATAATAAGCCATTTCCTTATGTTTTCCTCTGCACCGCCACGGAATAAAACCCCATGAGGCAGTAGCACAGCAATACGTCCGTCAGCTTCTTCCATGTGATATACCATATGCTGAACAAATGCAAAGTCAGCATGGGATTTCGGAGCAAGTTTATCAACACCCGAATATCTCGGATCATCAATGTATTCTGCTTTGGCATCCCATTTAAGTGAGTATGGGGGATTACATACCTGAACAGTAAGTTTAAGGTCGTCACCGTACATATCATTTGTAAGGGTATCACCTTTATACAGATTGAAGTTCTGATAATCAATTCCGTGCATGAGCATATTCATACGTGCAAGGTTGTATGTTGTAGGGTTATTCTCCTGTCCATAGAAGTGTCCAACACGCCCTGTTGTCAGATGCTTTCTTACATCAAGAAGCATGGAACCCGAACCACAAGTGCAGTCACCTACGGTTTTCGCTTCATCAAGACCGATAGATGCAAGAGTAGCGCATAGTGTGGACGGACCAACCGGTGTAAAGAACTCGCCGCCTTTCTTGCCGGCACCACTCTGGAACAGTCCAATAAGTATCATATATGCTGTACCAAGAACATCAAATTCCTGATCCTGCAAGTCCATATCAATCTCGCCAATCTTTGATATGACCTTGCCAATCTTGTCAGTTCTCTCTGATACTGTATCGCCAAGTCTGGTATCCTGAAGCCTCATGTCATCGAATAATCCTGAAAATGCTGCTTCAGACTTATGACCAAGCGTTGAACCTGTAAGTTCATTTATCGCACGCTCATAATCTTCAATGGAGAATCTGTCGCCGTCGCCTTTAGGTTTTATTATCTTACGGTTAAGCTCTCTGAACAGATTCTCGGGTTTGATTATATATCCCAGATGTTCAAGACTCCATTTCTCTACAATAGGCTTAAAATCAGCACTTTCAAAAGCTTCTTTATATGTAAGATTATCGTCCTTCAATATATCGATCATGTAAAGTTCTGTACGTTCAGACAGATACCTGTAAAATATAGTGCCAAGAATATAGTTTCTGAATTCATTTGCGTCCATTCCGCCACGCAGATCATCCGCTATTGACCAAAGCTGTGATGACAGTTCTGATGCCTGTGCCTGAACCTTATCCGGATTAATAGCCATAATTTATTCACCCTCCGCTTTATACTTAATATATGTTTGCCTTACAAATTCTTGTATCTTACCTGTAAGTACAGTAGTCTTAAGAATACCGAGATGATATGCCTCAAGCCTTTTCCTGATTGATTCCTCTGTTATCTGCCTGCTGAATGCGAATTCCATTATGATGTCATTTACAATCATATAATCAATACCGTTCTCATAGGCAAATTCTTCAACCTCTGCCTTCTGGTGTTCTTTTTCAAATTCTTCAAATGCCATCTGTATATCAGCATCATCTGACAGGTCATAGAACCTTGTTCTTACAAACTCCGCCATTATGTCTTTCTTTGCCCGAAGCGATTCATTATCAGAACGTTCAATCTCACGCAGTATCAGATCCAGGTCTGCTTCACGTTCCTCCGGAGTCTTGCCGGCTTTATTAGCATTTTTTAGCAGATTAAGAATATATACCACATTTATTCGGTCAGTTCTTACTAATTCAATATCAAAGTCTACATCTACAGGAACCGGAACTTTTGGATCCGGATTAGATGTCTGGTCTTTGTAATACAGATACCAACTCTTGTATCCCTCATATTCCTGCTCGTCCATTACAACTGCAAGGTCAGCCCAGTCAAACTTGCTGAATGTCTTAAGAGTTACAAGTGTTCCGACCATGGTTCTGAAAGCTATAATAAACATACGGATTTCATCTTCGCTTTGAAGATGTCCGGCATCATCAACGCAGTCAACAACCTTTTTTAATATAGGCACCTGATTGATCCATTTCTGCACATAATACTCATAGCTTTCAAGAAGATACTCGTTCGGGTCACCGTCGCCGGAGAAGAGCCTTAATGCGTCATCCTGCCATTTCTTGATATTACGATATGATACAATCTGCCCGAACTGCTTGGTAACCTTATCAACACGATTGGTACGACTGTATGCCTGAACAAGAGAATGCCATATCAGATTCTTGTCAAGATAAAGTGTGTTAAGTGGCTTTGCATCAAATCCTGTCAGCATCATATTTACCACAAGAAGAATATCAACCTGTGGGAGATTCTTCTGTTTTAGTCTCTTTGATATGTCCTTACGGTAAGAATCGAATCCGTCAAGAGTAAATGAAGTGTCAAACATCCTGTTGTAATCACGCATAATCCGTTCCAGCAATTCAGCAGAATGTTCATCACCTTTATCGTCCATATCTTCATTAGCACCATAACTGAATATGGCAGCGATCTTGTATCTGTCTTTTTCACCCCGCTTATCATTAAGCTCTTTGAAGATATCATAATACTGTCCAAGTGTCTTGATTGAATCAACTGCAAATAAAGCAGTATAAATGTGTTCACCCTGTGGGTGGATATGCTGCTCATGGTGTTCCAATATATGTTCCGCAACCTTGCGAATTCTTTCTTCATCGTGATACAAACCGTCCAGATCAATATTATGCCGTTTGCAATACTCCGGTTCATCAAGCTGTTCCGGATCGATTCCTTTCATTGCCACCTGATGTGCAAAGATTGTTCGCTGATATTCCACAGAGAAACGTAGAACATTACCGTCAGCAATGGCATCTTTTATCATATACTTATGAAGACATGAATCACGTTTCTTACCATCCTGCAACATTCCGGCATAGAATACATCTGCAGTTGTTCTTCCGTCAGAACCCTTATTTGCTTCAAATATGGGAGTACCGGTAAATCCTATATAATTAGCATTGGCGAAGTGTCTCTCAATATCCCCATGCATCTTACCGAACTGTGAACGGTGGCATTCGTCGATGATAAATACCACTTTTTTATCGTGATATTCATCCATGAGTTTTTCATATCTCTTGGAATTGACTGCATTTGCCATCTTCTGAATCGTAGTAACAAGAAGCTTGCGATCCGTTTCCCTCAACTGCTTTACAAGAACAGCAGTGGAATTGGAGTTGTCCACACAGTCTTTCTCGAAGCTGTTATACTCGTCAACTGTCTGGTCATCCAGGTCTTTTCTGTCAATAAGGAACACAACTTTGTCAATCAGAGGCTCGTCCCTGAGAAGCTGTGCAAGCTTGAATGATGTAAGCGTCTTTCCCGAACCGGTGCAGGCGAATACATAACCGTTCTGATTTGCCTCAAGCACACGTTTCTTTGCTGCCTTAACAGCATATATCTGATATGGTCGCATTACCATAAGAACAGGTTCGGTGGATTTGATAACCATGAACTTATCTATCATTTCCGTGATAGCAGCTTTCCTGAAGAACTCGGCTGTGAATTCATCAAGAGTATTTATACGTTTATTCTTTTCATCAGTCCAGAAGAATACAAGCGATTTGAGAATGGGATTGTAGAGACCGTTGCTCATTTCATTCTCATTACAGAAATACTTGGTCTGCACGGAATTGGACACAACGAATAGCTGTAAATACCGGAACAACCCTTTAAACGAGAACTTACGGTATCTGTTTATCTGATTGATTGCCTGATTGATCTCAACTCCCGGACGCTTAAGCTCTATTTGTACCACAGGCAGACCATTGATGAGTACAGTAACATCATAACGGTTCTTATAGTTCACATCGTCTTTATGATCTTTATCCATTGTTATCTGATGCGACACCTGATATATATTTCTTTCTGTGTCATATGAGAAGAAATCAAGATAAACGGTCTTGCCGTTATCGAGAGTTAAGACGTATTTATCTCTAAGAATCTTGGCGGATTCATATACAGACTTATTATCCATGTGAATTAGGACACGATCAAACTCTGCATCCGATAATGAGGCAGAACCCTTTGCTTCAATCAGCTTGCTTTGGTTGAACTTGATAAGCTGTGTCCTGAAGTTATTGATTACATCATCATAATTCTTCAATGGTTTATATTCATAACCTATTGATTCGAGGCGTTCTATGAACTTGTCCTCGACTTCGTACTCTGAAATACGTGGCATATCTGTGGTTCCTCCGTAAGACAATGTGTAGTTTTCTTATATATGTAATATATTATCATATATGATTAGGGTGTGCAACAAAAGGCACCAGCAATGATGAAATGATACTTTAGCTTTGCATACATAATTTCATATGGATAATCCCAAGTTTATGTGTTATTATAATAGACACAGAACAACAATATGAAAAGAGGTGTGTCAGTCCGGTTGAAGAAAGAAGTAAATGAACTTATTAAAAAGATAGTTTCCGGTTTAGATGAAACACTTCCTGAAGAAGATATACAAAATGTCACTTCGGAAATCGAACAGTTTACAAATGATTGGAATAATCTGGGCATCACAAGCGACTTCATATTCTGTAAGATCATGCAGGACGAGGATCTTCTTGCAGAACTGATAAGAAGGATTCTTCCTGACCTTGAGTTTACGAAGATTGAAGTCATTCCACAAAAGGCTGTTGAGGTCGGATTGGATATTCACGGTGTCAGATTCGATATATACGTTAAGAGCAATGATGGAACCGTAGTGCTGATTGAAATGCAAGTACTCAATAAAGGTAATCTGCCAAAGAGAATGCGCTATTACAGTTCAATGGCTGATGCCGATATGCTTGAAAAGGGCATTCCATATGGCAAATTAAAGGACTGCTACATTGCGATCATATGTCCATTTGACCTTTTCGGTAAAGGACTGCACAAATATACATTCACATACACCTGTAAGGAACTCGAAGGTCTTGAACTTGGCGACGGAACAACAATGATCGTGCTTAATGCCGACAGTACGGCTGATGATGTTGATGACAGTCTTAAAGCATTTTTAGATTACGTTGCAGGCAGACCGACAGATGACGAGTATGTTCGGAGATTGGATTCGGCTGTTAGAAAAGCCAGACAGAATAAGGAATGGAGGCGGGAATATATGACACTTTATATGAGAGATTTGGAGAAAAAAGAAGAAGGCAGAGAGGAAGAGCGCAGGCTACAAATAGAAAAGCTTTTGAGAAAAGGTAAAACAGCAGCGGAGATAGTTGATTTATTGGATTATTCTCCTGAACTTGTGAAGTCTGTTGAGGAAAGTGTTTTTGCAACACATTAAAGAAAACATTGCTATCCATCAATATATGTATCACTATAGGTATGCGGTTACTGGCTGCATACCTTTTTATTGTGTACCCACCGGTCGTATAAATTAAGGACTTACCCAAAAAGGTAAGTCCTGTATTTGAACGTGTTCTCTTATTTGGTCGTAAATTGGTCGTAAATTTTGACCTTGATTGTCTGTAACTGTTGATTTTACGCCATTTATTCCTTGACTGACTTCAGTGTCGGGAATTGTATAACACCTACCACTAACTCATCCGAATTGCTTTATTTTCGCGCATTTCCGACCATTAAACTTCTTCATACTCACCTACATTTATATGCATTTTCATACACATTTCTGGTCAAAAACTGGTCAAATCAGTTTTTTCTGGTCAGACCATTATAATAGCTTTTAGTCCAATACTTCGAGATCTTTTTCTCTAAGCTCTCGCATACCTTATTAACGGTATGCATCTAACAATATCACGGTTGCTGATCAGGAATCAGCAACCAGTTTCAATAACTTCTTATCAAATGTTGCAACCTTAAAACCTCTTACTGAATGGTAACCATACAGTACACAATCAACAAAATCAAGATTACGCTCACCATAAGTATCCAATGAGAATCTTAATACATCCATATTGCGACAATTTACAAGATTGAGGAAATCATTTATAACTTCAACGATCTTGTCACGCTCCATGGAGTACACTCCCTTAAGAACATAGATAACTTCTGCAATAACTTCAATTGTGACATACACATCACCAGCATTCAGGTATTCTTCAGCCTTATCTGCCATTTCCATATTGTCATTCAGAAGATACCTTAATATCATATTAGTATCAAGCATTACCATATTTCTCTACCACTGAGCGTTCCCACGCTCCCTTTTCCTTTTCTATCAGAGACGGATCCGCATACTGGGCAAGTGCACCACGCATACTCTTCTTCTGAGTATTACCGTCCGGTTCAATAAAATCATCCATAACCGTTATGATCAACCTCTGATTAGGTTTTGCTTCCAGGTCTTCTAATGTTTTGATTGCAACACCATCATAATAACCATTAACTGCAAGCATTCTAATACACCTCCTGCAACGCTCTTTCTGTCATAGCAAAGAACAATTAAAATACATTCATATTCCTAGCCAGTTTGTCTAATGCTTCTCTCTTAACATTAGCATCATTTACTTCTGCATAGATATTCATAGTTGTAGATACATCAGCATGCCCCATAACTTCCTGAATAACCTTGATGTTATCCTCGTGCTCACAGAATCTCGAGGCAAATGTGTGCCTTAAGATGTGGCATGAGAATCTCGGAATCATTACAGGCTCTCTTTTTTCTCTCTTTGTCCTAACCTCTTCTTCTGAATTATGCGCATCTACAATCCTTTTGATAACACGATTGATAGAACTTGGATTGTGTGGCATTCCAAAACGATTGGTAAATATGAAGTTAGTCATGCCATCAACGATCTCTTCACAAAATCCTTCCTCAAGCTGTCTTTCATATTCATCCGACAGTACATCATATACCGGTTCCATCATCGGGATATCACGGTTACCTGCTTCTGTCTTTGGTTCTGACACTCTATACTCACATCGAAATGATTCTTCTGCCCTCGGATAGTAAGTCAAACTATGATCAATGTGTATCATTCTCTGGTCAAAATCCACATCATCCCATCTCAGACCTACGATCTCTCCTACCCTGCAGCCGGTTCCTAACATTGTTACAAACAACGGATACCATTGATAAAAGAACGGACTCTCTGCAATATAATTAATGAAAGCACGCTGTTGTTCCACCGTAAGTGCTCTTCTCGTTTTACGGCTCCCTCCATTACGTTTCTTTACTTCAGCAAATGCCCCATCAACCGGATTCTTTCTTATTATATCATCTCTCACTGCAAGTTGAAAGGCTGGTCTTAGCACCGTATTGATACTTTCCAACGTATTAATCTCAATACCCTTATTCTGAAGCAGGTCGGTATAGAAGAATAATATGTCAGAATACTTAATATCCTTCATCTTCTTCATACCAAAGGAATCCCTGATGAAGTGATCCCACGTATAAATGTAGTTCGAGAGTGTCGAGCTGCGTAGTTCTGTCTTAGTAGATATATACCGGTCAAAGAGATAATTAACATCAGCATTCCCGGCAACATAGGAATCTATACCATCTAACTGATCTCTCTTCAACACATCTTCCTTTTCACGAAGTTCAGTCAAAGTTCTGGCATATACCATTCGTTCTTTTCCCATCGGATCCCGATAAGTATAAGAATATCTACCGTCAACTTTTCGAAAGTGCTCACCTTTACGAAGCACCCTGCCTTTACTGTCTTTTCTACAAGCCATATCATCCCTCCCATAAAAAATAAGGAGAAAAAGACCTGCACAACATAGTATATCCTGATTGAGTTGTATGTACTTATTATATGTAGTAACATAATCGCTGTCAACTCTGTCGCGCAAGTCTATTCTCCCATTATAATGCTACCGACAACACAGAGTAAATATCGAAAAAGCCAATATCAAGCCCATTACTGTATCATCTGTAGAAGCTATCATCTGTTATACGAAATGTCTCAAGGTACTTGTCAAGAATGTCCAGATTGACAAGTACAAGCTGGTTAAGCTTATAACAAGCCTTCGCAGACTTTGCTAACTCTTGAAACTTGGTAATGCCCATTGAGTACATCTCTGCACCCTCTGAATAACGCACGAAGCGCTTATTCTTCGCTGAGATTTTTTCTTTGTTCTTCACCATAATTATACTCCTCCTTTCCGAACTCGCATTCCAAATAATTCCATAACACATGCTGGAATACAAGTTCAATATTATCGCGCAAGTATTTGTATTACACAGTTATAATATGCAGCCGATAAGTTTAAGAATTACAATCATCGGCATTTGCAATTGCATCGATATTAATTCGGTAATAACGCTTGCGATCACCAATCTTATCTGAACCGGGTAATCTAACCGAGAACTTTTTGGCGTCGCCTTCGTTAGTTGGTACGAGAATATCATTGTCTTTTAGACAGCTTTTTAAGCCATTCTCATCCACGATCGGACACTCAATCCCTCGTGTACTTGCATATTCGCGAACCAACTTCAACAACCAGACTCGCTTGAAATATATGAACGAATCATCTCTGTATGCAGTGGCGCATCTCTCTTCATTAACATGAACAAATGCACATTTTTCATAATGTTCATGTAGTGTGTTAATAACAAGCTGAACTGGTGATACAGCCTGCATTTCCGCGATATTCTTCCAAACAATTTCAATTAGGAAATTATGGAAATTAAGCTGTAAATTAGCAAGCAACTCCTCATCCATTCCAATACCAATAAGGTACTTCTTCATAACACCAAACGCAGTCTCAAGACACGCCATATGCATACCGAGCCTCTCATATTCCTTTGCATATATCAAGTTAAGCTCTTCCACGGATCGTTGAATAAATGTAATAACATCATCCTGATTCTGTATAACATATTTGTCGAGATTCCATAAAAACGCCGGTAATATGTCCAGTTCCTTATAAAAAGCCCCAATCAATTCACGATTAACAGTATTGTCTCCGATTGCAAGCCGGAGTTGCCTAGACATGGATGACTCACAGCACTTTATATACTCGGCAGTTATTATCGCCAATCCCTTCGGGAGATGAGCTTCGCAATATTGGCTACTTCTCAACCGCGGTGTACCGTCACCAAAGATACGAGACAGGCGTTCTAAAAGTTGCTCATTATTCTCTCTAACTCGCTTACTTGTGGTTGGCATAAGGTCGTCTATAAGCATTACCGAATCCTTATAATTGTCAAAAGATTCTTCCAATTTAAGCTCAGTGGTCGAAAAAGTAAAGGGTGCAGTCATGGCTGGCTTTCTGCCTACAAGCTGTGAAAGCAACATTGCAAGCTGGGTCTTGCCTTTAGCTTTCGGACCAACCAGTGCAAGCAAGAATCGCGGTCGGCAGCCTGCAAGTTTGAATAGAGAAAATAGATTTGCCAGGACTGAATACATCATTACTGTAAATGCGGTAAGATCTTTTGTAAGGGACATATGGTTCATAAATCTGCCAGCAACTTCAATCTCCGGGAGCTCACTGCGAAGCAGATTTGCCCCCTCTTCACGTACTTCAAGCTCATCCATATCACTGGCAATATCTCCATCAGCCGTTACATAGTCCACAGATTTTGTTTTCTCATTTATATACCAGCCAGGGACCTTGTATGAATCGATATGCTTTACCAATTTATCATCGCACTTTGATTCGAGATATGCTCGAACACTAACTCCATCTTGCACCTGAATACCAAACAGCTCCTTAAGCCATCTTCCTTCTCTGAATTCCGCTACAGGTAGAGTCATGACAACTGATTCCGTATCCTTAACCATAACCCGGAACCTAACCAACTGTCTGCCGGTATCAACTTCATGTAATACCTTCTCCACTTCTATGGTGCAATTGGTAACCATTTCCATATTTTTGTCATACAATGAACCGTTCCGTTGATATAGTCTATTGCCAATTATTGGAAGTGTTACCCTGTCAATATCAACGAGTGGGAACACATTCGGATTGTAATTACACTGACCGGATTCGAGCAATTCGATCTCTGCAGTCCTCTCATTCTGATATCTACGTCTTAAGTAGCTTTTGCCTCCATTGTGGTCAACAAACCTTCCGGAAACTTTATCAATTGCATAATTTACCTCATTATAAAAATCATTCATATTAATATCCTCCTATAATTTATTATTAATTTTGGTTATGTATTTTCTTACTAACTGCCCTTCGCGGATCGTTAATGAATTCGCTACTGCATCCCTAATAGCATCTTCGGTTCCATGATCATTCATTCCAACTGCTGTGAACTTTAACACCGCCAGCTCCTCATCATTGAACCAGTGTATTACAGAAGTTCCATCTTCACCATCATCAAGCTCCCCTGTCAAGACATACTGTTCCAATTCTTCGATTTCTTCCTTATCAGCCGTTACACAAGCCATGCTCAAATTGTCATACAATAAGTTTGTGATGGCGGGTTCAGCAGAAGATATCAGATATGGAAGAGAATCGTATCCTTCGCAAACAGTTAAATTATTAGCAACATTGTCAATCACCCCCTCTCCTACACTATCATGGACAACTTGCGCCAGGTGCATCGCCGCCCGTTGCCCGACCGTCGGTTCAAAATTCGCACCTGCCAAGCGGTTACATCCAGCAATGCTTTCTCTCAACAATTGAAAAGATGCATTGGTTTTTACAACAATTTCCATATTGTTTCGTCCTCCTTTTATTTTTTTGTGAACTAAAACGCATCCTTGCGTCTTGCTATTCACAAAACTAATAATAAAACAATTTCCTCATCATTACGAAAATCGGGGTTGCAAATTACATGCGTTCAAAAGAGCCACCCAAAAACTTGACATTTTCATCATTATGTGGTATAGGCAAAAACCTCGATTTTTTATAATAATCATGCCAGTATAAAATGCATTATAATAAGGAAGCTTTTCCTTCACCGCCGTGAACAAGTGTTCTATTATTCCTATCAGTCCTTGTTGATAATTGCATATTTTTTTGATATACTATCCACAATAAGCGTTCAGCGAACATTAACGGATACATGCAGGAGGTGTGAACAATGGCAAGAACCGTCGCTATCGGTGCTCAGGATTATGAAAAAATAATTAGAACCAATTCGTTTTATATCGATAAGACTTCATTTATAAAGGACTGGTGGAACAGTAATGACGACGTGACCCTCATCACCCGCCCCCGTCGTTTCGGCAAGACTATAACAATGAGTATGCTCAATTACTTTTTCTCAAAACAATATGCCGGAAGAAGTGATCTGTTCGAAGGGCTTGATATCTGGAAGGATGAGAAGTTGAGAAGCCTTCAGGGAACTTATCCGGTTATTTTCATGACCTTTGCCGGAGTGAAGGGTAAGACATATGAGGACGCAGTAGCCGGGATAAAAAAACAAATTGTTAAATTATTTTCGTCACATCCATACCTGTTAGATTACGACGGATTCAATGAGAATGAAAAGAAGAGCTTAGTAAATATCTCTGAGGAAATGAAAGATGTGGATGCAGAATATTCGCTTAATCTTCTTTCTACCCTCCTTGAAAAATATCATGGCAAAAAAGTCCTTATATTCCTGGATGAATATGACACGCCATTACAGGAGGCATACATTCAGGGATATTGGGATGAAATGACCGCCTTCATCCGTACAATGTTCAACAACACCTTCAAGACTAATCCGTCAATGGAAAGAGCTATAATGACAGGAATTACAAGGGTAAGCAAAGAGTCAATCTTCTCTGACCTTAATAATCTTGAGGTGGTTACTACAACTTCAGAAAAATACGAGACTGATTTCGGTTTTACAGAGAGTGAAGTATTTGCAGCACTTGATGAACAGGGCTACACAGATGAAGATAAAAAAGGGGTTAAGAGATGGTATGATGGTTTTACACTTGGAAGATGTACCGACATATATAATCCATGGTCCATAACTCATTTTATCGACAAGGGCAAGTTCGACACCTACTGGGCGAACACAAGTGGCAATGGTCTTGTAGGGCATCTTATAAGTAATGGAACTCCTGACATCAAGATGGATTTTGAAAAGCTGCTTAAGGGAGAATGTGTTGAGGCAGCTATAGATGAACAGATAGTATTCAACCAGTTAGATTCCAATGAAGATGCTGTGTGGAGTCTTCTGCTAGCATCGGGTTATCTTAAGTGCGAAAAGATAATCCAGGAAATCCCGGAAGATACAGCCATATACAGACTTGTACTCACCAACTTCGAAGTTAAGAAAATGTTCGAGAAGATGATAAGAGGGTGGTTTGCGAAGGATAAGTCATTGAATGAATTCGTCAAGGCCATGTTCAAAGGTGATCTTCGAAGCATGAATCAGTATATGAACAGAGTTGCGCTTAACACTTTCAGCTATTTCGATGCCGGCAAGAAACCATCTGATGAGAGCGAACCTGAGAAATTCTACCATGGTTTCGTGCTTGGACTTCTTGTTGATAATGCCAAGAATTATGTACTTAAGTCCAATCGCGAGAGCGGCTTTGGAAGATATGATGTTGTCCTTGAACCAAAAAACAAGTATGATATCGCTGTCATAATCGAATTCAAGGTCTATGATAATGAATATGATAAGGAAAATGATCTAACTGATACCGCCGCCAATGCCCTCGCCCAGATAGAGGAAAAGCAATATGCAGCAGACTTACTGGCACAGGGAATACCGGAAGAAAAGATATTGAAGTATGGATTCGCATTTCAGGGTAAGAAATGCCTGATAAAATGAGTTTCCCACTTAAAGTGAGTGAGTTATTTATGCATTCATTTCATTTACTTTTTCTATAGGCTTAATGGTCATTTCAACCCATGCAGGCAGGAAACTGCTCTTTATGGCATTTCTGGCAGATCTTATATTGGACCATGCCGAACAATAAAAGGGAACCTTGCCACGCTTCAATATTTCCAATGCCAACTTCGATGTCAAAGCAGATGCAATTCCTTTTCTGCGGTAATCCGGCAAAACATCTACACCTATCTGCCACATTTCCTCTGCATCAGCAGAACATCCGGATAGTCCTACCAAGCTGTCTCCATCATATGCCCCCACGCCAATAACATCCAATTGCTTTCTGTCACTACACAGGGCATTGGACCATTCCGGCATATACAGATCCGTGAAGTTACCCTGCTCGAGCACTCTTAGCTCATATTGACAAGTTCTCTCTTTTAGAAGCTCCACATCCGGAAGGTAGTACTCTGCCATAAAACATACCGTGAGACACAAAGGCTCCATTCGCTCATTCAGCCATCGCATATTCGGTGTTTCAAAGCAATGATAGAATTCAAACTTCTTTATATAGTTCTGAACTATTTCAATACATTTGTCCGTAGCAGCAGCTACAACATTGTTTCCATAAGATATAAAATTACAATCAATGGGAAGCTTATAATACTTTTTTGCATCTTCACTAATTGCAAATGGAACTACAACATTATCATTTTTGAAAAAATCTTCCATATTACAACCAATATCTTTAGCAGACTGCTCCATTGCAATCCTAAGTATCTCTTTATTTGTCATATAATCTCCTCTTTTTGCTAAGCTGGTTATTTAAATTGTCAATAAGCATTATATCTAATCATAATTGTTACTTCAATAAAAAACTAATTTGGTAATCCTTTTTTTGTATTTCAACAGGACAGACCACATGTATCTGGTCTGTCCTTAAATTGTCATTCTTAATTGTAGTTTTACTTATTATACAAGCATTGCCTCAAATTCCTGCTCCGACAATATCGTAACGCCAAGCTGCTTTGCCTTATCAAGTTTGCTGCCTGCCTTTTCGCCTACGATAAGATAGTCGTTTTTTCCGGTTACAGAAGAGCCTGCCTTTGCTCCAAGCGACGTGATTTTTTCATTAATTCCGTTTCTTGTATAGTTCATGAACTTACCGGTTGCTACAATCGTCTTTCCTGTAAATATATTTTCCTGAATATTATTTGTCATCATTACATTGTCCTCCATAATAATTTGATCTTCTAATCCAAAAAACTAAAATCTTTCCTATTAAGATATACAGTATCTCCTTCATCTGGTATAAAAGGCTTGTCACATATTATCGTTCCGAAGAAATTAACCAGAATGCCCGGTCGCATTCTGCATGGTATTCCATCGCTGTCACCATCAGCCAGTTCATACATATATTTGCCCTGTGGAATAGTATTCCTGTCAATTCTCATATCATTAAATAAACATTCAGTATCTTTGACGAACACCCTCTGCCAGTGTTCGTCATTGTAGTTAAGTCTGCGCATATGAACCTCCTTAAAGTGCTTTATATTTAACAGAATATTTCATATCTCCATTACGCACAGAACAATAAAATAGCAGAGATGGAAGCTTAGTCCATCTCCGCTAACTTAATGTACTTATAGATAGAAGTCCTTGAACAGTCCATTATTCTTGCTAATTCTGAAATATTTATCTGATTATCCTTATATAGACTGTAATATTTCCAGAATCTATCCGGCAGACTGTCCTTTGTGGTTTCCGGTCTTCCGATATTTTTGCCTTTGGCTGCTGCGTTCTTCATACCGGATTTTACCCGCTGTGATATGATATTGCGCTCCATCTCGGCAAATACGCCCCACATCTTCACCATGCCTTCAGTCATTGGATCCATATCACCTTTGGAGCAGTCAACACGGAAAGAACCACCGATATCAAGGATCAGCTTCTTATCCCTGACCGTCTGAAGTATCTCGCATAAATGTCTTGTTGACCCTGTAAGACGTGATACTTCTGTTGTAACAATGGTGTCACCGCATTGGACAACATCAAGCAGTTTCTGAAGTTCTGCACGGTCATCTTTTGTTCCTGATTCATACTCCCAGAATATTTGTTTATCTTTTTTTACGCCCAGGGAATAGAGTTCCCTCTTTTGTCTGTCGATGTCCTGACGGTCTTCTGAAGTAGAGCAGCGGGCATATCCATAGATCATAATATCCGCCTCCTGTTCAAGAAAAGGCATGCCGAATTTCTTTAACAAAAATCAGCACATTTTCCTGTGTAAATGACTGCATTTTATGTGTTCACGAAACCAGATGTTTTCTTGAACACCATAATCCTGAAGTCAGCATGCCCTTGGATACGTTGTCTGATTATAGACAAAGCATTCAAGCAGACCGTCGATATCTTCCCAGGTATTGTATCTAAGTCCTTCATATCTCAAATAGAGATCGTGAAGAGTTTCGAATATATCTGATACATTCATACAAGCATATACATAATCGGGATCGATTTTTTCGTTGTCTATGAAATATTCATATACGCATTCATAAAAATATATGATGTTGCATTTATCATAAATTTCCTGTGGTGAACTCCTCATCATTTTTTTATGGAAATCGTCGTATTCTTTTGTTATCCTCTTTCGTAGTTTCTTTAATGATCGTCTATATGAATTTTTACGCATTTTTGTGCTCCTTTCTCATCAAATAGAATCAGGCAGTGTCTCATTTCCTTCCTCATCCATATCATAGTAATCTTCACCATTAAGCTCCGTCATGTCTTCTGAAAGCTCATTCTTGATAGTTTCATCAGTAGCTATTGCTCTCATGTAATCAGCCTTGAGCGGGGCGAATTTCAGCACTTTCTTAACGACTGTCTTCATTGCCATTGCCTCAAAGTCTGTTTTCCACGGACTGTAGCCGTCATATGCTTTGGAATAGCGTTCTGCATGTGCAATTACCGATTGCCTGTTCATTACCTCGAATCCGTATCCGCCATTCTGAAGCTTGAACAATGCATATACGTACACCATCTCACCTCTGTCACTAAGTGCCGGAATATGACGAAGCTTACTTTCAAGTCCCAGTTCATACTCAAACTTATCATTTTCATATACAACCTGTGCCTGTATTGTCTGCACATTCTCATTACGATAAACGAGGTCGATCATCCCTTTATATCCAATCTGAAACTGACACTCTGTGATCCCTTTCTTCTTATTCTTATATGGAATAAGATATGCCTGTCCCAATGGGGTGTTAGGTTCAAGACCAAGTTGTGCTGCATTCATAAGTGCTGCAATGAATGACATTGGCGAGCAATTCTGCAGTTCCGGTGTATTGGTGATAGCGTTCAGTGCCATTCTTGTGAATCGTTCCGGAGTTATCACTGATGGCAGTGCTCTCTTTATCTCCGGTTCGATAGCCTTGATTATCTCCGCTATGCTCATGGATGCTTTCAATACTGTAGGTTTTTTTGTTGTTGTCGAAGTTTTAGCACTTGAAGAAGCCTTTGATGCCTTGCTTGTTATCTGTTCTTTAAAATCCATTATTTATACACTCCCTTCATAATAATATAAGGCTGTATAACAATTACACAGCCTTGACCATAAATCTTCTTTGTGATATTGGATTGATGTACTTTTTGTATATGTCCGGTTCCTCTGCTTTCAGCTTTGTGGAGTTAATACGATTGCTGATGATGTTCTTCCAAGTGACAATATATTTATCATTTTCAGCAATCTCTGCATCCTGCATATAGGTTTTAATCTCCTGATCTATCGTGTTCTTTTCGGTGTTGAGCTTATCCATGAGAGAATCTATCTCGTATCTTCTCTTAAGCTTTTCATCAAAACCGATAAGTGTCTTTGACATCAGCTCTTTGCTGCTTCTAAACAGCCTGTTGATTGCTTTGTCAGTAGCCTCTGTTCCATCAGGATCAGGCAATACTTTTGCAAGAACATTGTTGTACCAGAAATCTGTCTCAACCTGTATTAGTGAATTAACGATATCGTCATCCCGTTCTATCTTTAGATACTTGAACTCTTTACCATATATAAGCACTGCAATGTACCATGCTTTAGCATTGAGTACAGCCATATAATGATAGCACTGTGCAAGATAATGTGCAGGGATCTGTCCATCTTTCCACTTATCAGCTGAATAGGGACTTGCAGTTTTACATTCAAGACCTATGACTTGTCCATCAGAATCTTTGCCAACAATAAGCCTGTCAACATCAGCTATCATGAAAGGATGCTCTATGCTGGCATACATAACATTTGCCTTGCGTATCTTAAGTCCTGTTGCTTCTGCAAATCTCCGAGCAACATAGTCTTCAAGATCCTTACCGGATCTCATTGCTTCATTTTCATCCTGTTCGATAATATCAGAACTGGTTTTATCCATATATACATCAATAGAAGATACATAAGGATTCAAACCACAGACAGCGCCTGCATCTGAACCGCCGATACCATTCTTACGAAGCTTTAGCCACTCTTCATTAGATAAACCTTTTGTCTTAGCTATTATTCTATACATAAGTCATCACCACCTTCATCTGCAATTGAAAGCTTGCTGCCATCAAAGAAATACACATTATAAGATAAGATTTCTTCCTTTGAAACCACACTATCATTTACGTGCTTTACCAATTCTTTCAGTGCGTTCACATCAATATTTCTTTTTCTTAATACTATGCACTCGTGCACAGATGAAGGCAACACATAAAATGCTCCGCCAATTTTTTCATACACAAATTTCATAAAAGCAGTGTCAAGAATTGCAGCAGCCCCAAAATGTAACTCCGTGTTGCTGAGCAGATACATCTCATTTTCAAAAGCATCATTATTGACAATACTATAACTATGATCATTACCTACTATTGATTTGATTGCATCAATAAGCCTCTTGCAGCCGTATCTGTTTTGTGACCATGTATTAATCATAGCGGCTCTTAAAATGTCATCTGTAGATACACCCCATTCGTTTGCTAATTCCTTAGTTATCTTAATAGATGCCGTTCCATCTCTTGTTTTATCAACAACAATAACAGGATATACTGCGAAATCTATGTGTTCATAATATACGATACCTTTTAGTAATTCCGCATTTAGCTGCTTTGACATGATCCGGAGATCTAAATGATTCTTCGCTATTTCCCATGATCTAATCATTTCCAGATCATACCTATTCCTGTGTCTGCATGCCGAATCAAGAAGCACTAAAATCTTATCCGCAATATTTGCAAGAGATTCCCCATTACAGTAATCCCGATACAGTTCATCAATATAAATCGTAGGACTGCATGGTTCCAACGCCTGTTTAAACATCACTGAAATACGTGATACTCCGTTGTTTTTGAGCATAAGCTTAACAGTTACTTTGTTTCCATCCCCATATCTATTGTTGAGATACTGCTCCAGTTCGGTCATAAATAATTCTTTATCCATAATAAAATCTCCTTTCATCAAGCTGTAAGTAGCATTTTATAAGCCTTATCTGTGAGCGGATTACCTTCAATGGTTTTATTGAACATAATTTCGCGGTAATTCTTGGTCTCACGTATTGGCCTGGAATGAGTTGCGAAGTCAGAAACTGCGTTTATAAAACGGTATCCATTTTTCCCAACAGACTTGAGATCAGGAGCATACAAATAGCGGCGCTTCAAATCCTCACGCTGCTTTATTGTATTTTTTTCTGTAGTGCTGGAAGCATCTTTATCGATTGGAAGAAGAACTTTGATATATTCCTCAGCAGCTACATCAGACACCCTGATTTTATTCAACTGTTCAAAAGACTTGCCGAGTTCACTCATGTAATTTTCGGCCAAGAACAATGTTTGCTTTGCTTCTTCTAACTTATTATCAATATCGCCGACGTGATTAAAGCTCCAAATCCTTTTGGCAGTATTCAGAGCCAAGTTCAGCGTGTTATTGCAGACAACTCTTACCGGCGTCATTGCTATCTTGATTGCGCCGGAGCCGTCATGGGTATTTGAAAATACCAGATATGGCATGATATCATCACCATTGATGATATATCTTGTGGGTAACTTTGCAAGTAACCAAATTTTACGACCATTCATTAGGCTTCCGGCAGTTTCGTACCTGACACCTTCACCCAGCAGATAATTGGTGAAAGAAAATGCATCGCGATTTTGTACCACCTTATATCTATCGGTAACAACACCAAGTATAGTGTGATCCTGAGCTCGCACATTAGCCTTATAACCGGATATTTTTACACCATCCTGCGTATAAATCGATCTCTGTTCCACGTCCCAGTCCAGTCCAGATAGTATAAGGGCTTCTCGTGAGTCAGGTGCTTCCTCTACCTGTGTGCCCAGATTGTGCCACGGCTTTTGCCTGCCTACATAAAACATACTTTCAACATTTGCTGCCATTTTGCATACCTCCATTCAATTTTTTTATTTTTTATGGCATAATGAAAAGGGGCAGAAAGTGCGATTTTTTGTATGATACGGAATGCGAAACCGCGCTAAGCCCCTCTTCACCGTTATAATATATCAATGAATAATCGGAATAATACAGACAGAACACAGGGCAGTAAAAACGAGACAGACCGTGAACGATCTGTCTCAAGTGAATCTTAAAAATGGAGTTTTTTTTCGATAATATTAGTAAATATATTCAGATATATTTATCAGGTAATTTAGTGATAGTGTTATTCAGATTTTTATTATCAGTCAGTAATCAAAGAATATAATATAATAAGTGTTATGTATTAAAGCTCACAAGCTTCGAGTTTATATAGCATTCAAGATTTGCTTTCGGAATTCTCCAGGTCTTTCCTACCTTATAGCCTTTGATAATTCCGTCTTTTAGCATCTTGTAACACTCATTACTGCCTATGCGTAGAACTTCGCATATTTCTTCCGGAACCATTATTGTTTCATATTTTTCCAACATATTCAGGACCTCCTTATTCATTTTATACGATTACTAAAATGTTATAAGGTTATAGAAAATGAACAATTATGAATCGAGGTTAAATTTTTTGTATGTTTCACCCACCGAACTGATAAATAGGCATTTGCGAATAAGAAATAATTCTTCATCGAAGAACTTACTAAGCTTCCTACCAATCCTGATGGCAGCTCCCTTTGTTATTCCGTATACAGTATAAGATTTTTCCATAACCAGAACGTCAGCATCCGGTTCAAATTCCTTTACTGTGGCTTTGATAAAGGATTCATACCGCCTTAAGTCGAATACGTCTCTTGCCTCCGGATTTGCCAGAACGTAAGTCCTCGTCTGTTTTTCCTGTACATAATAATTCATATTTTCCTGGTTATTATTTTTTGGTTTACTTTTGGCTTTTTTTGTTGCCATTATGATCATCTCCCTAACTTATTTTTATTTACTGATATGTTAGTTAAATTATTCATTGATTTGGAGAATTATATACTACTTTACAGCATTCAAGATTCATATTATTCATAATATAATTGGCAAGATTATTGTGATCCGTACGATTGAACAGAAGCTTGTAACCAGTTGTGTAATTTACAGTGTTGATTATAAAATGAATATGCAGGTGAGAGAGTCTGTTAGTGTGAACAGCAAAGAAAATCTGATAATGCGGAAAGTAATTGTTGCATATGGCAAGAGCAGTATTATATGCAATCTCCGAGGTTATGGCTGTCTCTCGATTAAGGCTGTCAAAGGACAGAATGAAATGTCGCAGATATTGTCCAAAGTCTTTACCGTAAAATGTCTGGACATAACGCATCTGTTCAGCAATCATTTCTGCAGGGTTGCAATTGCCTGAACCGATGAATAGGTTATTACCGCCGAAGTATTCAGCAATAGAATATCCGATTACATTCCCAGCTTCATCATATGTCTTGGGGTATATGGCATATTCAATGATCCGGCTAAAGACGTCGTTGTCATTGTATGTGTTATTGATTATCTTTAGGATTGCCATGATGTACCTCCCGGATAAGATTGTATAGATTATCAAGATCTTCAACGAGTTCACTGTTATAGGAATATTTATCAATTATGTGCTGCATGGAGTTATATATGCATATATTATCTTTGGGTTGTATATATGGTTGTACTGGCTGGAGAAGTTGGTTTCGTATATATGCAGAAAGTTTCATGTTTGATAATTCAGCGTTGTGTTGTATGTAATTATATTCTTCAGGGGTTACCCGAATTTTGATTGACTTTGATCTGGGGTTTATTGAGTTATTCATTATTGTATTCCTTCTTTCTGTTTGCAGAGTTCCTTCTATATAATATAGAAGTGATAATGTATTATTGGTATGATTGTATTGGTGTTAGGTATAGATTTTATTGTGATATATAATATGAAGTAAAAGGAATTCATATTATATATGTATAGATGTATTGTATATTGTTGTGTATTATCACAATATTAGTTAATGAATAAATGGTAATAATATATAACTTATAATTTCAGAATATTTGTTTAAGTAAGGTATTAAATATAATTGGCAATACAATATATTCTTATTTAGTTTAAGTATATTATTTATAGAAGCTATATTACTATAGTTGATCAGGTAGTCTTGGTGTATCCAGTGTATTTAGTATTATCGGTATTAACGTTATACAACGTAATATTACGTTATACATATCTCGACCAGCATGGGATTTAGGGAACTTTTTCATTCCTTTTACCCATGCGCATGCCGGTTTGATAATTACTCATATGTTATATAGATTATAGAAAAATATAGATAATTATTGAAAAAAGAGAATGACAGAATAAGCTGCCGTATGGAGTACCGATTGACAATATGCTTTTAAGACAATTTATATTACAAGACTGCTCTTTTTCACTTTTGCACCCCATAATATCAACACCAATAATACTACAACTTCCAATATGGTCAATGCTCTTATGAAATATCTGCTATCACGGATAAAAGAATATGAAGTCAAAGTTCATCTGCTTATAATTCCGGCGGTACTTCACTATACAAATTAGTCTTCTTCATTAAACCCTTCGGAGACTTGATGGATTTTACTTGCTTCTTACACTTGAACAATCATCGTCATATTCCTCATGTAAAAATGTGGCAAATGTGGGCAGAATGGGAGCAAACCCACATATCCCATCAAACCCACATTTTAGGAACGTACGGTAGAATCGTGCTCTCATGATAATGTGGGCGAAAATCATCATTCCGAATGGTTATTGTAATTAAGACACAGTTTTCGTATAATGGTATATATTATATATTCAAATTAAAATGTGAAAGAAGATATCGCTATGAAATTTGTAGTTAATTCAGATGATTCTATAGAAGATGATAATAATCGAAACGCTGATCAAAGTGGATTCAAAACAGAACTTGATACACTTGGGAAAAACTATTATCACTACTATGATGCTCTTCTGAAAGAATATGAAATAGAGCTTGATGATGACACATATGAAAGTTGTGGTTTTGCATTCCTGTCATTTCTGCTAACACAATATGCTTTTTATGATAACGGTGCTGTTGCTGTATTCGGGAGAACGGAATCATTTAAAGCTGTTAAATTAAATCAGTCTATTACGATAGACAAGAATGATGAATATTGCGAAGCAATGAATCAAATATGTTCGGATATTAATATATTTCATTTTATATTCTGGCTTCCCAAAAAATATTGGAAAGCAATATATACTGTTCTTAAGGAAAAAGCTTTTGAATCAGACGAACCGTTAACAACTTTTTGGGAGCCACCTATTCCCGTAAGCAATAATGATAAATATGTAAAGAAAAAAAGCGAAAATGTTTTTATGAAAACCTTCTTTCATAATTGGAGAATTGCCTACAATTGTGAATATGAATATATATATACTATTGCAAAACAATATGACGAATTATACTTAGTAGATGCCGATAGTTTTGATGAATTAAAATCAATAGTATATAAAGAATTCGATCGTTGCAATACCGATGCAGAAAAGTACGGCGTAGACAATCATAAAGAATTAACTGAATGGAAAGCATTAAAGAGAAGTCTTGACATAATAGATGAACGCTCTAAGGCAGAACTATATAATTACGAAATAATCGAAGGTGCTGTTGCACAATACTATGTGCTCACAGGTGTAAAAGGGGTAGATAAAAGTTATACGCCGGAGAATTGTCTTTCAATAATAGAGCTCTTTAGAGCCCAGATTACAGGATGGTTTGAGCGTAGTATAAATTTTAAACTTAAACCATACCTAGTTTGGTTAGAAAAGCCATCTGCAAATCTATTCGAAAAGATATCAAATGAATCACTCATTAAAGTATCTATTATTTCGTTAACAACGGTATCCATTGATTCACTCAAAGAAGATATACGAAACGGGAAAAATGGATTATATCTTTTAAGACCTGATAATTTGTGTGAAATGATAGATAAAATGAAGGATTTAACAAACAAATTCAAGGATAATACCATTTTTTATGATATTGAACATATGAATTTTGAGAAGTATTTTAACTTTACAGCAATTTGTTATTTTGCAAAGAAAATATCCGAATTAGATGGAAGGAATGATCCAATAGAATACAAAAAAATATTTATAGACAAGTTATACGAATCCATGGAACGTGACTCGTTTATAGTGCAATGCCGAAAACTCGTATTGTGTGATTCATTATTCGAATTCGATGTAATTTCTCCGGAATATATTAATGAGACAACCAATTCCATATCCCGCGATATTGCAATTACTCTTTCACGTGGCTCTGATTATTATAATAACAATATTGAATATATAGATGGTTTAGCTGACC
The DNA here is from genome assembly GCA_000621985.1 of Lachnospiraceae bacterium V9D3004. Taxonomy (GTDB): domain Bacteria; phylum Bacillota; class Clostridia; order Lachnospirales; family Lachnospiraceae; genus V9D3004. Next base: position 29,621 of record JHWW01000022.1, read on the forward strand.
CGATTTCGTATACAGATATAGAATTATCTGATTCCGGTTATGGAATTATGCTTAATACATATAATGGGAAAGATGAAGATGGACTCAATATATTGAATGGTGAAGAGTCATATAAATCATTTTATAATAAGCTAACCAGGCCTGCCAAAAAATGGATGTTTGATAGACTCTTTAAACGCTACTTGAAATATACGTGTACGGAGTATATGTTTAAAGATATGACAGGGTATGGTTTTTATGATTTTATTCCGGATTCAAAGTGATAAAAGAATAAAATATATACAACTTAAAACCCTAAAAAAAAAATTGGACAGGACACGCTTCCCTTTAATAGTTAAGTGTCCTGTCATTATATATCAAATCTGATCAGTTTTCATCATCTTCATTTTCATCAATTATATTCTGTAATTTTTGTTTTAAAACAGGATAATCATCATGAACTGTGTTATACACATCCTCCATTCGCAGCGTTTGATATCGGTGTGCCGTAATATCTCTCATTCCTGCAACAGCTTTCCACGGGAAATCCTTATACATAGCTCTTGTGTTATCTGTAATTACCTTAACTAATTCGCCAACATTTATGCAGGTCATTCCTAATGCTCTTTTTAGAAGCTCATCTTTAAGAAACACTTCTA
>JHWW01000023.1 GCA_000621985.1 Lachnospiraceae bacterium V9D3004
GAGTTCGATTCTCGCAGGGAACGTTCGCGAAAGCTGAAGCAATGCAAAATAAGAGAGGTAGGAAAAGCTGAGTTTACTCAAAGCTTTTTCTATCTCTCTTATTTTATAGTGCGAAGCACGCGGGCAGATGGACTCGGGGTTTTCGAGACCATCTGACTGGCATTGCTTCAGGGTAACATGCAATGCAAAAAGAGTTGTATAAAAAGCCGAGTTTACTCAGGGCTTTTTGTACAGCTCTTTCTTTATAGTGCGAAGCACGCGGGCAGATGGACTCACGCCTTTCGAGGCCATCTGATACGCGCATTGCGCATACCTCCAGCAACCCTTACAGCGATTTTGCTGTAGGTGGTTTTTGCTAATACGACACAATGATATGATAAGTACCAAATGAATTTCTGCTAATAGGCACTTGTACTTTTTCATGGGGACTGCTAATAAAAATGACGATTTTGCTAATATGCCATTTTTTTACATGAGTATTATTGGAGTTTATTTAGATTGCCAATCAGCGCACGAGTATCATGGTACTTGAGATGCGCCCGCATTTCATCTACAATACCCTGATGAGCATTTACAGCCTCTGCAATCAGGACCCGCAGAAGGCAAGACGGGTCACGAAGGATTTCACCGACTATCTCCGCAGGAATTTTGATGCCATTGCCAGCGAGAACACCATTCCCTTCACTGCGGAGCTTGAGCATACCCGCGCATACCTTGCCGTGGAACAGGCTCAGCATGATGAGATGCTCCTTGTGGAGTATGATACGCAGTTTACACGATTTCGTCTTCCACCGCTGACACTGCAGCCTATTGTGGAGAACGCTGTAAAACACGGTATGGATCCGTATGCCGGTCCGCTTCATGTAGCGGTTCGGTCATATCGCTTGGATTCTTCAAGCGTGATCGTCGTGGAGGACAACGGTTCCGGATTTGATACAGCTAAGATTAACGAATCGCATAATGCCCTTATGAATATCAGAAAACGTTTGGAAATGATGTGCGGAGGGAAGATGGAGATTAAGTCGCGTGATGCGGGAGGAACGATTGTAAAAAGTGATGATACCGGATCAGGGGACACAGGAATGAATAATCCGGATATAATATCAGCTGCAGCAATATTCTTATATGTAATAACTGCAATTCCATCAAAAGAAACAGCCATCAGAACAAATTATTGGACTGGTGGCTATATGGTTATACCATTTCACTAGTAACTGCTATATGTTTATGAATCTGCTCTTTTCTTCTTCGGACAGGTCGCTGACACGCACACCCTTGTCACGGGCGTAACGTGATAAAGCTGCAAGATTCATCTTAATATTGGGCAGTCTGTCAAACGGAACCGGTTCAGGGGTATTCAGCAGAGATTCTTTATACTTTCTTATGCTATACGTACTATAACTCATCGTCTGTCCATTCATAGTCATACACCTCCATAATATCAGCTGCAGCCTCTTCAGATATCATTATCTGATAAGGATGCAATATTCCTAATAAATCAGCGTTAAATACTTCGCAATAATGCTTAGCAAGAGTAAGATTAGCCGCATTACCTGTTATTACACCATCGTATCCCAGTTCAACAGACCTTTGAGCAGCTATTGCGAACAAATGTCCGCCTATACCCAAATATTTTGGTTCTGCATCTTCAAGAATCTGTTTATTATTAATAGGTGCCGCAACCATCCACGAAACTAGAATTGCTCCGTAATCTTTTACTTCCTTCAAAGCAACCAAACCCTGAATGTCAACAGTTCCTTCTACAACAAGTGCATATATCTCATTGTCATCTGAAAGTTCGGACCAATTGACATACCATCCGTTTCTTTTTGAATACTTTTTTAGAAAACTTTTTCTTCTAAGCCGGATAACTTCTGTTTGAACAATATCACCTGTAGAAGAATCTATCAAACAAGGCGTTAGCTTATCTATAATTACATTTATCATACACACTCTCCATATTAGTATACAGTTAATTTATATTTCTTATAAATGTATTTATATAAATAATTATACATTTATTATTGTATTCTTACAAGTCTATAATTACAAATATTTTTTGTAATCCATTTTCTAACAATTTTCTAATATCGTTGAACGTAATCAGATAATATCACTTAAATCCATATAACACCATATAACATTCATAATGCTTGTAAGTGCGGTAATCAAGGGGACTACAAGTGACTTGACGGTAGTAGGTAAAACTACCCGAAACTCGTAACGTGCGCCTCCTAAGCGTCAGCCCGGAGTTCGATTCTCGCAGGCAACGTTGAAAACAAGCCACTTACAGCGATTTTGCTGTAGGTGGTTTTTGCTAATACGACTATAGGATATAACAAGCGCCAAGCGAAAATCTGCTAATAGGCACTTGTACTTTTTCATGGGGACTGCTAATAAAAATGACGATTTTGCTAATATGCCATTTTTTTACATGAGTATTATTGGAGTTTATTTAGTGTTATTTGGTGTTATATACTTGGATTTTGTAATACTTCTAGCAATGGAGTTTACAAAAAAAGGATTAAATGATTGAACTAAAAATAGTGAGTTAATGAATAGCTCTCCTGTCCAACCGGCAGGAGAGCCATTAAGTCTATATCCTCATTTAGCAATTACATTGTTTCTTGTAAGTTGTCCTGTGTTAATCACGCCTTCTGAAGTGAAAGAAGTTCAAGAACGTATTCCTTTGTAACATCATATTTTTTAATTACTTTTTCAATAATTTCATTATCAGTTATATCACAATCCCTATATGCCTCAATCGCACCTGTTACTTCCTTCTCCTTATATTTCCTATCCATTGAAGTACACATATCAATTCCACCTTCCTTTTCTACATATTCTAATCCAAGATTTACAGTTCCATTCAGAAAGAATGCCGTATCCCTGTCAATCTTCCTGTGGTTGGTCTCCCTTATTACTTCATCGACATCTTTCTCCTGATGCTTAATGACCTTCATGGCAAAGCCCAGGTCCGTATGGAACTTTACAAAGTCATTTTCGCTCATATCAACAGGCGAGATCAGATTAAGCTTATAGTCATTAAGAAAACGGTATAACCTTTCATCGGAAACGTCCAGCATCTCAAGTCAAATACCTCATGACAATGCCATGAGGTATTTGACCCGCGGGCGCGCTCGGATGCATTCAAGCAAGCTTGATACATCCTCACTTTGCCTTCGCGAGAAGAGACTTCTCGGACCGTCCCATGGAGTATCACCAAGATATATGACCGCTGTTATGAAAGCCTGCTAATAGCATTATTATATTAATCATCTTTTGATTCTTCCTTCTTCTTAATATGATTCCCAATTATCTCCGACACATCACTTATAGCAGTAAATGCACTTCCGTCAACGCTATTGATTATATGTTTCAGCTGATATATCTCAAGACGCGTCAATACGCAATACAATACGACTTTCTTACCGCTTATGAGTCCCTCACCTTCAAGTATGGTAACTGTCCGACCGGAAGGTTATATTTTCTGTTAAGTAACATTGCGACAGTTTCTGTTCCGTCAAGACAGCCATTGAACCTTATCACTAGTCCAACACCAAATCCAAGTATAACTCCACCGAATGAAACCGATAACAGATATTCCTGAGTAACACTTTCCAGGTGTTCGAACAGACTGACTGATAAGGAGAATGCCGTCATTGCCACTGCCGTTCTGGCAACAAATCTTCCGCCTAATTTCTTCATTCCGATCAGTAAAAAGGAATATTTAGCACAAAAGTCAGCAAGCCTAACGGAACATTTGCCAGACTGCTAACAATAATGCTAATACCGACAACCCCTCCGTCGAGTATCATACACGGAACAAGAAATTCTTCCACGGCAAATGCCGCAATGACAGCTCCAATAATGATCATAAAATATTCAAAGCAGTTTTTCAGATATTTATTAGTATTTTTTATTCCCATATTATTCTCCCTCTCATCCTTAGATTCTATATATTCAACCACTGACAGGCTACAACAGTATACCACGCCTGTCATGTTGAAAAGCTATAGTAACCGATTTTTAAGACTTTGCGTTCGAGTCAGCCTTCGAATCATCGTCCGGATCATTAACCTTTTTTGTTTCTTTACTGCCGCCATTTTCCAGTCTCCATACAAATATAAGTGCGGCAAGAGCAATAATTCCGGCAACAACTATAAATACTGTTACAAATATATCATTTGACATAATTAAATCCCCTCCCGTTTCAATCATACAGTGATTTGTGATAACTAATTTTCCTATACACCTTGTAGAAAAATACCACAAACATTGATACAAACATATATAAACAAATAAGCAGGCTAAAAGAACCTCCTAATATAATTAAAATCCATATAAAAAGGTTTCCCATAATAATATCTCCTTTATTCAATTAATAAAATGGTGTACTTTTAAAGCCTGTGCCACATGCAAAAGTCATGTATTGCGTTTAAGAGTACACAGGTTAAAAATGCCTTATTTATTTTTTTAATTATAGTGCTGAATTACATAGAGATACCTTTACGGCCATCCTTGGAATGTATGTATGACATTAAAATAAGAATATAACTTTCACATACACACAACACGTCATATAAACGACGTTTTTTATGAATTAAAAAGAATGCTGCTGACAAAACTGTCATAGCATAGAAAACCTGGATATTATTACCGCCGAACAATTTGCTGCGGGAATTATTCCTTATTCCCCTGATCACCGCAAGGGCATTATTACCATCATTTACCTGTATGAAGGCAACATTGTCCTTATGGACTATTGATTGTGTAGAATCAATACTCTCCAAATTATCTTCGACATTATAAAAGGCATAGCTTAATTGTCTGATATTTTTTCAGATTATTATTCAGAAATCCGCGGAAGTGCTCACACTCCCGCGGACATGTCTTTTATGCTGAATAATCAGTCTATTTTACTTTTATGAGCTTGTTCTTCTTAAGCACATAGGTCTCTTTAACGGTCTTGTAACCTGTAAGAGCTACTATGATCACTACTTTGCCTTTGTTCTTAATCTTCTTATTAAGCTTGAAGGCACCATTCTTTCCTTTAAGAATCTTCTTGTAAGTCTTGGAATTAACCTTGATCTTAACCGTTGCTCCCTTAACTGACAACTTAACCGTTATCTTCTTGTTCCTGTTACTGCTCTTAACTGATGTTACCTTAATTGTCTTTACTTCCGGCGTCGGTGTGACATCAGGCGCAGTTGTCACACTTCCTGTCGGTGCAACCGACGGTGCTGCAGATACTGTCGGTGTTGCCACAGTAGTCGGTGCCGCTGTTGCCGGTACAGGTGTTGTTGCCTGCGGTGTGGCAGATGAAGGCTGTTCAGACGGTGCCACTGTCGGCTCTGTCGTCTTTGACGGCTCTGTTGTCTTTGACGGTTCTGTCGTCTTCGATGGTTCTGTTGTCGTTGCAGGTTCCGTCGTCGTTGCAGGTTCTGTTGTCGTTGCAGGTTCCGTCGTCGTTGCAGGTTCTGTCGTCGTTGCAGGTTCCGTCGTCGTTGCAGGTTCTGTCGTCGTTGCAGGTTCTGTCGTCGTTGCAGGTTCTGTCGTCGTTGCAGGTTCTGTTGTTGTTGCCGGTTCTGTCGTCTTTGACGGCTCTGTCGTCTTTGACGGCTCTGTCGTCTTCGATGGTTCTGTCGTCTTCGATGGTTCAGTTGTCGTTGCAGGTTCTGTTGTCGTTGCAGGTTCTGTCGTCGTTGCAGGTTCGTCTGTGTGCTCAGGCGCCTTGATCTTCCATGCCTTGCTCACTGTTCCTTTGTAATTACCCTTACCGGTTATTACCAGAGTGTAATCACCTGCCTCTTTTCCAGTGCTTCCTGATGTGATCTCATAGTCAGTTGAAGCGTTAAGTACAGTCTCACCTAATACTACGCTCGTTATTACAGGAGAATGATCCTGTCCGTCACATGTGAATTCATCACCTTCCAATGTTATAACAGCAGATGATATATCCTTAGGTTCTACTGTAAGTATTCCGAAGTTATAAGTGATATCGTACTTGTCTGTAACGTCTTCGCCGGAAGCGTTAGTAACCTTCAATACCGCATTGATCTTATTAGTGTTCTGATCAGATGCGAGCGTTACTGTGGCCACGTCTCCTTCTGCAATTGCTGCTTCTGTCTCTGAAGATGCAACAGTCTTTGTTATAGCATAGTTGGAAGAATCCTGTGATATCGCATCACCATATGTGATAGTCTGATCTTTTGCCGTTACCGTAACTGCCCTTTTATTAATCTTCACTACAGCGCATCCGGTATATTCATCGTAGTTAGCTGCCGTAACCTTGTAATATGTTGTATATTCGCCGACACCAATATATACCGGACATGCATCAAGGTCGTATTTTCCTTCAGAGGTTCCGTATGCTATGGCTGCACCTTCAGGCATTCCCGTTACAGTTATTCCGTGAGCCTTGCCATCATATGTAACTTCGATATCTTTTGCTGCGATATCTGCCATGGTTGCTGCCTTAATACTCCATTTGACAGTAGCAGTTCCTTCGTAATTACCCCTGCCGGTTATTGTAAGTGTATATGATCCGGTCTCAGTTCCTGTATTACCTGATGTTATTACATAATCTCCTGATGTATTACCTTCTTTACCACTTACTGCCCCTTCTAGTTCTTTATCTCCTAATGTTACTTTCTTAATGACCGGTGACTGTTCTTTACCATTATATACCAACTCAGAATTCTCTAATTCTATTATAGCCTTAGAGATATCTCTAGGTTTGGTAGCATATGTTCCGTATTCCTTTGTAATATCATAGTTGGCTGTTACATCAACACCGGCATTATTCTTAACAGTCAATACCGGTATTATCTTACATGTCTGCTGTTCTAATGAGAGAGTAACTGTTGCAATATCTCTGTCAGCAAGTCCGGTTATACTGTAATTATCCTCACCCTGTGCGATCTGTTCATCAAAGAATACTGTCTGATCCTTTGCAGTTACTGTAACAGGTCTTTTATTAATCTTAACGGTAACATATGATGCTTCCGTGTTATTATGGTTTTCATCTCCTGCAGACAAGAACCATACATAATATGTTCCGGCATCTGTTGCTTCCGGCACAGATGCATTCCACTTCTTGTCAGTCGCCTCCGAAGTTCCGTCGAATTCCGGTGCCTCATCTGCGTTATCTGTTACGGCATAATATATAGCTCCACCTGAAGCTACGCCGTCAGATACGAGTGTCTGGTTCGTGCCGTAATATGTAAGTGTAAGTGCTGACGGGGATACCGTAACCTCAGAAGCAGCTTTATTTATCTTGAAATGAACTGCTCCGTCTATCACTCCCTTGTATCTTCCAATACCGCTTACCGTTATTGTTGCCTCACCGACGTTAATGTTATTGTCATAATCAACACTGTAATAATCTGCATAGAATGGCCTACCATCCAATGTAACTGTAATCTCAGGAGTAAATGCCTCTCCGGTGTATTCCACGTCTGAAGGTGTTGATATGCTGCAGCTTCCTTCTGCCACATCTGCCCTGTAATCGCAATGAAGGGTTACACCTTCAGGAATCAGCTTGTTTTGTGCAAGCATTTTAAGATACATACCAATTAGCGATTGACGTTTTTTTTCATCAGCTATCATACTTTGAAAATCTTCCTCAGGCATTCCTTGTTCAATGGCCATAATTCTCACCTGTTCAATTATTTCATCATCAGTAAGTACTTCTACATCCGGATCAAGAACCTTCCATTCTTCTTCGGTACCCGGATAATATACATCAGTTAAACTCTTTGCTCCCGAAAGCATCTTATCAGCTTTTTCAAGATTATAAGGAAGTATAACCGTGGTAATATTCGTACCATCAATAATTGATCCAACTACTTGTGTAACACTATCCGGCAGATCAAGAATTGTAAGACCGCTGCAACCGGAGAATGCATATGCGTAGACCGCCTGAAGTCCGTCAGGTAATGTAATGGCCTGAAGTGATTTACAATTCTGAAATGCCTGCTCTTCTATTGTCTTAACTCCCTCAGGAAGATCTACCGCCTCAAGCTGCTTACAACCCATGAATGCGCTGAAACCAATCGTTGTTGTTCCCGCAGGTACACTGTACGTTGAAGCTCCTCCTGCGGGATACGTAATAAGTGTACTGTAATCTGCCGAAAACAATACCCCGTTCACACTCTTATATGCTGTACAGCCATCTTCCACTCTAATTTCTGTAAGATTCGGACATGACACAAATGCCCCTTCACCTATATTTGTAACACCTGCAGGGATTGTAATATCTGTAAGACCCGTGTCATAAAATGCAAATTTTCCGATCACTCTTACATTCTCAGGAATAACTGTCTTATGAATACCACTACAATCAGCGAATGCCCTTTCACCAATACTTGTAACACTCTCCGGCAAAGTAAGTTCATTATCCGTCGTACTTCCAAGCAATTCACAATTCTGAAATGCGTTATCGCCTATTGTCTTAAGATTCTTCGGGAAGTTAATTTTACGCAACCTGCTGCAATAATCGAATGCACCGTACCCTATATCCGTTAAGCTCTCCGGCAGAGATACCTCCTCTACAATTCTTCCGGACACACTCATATTACCGCCGTGATTACCATAGAATGTTTGGTTACCTACAGAAGTAATTCCTTCTCCTATTACTACCTTTCTGAAGCTTTCTTTTTCCCATGGAACCGTAATGATATTACCATCTTCTCCACGTATAGATTCTCCTCTTTCATCGCAATAATCAGGCATGTCTCCGCTTCCGGTTATCTCAAGGATTCCTCCCTTCTTCACCACCCACTTGATCGTATCGGTAAGATCTCCTCCTGCAACAACATCTGTCGGAGTTACAGTGAATTCTTTACTGACTGCGATATTATTATCTACGCCCGGCACAACAATACGAAGAGTATATTCTTTATAGTTCTCTAATTTCGTTATCTCACCGGTAATCGTATCACCACTAAGAAAATACAAATCCTTTAATGTACTCCATGTGCCATCTTCACCCTTTGACTCAATACGATATGTAGAAGCCTTCGGATATCTGTCAATAACAAGGGATATGCTGCGATCATCCGGCGTACAGCTTACAAGCTTCACTTCTCCGGCAGTATAGTTATATATAACAACGAATGAGATACCATCTGTTCTTTCCGTGATTTCATACTTAATACTCTTATTACTATCGTAGAACTCTTCTTTGCTTCCCTTATACAAGATATACTTGCTATCTGCAGTACAACCCTTGAATGCGTCCTGAGCAATAAGCTCTACATTAGTGCCGAATACAACTTCTTTAAGGCTGACGCAATTCTTGAACAAGTACATGCTCAGCTCTGTAACCTTTGGAGGTATTATAATACTCTCAAGTCCCGATTCTTCAAAAGCAGACGTACCGATAGTTGATATACTATCAGGTAACGTAAGCGTCTTAAGAGCCTTACATTGATAAAACGCACTTACTTCGATGTCTTTAAGGTCTGTCGGAAGAATCACATTCTCTAACGCTGAACATCTGGCAAATGTTGCGTCAGGCAATTCTTCTATCTTCGATCCTTCTGCGAATGTTACACTTGTAAGATCTTTACAACTATCAAATACCTGTGTCCCCATCGTCTCAATATTTGCAGGAATCACGATCTCTGTTATTCCTGTTTCTTCAAAGGAGTTATTCCCTATACTTTCAAGATCCTTTGGCAGAGTGATCTGTTTTATTCCTTCGCATTCGTCAAATGCATACTCACCTATACTCCGTAATCCCTCCGGGAGCTTGATCGTTTTAATCTCCTTATCATCATAAAATGCGCTATTACCAATATTCTTCAATGTTGCAGGTAATTCTACTGTTGTAAGATGAACCATAGAATAAAATGCATAGTCACCGATTCTATCTATACCTTCTCCAATAACAACCCGGGTTACTTTATTCATCCCATAACTAAATACTTTTTCTCCTGATACATCCTTATAATCACCCGACACCCAGTCAGGAAGGCTATCATATGTATTATCAGATATCGCTCCTTCGCCCGTGAAGTACAGTACATTCTCAGAATCTATCTTCCAGGTGATACTGTCATTCTCTCCGGTCTTACCTGATGCTATTGTCCACTTGGCATAAAGATCCGTATCTTTCGTTATCGGTGTCTTTTTTAAATTACACGGTACTAAAGACTCCTTACTCTCATACCATTGCAGATCAGATACACTCGGAAGCGGCTTACCCGGAATAGGTGAAGTTTTAGGGTCAATAACGAAACCTGTCTTCGGATCAGGGCATGTTTCGTGATATACATCCTCACCAATTATGAATCTTACCTTATAATCGCCGGCAGGAATTATCTTACCACAACTGTTAATATTGTCTTTTGTTACATAAGCCCTTGATATACTTGATACGAAGTTATTGGTAAAGGTAATATCATTGCCTGTATAATATGTTGCATCAATGTAATCATTCTTTGCATCAGTCCAGCCTAATGTCACACCTTTACTGCCACCGGAGATTCCCCAGGCATTATCCTGACGGGATGTCTTGGCCGATATGCTTCCACCTGTTATTGTAATGCCTTTTTCAGCCTGAATCGTATTGTAATTAGTGCTGGTTGCATTAATTGTGCCACCGGATATTAACATATCACCATTATTAGCTTTTAATGATGAAGATGCATTCTCCTCAGCCGTTATTGCTCCGCCGCTTACAACGAACTGACCGGTTCCGCCATTCTTATTATATATACCATACTCAGCATATGAGACACTGATCTCTCCGCCACTGATCATAACTTCATCATATGCAAATAATCCCTTTCCATTTCCTTCCTTCTTTGCTTGACCTGTAAGAGTAAGATAATAACCTCCTCCGGAGATATTGATACTTTTTGCATTAATTCCATTTTCAAAAGAAGATTCAGAGCTTTTAACTCTTATAATACCACCACAATGGCTGTAAGTATTGATATCATCCATACCCATCTCATCAATATTATCAAGTATGAGCTCACCATTATCTTTCTTCTGACCGTATATACCAATAGAATATTCATTTCCCTTAATACGATCACCATACTCATCTCCATTGCCGATCGTAAGCTTACCATCATCACACAGTATCAGCTTAACATCGCCAGTAAGCTTAACAGAATTCTTAATCGTCTTCTCTCCCGTAACGACATAAGTTCCCTTACTCCATGTTGCGGTTTCATCCGAATCCGTGACAAGCGTATAATCATATGTTTTCCTGGTTGTGCCGTCTTCGTCAACGTATGTAACTGCTTCCTTTAATTCAGCAACGCCTTCAGAATTAAGACATATGCCATAATCTTCGATATCGGAATGGAACGCTGCAAGATCGGCCTCTGTAAGCTTTCCTTCATTGAGCGTGCCATCTCCCTGTACCAATATTTCACCTGCCTTAGGAGAATATGTATATTTCTGTGATGTTGCATCCCACGTTGCCTGATATCTTCCTATGCCTGCGTATGAATCTTCATGCAATGATCCCGTAATCTTAACCGGATTTGTACTGCTCACATCACATATTCCTATATTGTCATCTTTTACTTCATCACCGCTTCCGGACTCATTGTCCTTAACTATTACCTTGCCGCCAAGCTTACAGTCAGCCATATATCCAACATATATTCCTCCGCCGGCGCCACCTGCTCTGTTACCGGTAATTGTCACATTATTCAAAGTAACATCCGAATGAAGCGGAACGATTAATGCACCGCCTGCACCAGCTGTCGCATTACCGGAGATTGTAATATTACTGATACTAAGTGTACAACCATCATCCGCATTAATGCATCCGGCAGCATCCATTGAACTGCAATTACCTCCGGTAAGCATACCTGTCTTAGCCTCGCTTGAATCAATAATATTAAGAACGCAAGGATCAGAATTCCATCTATTCATCTGAATAACGTATCCATCCTCTGTCGCTTCCTTTTCCGTCAGGCCTCTGTCAATCGTATGACCGTTAAGATCAAGAGTTGCAAAACTGGTATTTGATGATATCTGAATAGGTGCATCTATTATAATATCCGTGTCCAGAACATTCTCTTTACCTCTGTCAAGCAGATAACCCTTTTTATAAGTTTGGTAGTTTTTTTCAGAGACAGTCCATTCCACGCCGTCCTTGTATAACTTACCGTTCTCATCCATACTTATATGAACCTGTTCTACAGATCCTGCTTCTACCGGCACTGTATTCTCCGGTAACATTGTAACCAACATGGCAATCGTGCATAAGAAAGCCATTACGCGCTTTGCCGATCTCCTTTGCTTCATTCTTTGTTTCATTGCTTATAACCTCCTGTGATCTTTTATATATCTTGTATATGGGCACTTTCGCCCTGTCATATTACCTCAATGGTGATTATATGTCATAAACATAAAATATGTAAAGTAACCCTAGGGCTACTTTTTGCATTTTCGGCCATGAATGCACAATCGGTTATGAACAGGTTCGCATCTGATAAGAATTGTTCTACGGATGGTGACACAAATGAAAAGTAAGAATATAGATTTTACAAAAGGCAATTCTCTAAAACTTATCATATCTTTCTACTGGCCACTCTTACTGACAAGCATGTTGCAACAGTATGTTCTCAGCTTGTATCTTCCATAATATGCATTAACCGTCTCAGGCAGATTCAAATTATCAGACTTGAACGCAGGCATTTCAAAAATGAACGAAGAATCTTTGCTGATCTTCTTAAAAACGTTCTGCCTATGGCTTTCATGTTGTCTGGCATATGCAATACATAATAGGTTTATCTTCGGGGATTCCAAGAAACTCAAAAACATAAGGATCCTTTATAATATCTTCCGGTTTACCATGATAATTTTCCAGACACTGTCTGGAAAATTGGATAGCAGACATAAAGCTGTCTCATATTATATATATTACTTTAAGGGGTCTGACCCCAATGTGAATGTGGAAGGGGCTTTTTTATATATTTAATTTACTTTAAATTTATTAACCTGCATTCCCAATTCATCGGAAATACGCGTTGCCTTCTCAGCTTCTGTATTAATATCCATAATACTGTCAGATACACCTGTTGCTCTCTCTGCCGCCTCAGTAACTGCATCCGTAGATTGTCTGACAGATTCGTTAACGGCACCTGTATATTCTCTGATCTCGTCAATATCATTCTGTACCCTGTTACTCATCTCGGAAAATGATGTCATTATCTCATCTACATGTTCAGCACTTTTTCTGTATGCCTCACTGGTATCAACCAGGCTCTTGTAGCTGTTAAGAACATTCTCATCAATAAATCTCATCATGTTCTCAGCTTCCTCAGCAAGCCCTCTTACCGCCTGTATTACCTGTTCAGATACATGCTGAATCTCTTCTGCCGCCTTGGCAGAGTCTGTTGCCAGTGCACCTATCTCCGTTGCTACAACAGCAAATCCACGACCCGCTTCTCCGGCTCTTGCGGCTTCAATACTTGCATTAAGTGATAACAGATTGGTCTGGCTTGTTATACTCAGAATATTCTCCGTCAGATCATTAATCTGCTTTACTTCTTCACTCTTCTTAAGTTTCTCACTAATGGCTTCTTCCATAATCCTTACATTCTCACTTGCACGTTCCTGGGCACGTCTTGCCTCATCACCGGTACTCTGCGCCTTTTGATGTATATCATGTGCATAATCCGAACCATCATGAATCTCCGAAGCAATCTCTCCGAACACATCATTTATCTCATTAATCCTGTTATTAATTCCTTCCATTGCCTCTGATGTATTATGCATAGTTGCAGCAAGTTCCTCCAGTGTTGCTCCTACAGTGCTGGTATCATCACTTGCATCGCCAAGTCTTCCAAAGATTGTTCCCGTTGCATTTTCAAGAGATACTGTTCCGTTAACAATACTGATGAGAACATCTCTTATGTAAGCCACAAGTTTGTTAACATTTTCACCTATAACCTCGAATTCGTCGCCGGTATGGGTCTCAATTCGCTTCGTAAGATCACCGCCTCCGCCGGCAAGTTCTTCAACTTTTTCGTTAAGTGTTTTGAAGCCCTTCGACAGTCTCGCTCTTATAAACAACATAAGAATTATACCCACTACAAACGATATACCACAGATAACCAATACCATGACTAATGTCTCGGTTACCGGTTCACTTATCAGTGAATAACTACTGTCCATACACACAATTCCGGCAAGTTCTTCCCCATCAAATACCGGACAGTACGCAGTAAAATGCGTTCCATATTCATCAGTGTACGGTTCCGGATCTACACAAGCTTTACCATCTACTGCCTGTTTCTGGTATTCTCCAATAGATTTGAACGAAGATCCCAGAGTAACTTCTTCATCTGCATCAGCCATATATACCAGCTCTGAGCCTTCAGGTCTTACAGCATACACATATTCAACGTTACTTTCTTCGCGGATTTCCTTCAATTCCTCAATTACCTTCTGATAATTCTCTCCGTTATCTTCCCCGTTCTTTAACGAAGTAAACGCTGATGCATCAAGTCTGCCTGCTGATGTCTTGGACAAATTAAGAGTGTTACTTAGCACTTGATCTGTAAGAACACCCTTGGTTCGATAATAGAACACCATTCCTATTACCAAATCAGATATTAATAGTAAAATTGATACAAGCACAAATATTCTGGTAGACATAGATATTTTTCTAACCTTCATTTTTATATTTCCCCCTCTGATATATTATGCTGATTAGTTTGTCCAGATATATTTTATTGCTAATCAATTATTATTTTATATCTTTTTTATAATCATGTCAATATATGGCAATAATTTATCTTTGATGCCCTTATTTTCGAACTTTTTTTGATATAACATTGCCTCCTTCCTGTATAACCATTACCAATATTATAAGAATTGTTACTGTTGTCCAAAGAACATCCTTCTGATACCTGTAATATCCGTATTGAAGCGCAATAGCACCCATGCCTCCGCCTCCAATAACACCTGCCATTGCAGAATATCCAAGAACGGTTGCTATGTTGATTGCCGCACCCAGAAGCAGCGAGGGGGTTGCTTCCGGCAAAATAAAATGACTTATTATATCAAGTAATCTTTCTGAAAGTTGAAAAATTGACTATAGTTGACTAAAAACAACAGATTCGCCGGCATTCTATAATGAACACCGGCGAATCCCAAGAGAGAATTAGTTTATGAATCAAATAATTCTGTTTAGCTTTTGGTCAGCTTTTGGTTATCATTTAACCGTTACCTTTGCTTTCTTCACAAGGCCGTTTGCTGCATATACGTAAATGGTACATGTGCCTTTCTTAACTCCCTTTATGTTTCCGTTCTTGCTTACTGTTGCTATGCCTGTATCCGATGATTTGTAACGGAAGGTTGCAACAGTGTTTGTGGATATGGACTTCTTTTTCTTGTTAACAAGTGTTACCGACGCCTTGATCAATGCCTTTCCGTTTAATAAGGTATACAAGGAATGAAAATACTCGCTGCGCTCGTGCTTACTTTTCTTTTGCTTTCTCTAGCAACATTAGATTTCTTTGCGTTGATAATACAGTCTCAAATGTAAAATCCTTTTTTTCAATAATCATTCTCTCGCGTAATTCTTCTGCTCCTTTGTAATTACCGCTATTGCGCAAGGCATCCGCCCGTCCACCACATAATATCTGACATCAGTATATCCTTTATCTTCAAAGAACTTTTTATAAGATTCCAGATCATATTGCCTCTTAAAATCAGCGCCAAGTAATGTAATAAACTTCACTGCCGCAGTTCCTGTTTTCTTGGACATATTGATATAGGTCGGGATAATGATCTTTCCATGCGGCTTAACGACCCGCTCAAGCTCATGAAGAGCCTTCTCCGGTTCAGGTAACAAATGGATCACATTACCTGCAACCACCTTATCAAAACGATCATCTTTGCATTTTATATTGGTAATATCTGTTTTTTTGAAAGTAACATTAGGATACTTCCGACATTTCTTTGCCGCCTGACGAAGCATACCTGAGGCATAGTCCGTTGCTATAAGCTTCTTGCACTTCTGTGCTATATGTATACTTATCGCACCGGTTCCGCAGGCACATTCAAGTACAACGTCCGAAGGATCGATCAATTCAGCAACCTTCTTACCGGTACCTGTATATACCTTCCCATTATAAACGTTCTCAAAAATATCATACAATGGTGAAATCTTGTCCCAAAACATAAGATCATCTCCTTTATATCAGTAAGATCAGTTGATCACTCTCATAATTCACACACCATAATATATTCTTCTTCATTTTCATCCACTGTTCTGAAACCGACTTTCTCATACATTCGGACAGCATAATTGGCTTTCTGTACAGCAAGAGACGCCTGCTTATATCCCTTCTCTTTAAGCGCCGCAAGCATCGCTTTCATCATCTGTGTTCCGATCCCCCTGCCTCGGTATTCCTTATACAACGATATGGCAAATGAAGGTGTTTCATCATCAACATGACCATAATCATTCATGATCCGTGTCCAGACCGCACCTGTCACTTTCCCATCGTCGTCAGCGACAATGCAGTGATCAGCTCTGCCGGTTCCAAAATTCTCATAGTAGATCTTCAGTTCCGGTTGCTCTATGATAGATCTGTCCGGCGGCTCCATGCCCTCAGGAATATATATTGCCTCATACAGAAAATCTCTTAACAGATTTATTTCGTCCTCTCTTATATCTCGGATCTCTATACTCATTTTTACATGTACTCCTTTAAACATTCGGTGGTATTAACAATCTCATTCTTATACAACACTGCTTATGCTGATCGTTTCCATCAATGCAAATACTTCTATCCTTGATTTCATCCTTCAGCCTTGCGATAGCTTCAAAGTAATTGTTCCTCATAATATTCTTTGTCTTCATCTTTAAAGACATTGAAGATCACCCTTTCCACCATACCCGAATGCTCTCTCATCCATTCTGTCACAGTTTGAACCGCAATCTCAGACGCCCTCTTGTTCGGAAAATGGAAAACACCTGTCGAAATGCAACAGAATGCCACACTCTTCAGATTATTTTCAGCACATATATCTAACGTGTTCCGGTAGCAATCAGCTAACTCCTTTTCCAGAGCAGGTGTCAGCTTGTTGTTCACGATCGGACCAACGATATGCACCACCTTCTTTGCCGGGAGATTGTAAGCATCCGTCAGCATTGGCACTGCCGTAGGCTGCTCATAATTCTTTCCGTATTTCATCCGTAATTGATTCATCTTCTCATTGCACTCAGCTCTTAACTGAATTCCTGCAAAAGAATGGATGCAGTTATCAATACAAATATGCATCGGGACAAAGCACCCCAGCATCTGTGAATTCGCGGCATTCACTATGGCATCCACTGCAAGCCTTGTGATATCCCCCTGCCAGACACACAGACCATCTCTTATTACCGGGATATCCAAAAGATCCACGACACCTTTTTCCACCGCTCTCCCGGACAAGTATTCATCCTGTACTTTCAGCACTTCCTCAGTCACCATCTTTGGCATACGAATATTCATGAGCGACCTGAGGATCCTCCTCTTTCCTTCGACATCCTCCGGCGTCTGTAATCCCTTATATTCATCAGAATCCGCCTTGAATATCTCGACCAGATAATTCAGGCGTTCTTCCTGCGTAATGTACTTCATCATATACAACTCCCTTTTTTTCTGCCATTTTATCATATATCCCATTGTTTTGATAATGCAATACATTTCCTGTTCTTAACAGTATAATATATTGCTCCGCCTGAAGCAACACTCTCGAATTCAGAGAAAAAATATTGCCTGCTATACGCAAAAACAATATAATGTTATAAGCAGGAACCTCCCCCACGCCCCATAGCCATAAGCGGCGAAGCCGTGACAGATGCGAAGCAGATGGGCTATGGGTTAAGGGCGTGGGGAACTGTGAATGGTAAATATCCGGATGTGTTTGATGATTTCTCAACAGATAATCCGAACGGAGTGAATAATATGCCTGTATACAGATTGGAAGAAGATAATATATATTTTCCGCTGCCTGAACTGGCGGAGCCTGATGGGCTTCTGGCGGTCGGTGGGGATCTGAGTGTAGAGCGCCTTATCCTTGCTTACAGCAATGGGATATTCCCCTGGTATTCCAAAGAGGATCCCATTCTTTGGTGGTGCCCTAAGGAAAGATTCATAATCAGGCCGAAGGATATACATGTCTCACATTCCCTGAATAAATTCATGAGAAAACACGATACTGAAGTTGTGTTTGATCGGGATTTTGCGGATACGATCCACAGGTGCAGGATGAGATGGGAGAATGAATCGGGTACATGGATAACCGATGAGATGGAAGAGGCATATTGCAAACTTCATGACAGCGGATATGCATTAAGCGTGGAGAGTTTTGTGTACGGCAGGCTTGCCGGCGGATTATATGGCGTGATCCTCGGAAAATGTTTCTTTGGTGAGAGCATGTTCTCTTATTCTGAAAACGGCTCTAAGATCGCACTTGTGAAACTTGCGGAATTACTCGCAGACAATGATTTTTTAATGATAGATTGCCAGTTCCATACTGCTCACCTTGAAAGTATGGGTGGCGTTAAGATCAGTTACAGTGAGTATTGCGGGCTGCTTGAACAGGGGCTTACGCTTTCGCTCTATTGATTACAGAATGTTTATGTACCCAGTAAACCCATAAAACAATACAACGGCAGATTCACAAGCCAATCCTGCTTGCGGTAATCGGACATGGATATTCTCACAGCTTTTTTTACGGAATATTTTGCGACAAATGCTTTCAGGCTTTTTGCCTGAAGATTCTCGTTTGCCTTAACCTCAACCGGAAGTAATTCATTATCTGTCTGGAAAAGAAAATCAATCTCTCCTTTCGAGTTCTCTGCTGAATAATAAAACGGCTTTATTCTGTTCACTGCCACCAACTGCTGTAATACATACTGTTCCGTCAAAGCACCTTTGAATTCTGTGAATAATCTATTCTCATCAATATATGAATCAAGTGGTAATTCTCCCAGTGCAGCAAGCAGTCCAACATCATTGAAATATATCTTAAAGGCATTCATTTCCTGATATGCTTTAAGAGGAATTCCCGGTTTCTTTACGCGATGAACAAGATGGATAAGTCCGCAATCAGACAGCCACTGAATGGCTAATTCAAAGTCTTTTGCCCTTGCTCCTTTTGCGATCTGTCCGTAAATATATTTTCTGTTTTCTTTTGATAATTGCCCAGGTATGGACTCCCATACCTGATTCAGTCTTGGCACAAGAGTTACAGGCGCATGCTTTGAGAAATCCTGTCTGTAATAATCAAGTAATCTTTCCTGAACGTCACGAACAGCATTCAGGTCATGTTCGTTTATGTACTCTGTAACAGCTTCAGGCATACCTCCAACGATATAATAAGACTTTAGTTCATCAATCAGCAATTTTTTCATTGAGGTAAGCATGGATGTATCTTTTTTCTTAATTATCTCTACTAATCGTTCCCGTCCGCGTGCCATTAGATACTCATAGAAATTTAATGGATATAATTCCAGAAAATCAACCTTTCCCACCGGAAAAGATGTTCCCTCATGTAAGGCAACTCCCAAAAGAGAACCTGCTGATACTATAGTGTATTCCGGTGCTTCTTCGCAAAAGTATTTGAGGGCGGCAAGTGCTCTGGGTTCCTCCTGTATCTCATCAAGGATGATCAATGTTCTGTCCGGCAATATTCTCTCACCGGTAACTGCACTAAAAGCTGTTATAAGACTTTCCGGATTCAGACTATTCTCAAGCATATCATGAAAGCGTCGTTCTCTATCAAAGTTTATATATACTGTATTGTCAAAATACAGTCTTCCGAATTCTTTCATAAGCCACGTCTTGCCGACCTGTCTTGCTCCTTTTATTATCAAAGGTTTTCTTTTTGATGAGCCTCTCCATTTTACAAGGTCCTCCATTAAAGATCGATACATTATGATCACCCCAACTTCCTGTCAATATAATTAGTAGCTGTTCAGCATGTAGACACTTTGTTGGTATAAATATATCACATTTTCTATTGTGATTTCAATAGTCATTATGACTTTCTGTGATATTGATACATTTTTAAGGACGTCTTTTTGTTGGTTGAACACACTTTTCATGACGACTTTTGTGTCTAAACACAGATTCGCCGGCATCCTTTCGAACACCGGCGAATCCCAAGAGAGAATTAGTTTATGAATCAAATAATTCTGTTTAGCTTTTGGTCAGCTTTTGGTTATCATTTAACCGTTACCTTTGCTTTCTTCACAAGGCCGTTTGCTGTATCTAACGTCCGCCTGCTCGGATACGGCAATCTTGAATTCGTGCAGCACTCGGGAGTGCTAATTGTTGATCTGCCGGAAAAACGCGATACGAAGTATCCTAATGCGTTGGAGATATCTACCCTATCGTCTGCTTCTTTCCGGTGACGCCTGCTTTTTTGAAGATCTTGCCGTATGGCTTAAGTTTTTTCTTAGGCACTTTGAATGTTGCTTTTTTATGTATTCCCTTGAACGCATTTGCGCCCACGCTTTTCTTCGTAAGGGCTTTTGTTTTGATCTTTATGTCCTTCAGGTTTTTACAACCGGCAAAAGCTTCTTTACCGATCTTTCTTATGTTCTTTCCAATGGTGATCTTCTTAAGTTTTTTATTGTTTTTAAATGCTCTTGCTTTGATCTCGGTTACTTTGTACTTCTTATTGTTGATCGTTACTTCGTCGGGTATGATGATATTCGATATATTGGTAACCGATGACGTATTGTAAGTTACGGTCGAAGTTGTTCCGGTTGACGTAACGGTATATGAAGTACCGTTTACTTCGTCCTTAACTGTCTCACCCTTTTTGGGCACGCCTGATGTTGTTATGATGACAGGTGAGGATGTGTCCGTGGATGCAGATGTACCTGTGGAACCGGACGTATTGGCCGGATTTGTGGCTCCTGTAGGGTTAGTTATTCCTAACACCCCTGTCGGATCAACAGATCCTAAAGGATTAGACGCATTCGTCGAAGTCTGATTTCCGGGCGAAACCGGTGTATCTGTTGAGCCAGGAGCCGCTGTCGGTGCCGGTGTATCAATAGAGCCCGGAACTGCAGATGGTGCCGGTGTGTCTGTAGAACCCGGAACTGCCGTCGGTGCCGGTGTGTCCGTCGAGTCCGGAACAGCTGTCGGTGCCGGCGTGTCTGTCGGAACCGGCGTATTCGTTGGCGCCGGTGTATCGGTCGGGGCAGGAGTATCCGTCGGTGTAGATGCCGAAGTCTTCCATACCGGTTTCAGAGTCATATCCGAATCTACCTGAATAACTTTCCCGACTTTACCTGCGTCCCATCCATCGAATTCCATCCCTTCGGGAGCGGTGAATGGACATTCCGGAAGAACGTAATAGCCGTTAATGTATACGTATTCATCATCAACATATCCTTCTCCCCCGTTTGCATCGAATAATATCCTGCATCTGTTCTGTGACCTGATCGCGACTTCAGATGCGATATTGCTTCCTGATGAATCCACAATAAGCCTTCTGTTCGAACTTACCTTACCGCCCTCAGGTTTATCAATTATTATATTTGACAGAAGAATCTTTCCTTCAGTATATATTGCCCTGTTATCACCTTTTGAGATGACTACACCTCCGGTAATGCTTATAACGCCGCCTCTTCCGGTGATGCCGTCACTGTAACCGTTTTCTTCGTCATGTGCCGATACTTTTACAAGCCCATCATTTACAGTCATTGAATTCTTAACTGATATTCCTGAACAATTACGTCCTTTACTGTACGCCTTCAGTGTTCCTTTATTAACTGTCAGATCGGTGGTAAATATTCCGATACTTACCTCTCCGTTAACACTCGCCGTTACTTCTCCGTCATCCATGGTCATAGAATCTATTGCATATATCGCCGAACCGTTATAATCTGAGCCGGTTTCCGAATTAAGAGTTCCGCCTTTAACATTAAGATCATTAACAATTATACAGTCAGAGGTGGTACTTTTTGCATTAATCTCGCCGCTCTTAACTGTTACTTTCCTTCCATATAACGCTGTATCCTCACCGGACAATTCTATATAGGCACTGTCGAATGTTATGTCCGCATCCGGAGAATATATACCTGTATCTGCGCCGCTTACCTCCGCTTCACCGGTAATTGTGAGCTCATTTATTTTATTATAGATCTTTACTTTGTTAGAAGCATCTACGCTGTAACTTCCGGGTATAGCATCAGCATTATTAAATGTCAGAAGCTTCATATTCGGATTGTAACTTGCCGTACCGGTACCACATGGGATGGCATCCTTATTAGCGTCCGTAACCTGTGTATTACCGATCCACAGATCATATTTTATATTGAGCTTCGTCTCCTTTGTGGACCAGAGGTCGGAGTTAAGATCCAGATACATAGCCGGCACTATGCCCAATGGTTCATTAACACCAATTCCGCCCGGTGCAACACTACCATCGAACCAGCTATACATAGCTCTGGTGTTCCAGCTTCCGGGAGTTCTAAGCCACCATCTTGTGCTCCCTTTAAACCAGTCATCTTCGATATATTTGTATACTCCCATTGCATGTGCATATTCAGCAGGAACCACCCTGCGGGAAGTACTCTGTTTTTTATAATCACTGCAAAAACCATAGGCAGAATTAACTATATCATAACCATCTAAAATGAACACCTTGTCTTTTGTTTTATTTCCTCCGGTGATATCATTCTCCGGATTTTTCTTATTATCCAGTTCTACTTCAAGGATCGCAGCCTGTTCTTCTGAAGAGAACGCTGTATCTATAAAGCTGTTCCCGGTGAATCCGGTTCTGTCCGGATCACTATACGCCGAGTCATTAAGCCATTTCCTTAGGGTACAGATCTCCCATGTAAGACTCTCTCCGTCTTTTGGAGCTGTTTCATTGTATTCCTGCCCATCAAGCGCTTTATCAGCCACAACAAAGATTCTGTCCTTTGCCTCATCAACCTGCAGTACCTTCCATTTAATCGGCTCCCATTTGAAGTATCGGGGTTTAACTCCCCAATTATTTGACCCATAAGAAAATGCTTCTTTATATACTGCCTTACGATATTTTACTCCATCCACCACCGCATCGCCGGTCTTATCGGCTCCTCCAAGAGCGGCATCGATCTTTGCCTCCAATTCGGAATCTTTTATCTCAGACTGCGGATAATCGCCAAAATATACATAACTCCATGTGGTTTTGTCCTTCTTGCTACCCGAAAAGTC
The DNA here is from genome assembly GCA_000621985.1 of Lachnospiraceae bacterium V9D3004. Lineage (GTDB taxonomy): Bacteria > Bacillota > Clostridia > Lachnospirales > Lachnospiraceae > V9D3004. The sequence continues at coordinate 23,202 of JHWW01000023.1, forward strand.
CCCGGTATCAGCATCCCATGTTGCACCATTTACCGAATATAAGGGATTAACAGGCTTATCTTCCGGTTCCGCAGATACCGGATATGCGGGTATCATTATAAACGTCTGTACCATAGCCATCGCGGTAGCTATGATTCGCTTCATAGTTATTTTCATATTCATTTCCTGCTCCTCCTGTTTTCATAACCTATAATCCATTAACATTGATTATATACATTAATTGCTCACCATTCAATAGTAAACCAATTACCTTTAGTTTTTACATTCAAAAGAGTTCTGCTCACTGTTATTGGGCAGAACTCTCATAATGATACTTTAAAATTATCACTGCTTTGCGTGGATGTTTTCGATATTCTCCATGCTTCCGCCTCCGTCATCATCAGGAGCACGGAATTCGCCCTTGTCTACCAGCCTAAGAAATGCATCAACCACTTCAGGCATAAGCTGGGTTCCGGATACTTCTTTGATGATCGATACAACCTTATCAAAATTCATGCGGTCACGATACGGACGGTTGGAGTACATCGCATCAAAACAGTCGGCAACCGCAATGATCTGTGCAACCTGCGGAATCTCTTCTCCCTTCAAATGATTAGGATATCCGCGACCATCGGGACGTTCATGATGAGCTCCCGCACCTATTGCAAGTTCCGGCATGATGCTGATCTCTTTCAATGCTTCATATCCGAGGGATGTATGTGACTTGATCGTTTCAAATTCCTCATCGGTAAGTTTACCCGGTTTGTTCAGAACTTCCGGCGGAACACCGATCTTTCCTATATCATGTAACAGCGCGATACGGTAATATTTCTCCACTGTCTCATCATCGCAACCCATTTCTTTTGCAAGCATTGTAGTATACTTTGCAACTCGTGAAGAATGACCGTTGGTGTATTTATCCTTCATATCGATAATCTTCGCGAACGCTTCTGTGATCTCACCGATAAGTTCCATGGTCTCTCTCTGCTTTTTCTCCAGCTTACGGGTCTTTCTGCGGACATAATATCTTACAAGCAGTGCCAGTATCAATAACAGCACTATTCCCACCACTGCCATAAACCATATATGTTCGTATAATTTCTTTTCTTTTACTATAGTTACCGTTACTTCTTTGCTGCCCCTGCCCATGGCGTCCTTAAGCTGCATTACATATGTATAAGTGCCGCCTCCGAGGTTCGTATAGTCAACCGGCACCATGTCGCTTCGTCTGATAGTATTGCTTTCATTCTCAAAACCATCCAGCTTGTAACTTACCTGCGGATTACTGAGCGCGTAATTAAACACATAACTCGGCACCGTAAGCTTCTGTGTGGATGCCGGGATCCTGAATGAACCGGATTCTTCGGGATATATCATCTCTCCGTCGGCTTCAACAAAAGGAACTACCGCCATAAGGTCATTGACATCTTCAAAGGGCTGTTCAATATTGACTTTGGCTATTCCCGTACTTCCCGCAATATAGAGATTGCCATCGGAAGTAAGCGCACTGTAGGAATTGGCCGTGGCGATACATGGAAGACCGTTTGCAATGCTGTAATGCACGGCATTGATCTCTCCGGCTGCAATAAGGTCATCTGCCGGAACAACATATATTCCGTTACTGCTCAGCACCCACATGTCGCCTTTACTGTTTTCATACATATCGAAATTATTGGTATACGGAAACTTATCTATCGTTGTTACTTTATAATCGGAATTCATATATGCAATGGCACTACTGGTAACGATCCATATAACATCACGTTTCCGGTCGCGTATGAGTCTCATTACGATATCCGATGGAAGACCTTCCTCGACATTAATGTACTTCATGCCGGATTCGCCGATGATGTATATACCTCCACCATTGCTTCCAAGTACAATGTCTCCATTACCCGCTTCCGTAACAGTAAGGCTCTCCTCATTATCAATGCCGTTATCCTTACCGTAAGAAGCAACTACTTTGTCGCCTTCTATAATATTCACTCCGCCCGTGAGCGCTACAAGTATTCTGCCGTCTTCTCCATCATATACCGCACGTATACTATCTGACAACAGACCGTCATCCACGGTAAATGCCGTAACTTCCCCATGATCATAGCGAAGAAGACCGTTAGCTCGCCATGTGGATATCCACAGTCTTCCCTTGCTGTCGGCAATGATCGAACGTATACGGATCTGATCCAGAAGTTTGATCAGATCAGGATCTCCGATAGAAGCTCCTTTGGTCGTAACAGCTTTCTTTAGAGGAAGCTCTGTAAGAGGACCATTTTCACCTATGACGATCAGACCTGTATCGGTGCCGACAAATAATAATCCGTCATCACTCATACAGGTAGAATTGATCACATTCTCAGGTATGTTATATCGATCAAATATATTCGAGAACTGATCGGGAACCACCTTCATAACACCCTGTCTGGTGGAAGTAAACCAGAGGTTGCCCATATAATCCGTCATTACGTGACCTACATTGTTGTCCATAGGAAGATTATCAAGCAGATGGAACTTACCGTCCTCAAGTACTCCTATACCGTTACCGGCAAGAATCCATATCTTGCCGTCAATATATTCCATGGATTTCAGATATACAAGCGGTTCGATATCTATCTTCTCAAGTACTTTTACTTCATTCGGATCCGACAGATCCACATGATAAAATCCAAAATCTCCGGTCTCCTGATAGATCTTGCCGCCACCTTCCGGATCGGGAAGAATAGTACCCGCCCTTCCGATGGGACTGTCATCAAGGGAATCATATCTTATAAGCTTGCCGTCACGAAGCATCATAATAACGCCATCATCCGTTGTTCCGTAGATCACTCCGTCCGTTCCCAGTCGCAGATCGCGCATATTGGCCCCCGCAACCTTCTCATCTTCTATATACGTAAGATTAAAATCCTGATCGATCATTGTTATGCCACTTGTTGTAGCAACATAGATTATTCCTTTATCATCTTCGGCAATGGCACGGGTATGGGCCGATTTCATCCCATCGAGCTTTCCCCATTTTCTAACATTACCACGCTCCAAAACTGCAACACCGTTATCATTCGTTCCGATCCAGAGACGATCATGGCTGTCCACATACAGGCACTTGATACTGGCCAGACCACCGAGATCTATACGCTCAAATGTATTGCCGTCGTAACGGATCAGTCCGGCGTAACTTCCGATCCAGATGAATCCGTCTGAGGTCTCGGCAATTGCATTAGCCTCGGATGTAGGCAGACCATTGCTGTTATCATACATAACCGAAGCAAAACCCTCACTTTTACCGATCGGGTCAACCGATATACTTCTGTTAATGTTACCTGATGAGTTTAAGAGTGGTGATTCTTCTTCGGCATGAACGATATCTGTCGGCCGGAATAAAACCATAATAGAAATCATCAGAAGAATAGATACTTTAAAATAGATTATCTTTTCTGCACTGTAAAAATGTCTTTTCATAATTGGTTCCCTCGCACTTTATAATCCCGTAATTATTTAATTATTTCCCTATTATTACTACCTATAAATATTAACATTCAATAAAATGCTTGTCAAATAATGCAGACTGTGGAAAGCATTTTCTTGAAACCTGACAATATATGGTTTATAATAGTCACGTTCATAATATAATTGTAACTGTTCTACAAGCGTTTCATGCTATTTAATAGGGATGCCATACAGTTACTTTAAACCAGAAAACGGGAGGAACCAATATGGGAAAACGATTAATGTGTATTATGGCTCTTTTATTTTCATTTGCCATAATATCAACAGGCAGCAAGACTGCATCGGCAGATGATACTATCAACAATGCCACACCTTATTCACTTGGAACAACAATGAACGGAGTTATAGTTGAAAACTTCGAGAAACAGTTCTACAAGTTCGAATTACCTTCATCAGGAGCTATACATATTACCGGCTCCGCTTACGTGCAGTACGCTTATTTCTATCTGTATGACGAGAGCGGAAAGGAATTAAGAAAAGAACTTCCTTCATGGAACAGTACTTCACAGCTTATCACGATCGATTATACCAATTTTCTGACAGCCGGAACTTATTACTTTGCAGTCGGAAGATATTATGAGAGATACGGTGATTACAACTTCAAGATCGACTTCACTTCAACAGGCGAATCATTCCCTGAGGTCAACGGCGGAAGCAATAACAAGATGAACTCTGCTTCAAAGATTGAGACAACCGGAAAGATGTACACCGGTCAGATCGCATTAAATGACGACAGGGATTTCTATACGTTCTCCCTTGCAAAATCAGGCGCTGTTAACCTGAAAGCAACATTTTACAACACAAAATATGTGAGATGGAAATTATATGATAACGACGGTAAAGAACTGGAGCACGATACTAACTACTGGAACGAAACCACCCAGAATATCGTGTTAGACATGGTGTTCCATCTTACAAACGGAACGTATTACATATCTTATGAAATGTATGATCCTTACGAAGGCAAGTATGATTTTACATTGCCATATACCCCTTCAAATGCTTCTTTCGATGAGAGCAACGGAGGAACCAATAACAGCCCGCAGACAGCATCATCTATGTCAACCGGCAACACATACACCGGTCAGCTTGCGATCAATGATGAGAAAGACTTCTACAGCTTCTCACTTGCAGGCAACTCAACTCTGAGTATTAATGTTGCTGCAAAGATGCGCCACATCACAGTCAAATTGTACAACAGTGCAGGCGTTGAGCAGTGGCATGAAACACCATACCACAACGAGACAACAGGTAATATCACATTCACAAAAGTTACCGCACTTGCTGCCGGACAGTACTTCATATCGGTAGAAAAATATGACACCTACGGCAATTATACTGTTAACGTTTCACAGCTGAGCCAGAACAATTGTCCTCATGATTACGAGAACAAGGTTATTGCTTCAACATATTTTGCAAAAGGATATACCATCAAGACCTGTAAGCTCTGTGGTAAGAAAGAGATCACCAATTACACTGCCGTAAGAAAGCTCTCACAGGGATCTATATCAACATTATACAGTTACCCTGCCAAAGGCAGAATATTCGTAAGATGGTACACTGACGGAGATGCTTCGGGATATCAGGTCAGATATTCAACCAACAAGAAGTTCAAATCCGGCACAAAGATCAAGAAGATTAAGGGATCATCCAAGAACTCGAAGAATCTTACCAAGCTTAAGAGAAGAAAGAAGTATTACATTCAGGTAAGATCTTACAAGACTTCAGGCAAGAAGACCGTATACGGAAAATGGTCCAGGAAAGTTGTTTATAGGACGAGATAGGATAAAGTAATAACTTCGTATGTACTAAACCAAGCAAGCGACTGTTCGTGCAATCACGTCAGTCGCTTGCCTGGTTTTTATTGGTAACATTCCGCACTTCGGGCTTCATGTTCGTGCATACGTTACTCATTACTCGGGCCGGATAATCCTCACCCCGGGTACATCTTTCATATAAATCTCCATTCCGCCGCCTTCGGTCGGCGGCACAAATAGTGATGAAAGTATCGACTGTCCTCCACGTCGTGTATATAATTCAAGCGAGAAGCTATACTACAAAGCACGGGAGGAGGAGTCGTAAAAACTCTCTCGTTTTAGACAGCATATAAATCAGTGTAAGTTCCACCTTCCAAGCACAAATAAGTGGCTCTATCAGACCGTACACTAAGAATTGTTTTAACTCTTGTTGAATTGTGTGGTGGAACAGTCAATGGCTTCTCTTTATTCTAAAGAAAGGAGCTATGCCGATGAAAGTT
>JHWW01000024.1 GCA_000621985.1 Lachnospiraceae bacterium V9D3004
GAACCATTTTATTTGGACATGGCAGTTACAGGTAATGGCAAAATAACTTATAGTTCATCCAATAAAAAAGTGGCAAGTATATCTGAGGATGGAATGGTTACAATTAAAGGCTTAGGAAAAGCGACATTAACCATAAATGTCGCTGCAACATCAGAGTATACAGCCAAGTCGCGCAAAATCAAGATTAATGTTGTACCTGTGTCGATAAAAGGATTCAAAGCCAGATCAGACAGCAAAGGCAGGTTGAAAATATCGTGGAAAACACAAAAGACGAATAATACTATATGCGAAATAGGAATATCGAAGTACAAAGATTACAGAGTAAGATTACTACCTAAAAAAGGTAATTATCCTAGTGTAAGTGTAGGAATTATTAATTCGAAAGTAAAAAGTGGAGCAACGTATTATGTGCGCATCAGGGCTGTGACAACTGTTAATGGAAAAAAATACTACGGAAAATGGACAAGAACAATTCGAGTGAAAATCAAGTGATATATAGACTGTGAATATGGAGATTATTTGATGAAAATACACGTAAATGCAGTGTCACATTCGGGTAATATAAGAGAAAAAAATGAAGACAGAATATATGTAAGCAAATGTGAAACTGAAACAGATCCATCTGAATACAAAATAGACAGATTGTTTGCTGATACAGGCAATTACTCATTTGCTGTGTTTGATGGAATGGGTGGATTGGCTTTTGGAGATAAGGCTGCAGTGATTGCAAGGCAATGCTTAATTGATGCAGACAATTCGATGGATCGTATTGATATAAAAAAATGTATATCAGATATGAACAATGCAGTGGTATCGCTTAAAAGGTCAGAGCGGCAAAGAACCGGGAGTACACTGGTTTGGTTAAATATATATGATGACGAATTCATACTTGCGAATATTGGTGACAGCAGGGGATATCTATATAGGAATGGGTCATTAAAGCAGCAATCCGAAGACCATACAGAGGCAGAGATGCTTCGAAGAATTAATGAAGACACGTCAAATTCTTTACAGGACAAGCTGATTATAAGCGAAAAGTCAGAGCATGTTCTTACTCAGCATCTTGGCATAGAGAATTCGGATTTTATGATCGAACCGTATATATGTAAGGGACAATTAGAAGATGCGGATGTTTTTTTGTTATGTAGTGACGGATTGACAGATATGCTTTCAGATAATGTGATTGAAACAATTTTATCGGATAATGATTATTCATTAAAAGACAAATGTGATAGATTATTGGAAATTGCCCTTAAAAAAGGTGGCAGAGATAATATATCCATTATTTTAGTAAAAATAGAGTTATAGATGATTAAGAGGTATCAAGATGGTTGGGCAGAATTTTAAGGGTTGGTTTGTTGAAGAAGAAATTGGTGCAGGTAACTTTGGAAAGGTATATAGAATATCTAGACAGGATCCTTTTGGCAATAAATCTGTTGCTGCCTTAAAGGTTATTGAAATTCCGAAGAACCAACATGAAGTAAAAGTTGTCAGAAATGAAGGATATGAGAATGTTACAGCATATTTCCACGGCATAGTGCAAAAGATTGTCGAGGAATATGTTTTAATGTCAAAGTTGAAAGGTAATTCTAATATAGTCAGTTACGAAGATCATATTATAGAGGAAAAAAAGGATGAATTCGGCTGGCGTATATATATCCGAATGGAGTATCTTACACCACTCATTGACTATATTAATGAAAAGAAGGGATTAAAAGAACAGGATGTAATTAAGCTTGGTATTGATATGTGTAAAGCTTTGGAATTATGTAAGAAGTATAACATAATTCATCGTGATATTAAGCCGGATAATATATTTATATCTCCGGCAGGTGATTATAAGCTTGGTGATTTTGGTATTGCAAGAGAATTAGAAAAGACTACTTCACTTTTATCAATTGCAGGAACCAAGAATTATATGGCTCCGGAAGTGGCAAAAGGCCAAACTTATAATTCAACAGTGGATATATATTCGCTTGGAATTGTACTGTATAGATTTCTAAATGGGAATAGACTGCCCTTTTTCCCGAACTATCCAAAAGAGATCGGACCTTCAGATCAGGAAAAAGCACTTGCCATGAGATTCTCAGGTCAAAGGATGCCAAGACCCATAAAAGGTAGTCAGGAGTTGGCAGACATTGTATTGAAGGCATGTGCATACATACCACAGGAAAGGTATCAAGCTGCCAGTGAAATGAGAAAAGCATTGGAACTGTTAAGGGTGGAATCATATGAAAAGGAACCTGTAATTACTGTAATAAATGAAAGCGATGAGAGTAAAAATATAAACACACAAGAGGATAATAATAGTGCGGACAATCCTAACGAAACAGTGGCATTGCTACATAAAACAGATACAAGGAAAATTGAAACAGAGCAAAATGAAATAACTGAAAAGTCTGAAGAACGAGAAACAGATGTCAGCGAAAAGATAGATGTCAGTGAAGAAATAGATGTCAGTGAAGAAACAGATGTCAGTGAAGAAATAGATGTTAGTGAAGAGATATATGCCGGTGAAGAAATAGTTGATGTAGAAAAAAAATATGATGAAGTACAAGACGATACAGAGAAAGAAAAAAATACAGATGAAACTATACGTACTGTTGATAACAACAAAGACAAAGATATTATAAACGGAAAAAAAGGAATTGTATATATAATATCCGGAATAATTGTTGCATTGACAATTTTGATAATATTTTTATTAGTTAATCCTTTCGGAAGTAACAATGAAGAAAAAGAAGTTGCTAAAAATATTGAGAATTCGTCCAAAACAAATGCGGTTTCCGGCACTTCTATAGAAGATACCGAAGACATACAGAATGAAACCGTACAGAATAACACATCGATACCCTCAAACGATGAACCGATAATTACCGAACAACCGATAGTAATGGTGAAGGTTCCGAATGTTGTTGGAATTACAAAGAACGAAGCGCTGATTTCATTGAATTCTATAGGTCTTCAGGTTCAGACAGATACAAAAATGTATTCAGATACGATTAAAAAAGGTTATGTTATATCGCAGCTTCCGGAAGCGGATAGTGATGCAGAATCAGGCAGTACTGTAGCTCTTGTTATAAGTAAAGGAGTAGAAAAAGTAAAGATGCCGTCAGTAACAGGCTTATCTGAGAGTGAAGCAAAGCAAAAACTCAAAGAAAAAGGCTTGAAATGTAAAGTGGTAAAAGATTACAGCTCATATACAGATAAGGGTTATGTAATGCTTCAGAGTGTGACAGCTAAAAAGATGATAAAAAAAGGAAGCAAAGTAACAATAACGGTAAGTAAAGGTGAAGAGCCTTACGTACCAACAGAAAAACCATATGTTCCACCTACAAGAAAACCTGTTCCTACGAAGGCTCCGGAGCCGGATATAGTGTTTGAGTAGTATCATTTCGCAATCTGCAAATAACAGTTATGGGGAGAATACATATATATGATTATTTCATTGATGAACATAAAAACAAACACTTCGATTACTTTGCCGGAAAAAATAATAGGAAAGTATTGTATAGAAAATGAAGATGTCAGAATAGATATTGAAGCAATAGATAATTGTTGGAATATAATATCAAATAATAAATTCAAAATACTGACAGATGAAAAGGAATTGGTTGATCAGTGTACAATTAGCGAAATGAGTATTTATAGGATAATAATACCGGACAATAATAATCAAAATTATATTTTTACAGAACCATTAACTACAGACAGAATAGAATGTAAAAAATATATTGTTAATAATAATACAATTATTAAAATTGGAAGCAATTCTGATAGTGACATAATTACTAACAGCAGGTATATATCAAAATCACAAGCAATATTATCATTGGAAAGTAATGTATGGACTATAAAGGATGATAATAGTTCAAACGGAACATATGTAAATGGGAAGATGATTTCTGAAAAAAAGCTAAACTATGGTGATTTGATATTTATAATGGGTATAAATATTATTGTTGGTAAAAATCTTATTGCAATAAACAACCCCGACAAAATAGTAAAAATAAACACGCCGTTACTTATCGAATATGTTCCTCAAAAAATAACAACAAAAGAAGAAAATTATGATTTTGATCAGATAGAAAATGAAATATTCTTCCGCTCGCCAAGATTTAAAAGAGATGTAGAAAAGGCTGAGTTTAAAATTGACGCTCCGCCTAAAAGCCCGGTTGGAGAAGAGATGCCATTAATGCTTACCATTGGTCCTTCTATGACAATGGGTATGGCATCAATGACTATGGCTGTATATGGCATCATGCAGGGAAATTATATATCAACGGTAACGTCAGGTTGTATGTTGCTGGGTACTGTGATGTGGCCGGTAATATCAAAAAAATATGAGAAAAAAAATAAGACAAGAAAAGAGAATCAAAGACAGGAAAAATATAAGGAGTATTTGGAAAGGATAAAAGAATCATTCCAAAATGAATGCGAGAAACAAAGGGAAATTATTATTCAAAATAATATCAGTGTAGAAGAATGTGAAAGAAGAATTAGTAATGTTAGTAGAGATCTTTGGGAAAGATCATATGGTCAAAATGATTTTTTGAGTATCCGAGTTGGAAAAGGATCTGTTCCACTAGATGCTGATATTAAGTATCCCGAAAGAAAATTTGAGATTGAAAGGGATTCACTTGAAGAAGAATTATTAAATCTTTGCGAAGCTCCACAAATAATCAATGATGTGCCAATAACGGTATCATTATTTGACAACATAGTAACCGGTGTGATAGGTGACAGAAAAGATGTTTTAAGATTTGCTAATGGTCTGGTTGTTCAGTTGTCAGCATTATACAGTTATGATGAAGTTAAGTTTGTGTTTTTGTATGATGAGAAGGTTGATGAAGACACTCTTAAATATGTTAAGTGGATTCCGCATATTTGGGATGATGATAAAAAAACGAGATTTTTAGTAAAGAATTATGGTGATATAAAAGATATTGCTAATTACCTGGAAGCGGAATTTGAGTGCAGAAAGGATATGAGAAGTGAACAATTAGATGATATAAAACCATATTTTATTATATTTACATTTAGTAAAGAATTGTCACTACGAATGGATGTATTAAAAAAAATATATGAAACAAAAAAGAATATATGCTTTTCTGTAATTACTTTTTTTGATGAATTGAGATTTCTGCCTAAGGAGTGCAGTAATGTAATTGACTTAAATGGTAATATTGGAAAGATATATAACAAAAATGATATATCAGGGAAAGCAATAGAATTTGAGCCTGATATATATGTAGATAATAATGTGGAAGAAATAAGTGTTTTATTATCAAATATACATCTTGACAGTGGAGAAAAGTCATTTGTTCTCCCGAAGATGATTACTTTTCTGGAATTGTTTGGAGTGGGCAAGATAGAACACTTAAATGTGTTAAATCTATGGAAGGAAAATGACCCCACAAAATCATTGGAAGCTCAGATTGGCGTGGACACAATAGGGGATATATTCAAACTTGATCTGCATGAAAAATATCATGGACCACATGGGTTGGTGGCTGGAATGACTGGTTCAGGTAAATCTGAATTTATCATGACATATATTCTATCACTGGCTGTAAATTATCATCCTTATGAAGTGGCTTTTGTGCTAATTGACTATAAGGGTGGGGGTATGGCCAAAACATTTGAGAAGTTGCCGCATACAGCAGGAATTATAACTAACCTTGATGGTTCATCTATAAAAAGGTCACTTACATCGATTCAGAGCGAACTTAGAAAAAGACAGGCGATATTTGCTGAGACCAGTAAATTTACGGGTGACAGTAATATAGATATCTACAGATATCAGAGATTGTACAGAGAAGGAGTTGTAAAGAAGCCGTTACAGCATTTATTTATAATATCTGATGAGTTTGCTGAATTAAAAACTCAACAGCCGGAATTCATGACACAATTGGTAAGTGCTGCGCGTATAGGAAGAAGTCTTGGAGTTCATCTGATTCTTGCTACACAAAAACCAAGTGGAGTAGTCGATGATCAGATATGGTCTAATGCTAAGTTTAAGGCATGCCTTAAAGTGCAGGATAAAGCTGATAGTATGGACATGTTGAAAAGGCCGGAAGCAGCAGAACTTCAGGAAACAGGAAGATTCTACCTTCAGGTAGGCTATAATGAAATGTTCAAAATGGGACAGTCTGCGTGGTCGGGAGCTCCCTATTACCCGGCTGATAAAGCAGAACAACAGATCGATAGCAGCATTGAAGTTATAGATAATGTTGGAAGGGTGATTGCCACAGCAAAAATAGATAATAAAAAACATATTGGTAACCCTAAAAAACAGGTTGATGCTATAACGGAGTATTTAAGTATTATAGCAAAACAGGAGAATATTAAAGTAAGTCCACTTTGGCTTGAACCAATTTCGGCTGTACTATACGTTGATGAAATAAAAGCAAAATATAAATATAAAAGCAAAGAAGGAATTATTGATCCGATTATTGGTGTATATGACGATCCTACGAATCAGAGGCAGGGATTATTGACATTGTCGCTTACAGAGGGAGGCAATACAGCAATATACGGTATGACAGGTAGTGGAAAAACAGTTATACTTTCAACTCTTATTTATTCATTGATCAGTTGTTACTCTCCGGAAGAGATTAATCTATATATAATGGATTTTTCGGCTGAGACGCTGACTGCTTATAGTAATGCTCCTCATGTTGGAGATGTGGTTATTGCAAGTGAAAGAGAAAAGGTTGTCAACTTAATAAAACTGTTACTTGGTCAGATCAGCACTAGGAAAAAAACATTATCACAATTTGGAGGGGATTTGTACTCATATAATAAAGAAAGTGAAAAAAAGATACCCTCTATTATTGTTATCATTAGTAATTTTACAGCTTTTATTGAATTATATGAGGAATATGAAGGTGAAATGCTGAATCTGACAAGAGAAGGAACAAAGTATGGAATATACTTTATTCTTACTGCATCTGCTACCAACGGAATAAGATTCAGAATGCAGCAGAATATTAGTCAATCATTATCTCTTCAGTTGTCAGATGAAACCGATTATTCGAGTATATTTGGTAAAACAGAAGGCCTTGTTCCCTCTAAAATAATTGGAAGAGGTTTGTGTAAACCGGAAGGTTTGTATGAGTTTCAGACAGCGTATGCTTTTAAAGCGGATAACCAGATGGCGGCAATCAAGGCGTATTGTGATTCGTTAAGGAAGCAAGGTTCTGCATATAAAGCAAAGGGTATTCCTGTTCTTCCGGAAGAAGTTGATATTGAGTTTATTAAGCCTTACATAAAGAATTCAACGTTTAATATACCGGTTGGAGTTGAAACAGCTTCTTTGGAAATTAATTATTTTGATATCGCTAAAAATTACGTTTCATTTATACAGTCACATTCTAAAAACTATGTCGGAATTATGAATTGTATGGTAAGCATACTTGCAGATGAAATGAATTATAAAACGGTTGTTTTTGACATTAATAATGAGCTTTTAAACAACAGTAAAAATGCAGTGGTCTTTAACACGAAAAAAAATGTAATAGTTGGAATAGATAAAGTGTTCAGTGTAGTATTGGACAGGCATAATACAATAAAAGAAGCTGAGGATGCCGGAATAGATAAGCCGGAATATTCTGCAATTGTAATAGTAATTTCATCTTTGTCTGCATTAAGAGAGAATTTGCCGGATGAACAAAAAGAAAAGCTGGGTCTTATATTGGAAAAAGGAAATCAAAAGCTTAATATGTACGCAATTATTGCAGATATTTCTAAATCGATATCCACATATAACTTTGAAAAATGGTATAAAACAAATGTCTCTCAAACAGATGGAATATGGATTGGAAATGGTATTACAGACCAATATTTCATTAAAACAAATAAGATAACGGGTGAAATGAATGAGGAAATTGGCGAACAATACGGATATTCCATTTCTGACGGAAAAGCAGTACGTATAAAGCTGGCTACCATTGGAAAGAGGGGAGAGTAATAATTCATGGAAAAGGTTCTTGTTGAGATATATGTTCCCATGGTTGGGAGGTCTTACGATGTATTTATTCCTCAGACAAGTAAAATGTATGAGATTACTGCTCTTGCAGCTAAAGTGATAAACGACCTTTCATCAGGAAAATATAAGGGAGATTCAAAAACGATATTGTGTAATGCCGAAACAGGGGATATATATGATATCAATCTGTCAGTATATGAACATGGAATTAAAAATGGTTCAAAGCTGATATTGATATAAAAAAATTGTATAAGGAGAATGATTATGGGAAAAAACATTGTAGCAGATCCGGCAAAAATGGATCAGGCAGCATCGCAGCTGTCAGAATTGTCAACTCAGTATGATTCCATCGCAAAGCAGCTGATGTCTGATGCAACAACGATGGGAGATGCATGGCAGGGTGAGGATAATGTTGCATTCTGCAATCAGATTAAGGGATTTACCGAAGAGCTTTCACAAATGGCCCAAAAGTTAAAATTATGCGCAGATACTCTGACACAACAGTCAAATAATTACAAAAACAGACAGGACGGAATTACAAGCGCTGTTAAGAATCTGACAAATTAATATGAAAGGGGTTAGTATAGAATGGCTGGAACAATAAAAATTAGTACCGATCAGGTCGAAGCAATTGCAACAAGTGTAGAAACAAATAATAAGAAGTTAAAAGAAATACTTGAGGAGAGTCAAAACGTAATAAAAAGTCTTCCATCAACATGGCAGGGTGAGGCGTCACAGGCAACATTAAGTGCATATGAATCATTCGCAGGAAAATATTTTAATCAATACTATGACATTATAGATGCTTATGTAAAATTCTTAAGACAAAATGTAGCGGCAGACTATATAAGTACAGAGAATACTAACATAAGCCTGTCAGAACAATTTAAATAGTATAAATGTAAAAAAATACTAGATGTTGAAGTAAGGAGTTGTTGACTTCATGATTAATTTTGATGAAATGCAAAATTCGATTGAAGAATATCTTAATAAAAAATACAGTGATAAATTCGCATTTTACAGAAGACTGGGCGGTACATTTGCATCTGATAAGCTCGAGTGTGAATTCACATCATCGCTTTATCCCTATGTGAAGGTTTGGGGCGCAATGTATTATGAAGGAAGATTTGTGGATAATTACCCCTATATTAAATATGCAAAACAACTTAATGCTTCAACAGATAGTATTTTATCAAAGTATATTGAAAGTAATTTATATTTTTTTGAAAAAGATATGAATTATCCCAAAAGTTGGGTGCCTGATTTTAATGATATGACATCATATGGAGAATTTGCTTCGATGAATAATACATTAATTCATATGAATGCTTATGTTGATTCTGAAGTATTAGAAAGAGAAGATGTAATTGACAGATTAGAGAATATAATTGCGGATAGCAAAGTTAAATACAGATATATCAGTATATATTATATTGATAATTATATTACTGAAGACTTATCTGAATATAATTATAGAAATCAGCTGATATATAACAGGAAATATAGAAGACAATTAAAAGGAAAATGGTCAGATGATAATTCCGGGTATATATGGGAATGGACAGGAGTGGACGTGAATGGATGAAACTACATTAAATAACATTGATTATGCCGGTTTCTTTGATGCCCTGCAATATGCCACGGATTATGTAAATATAGCTCCTGATGAAAGTGTAGCATCAGTTGTTGATAAGCTTCAGTGGACAGAGATAAATAAGGATTATTTAAAGATTCTGAAAAGTACACTTGAAAAAGACAGTAACCTTGGGAATACTACCGTTATCAGTCAAAGTCATACAGACGGAAGAATGAGTATTCATGCTACGGGAGGCAGCCCGACAGATGATTATATTCAGGCATGTGCTTATAAGACTCCACAGGGTGACATATATGTTGCATATAGAGGTACCGGGGATGGCAGATGGGGAGATAACGCTGTAGGTTATAATGAGCAAACTACGCCTATGCAGGAAGATTCTCGAAATTATTTTGATTACGTATATGAGAATTTTTGTGATAATAAAGACATTCGTAATCTATATGTTACGGGACACTCCAAAGGTGGAAATGAAGCTCAATTTGTTATGATGACTTCAAAATATAATGATCGAATTAAAGCCTGTTATTCAATAGATGGGCAAGGGTTTTCACAAGAAGCAATAGAATATTTTAAGGAAAAGAATGAGAACTATGATGAACTGTTAACCAGAATGTATTCAATTAACGGTGAGGACGATTTTGTTCATCAGCTGATAAACCCGATCATTCCAAGTGAGAATACATATTATGTTAAGCAGATTGGGTTGAATCCACACGATATATATTCTTTATATAGTGAAGAAAGAATTGGTTTTTTGTGGAATAGAGATGATGATGGAAACATAATAAATGGTAAGCAAGGAGTATTAGGAGAGTATGTTAACAAGATTAATGCAGCTCTTTTAATTATGCCGGAAGAAGAAAGAGAAAGATGTACAAGAGCGGGAATGTCATTGGTTGACAGGACTAGTGGTTCAAAGGAATATGAAGGTATGGATGGTACATATGCTTCATGGGGGGATATGGTTACATTTTTTACAATGGGAATATTTACGGTGACTGGAGTTTGTATTGGATATTCGTTAGAATTAATAAGTGATAAAATGATTGAAGAATTTACTGATTATACTGTTAATATTTTGGGTGAACCGGGTGCTCTGTTTTTAACTTTTACAGCAAGTATTTTTTTACAAAGTATGCACGATACAGTAATTAAAGATATGGTGACGATAGCTTCAGAAATATATAATGATATAGTGAATTCATTTGTTGTAGCAGTACGACATGTATCGGGAATGTTTGATAATGCTGAAAATGAATATAGAAATATCATGACAATTATATTATCAAATATTCATAATGTCGAAGAATGGTTTTACAGGCATTCTTCAGGCTATGTATATGCTCAGGCTAATTCTTATATTGAGATGAATACAGATACAATGAAGGATTACTCACTTAGACTTAAAAGGTTAAAGAAGCAGTCGGAGGATCTTGATTGGAATATGAACAGATTATATCTGCAATTGGGTATTAATTGGAATATGATACCTGACCTTGCCAGGTTATTGATTGCCGGTATTGGGTTAGATTATGCAGACAGACTTGGAAAATGTGCGGATTATCTTACTGCTACTGCTGAAGACTTTGAATATACTGAATACAGATTATCAAATGAATTATAAATATTTTTACTGGTAGCTGAACAAATACAATAATCAAATAATCGCAATAGTATTTCGCAAAAGGAGAAACTATGACTGAAATTAAAACAGTTGATAATTTGGATGAATATATAATTGATAAAACTCTGAAAGGATTAGGAGAAAAATATAATAAAACTTTTGTGGTTACGCATATTGGTAACAGGTATGATTATAAATCAGCAACATTGTATGTAAAAGATGAAGATGATGTAGTATTCAAAGCAGTTATTTACAGTGATTCTTTTGTTGTTGAGGATAATTATATTACTGAAAAAATTGGACATATGATAAAAAAAGAAATGTTAAAAGAATTGATTAAACATGATATCTGGGCCAATATAAGCATTGCTGTTATGCATAAAAAAAGCTGCAATGAGGAAAGTGATTCTGAAATATCTTTTGGAGAATATGATAATAAATATAATGTAACGGAATTGGTAATGTATATGTGCATTAAGCAGGATTGTATAAATGATGAAAATGAAAATTTTATGTTGGACTGTATAAAGAACATTAACTCAAAAACAGATATTAATATCGGTGTCTCGGCTTTTATAATTCCGGATGAAATGTATGTTGCGTGTTCAGGTGATATAGTTGCAAAACCGGATATAAGTAATACGTGGTTCGATAGTTATAATCCAATAACTAATGTACAGTTTTTTATAAGTAAAGGAAAATATCGACCTGTAAGAGAAGAGATAATTGAAGCTTTGTCACGGAGGTAAGATGATGTCATATAATTCTGATGAGTATACTGATTATGAAATGGAGCTATTTTCACAAATTGCATATACGGATTTGACACAGGGGTTTGAGGCACTGTGTATGGAGAATGGGAGCGGTTCATATACTATAAATCAGATTATTGATAAACAAAGACAATACTGTAATGATGAGAGTCTTGATAAATTGCAGGAAATGCTTGGAGACAGGGCTGATGAATGGAAGTTGGCGGGAATACACGATGCAAACAGAGTTAATAGTTCATACATAAAAGATGAAGATCATAAAATGACAGGATTTTATAGCTGTATTATTGAGACTGCACCTGGAAAAGCCAGTGTCGGCTTTAGGGGGAGTGAAGCAGCAGAAGATAAAGTACATGCGGTGGATAATGTCAAGTATGATTGGATAGGTGCAGATGTTAAGCTTATTAATTCTGAGTGTACAATTCAACATGCTGAAATTGAGAGATTCTTATTAAAATATAAGGACAAGCTTAACAGTTATGATAGTGTTGCCATGACAGGGCATTCTCTTGGAGGTAATCTGGCAGAATATGCAACAATAGTATCTTGCTCAGAACGATTAAGAAAAAAAGGACTTAACATAAATATCAGTCATTGTTTAAGCCTGGATGGACCGGGATTTTCGGAAGAATTCATAAGAAAATATGAAAAAGAGATAAAGCAGATGGCTGGTGTGATGAAACATAAAAGATGGAGTTTTGTCGGTACTATGTTAAATGATCTTCCGGATGTGGAGTACAAATATGTCGGTGGATCTGATAAGGAGAATGTAAAATTTAATATTTTTACAAAACATGATTTGGGATATCTTGATTTTGATGATAACGGATATCTAAAAGAAGATAAACAAGATGATCTTTCAATAATTACAAGTGCAATATCTGAAGGGATTGATCATATGCCCGGACCGGTTGGAGATATATTGGTTGAAATGGTTGGAGCTATTGCAATAGCCGGATCGTGGGTTTATATGCAATTTGTTAATCATAAAGATGACAAAGAAAAAAATGATGGATTAAATGTTGGAGGTCTTGTTTCAGGTATTTTGATTGTTCTGGGATTACCGGCTTTATCTACAATTGCATTAGAGGCAGCAGCAGGACTTACTGCATTTGCAACAATTCTGGTGACGGCATTATTATATGAGACATTTATTGATTCAGAGCAGAGAAAGGAAGTAGCCGGAGTAATCTGCAAGCATTTAAGCTTATTTATAAAATGGTCTAAGGATGAGGCAAGTAAATTCTATATGACAGTTAATGATATACTGAAGAATCCGGTTGACTATTGGAGGTCATATCTAAATGAGAGTATTGCTTATGCGGAAAGTAATACTAATATTATCGTTGATGCATCATCAATGCGTGTATATGCGGATAAGTTACGAGAAATGAGTAATAGGGCTAAAAAGCTTGATGAAAGAATGAACAGTTTGTACTGGAATCTGGGAATTGATTGGAGTTCAATATTTGATCTGGCAAGGTTGCTTAGAGCAGAGCTGTTGCTTGATTATGCTATAAGACTTGATTGTGCTGTAAGATATTTAGAAGAGACAGCAAATGACTTTGACAAGGTTGAAGCGGATATAAAGAGCAGTTGCTAGGAGGAAGTGTCATGACAAGACAGGGAAGCAGAGAATTAATTGGTTATAAAAATGAATTGAGAGAGATAATCGGAGAATTAGAAGAGATTGAATGGCATGTTAGATATGACTACAAGAATATTGGAAATGATAAGTGTGCCGATTGTATACGGTCTGTAATAAATAAATACAGTACGGCATTAAGGACACTTGAACGTATAAGTCCATCCTATATTGATAGGCTTATAGCTCAGGCAGAAGCGAAGGCAAGTGGAGAAGTGTAAAAGAGGTGACAAACTATGAGTGGAACTATAAGGGTTGATACAACAATTGTCAGGAATACGGCAAGTGAATTGGCAAGAATTAACGGTGATATAGATAATGAATTTAATTCTGTTAATAATGCGATGCAAAGACTTGCAGCATCATGGGATGGCGATGCCTCAAACAGGGCAATGTCGGCATATAACAGAATCAAAAATGAATTTTGTGGTTCATCAGGAGCCAGACATCAGGTCATGAATAATTATGTTAATTTTCTTAATGGAACAGTTGCTAATGATTATGATAATACGGAAATTAACAATCAAAAACTAGCAAGTCTGTTCAAATAAAATTAGGGGAGGATTAACATGGGGAAAATTAGAGTTGATCATGGTAATTTTGAGACAGCAGCTAATTCTATAGAAGAATATATCAGAAAAACAGACAGTTTGATGGGAAAGGCAGATAATGCAATAACCAATATGAAAGGATCATATTCAGGAGAAGATGCAACAGCGTTTGTGAATAACTGGAATAGTGTTAATGATGGTGGCTCTACATATTGTAAAATGAAAGAATCATTGGAAAATTATGCGGGTTTTTTAAGAAATGCAGGTAATAGCTATAAAAGAGCTCAGGCAGATGCGATTAATAGAGCATGGAAACTGCCCAGATGGTAAATTATGATAAATGAATCACATTGAAAGGTAAGTAAAAATGTTCCGAATAGCAATATGTGATGAAGACACTTCATTTCAAAAACTTTTGTTGGATTACATCGCAAAAGATGCAGATATTGACGATGATTATGTGACAGAATGTTTTGATAGCTATACAGAAGTCAAAAAAAGGTTGGATGATAAAAAGTTCAGCTTTGATATCTTGTTCCTTATGGTTGATGAGAGCGGAAAAGGAAGTATGTCTCTTGTCCAATATATCCGTGAAAAGAAAATTGATGTTGATGTATTCTTTGTTGCGAATAATGCCGAACATGTTACGGAAGCATTTCATTGCAAAGCTTTCAACTACATTGTTAAGCCGTTAGAGTAAAACAAGTTTGTGTATGAGATGAAGCAATATTTGGCTGAAAAGAGGGAATATCAAAAGGAATATCTTGAAGTTAATATTCAGGGGAAAAAGCAGATGCTTCCGTTGAATGCAGTGCATTATTTTGTCAGTGATGTAAGAAAAATCGGAGCCGTGTATTTGAATGATGAAAAAGAAGTTTGGTTTTATGGAAAGCTTGATAATCTTGAAGAGCAGCTAAAGCAATATAATTTTATAAGGTGTCATCAGAGTTATCTGATTAACGGAAACAAGGTTGAAGACGTTAAGGGTGATGAGATAATCACATCAGGCGGAAGTTTTCAGATAAGCAGAAAATACACCATTTCAGTAAGGGAAAAATGGGAAGAGGTTAAGAAAAGACTGTATAATAATGCCAATATAACGTCAATTGGTATGAGGGTTAATAATGATGTGGCGGATGATGACGACAATATATTATTAGAAGAGTCTAAGACATTAATGATGACGACGGCACATAAGTTTGGTGCTGTAAAGTATGGAACGATTGTTGGATTACATGGTTTTAATCAGAACATATCATACAGGCTGTACGAAAATGATGAGGCAATAATTGGCAGAGATGGAAGTAAAGTTCATATAGTAATAAATGACGCTAAGATAAGCCGGAAACATTGCGGTATAAAATTCTCTGAGTGTGAACAATGTTATTATGTGAAAGATTACTCCACCAACGGTACATATATCAGCAACATCGGGGAGTTGCAAAAGAATCAATGGACAAGGGTTGACCGTGATTCGTTGATTAAGCTTATTAATGAACGATATACATTTGTTTTGGTGTAGCAGTTGTTAAAAATGACAAAATGGATGTTGATTTTGACAATCTTGGATTAAATTTGATAAATCATGATAGATTGTGAATAGTAAATAATCTGTGATGAAGGTGTATTTTAATGATATTAAAAATATTTCGAAAGGAGACCCAAACTATATGAAAATCAGAAAAATGATTATGATTGTAATACTTGTATGTTTATTTAGTAGCTTTATCGGATCAAAAGCCTACTCAAAAGAAGTTTTTAATCCATTTAATAGTAATGAAAAGGAATATGTGATATGGACAGATTCAATTGTAGGTATAGGCAGTGAAAAGGCAATATCTATATTGAGCGAATTGTATCCGGATTATACCTGTGGTGTAAGAGGAAGTTTTAGAAGAATGAATGGAGACGAATATTATTATATGATTCTGAAAGATTTTGTTGATGAACATTGGACAACCTTAAGTTATTTCTTTTTATCTGCAGATGGAAAGGTATGTGTGGAAGGATGGAGTGATGGAGAAAACATTACGGCATATAATAACAAGAATTTGTTAGCGGATAAAAATAATGTTACGGCAAAAAAATACTATTCTGTTGCACAAACGGGGATAGGAAGTTACCTAACTGGAGAAGAAGGGTGTTATTATGAAAAATACTACACTATTGATAAAATAAAGGGGAAGAAAATAAAATACAGAGAAATATTGAATCTTGATATATATTCAAAAAACAAAACAGCTAAGCTGTCAACAAATGTGAAATGCTATGCAATTGATACGCTTTTTTATAAAAAATCTTCCTTGTCGAAAAAAAAGGCTGTGTACATGTATAAGATTAGTAAGAAGAAAGCATTATCAGCAGCAAAAAAATATAGAAGTAGTGTTTGGATGAAAATAATAAAAGGGAAAATAACAGCTATAGTTATTAATGCAGAAAAGACTGCGAATTAAATGATATATATTTCATTACTTGCAACAGAATAAACTTATATTGTGTTGGATGGTTACAAAACTATTATTTTATGGTGAGAACAATACAAGGTAAATATGGGTAAATATGGGAAAATGTGGGAATGCAATAATGATAAAAAATTAGAACGAAATAAGAGGAAAAAATATGAATATCAAGAATAAAGTTAAACGTATTGGAGGATTAGCTCTAACTTTAAGTATGATGACATCACTTGTTGTTCCTTATAATATTACGGCAATTGCAGCTAAAAACCCGACAATAAGCAAAAAAAGTGCAGTAGTATATGTTGGAAGCAGTATCAAATTAAGACTTAAGAATACTAACAAGAAGGCTAAGATAAAGTGGACTGTTTTTTCTGGTAAGTATGCACTGTTCGCAGTACGAAAAAAACCAACCAACATATTAGAGATAACCGGAGCTAAGCCGGGGAAATTCAAGGTCACGGCAATTTATATATTAGGTAATTATCAGAAAAAATTTAGTTGTAAGGTAACTGTTAAAAATAAAAAAGATAAGCATAAGAAATCTGATAATACAAACGTGGTTGCTAATGTCGTTACTCCATCAAACAAAACAAATCAGATAGTTTTAGTTATCACATTCGCTTAGAGAGACAAATATATATCAATCATGGAGGTTAAATCATGAAGAATAAAAGTATTACGATAGTGCTAAGTACATTTATATTGGCAATAGTAGTTGCCGTATTATTGTCCGGAACAGATATTAGTGCTGCAAGTAAATATGATTCCCAAAGAAAACAGCACAATTCCCAGCATTCAAGTTTTAATTATGATGGGAATAGAGTTGTAAGATGTATATACGATTATAAGAGTCAGAAAACAAAGCTATATTATTCAAATTCTCTTAAGAAAAAGGGAAAAGCAATAGCAAAAGTTGGGATGTATGGTGGTGGAGTATATTTAAAAGGCAATTATATTTTTTATCTTGATACAGCAAAGAAAAAGATAATCAGATGCAGCACGAACGGAAGAAGAAAGAAAACAATTGTAGAATACAAAGATGATGAAGATGATGTTACATTTACAGTTCATGATAATTTACTCATATATTATGTGAAGGGCGAATTGTATATCTGTAATATTGACGGAAGTGATAAAAAACTGATTGATACGGGAGTTAAGAGATCATATTATGCAGATGACAAGAACATATATTATGTAAGTTGTGGATATCTGTCAGAATACAATTATGATGAATCTACTAAGAAAATTATCAGCTATATAGGAATAGATAAGGTAGGAGTCTTGGAAGGTTTGGAAGGTAATAACCTATACTACTCTGTTACGAGAACCGATTCTGACTATTTAGACAATGTAACAGTATACAAGCGGAATCTTGCCACAAATAAGGAAAAACTTATTGCTGATTTTACAGCAGAGGATCCCATACATACAATGCTTGTTGTTTCAGGTAAAGTATGCTTGTTGACAGGAACCGGAGCAGGAAATGGATTTGGAGTTGTCAAAGGTAACAGTATTATATACAAACCATATTATAAAAAATATGAGCTTGGCGGAGAAGAAATTGTATATTATAAAAATAATATTGCTATTGAAAATCTGAAGTTGACTAATAAGGGATATGAACATTGTGGATATTGTAAGATGTTAAAAATATAAAAGAAAAACAAAGATTATTATGGGAGGCGTTAACATGTATTGTGAGAAGTGTGGAAGAGAAATACCTGACGGAATAAGATTTTGTGAGAGTTGTACACGGGGGGGTGAATACAATAATTATATCTCGCCACAATTAAATGCTCAGGAACAGCCATATGTTACTCAAGAACAGCCATTCGTTGCTCAAAAACAATCGTATGACACCAATGAGGTTGAATCCGAATTTCGTACAACAGGTGGAGGTTTTGGATTATTCTTGTTAGAAATACTTGCCGGTATTATCCTTACGATTTTCGGGTTTGTCGAGTTATCAAAAAGTAAAGGTCCTTATACATATACGCCGCCATATACAGATCACGAACTTTTAGTGTTGTTGTTTATAATCGTTGGATTTGCTATCATATTTAACGGCTGGGGAAATTGTTGCAGGAAGAGATGAGTTATTAATAAATTATCGGAGGGATGGTGCATATGTCCAAGAAGAACATTGCGATTCTATTAATGTTTTTTGTAACGATTATTGCATGTATATCGAATGATAAGAGTGTACAGGCAAAAATACTTGGAAACGGAACAGATTATGTTCAAAACGGAAATAGAATATATTATATTGCAGATTATAGTAGTTCAAATAAATACAAATA
The DNA here is from genome assembly GCA_000621985.1 of Lachnospiraceae bacterium V9D3004. Classification (GTDB taxonomy): domain Bacteria; phylum Bacillota; class Clostridia; order Lachnospirales; family Lachnospiraceae; genus V9D3004. Next base: position 18,946 of record JHWW01000024.1, read on the forward strand.
CAAACTGTGTTCAATTACTACTGATAATAAGAGTAGAAAAGTGCTTGATTCGTGGGAAAATGGATCGCCGGGCAATTTATATATTAAGGGCAATAAAATATATTATCAGCGCGGAGAGAGTATATACTATAGGACTGTCAATGGTAAAAAAACCGGTAAGATTACTGACGGAATAATATTTACCATGTATTCTGATAAGATATTTTTTACAGATAGCAGAATGGAAAAATTATATGTAATCAAGACTAATAAGAAAGAAAAGAAACTTGTATATTCCTGTAAAGATCCGTGTGGACTCAGTTTCGCCGGATTTGGTGGTAAATATATGATATTTAATGAGACCAATTATTCTGACGAAAATGATATATTGTGTCTTAATATGAAAACGCTTAAATGTAATCTGCTCACAACTGAGGGAAAAACTGAAGAATATCAAAGTGGTCCTAATATGGCTATGAGTGCATATATATACGATAATAATGTATATTACTCATGCGGAAGTATTGAAGGCTCTATGCGAATATTCAACGGAAATCTTATGAGAATTGGAATTGACGGCAATAACAAGAAAGAAATTGTTAAAGGCTTAACATCTGAAAATATTATCATTAGTTCCAATAAAGATTGTATATATTACGGTATAGGTGAAGAGAGTAAAATGTGCAGGCTTAACTTGAAGTCAGGAAAATCTGAAGTGATCGGTAATGAGTATGCATATGATATTGCAGGTGATTACGCATATTATTCTGACAGTAAAAACGGTAAAGTTGATATATACAGCTATAAGGTTACAGAAGATAAAACAAAAGCGGTAAAAATTGGTTCGATAAACAAGAATAAAAAATACGAATACTATATAAGCAAGGTTTCAGACGTTGGAAATTATGTATATGTTGATATATCAGTAAGGCGTTATGGTGATGATACCGGTTGGCGTGGTGAATATATACGGACAGAAACATATAAAATTAATTCTGGCGGAAAAAATATAGTTAGGCTGAACAAATGATTGAATATTAGACAATATGTAATGACCTCCGATTTGTAGTTTCGTGGATTTACCTGTATACTATAAGTCGATCAAAACAATGGTAACAGGGATTACCGCATACAAATGGAGGTCATCAAATGAATTATAGCACAGTTTACGTAGGAATGGATGTACACAAAGAAACTTTTTCTCTCTGTTGTTATACAAACGAGAAAGAACAAGCTGAGTATCCCCAGAAGGTTGACGGCCATTACAGCAAAGTCATCAACTACATCGAGGCCATGCGTTTCCACTACGGAGACGATGCTCTGTTCATATGCGGTTACGAGGCTGGCTGCCTCGGATTCACGTTATATCACCAGTTAAC
>JHWW01000025.1 GCA_000621985.1 Lachnospiraceae bacterium V9D3004
TAGCCGGTTCTTGTCGGCTTAACACTACTTAATGTCAGAGATACTCCGTACTTCTTAGTTTGAGATGACGGTGCTCCACTTCCTCCATTTGCATTATACGTAACAGTATATTCCTTTAGTTTCCATACTGCATACAATGAAAGATTAGAATTAGAGGAATATGTACTTCCGGGTGCATACGACGAATTAGCACTCGTTGCCGTACTACTTGTTGACCATCCAAGAAAATCATATCCGGTTCTTGTTGGCTTGGTTGAGCTTATTGTCATATTAGTTCCACAAGTTGTAGATTGTGATGAAGGCGAACCTGTTCCGCCGTTGTTATAGTAGGTTATGGTCCGGTAGACTGTCAGTTTGGCTGGTTTCGAAAAAACATTTTCGTTTCCATAATTAATTATCCTACAATAATAATACCTTCCATTATATGAACTGTCACATGATGATATTGTGTAACTACTGCTTGTTGCTCCTTCAATCAAATACCAAGTGCCTGTGCGTTCTGAACTATATGTGTATCCCCATTGATATTCTATATTACTGCCTCCGGCAGATACCGAGAATGTTGTTGAATCACCTACTTTAACAGATCTTGCTGACGGACTAGAAGAGATGTATGGTTCGGTGTCATATACAACAAATGACGAACTAACAGATAATGTTTCTCCATTTACGTCTGTTTCTGTAAATTTAAACAAATATTCCCCAGGAGAATTTATTGTATGGCCCCACGAAAACCAACGTCCTCGTCCAACATCTGAATACGAATCATATAAAGAATTACCTTTATATAATTCTGCGGTATAACTTGTATATACTTCACTGCCATCCATAGCTGCATTAGTATATACAGTATCACCAACTCTAAATTCTCCTGTATTTTGTACTGAATCAACATTAGGAGTAGCAATACGATAATATGAAGTAGAACACGATAAATAATAAGCTTCAGCACGTTTGTAAACAAAAAACAATGTACACAGAAAAATAAACCCAAGTACAGAAAATATTATAGGTTTAAACCCACTCTTCATAATAATCACCCCATAGTCATTTTTCATATAATAGTCTTAATTATTTCCATAAAATGTATTATATTGCCATTATACAACCTTTGTTGTATTATTTCAATGCTTTTCTCGCTGTCCGCGAACTCTCTCACCCTTTTAATTATTCCAACTACTCATTTTCCTTTATAATATAAAAATAGGAGATTTAGATTATTATACCAAGGAGAAGTACATATGTTGGATGAAAAGAAAAAGTACGAAATCGGTAACAGAATACGCGATTTCAGAATACTCAACCGGTTTACCCAGGCTGAGTTCGCTGAGAGCATAGATATTTCTATTAATTTTCTATCAGAGATTGAGAATGGAAAGAAAGGAATGTCCTACGAAACTTTGTACAGTTTGTGCAAGAACCACTCCGTATCCGCTGATTATATTTTATTTGGAGAACCAACTAAAGATGATGATTATACAGTTATAGTTGAAATCGCAAACAGACTTGATAACGTTCAGCTTTCAAAACTCATTAATTATCTCAATGCACTTTCCGATCTGAGATCCATGTAGACACAAAAAAAACGGAGGCGACCCCCGTTTTTATTATGCATCTGATTATCAGATTGAGACATGTTTTTATTATTATTTTTTATTCTAATCTGCTTCTATTCTTTTATAATAAATCCTGACCGACCGTTTAGCTGCATTACCAAATTACTTTCGGCTGTTTGGCTGTATTTCCAAATCCTGACCGACTGTTTAACTGTAACCCTACCTCCTCACCTTCGCCATTATCTTTGCCCACAGTGCCGGTATAAGATCACGCACAAACTTATAAGCAGCAACTATATATTTGAACATTGCCACAACGATCACGATAATGCAGATTATTGACCATACCATGTCAAGCACAAGGAAATCTTCGATCCTTCTGTATTCATTTTCCCAGAAAGGATAGATTATTCCGTCTGTGTGTGCGGATCTTTCGCCATAGGAAAGTAATGTGTCCCAGATGTTTGCTATGCCGAAACGCGTGCAGAAGTTTACTACCTGGATGTTCTTATTGGTCTTGTTGTCTTCGGCATCTTCGGAATCATCGTCAGACAGTCCGACTGTTTTTCTTAAAGTCTTGTATGCAAAGTTGGTTACGAGATCCGGATAGACTGTTTCGTAACATGTGATCTTTGCGTCGGGATTGATCTTGTTGTAGGCTTTATAAGACATGAATATCCTGTTTCGCTTACCGTAGGTTTTTTTGATGGAACCGGTTTTTCCCGGGCGGACAACTCCTGCGATATAATAATAATCACCGCCTATTGTAATTCTCATTCCCGTTACGTTATAACTGCCGTACAGTACCCATGCGGTCTGTTCGTCAATTACGACACGGTCTTCCATCAGATCATCCTCAGAGATATAATTACCGGATAAGAGCCACATCGGATGGAAATAGAAAAAATCTCCTCCGACAGCGGTTACATTCACAAGACTTTTGTTACTGTTTCTTGTTCCGCCTATCTCAAGAGTTCCTGTGAGACTGTAAGAGTCAATGTAACCTCTTGAATCTTCTTTTACTTCTATGGATGCCTCTGTCATCGCATCTTTTAATTTGGTACGGTATTCCATTACCTCATCGGAGGTTATTCCTTCACTCTCAGGATAATATGCCGCAACATAACCGAATCTTTTTTCGGAAGACCAACGCTCCCAGGGCTCTGCGGTGGATGCAGAACCTGTAATGTTATTTTTCACTATTATTCCCGCAATAAGCAGTATGAATGCTACGAAAGCCACAACGAGCTTTTTATTATTGCGAATTAAGTCAGCCAAGGCGATTGCACCAGCCTTTCTAATATACTAGTATCCAGCACCCCAGCTCGTTGTCGCACAGCGCCAACGAGCACAGGGGCGTCCGAGACGCTTCGCGTCTTGTCCGCCCCACGAGATCATATTTATTCCAGTCGGAAAGCAAGCTTTCCGTCTGGAAATAATTATGATCTCATGGGGTGCTGAACTTATAATTATCATTCTTCCTTTAATTTGACCTGGTCTCCCGGAGACAGTGATTCCGAAGCTGTCATAATAACATATTCATATCCGTAGAGATCACTTGAGATTGCCGCATGTACATCGTCTTCGGCAAGTATGGTCACATCATGTCTTGTTGCTATATATCTTGTTCCGAGCGGTGTGCTCTTGCTGTCAAGGGTCAGAACGAATTTGCCGTTATCATCGGAATATATGCTGCTCTTTGGAACGATCACGTCATAGTTCTTTCCTTCTCCTCCAAGAGATATCGTAAGACTGTCACCCTGATTTACGTATTCACCTTTTACTGCAAATGATAACTGCATATTGCTCGGATTCTCGGGATCGCTTGATACGGATGCAAGTACAGCTGTTATATCTCCGTACCAGTAGTTATCCACACTTCCGTTCATTCCGACTTTTACTTTCGAAGCCTGGTCTCTTGTTACCGATATTTTTACCATGAATCCATCGTCGGATGAAGATATTGTAGCGATTGAAGTATCAGGCTGAGTTATGTCTCCGGCTGCGCAATTTATTGCAGTTACTTTACCGGATATAAGTGCTTTTACTTCGGATTCTCCGGTAGATTCTATAAGATCTTCAACAATTTTTTTCTGTGCTATGAGCTTTTGTTTTGCTGCTCCGAGTTCGATTTTTTCGTTCTCAAGAGTATGTGAATCCTCACTTTTTTTAGCTTCATATTCTGCTATGAGAGAGTTCCAGGTATTTTCTTTTTCATCGACAAGATTTTTGGCTTCCGTCTTATCTTTTACAGTTAATTTAAATGCTTCGATCTCCGCATCAAGCTTGGTTAAGTCTGCTTTTTTATTGGTAAGGGAAGTTTCCATATCGGTTTTTTTCTTCTTGGTCGTATCAAGTTGAGCCTTGTTGTTTTTTGCGGTTTTGAGTGCGTCTTTTGCAATTGCAACGTCCGCTTCTGCATTGGCAACTTCCACTTCTTTATCTCTGAGAGCTCTCTGCTTTTCGGTAAGAAGTTTTTGCTTTTCTTCGATCATGCTCTCTACCGATACATCCGGTACTATGCCGTCCGGATCGGGCGTTGCCTGAACTTTTGCATTGGAACTTTGCTGTGCTTTAAGAGAAGTGATCTCATCTGTCAATGCTTTTGCATCAGCCTCAAGGTCAATCTTTTCATTATTAAGATTGACAAGACTTCTTTCTTTTGTTGTAAGATCAGCCTGAGCTGTTTCCACGTCTGACCTTGTCGACAGATCTGTGATCAAAGCATCGCTGTCCGTAATATTTTTTTCAAGAGTTGCGATATCTTTGTTTAATTTATCAGACTTTTTCTTCATCTTATCGAGCTTTTTATTCTTGGAATCGATATCATTGTAATCTTCAAGTGCTTTTTCGTAATCTTTACGGGCATTTTCAATTCCCACTGCTTCTTTATCATAATTAAAATCTGTTCCGAGAAGCTTCTTCTGATATTCTGTCTGAAGATCAAGATATGTGCTCTTCGCGGAATCAATATCGGTACCGTCTCCGGATTCAAGCGTGAATAACACATCGCCTTCGTTTACATCCTGTCCCACTTTGACATTCACTGTCTTGATCGTGCGGCTTGTGGCAAGTTTGACAAGACACGCCTGATTAACTTCAGCCGTTCCGGTTCCTCTGATGGTCTCCTGAATCCTTCCCGCTGTTGCCGCTTCCGTCGACACCTCCGGCAGATAAGCATTCATTATGGAGTCCGAGCAGAAAGTCAATATAAGCAGCACCACCAGGAATATGATCAGTGCATTTTTAATCCAATTTCTACGTTTGTCCTTTTTTTCCATGATATGATAACCCTCCCAAGAATTTTCTTTTTTTTACCCTTTAAGGCCACCGGAATATGTTATTCCTTCAACCAGATAATCTTCACAATACAGGAATAATAATATACACGGTATCATATATATTGAAGCCACTGCGAATGCAAGCCCGACTTCTCCTTCATTTATCTTTGAAAGGAAGACACTTAAGGGATGCATGTCCTGATCCGACAACATGATAAGCGGCTGTTCAACCATATTCCAGTAGTCTATGAACACGAGAAGCGCCACCGACACTATTGTTCCTTTACATAACGGAGCATATATTTTCGTGAATATCTGCCATTCGCCGGCTCCGTCGATCTGCGCCGCCTCTGTATAAGAGGACGGGATCCTTCGCATATATTTTGTTAAGATAAATACACTGAAAGGTGAGAAAACACCCGGCAATATTATGGACCAGTATGTACCTACAGTACCCATCCAGTCCGCCACTATATAGTTAGGCACCAGTGTTACCTGATAAGGCATCAGCATCAGGATAATGTACAGGAAGAACATTAATTCCTTAAGTCTTCCGGAGAATCTCGCAAAGCTGTATGAGGCGCCCAGTGCCACAAGTATCTGGAATATAAGGATCGGAAGCGTAAGTTTTACCGAATTCCAGAATTTGAACAGATACTCGGGACTTAAGAAAAGCACCTTCGCATACTGTGACAATGTGACTTTATTCGGTTTTATCCTTATGAATACTTTATCATTTTTGTAGGTTGTATCTTTACTGTCATATTCCCAGTATTCTTTATGTTCCTTCTTCTCGAACACCTTACCGTAATTGGCATGTATCTCGGTCGTGGACATAAATGAATCGGCGAGTGTTACAACCGTGGGATATATGAATATTACAGCAAAAAATACTGCGATCAGTGTCCCGAATATTCTGAACACCATCTTCTTACGACGCATTTATTCTTCCACTTCCTTTCCGAATTTGTTCTCAACCAAGAACAATATTCCTATTATTATTACCATGACTATACTCATTATTACAGCTGCGGTTGACAGTTTTTGATAATCAAGTTTTTCGAACTGATTATTCATAAAATGCTGCATGTAATATATATTTCCATAGGGATATCCGCCTGTTAGCAGATAGACTTCCCTGAATATTTTAAATGAATTGATAAGTGATAATATTGCCACGAAAAATAATGTTGGCGACAGATATCTGAACTTGATCTTCCAGAATATCTTCCATGAACCGGCGCCTTCGATCCTTGCGACTTCTATAAGATCCGACGGGATATTTCCAAGGCCTGCCATGAACAATATCATGTTATATCCGAGATTCTTCCACAAAAACAGTGTAAGTACGATAAGCTGGTTATAATCGGAATCAAGCCAGTCGATCGGAGTCGCGCCAAACATTGATGTTACCTGGTTAAGCGCTCCGTTCATATCGAACATAACCTGCCATACAAGGATTACAGACGCAACCGGTACCATGAGAGGACTTAAGAACACGGTACGCAGCTGACTTCTGAACGGTAATTTGCAGTCAAGAAGCATCGCAAGAAGAAGCGATAAGATAACTGCAGAAGGTACTGCTATCAATGAAAAAATGAGCGTATTGAACGCCGCACTCTGAAACGCCGAGTTGGTTATGAGCGAAACAAAATTGTCGATTCCGACGAAGTTCTTTTTTATGGGATTATCAAGCAGACTGTAATAGATTATTACCATAAAAGGGACCACAAAAAAAGTCAAAACTCCAAGACCGCTCGGTGCAAGGAATGCTATTGATTTTATTCTGTTTTTTTTCTTTCTGATATTACTCTTTTTGCTTTTGTTGCTCATATATAACACATCTCTTTTCAAATACACTATGGTCAATCTTTTACCATGTAAATTAAAATCGTTATATACAATAGCTTATAAATGTAACGGAGTTGTTACATTTATTATAAATATGTATTAAATCATGAAATATGTATTAAATCACGATCCCGAGCCTTCGCCAAGCAGTCTGTTACCCCTGAGTTCAATTAAAGGTGACCCCTTTTTTTCTATGTATTCGCCGGTGATCGTAACCCTGCCTATCATATCATCCTTAGGTATCTCATACATTATATCAAGCATATATTCTTCTATTATCGCACGAAGAGCTCTTGCTCCGATCTTCTTCTCCGCGGCCTTCTTAGCGATCATTCGAAGCGCCTCATCATCAAATACAAGATCCACTTCGTCCATCCTAAGAAGCTTCTGATATTGCTTAAGTATAGCATTCTTCGGCTCTGTAAGCACCTGTACCAGCATATCTTCGGTAAGCTGTTCAAGCGGACATACTATTGGAAGCCTTCCTAGGAATTCGGGGATCATTCCGAATTCGCGAAGATCTTCAACCGTAACTTTACTGAGAAGATCGGGATCATCCTTGAATCTGTCCTTAAGTTCCGAACCGAATCCCATAGTGCCTGTGGAATTAAGTCTTCTTGCGATTATCTTCTCAAGTTCCGGGAATGCACCTCCGCATATGAATAATATATTAGAAGTATTAATTGTATACAAAGGTACCATTGCATTCTTGCTTGTTGCGCCTACGGGTACTTCCACAAGGCTGCCCTCAAGTAATTTTAACAGGCCCTGCTGTACAGATTCACCGCTTACGTCTCTTGAATTCGTATTACGTTTCTTGGCGATCTTGTCTATCTCATCTATGAACACGATTCCATGCTCTGCCCTGTCAACATCATTATCCGCGGCAGCAAGAAGCTTTGAAAGCACGCTCTCAACATCATCACCGATATATCCGGCTTCGGTAAGAGCTGTGGCATCCGTTATCGCAAGTGGGACTTTTAACATCTTTGCAAGTGTCTTTACAAGATAAGTCTTGCCACATCCTGTAGGTCCTAACATAAGCACGTTTGATTTTTCGATAGCAACGCCGTCATCGGCCTCTTTGTCAAACACACGCTTATAATGATTATATACCGCTACCGACAATATCTTCTTGGCATGCTCCTGTCCTATGACATGTTCATCAAAATGCTGCTTGATCTTATGCGGTGCAGGAAGCTTATCAAGTGTGAGTCCCGTATCTTCCTTGTCTTTTGACTCTTTTTTCTTCTTAACGGTCTGTCTGCGCTTCATATCGTTCTGTACATTTTCCATATTCGGAACATCCATAAGAAACGGCATCCCATTCACATTGATCTGGTTAAATGTAGTCTGCATACAGTCTGTGCACACACTGATATTATTGGGCAGTCTGATCATCTTGCCTGCCTTGCTCTCCGGTCTGTGACATATAAAACACAGTGCTTCATATTTATCATCATCATTGTTGTTATTATTACTATCCTTATTATCTACGTTGTCCGTGTTCTTTGTGATGTCTTCGTTATCCTTATCCATATTATTCCTCCGCCTGATTATTGACACGTGTTCCTATTATTAATATTCCCATTATATATGTGAGTGCTGCCTAAGGTCAAGTGCTGCATATGTCTGCCGGTTGCATGCACGTTCCAAGTGAGAGGCGTGTACATGTATACCTGAACCGCGAGGGAGGCGGGTTCATGCAGTCCTGAGTCCGTAGAGGGCATCTGGCATAGTATGAACCAGTACATAATAAAAATACCGGGTAAGAAATTACTTCCTACCCGGCAGTGATACGTCCTCAGCTATATTTTACCATGGAAACATGCCATCATATCCGTCCATTCCATAGTAGTCATCATATTCGTCCTGACGTCTTTCTTCTCTTTCGTCTTCCTTTGAATCATCCTTTTTATCTTTGGATGAATCATCCTTCTTGTTGTTAATTCCTATATCCTTTGCACTTGCAAGAGTGATCTTGAATTCATGTTCTTCGTAAGCTCTTCCCGATTCTGCCTCTCTGCATACCGTAACCGTGATCTCCGTACCGGCACGACAGCTTGTTATCTTGGAAGTTGCAGCATCGCTCGAAGCTATCTCCGTATCATTAATCCTTGTTATTATGTCGCCTTCTTTGATTCCTGCTTCCTCTGCAGGAGATTTCTTCATGACACCTGCAACATATGCACCTGCAGGCACACCGTACAACTCAACTACTTTGCTGTCTACATCAGAGAGTGATACTCCGATATAACCTTTCTCATCATCCGAAAGTGTCTCTCTGTTCATAAGTTCGTTGATGATCGGTATAGCATTCGATATCGGAATTGCGTAACACATTCCTTCAATCTGTGTATCACTTATCTTGGCACTGCTTATTCCGACAACATTACCGGCCACGTCAAGGAGCGGTCCACCACTGTTACCACCGTTAATAGCTGCATCTGTCTGAAGATAATGCATTGTTCTGGTCTTTCCTGTTGTCTCATCCTGAATGTCGATCTCTCTGTCCTTGGCACTTATATATCCAACTGTTACGGACTGTCCCATGCCTTTTGCATTACCTATTACTATAGCCATCTGACCTACCTTTACTTTGTCGGAATCGCCAAGTACAGCTACTTTTATCTTGGATAATGTATCATCGGTAAGATCCTCAAGTTTAACCGATACTACTGCAAGATCTGCGTCCGCATCGCTTCCTTTAACAACTGCTTCTGCCGTCGTTTCATCATTAAATGTTATCTGGATTCCCGTTGAATTCTCAACTACGTGGTTATTGGTCGCAATAAGAAGCTCGTTGTCATTCTTTCCTACTATGAATCCCGTTCCGCCGGCGCTTACTTCCTGCTCATATTCCTGTCCGAATATTGAATATCCCTTTACGGAAGCGGTACTTATGATTGATACAACAGTTGGCATTACTTCCTCAACGATTCCCGATACATCGGATACTCCCGCTGCAGATGAACCTGCCTGTGCAACAGATATCGGCTGAGTAGTAGCGACAGATCTGTCATCATTCTTATCTTCTGCTGTCTTGGCTTCATCTTTGCCTTTATCGGAATCATCACTGTTCCATGCGATCTCATCGTTGTTTACATCTTTGTTCTTCAGATTATCTATCCTTCCTACAGCATATATACCAATCATTACGAGAAGAACTCCCATAAGCATTATTCCGCATAAACCGGCAACCAGTTTCATTCTCTTATTGTTGCCGCCTCCGTGACCGCCATTGTAACCGTTGTTATAACTTCCGTTGTAACTGTTGTTGTAGTTATTGTTACCGTTGTAGTTATTTCCATTGTAGTTATTATTGCGATTGTAGCTACTGTCGTTTACGTTATGGCTGTTACTGAAATTACCGCTATTGTTGTATTCGTTCACTCTATTGTTGTAATTAGGTTCGCTATAGTTGGATCCATTCACACTGTTGTTGTAATTGCTATTAGTGTGGTTGTCGTTAACGTGACTGTCATTATTGTTACTGTCGTTGCTGCCGCTTTCAGTGTGGCTTTCTCTTATGTTGTAATCCGGGTTAATGTAGTTATTGGTACCGTTTTCATTCATGTTTTCTCTGTTTTCGTTTTCCATATATCATCGCTCCTTTTCATAATATACTAATTCCTTCGCATCCCCGTCTGTTCCGGGATATATACTGGAGATCTCATTCACAGTCCTCCCACAAGCCACAGCCGGGCTGCTTCGCATCCCCGTCTGTT
>JHWW01000026.1 GCA_000621985.1 Lachnospiraceae bacterium V9D3004
CGTGAAGTTGTAGACTTCCTTATCGATGTATGCTTAAAAGAGTGGAATGACATTTCCTCTATAAAAGGTAATCTGAAACAACAGCAGTATATCGAACGACTTTGTCACAAAACGGCAGATAATCCGGATGTAAGGTATATTTCCTTTGACAAAAGATTCTACAAGTTTCCGAGTTATCTGAGACGTGGAGCTATCAACGAAGCCATAGGAAAAGTTTCGTCGTATAAGAGTAATCTTTGTAATTGGGAAAACTCTGATATAAAGACACGAGGAAGAAAGCCATCTTATCCTAAAGCGGGTTATGTATACCCATGTCTTTATAAAACAGTCATGTACGAAGAAACAGCGGATGATATTTGCTATGGAAATATGCATCCAAGATTGTCCTAGGACAGAACAAAGACGATCGGACGTGGAGACGGGGTGTGTGATTTTAAGGTAAGAGTTAAGCATTCCTATAGAGAATGAAAAAAAGAACTTTGACAAATAAATAAAATCTCCCAGAATGATGTAAGTATGAGCCGCAAACTCAAATACATCAAACAAAGGAGATTTTATAGCAATGAAAGTAAAGTATGAAGACCGCCTCAATAGGAAAATGTTAGCGATAAAAACCAATACTCTTGTCGTTGGAGTGGATATCGCTAAAAACTATCATTTGCACAATCGGAATGTGATCATGAATTTTCGGGTATCGCCGGAGGAAAAAGAACGGATCGAAGAACGTATAGCCTTATCCGGATGCCGTGGGCAGATGGTATTGCATAAAGTGCACCTGCAACTTTAGGCGTATCCTGTTACCTTTTTTACTGTTCTTTCGTACGTTCCGTATAGATTTGTACGAATCGTACCGGTACAACATTTGTGATAAAGGGGTTATCCTTGACAGGCTAACGTATGTTAGCTATAATGTAGCTAATATTTATTAGCAAAATGGAGGGAGCCATGTCTACCAAAGAAAAGATACTGGATGCGGCATTAACGTTATTTGCAGAGAATGGATACGATGGGACAAGTGTGGAGCAAATTGCAAAAATGGTCGGGATCAAAGCCCCGTCGCTCTACAAGCACTATAAGGGTAAAGAGGATATTCTTAATGCGCTTATTGATTCTGCAGAAGTACGATATGATGAAATGTTTGGGTCTGAAAAAAATATCGGAAAGATACCTAAGGACCGGGAAGAGTTTATTAAGGTGACGATGGAACGGATCTCGTTCACAATGCGAGATCCCATAATTCGCAAGATAAGGATGCTTCTTGTCCAGGAACAGTTCAGGAATGAAAGGATTTCCGAGGTTACTACCAGGCATCAGCTGGACGGGATACAGAGGATGTTTGCAAAGATCATCAAAGGTATGATGGATGAGGGTATCGTCAAAAATGATGATCCGGGGTTGCTTGCGGTAGAACTTACAGCACCGGCTGTTCTGCAGATTGCAAAGTCAGACAGACAGCCGCAATGTGAGGAAGAATGCATGGAATACATCGAAAAGCATATGCGACATTTTTGCAAGGTATACATGAAAGAGAATTGATCATATGGATAATAGTAATGAAGACTTTATTGTTCGCAGATTATCACAAAATGAGATCCCTATGGCATTAGAGCTTGCCTGGAAAGTATTTTTAGAATATGAATCGCCAGATTATGCTCCGGAGGGAACGGAAGAGTTTCGCAAGTGCCTTCACGATGAAAAATATCTGACCGGTATAGAGTATTACGGAACATTTAACGGAGAGAAGCTGATTGGACTAGTCGGCATCAGAGCAGATAAGAATCATATCTGCTTCTTCTTTGTTGATGGGGGTTATCACAGGAAGGGTGTTGGAACCGGAATGTTCCGTTATCTGATGAAGGATTATAACGGAAAGACGATTACGCTTAATTCTTCACCATATGGTGTACCGTTCTATAGGGCGATAGGCTTTGTGCCTAGTGATGAAGAAAAGACGGTCAACGGAATCCGATTCACGCCTATGGAATATAAGGCGGAAGTAGTTCTCGAAACTTAAAGATTTTTGCTTCGGGAAATGAACATGGGAGACTATGATGCATTGTATAAGGTCCTTGCGGATTCTGACAATATGCAGCACTATCCATATGTCTTTGATGAAAGAAGAGTCCGGGACTGGATAGAGCGGAACATGGAGCGATACAGCAAGGAAGGTACTTTGCGGATTATAACAGAAACACGCCTTAGCATCCGATGGCTGCACCTGTTGGAGTGGATTATGTGTATGCCATGAGGGTGTAGATGACTGTGTAAATGGTGAAAAGACGGATAAGGATTACCACAGTGCGATCTGGATTCCGGGGAAGAAGAAAGATTGAAGCAACTGAATGCATGATGGTGACCGCTGATGGAACTTTTTAGTCTGTCGGCGGTCTTTTCTCTTGGCGAAAAAAAGTTTCACTGCTATAATAAACATGACATACAGTTGTCGTGTTGGATTTGGTATGATACATACGGAGCGTGAGAGGGAGGAACCATCATGTCGAAGACATGATACCCATTGTTCCGACCGACATGCCGCCGACCAGAGGGAGGGGGCGTTACCCGGGAATGAAAATAGACAGGTTGATCGGGATACTGTCCGTGCTGCTGCAGGAAGAGAAAACTACGGCACCGGAGCTTGCGGAACGGTTTGAGGTGTCGAGAAGGACAATCATCCGGGATATTGAGGATCTGTGCAAGGCAGGGATTCCCATAAGAACAGCGCAGGGAACCGGTGGCGGTATCAGCATTATGGACGGTTACCGGATGGACAGGACAATCCTGACATCAAAGGATATGCAGATGATCCTTGCCGGGCTTCGGAGTCTTGATAGCGTGAGCGGAAGCAGTTATTACGGGCAGCTCATGGAGAAGATTCAGGCGGGGTCGTCTGAGTTCATCACCGGCAGAGATTCCATTCTGATCGATCTGTCATCATGGTATCGGGAATCGCTTGCTCCGAAGATAGAGACCATACAGGATGCGATCGGGTTAAGGAAGACCATCAGGTTTAAGTATTATTCTCCAGGCGGGGACACGGAAAGGGAGATTGAGCCTTATTATCTGATCTTCAAATGGACAAGCTGGTATGTCTACGGATACTGTCTCCTGAGAAACGATTTCAGACTATTTAAGCTGAATCGTATGGATGATATCACGCATGTTGCATCCTTTGAAGAGAATCGTGAGGTTCCGCTGCCGGATCTGTCAAGCGAGAAAGTATTTCCTGCGAAGGACCGGGTGAAAGCATTGTTTGATCCTTCGATGAAATGGCAGCTTGTGGAAGAGTATGGCGTGGATTCCTTTACGGAACAAGATGACGGAAGCCTGCTGTTTGAACGTGAGTATGCGGATGATGAGGGATTGCTTTCCTGGATGCTTTCATGCAGAGATAAGGTGACTGTCCTGGAACCGGAGAGGATCAGGGAAAAGCTCTATCAGATTACCTCTGAAATAGCCAAAAGATACGAGGAGAACGGGAATGAAAAACAAAGCATTGGTCGTGATAGACCTTCAGAATGACATTACAAAGAATTACAAAAGGATTATAGGGCAGGTAAACACAGCAATTGATTGGGCAGTGACGGGCGATATGCATGTCATCTATATCAGGCACTACAATCTGTCGGAAAAGACAAGAACCTTTAAGCCGGATACCAAAGGTTCTGAACTGGTTTCTGAACTTAAGGTCGTGTCAGAGAATGTTTTTGAAAAGTCCAAAGCCAGTGCCCTTACGAGTGAAGCGTTTGCTGGCTTTATCGAGAAAAATGACATAGACGAGTTTTACATCACCGGGGCTGATGCAACGGCCTGTGTCAAGTCAACAAGCTATAATCTGGTTAAGGCAGGATACAAAGTACACGTGATATCTGATTGTGTAACAAGCTATGATTTGAAAAAGATGGATGAGATGCTTAAGTATTATGCGGATAAAGGCTGCGAAGTATTGACGCTTGAAGAGTGCATGATGGAAAAGGAGGCTTGATGTCATGAGGTTGGACGGTTTTGGATTATTGGTCGAGAATATGGCGAAGATGATTCGCTTCTATAGGGATGTGCTTGGATTTGAGATCAAGGAAGCGGAGGATGCTTCCAATGTATATCTTGTGAAAGACGGAACGCTGTTTCTTCTATACGGCAGGAAAGATTTTGAGAAGATGACAGGCCGACGGTATGAGTATATTAAGGGACTGAATGGTCATTCTGAGATAGCTCTTTATGTTGATACCTTTGATGAGGTCGATGCAGCGTTTAAGAAGGCGGTTGAGAATGGTGCAGCACCGGTATTAGAGCCCGAATTAGAGCCATGGGGGCAGCGTACATGTTATATAGCTGATCCTGAAGGGAATCTGATTGAGATTGGTTCATGGAATAAGCCTTTTGAAGAGAAGGATGGCGTGGAGGGAGATTGAGCATATGGAATACATCAGAGTTACAAAAGAAAATCTGGAAAAGGAGCATATCTGTTGCGCTATTTCCAATAATAAGGATGAGCAGGTGTCTTCAAAGAAAGCATGGCTGTCGGACAGATTTGATGAAGGACTTGTTTTTCTGAAGAGTGTAGAGCGCGGGAAGTGTTTTATCGAATATATCCCGGCGGAATACGCATGGATCCCTATTGAGGCGAATGGGTATATGTACATTGATTGTCTGTGGGTGTCCGGTTCATTCAAAGGGCACGGATATTCTACGGATCTCCTTGCTACCTGTATTGAAGACAGTAAGGAAAAGGGGCGAAGCGGACTCTGCATACTGTGCGCTGCAAAGAAAAAGCCATTTCTTGCTGATCCGAAGTTTCTGAAGTACAAAGGTTTTGCCGCTGCAGATGAATCTGATAATGGGATTCAGCTTTGGTATCTGCCGCTTGAGGATGGTGCCGATGTCCCGGTATTCAAAGAGTGCGCAAAGCATCCGCATATTGATGAAGGTGGATATGTGTTGTATTACATGAGTCAATGCCCGTTTAATGCAAAGTACGTGCCAATCCTGGAGCAAACAGCTAAAGAGAATGGTATTACGTTCCGTGCGATTCATATAGAGAGCAGGGATGAAGCGCAGAATGCTCCGACTCCAATTACAAATTATGCTTTGTTCCATGACGGTGAGTATATTACAAATGAGCAGATGAATGATAAGAAGTTCCTGAAGCTGGTGAATGGATAGGAGGAAGCAGAATGGCATCAACAAAAGAGTATTTGGATTTTGTCTTAGAGCAGCTGTCAGGGCTTGATGAGATCAGCAGTAGGTCGATGATGGGCGAATACATCCGCTACTATCGCGGCAGAGTTTTCGGCGGTATTTATGATGATTAGGATGCTTGAAGGCAGGCAGAAAGAAGGCGTGGAGATTATTGTTGTTACAATTGAGCCTGATTCTGTCGGATATGGCGACGCTGGCTATTGGATGCAGCTTCATGATGAGATGAGAAGTGCAGGATTTCGTGTTATGCTGACCAGGGATTTCTGCCGGCATTACGCTATAATTGATGACAAGGTTGTATGGTATGGAAGTATGAATTTCTTGTCAAAGGAGGATGTGGGCGATAATCTGATTAGAGAAGAGGATCCCTTAGCGGTGGAGGATTGCGACGAGCATTTGCAGCCAGTTGTGTCAATAATAAAAGCAGGAGTCAGTTTTTAACAGAGGTTTTAAAGCCATTAATAGATGCGGGCATAATTTACAGAGATGGTAATCCAAAGTCACCAACAGCTCTTATTAAAATAAAACCATGATTGATTAGATTATCATTCAAGGGTATTATTGAAAGAGTAGGCTCCAAAAAGCAAGGAACATGGCTTGTAAAAAATAGGCCCGTGGTTGCAATTTGGTTGCAAAATCATTTAGAAAAAACAAAATTACATAGAATGAGTTCCATCACAATATTTAGACCTAAAAGCATGATATGGAACCAATATAAAGTATCGTGACTAGAGCTGGAATAAACGATAATGTCCAAGGGCAAAGCAGATTTTCTTCCCAGAGGTAAACTGTCTTAGCCTGTAAGAATTAAATAAAAGGATAAAGGGGTTATCCTTGACAGGCTAACCAGTATTAGCTATAATATGGCTAATGATTATTAGCAGAATGGAGGAAGTCATGTCTACTAAAAAGAAGATACTGGATGCGGCATTTTTGTAAGGTATATATGAAAAAGTGAGGATAATAAAAATGAATGTAAATTATGAAAAGAAACCGGAGATGACATTTATTGGATATCATACTGAAATTTGTCCGGAGGAAGGATATCAGAAATGTCCTGAATTTTGGGACAAGGAATTTACTGCAAAATATGCAAGACTCTGGCAGACAATGAAGCCTGAAACTGAAATTGAAAAAGCAATTTTAGAAAACAGTATCGGTATGTTTGCTATCTGTTCAGAATCGGAAAACGGATTTTTGTATTGGATTGCTGGACTGTATCAGGGGGGCGATGTACCTGAGGGATTAGAATTATATTCTTTCCCGGCAAGTGACTGGGCCATTTTTTCGGCAAAAGGACCTATGCCCGGATCGCTACAGACGCTCAATACAGCAGTATGGCAGGAATGGTTTCCGAATGAAGGCCAAAAATTTCAGGCAAACGGAAAAGCAACCCTTGAGGTTTATTCGAATGGTGATCCGCAGGCTTCGGATTACGAATGTGGTATTTGGGTTCCGGTGCAGGCATGTGAGGGGCGATACCTATGAAAAAGGTTGGAGCAATTATTGGAAACAATCCTGATGCACGGGGAAGGCTGGAAAACGCAGGAAACGATTTGGATGCACGGAACGTCGGGGGAGAAAGGGATGCATGGAAATGAATTATAGGGTCGTAGACAAAGAAAAGTATTACCGGAGCGGAGTATTCCGACATTTTACGGAGGACTGCAAGTGTTCTACTTCTATGACTGCGAGAATAGATGTCACAGATATGGTGGAGCATTCCAAGCGGACAGGCACTAAGTTCTACATCAACTTTCTGTATCTGCTTTCAAAGGTGCTTAATTCAAGGGATGATTACAAGATGGGTTATCTCTGGCAGTCGGAAGAGCTGATCTGCTATGACAGCATCCATCCGATTCAGTATGTTTTTCATAAGGATACGGAAACCTGTACGCCGGTCTACACGACATATTATGAAGACTATGAAGTGTTTTACCGGAATGCTGTATATGATGTGGAGCGCGCAAAGAAAACAAGGGAATATGGGCTGGATATGATGAACCATCCGAACTGGTTTGATAACTAGCCGCCGCACACTTGTGACTTTAGTCGTGAGTTAGGCGGCATTTTTCTTGTAAAAAGTATAATCATATGGTATAATTTAAATAT
>JHWW01000027.1 GCA_000621985.1 Lachnospiraceae bacterium V9D3004
GAACGCATCATGAAACGTCGTGGTAAGAAACGTGCCATCATTGCGATCGCCAGGATGATCCTTACTGCCGCCTATCAAATGCTGTCTACAGGCGAAGTGTGGAATCCTATTGATCTTTACAAAATTGATATGCCTGCCTCTCTCAGGGAAAAGCAGAAAGAGAAGGCTATCAAGCAAGCTAAGAAACTTTTAATCGCCGAGGGCATTGTTACAGAGGAACAACTCGCCTCGTAAAAGCTCTCATTAAAAAATCAACTTTGTCTCAAACGGCTATTTTTGAATAGCTTGTTTCAGTGCGCCAGTTTTTGGCTGTCCTCTACTATCTTTCACACTAATCTTCCTTTGTCACTTATATCTGCTGATCGGACAGTTACTCTTGAGTTTTAAGCTATGATACTTTATAATAGAAATCGCATGATTTCCCAACCGGAATATGCTATGACATAGTACACGCCATGAAAATATTACAATGAATTTTATATTATTATAAAAAGAGGTTTAATAAAATGAAAAAAAGATTATTAATATGCGCGACAGCGCTTACACTTGCCATATCACTTACCGGTCTTTCCGGATGTTCCGGGTCAGATAACTCCGGTTCCTCAACCGCCGATAATTCTGACACATCTGAAGATTCTACAGCCGATAATGCAGATAGCTCCGAAGATTCCACAGCAAACGAAGTTACCGAGACGAAGCAGATCACCTGTGAAGAATTGACTATGGATCTTACAACAGATTATATTGACAGATCATCCAAGAAGACAAAAGAGATATATAGTTTTTATTATTCAACCGATACTGCCATATGCAATGGAATAAGAGAGTCATTCGATTCCCTGAAAGAAAAGAAGATCAATGCAGGATCATTGGATGATTATGTTAAGGTTATCATGGATAAATCTGAGATTACCGGGACACCGGAGAATTATAACGACAACACCAGATGTATTACATGGGACAAGACCTATAATGACAAAGATTATGCTTATATGTGTTTCATAACCAAATCATCAAGTGCCTATTGGATGATCCAGTTCGCATGTGTTAAGGATTCACTTGAAAAGTTCGAGCCTAAGTTCCGACAATTCTATGATTCGGTTTCATTCAATTAATTCTGTTTCATTCAATACGGCTTCATTTATTTGATTCTGCCCACATATAACAATAAGCCTGAGTCCTTGCGGCGAAGGCTTCTTTTTTTAGCAGCTCTCTCACTTCTTCCTTAGTGTACCAGCCTGCCTCGATCTCCTCGCAGGTCGATGTGCTCGGTGCAAATGTTCCTCCCGCCTTTCCTATTACACACATGTTAGTCTCATTGGAGAATCCTACCGCGCTGTAGCTCTTATTCATCACATCGTCTATCGAAAGCAGTGTAAGACCGGTCTCTTCTCGAAGCTCTCTTGCAGCACTCTCCTTATAGTCTTCTCCCGGATCTATAAGTCCCGCCGGAAAATTATACACATATCTTCCCGCAGCCATCCTGAATTCGCGATTCAACAATATCTTCTCTCCCGATTCATCGTGCATTATAAGAACAACCGCATCCGGAGACGTATTAACCAGTTCATCATAATTCTTAATATCATTATTACGGCTTATCATCTCATATACTTTGGTCATCTTATCCGATGTCTCGTAAGTAATATCATACCTTGTGATGAATTCACCTTCGTGGATTTTTCTGATGTCTATGTACTTCATGATTCATAAGTCCTTTGCATTCAAATGCCCCACGGCATAACCATGGGGCACATAATCTTAATATTCACAGTTCCTTATCCGTATTCTCATCTAACCACAGCCGTCATACATCATGCCTGCAAAGCCATAACGACGATTATGTGGTATGGCTGAGACTACTTAGTCAAGTGCAAAGTTACCACGTTTAACTACCGATACATCCCTGTAACCAACCAACGGAACGTGACTATCCTGAATCTTACCGTATTTCATAACAACCTCGGCACGCAACATTAATTTACCATTGGAACCAAGTGCCTTGAAATCGTAAGTCTTTCCCTTATCGTCGGTATAAGAGATTCCCTCGCTCTGATAATAAGCATCATCTATCGGTATGTCTACATAGTAATTACCATTTGCATTTACCAGAGTTCCTGTTAACGGCTCTGCATACTTATCTTCTATCTTGACTTTCTGAGTAGAATTCGACAATTGAGTACCTGTATCGCCCTTATCCTCATATTCATATACCGTCAGATACAATGGCTTATATGGAACAGACTTTGTCTCGCCATCTTCATCCTTGTAATAATGACCATCAAGTACTACTTCTCCTTCATCTGTCTCTATAACCGGATAATACTGTATAAGCATTGTCTTGTTCAGAACGATACTGTTATTCTTAACAGTGAAGTATGCTCTCTTATAATAATCATTACCCTTCTTGATTATTCCTTCACCGAACGGCTCAGCATTATCCTGATTAGCTGTTGCATCATAATCCACATAGAGGTAATCGCCATTACTGTTATCACTACTCTTATCCGAGTTAGTAAGAACAGGTACTGATGCACGTATTGTAGCATTGTATGCAGCAACCATTGTATTAACGAAGAGTTTTGCTTCATCTTCTGTAACACCATCATCATGTCCTACGCCAGAGTATGTGATATTACCCTTGTTGTAGATATAGTAGTTATTGCGCACATCGTTCTTAGTTTTATATAAGGATTTACTACCACTATTAGGATTATTATCTTTTTCATTGCTCATTGTATACCATACAACAATGTCGTCATCCTCAAGATCAAGCTGATAATACTGCGAATGAGTTTTGGCTACGGTAATATTCTTTCCTAAAGTATATGGATAACCTACTATCTGTCCATAATTTGTCTGAGTAATACTACTGCAACTGGCCCATCCGGAAGTTTTTTGATCATTAAAGCATATGTATTTCGTGAAGCCCTGATTCAAAGCTCTTGTTGTCTTGTCGACACTGGTTCCATGAGTAATATCTATACTTGAATTGCGAGTTGGGGTCGCTGCGTCATTATCATATTTATTGGTATATACCAAGTTTTCATCATAAGTCGAAGTTGATTCATCAGAAGGTTTCTTAGCGCCCGGAATATAAACCTTATCTGCCGAATCTTTCACCTTACCAAGCTTGCCATGGTTATCCATAACATCATATCTGTCCATACCAACAATGCTTCTGTAATACTTATTAATGTTATAACCCCACCATGCACCATCTTCTTTTTGTTTCCAACCATTCCACAGATTAG
The DNA here is from genome assembly GCA_000621985.1 of Lachnospiraceae bacterium V9D3004. Lineage (GTDB taxonomy): Bacteria > Bacillota > Clostridia > Lachnospirales > Lachnospiraceae > V9D3004. Next base: position 3,255 of record JHWW01000027.1, read on the forward strand.
TTACATTTGCATCTTCAAGATTCATATTGAGATATGAGGTCGTATCGTGAGTGAACAATACTGTTCTACCTTCGTTGATGAAGTTCTCAAGTTGCTTAAGAGCAAGTTCTTCTGTAATATCGCTGTAGACATCTGAGAAACCAACAATAACCATATCGAACTGCATTAAGTACTTATTATCTTTAACCGCTTCTTCCTGATATTTAGTACCATCAACCCTCGTAATATGAATATTGAATTCATTGAGTTGTTTCATGTAATAATAGAATCTAGATGCATTCTTCCTCAGGTTATCAATATTTCCCTGTGTTGTCGTAATTGTTTTACAGTTATCTGCGGTAAAGAAACTATCCTTTGTTGCTGCAGTAATATCTTCTGTAATATCATGCTCCTTATTATATTTTTTTGCTTCGGCTATCTCTTCATCTGTAGGAAGACATATAGTAGTATGATTCCATTTCTCTCCATTCTTTGGATTCTTGAACTCATCGGTTGTTATCTGCAATACATTAACATCCTTCTTCTCTGTTGCCTTGATCGCGCACAGACCCTTCTCATTACAACGAACTATATAGTCTTTTGTAGCCTCATCATAACTTGTTGAGTCAATAACATCAAGACTCCAAGGAATCGCACCAACATATTCTTCGATAGAACGTTCGATCACATATTGATGATCCTTAACAAGGTTATTGTATCTGACATATTTTCCCGTCGTTTTGTCGTATACCTGAAGTCCGTCAAGCTCTTCTTCAGCTACAAACTTACCGTCGGCATTAATATCAACATATGCTTTTACGATATATTTGTTATCATTGTTCGAATTGATCTTCAGATTGAATGTTATTGTCTTGTCACCACCGCCATTACCGTTAATATATACTTTCGAATCAGGCAGATCCTTATTCTTGTCAATGGTCCTGTCGACATATTCTAACGGCGGAATAACATCAATCGTAAACTTCTTAATAGTAAGAGCTTCGGCAAGTAATCTGTTCTGCTTCTTACTTACCTGAAGTTCGAAAAACAGTGAAGGGCTCTTCTTGTTAAATAAAGTTTCGAACAATTCATATACATAAGAAGCGGAGTCAATTCCGGGACTTATTACATCTTCAAAGTCGTATTTAAATATATCTTCATAATTAAATACCTTTTCAGGATGTGCAACCATATCCTTAGCAAGAACAATAGGATAACCGGTCTTCGCGAATTCAAGTAGCTTATTCACTATTGCTTTGGTAAAGTCATTACCGGGATATACTACGTCGACGATAGGATAATTATTATTAGCATAATCAACATCGTGAAACCTCACACGACTGAAGTCGCGTGCTTCCCATAAATGTATTTCTACACGTAGTCTCTTTAGAAGACGGGAACTACATTACTACAGATACAACCCAAACTCAGATACTTATACCACAATAGACATAAGCTCCGCATTCAGGTTAATTAGAGTAGATAATGTGCAGGTGCTTCTCCTGGTGACCTGAGGTGCTTTTGCCTCAAGTTCCAACCTCTCCTTCGCAGGCAAGGATTTTAATATTTCTCGTACATAATATCTGCTTCCTATGTTATAAGATGCAGATAGATCTGAGTTATATACTTTTCCAT
>JHWW01000028.1 GCA_000621985.1 Lachnospiraceae bacterium V9D3004
AATTCGAAAGTAAAAAGTGGAGCAACGTATTATGTGCGCATCAGGGCTGTGACAACTGTTAATGGAAAAAAATACTACGGAAAATGGACAAGAACGGCTCGTGTGAAAATATTATGATAGAATATTTTTTTAAGTTGCTATACATTTTATTATATCAATGACAGTGAAAAATACGGAAAGAATGAATTGGAATAGTGAGTGGTGCAAATGGAAAAAAAACTAAAAAAAATAGTTTCAATTGCTTGTATATTTTCTATTATATTAACATGGAAAATAATTAATTATAATGTGGCAAATGCTGATGGTTATGGCATTAGTAATCCAAGAATATCTTCTGATAGAACTGTGACTTGGGATAAGGTACAGTTTGGTAGTTATATTCAAAATGCCGAGCCGATTAAGTGGAGGATATTGTCAGTAAGTGAGGATGGAACAGATGCATTTTTGATGTCGGATAAGGCTCTTGATTGTAAGCCGTATAATGACAATGGTGTTGAAAAAACGGATGATAATGGGGAAACATATACGGATTATTCCTGTACATGGAAGACGTGCTCGCTTAGGACATGGCTTAATAATCAGTTTTTAAATGCTGCATTTAGTTTGAGTGAAAAAAATGTGATAAAGAATACTGTGGTTATTAATAATAATAATTTGAAATTAGGAACACCAGGTGGTGATAATACAACTGATAAGATATATTTATTGTCTCAATCAGAAGTGATAACAAAAAAATATGGTTTTAGTACATTGGAATTTGAAAGCGATAGTAAGACAAGACAAATTAAAACATCAAAATATGCAGAAAAAATGGGGGCAAGAGCTTGTGGTGGTGAAAGAAACACTATTTGGTGGCTCCGTTCACCTGGCCAGAATAATGGTTCTGCAGTATTTTTAGACAATGACGGATATTGTTATGAAGTTGGTTATCAAGTCAACAGATATACTGAAAGTGACGATGGGCTTGCAGTTTGCCCTGTTATGCATGTTAATCTTAAGTCTTCGTACATAACAGATGCTGGAGAAGTTGATTCAGATGGCAATATAACGAACAAAAATGATGGTTATAGTAATCCGAGAGTGACAAGCAGTAGATCGACATGGGATTGTGTATATTTTGGAAAATACGAGCAGGATTGTGAAAAGGAACCTATAGAATGGCGGGTGTTATCTGTAGAAGGAGATGACGCATTTTTGTTAGCTGATATGGGTTTGGATAGTCAATTTTATAATGCAAGTTTAAAGGATGTGACGTGGGAAAATTGTACACTTCGTTCATGGCTTGATAACTATTTTGTTAGTAATGCTTTTGATTCAAATGAAAAAGCGATAATAAAAAAGATGACAGTAGCTAATAAGGATAATCCTACTTATAACACTTCGGCAGGAAATGATACAAAAGATAGAGTTTATCTGTTATCTGTCGAAGAAGTAAATAATCAAGCTTATGGTTTTGACAATAATCTAAATTATAGTAGCGATACAAAAAAGGCTGGAGTAACAGACTATGCAAAAATAAAAGGTGCTTTATCAAATGCCGTATTCGGAAAGTGCAGTTGGTGGTTAAGGACTCCAGGTGGAAGTAATAAAGAAGCTATAAATGTAAGTATTAACGGATCGGAAAACATAAAAGTAGTTGATGATGGAAGTGTAGCAGTTCGTCCAGCTTTACATATTGGTTTGTCATCTAATGTATGGAAAAAAACTGGTACTGTAAGTGCAAAGATGACACATTATGTAGCTCCAACACCGACAGCGACCCCAACCCCAAAACCTACCCCAACTCCGACGGCAACGCCAACAGCGACCCCGACTCAAAAACCTACCCCAACTCCGACCAGAAAACCCACACCAACCCCAACTAGAAAACCCACTTCAACCCCAACCAGAAAACCAACACCTACGCCCTTAATAACTCCTGCCCCACAGCAGGAATATACTACACCATCGCAACCGACAGTTGAGAATCCTTCTAATATAACAGACTCATCAACATATGATACAACAACCAATTATGCCGTACAACCGGTACAGACTTCATATAATGAAAACTATACAGCAAGCACTCCAA
>JHWW01000029.1 GCA_000621985.1 Lachnospiraceae bacterium V9D3004
TAGCCTCCCACCTATCCTGTACATACAGTACCGGACCCCAGCACCAAACTGGAGTAAAGCTCCATGGGGTCTTTCCGTCCTGGCGCGGGTAACCAGCATCTTCACTGGTATTTCAATTTCACCGGGTGCATTGTTGAGACAGCGTCCAAATCATTACGCCTTTCGTGCGGGTCGGAACTTACCCGACAAGGAATTTCGCTACCTTAGGACCGTTATAGTTACGGCCGCCGTTTACCGGGGCTTAAGTTCGCACCTTCGCTTGCGCTAAGCACTCCCCTTAACCTTCCGGCACCGGGCAGGCGTCAGCCCATATACATCACCTTACGGTTTCGCATAGACCTGTGTTTTTGGTAAACAGTTGCTTGGACCTATTCTCTGCGGCCACTTCACAGTGGCACCCCTTCTCCCGAAGTTACGGGGCCATTTTGCCGAGTTCCTTAACAATGCTTCTCCCGCCGGCCTTAGGATTCTCTCCTCATCCACCTGTGTCGGTTTACGGTACGGGCCCGTTATAAACAATAGCGGCTTTTCTCGGCAGCGGCTCGTCCGGCTTCCCTACCCTTGCGTTCGGTCCACATCACATAAGCTCCTTATAAGGGGGATTTGCCTCCCTCCGGCTCTTATGCTTGTACCGGGTTTTCCTCTCCCGGCTCCGGCTCTGCCGCCGCGTCCCCACAGTTCTGTTATAACGGGGTACAGGAATCTCAACCTGTTGTCCATCGGCTACGCTTCTCAGCCTCGCCTTAGGCCCCGACTTACCCAGGGCAGATCAGCTTTACCCTGGAAACCTTGGATATTCGGCCGCAAGGATTCTCACCTTGCTCTCGCTACTCATTCCGGCATTCTCCCTTCCATATACTCCACTGCTCCTTACGGTACAGCTTCGTCGCGTATGGAATGCTCCCCTACCAATGTAATAAATTACATTCCGCGGCTTCGGCGGTGTGTTTGAGCCCCGGACATTTTCGGCGCAGGACCTCTCGGCTAGTGAGCTGTTACGCACTCTTTTAATGAATGGCTGCTTCTGAGCCAACATCCTAGCTGTCTTCGAAATCCCACATCCTTTTCCACTTAACACACACTTCGGGGCCTTAGCCGGCGGTCTGGGCTGTTTCCCTTTTGACTAACCAACTTATCTCGGCCAGTCTGACTCCTGTTCATCGGCCATATGGCATTCGGAGTTTGATAATCTTCGGTAAGCTTTGACGCCCCCTAGGATATTCAGTGCTCTACCTCCACTGGTCTAAAACAGGGCTAGCCCTAAAGCTATTTCGGGGAGAACCAGCTATCTCCGAGTTCGATTGGAATTTCTCCCCTACCCACACCTCATCGCCACCTTTTTCAACAGATGTGCGTTCGGTCCTCCACCGCCTTTTACAGCGGCTTCAACCTGGACATGGGTAGATCACCCGGTTTCGGGCCTGCCACTGCTGACTATATCGCCCTATTAAGACTCGGTTTCCCTTCGGCTCCGGACTTTATGTCCTTAACCTTGCCAGCAACGGCAGCTCGCCGGACCGTTCTACAAAAAGTACGCGGTCGTGCTAATACTAGGTATATCACACTCCCACAGCTTGTAAACACAGGGTTTCAGGTTCTGTTTCACTCCCCTCCCGGGGTCCTTTTCACCTTTCCCTCACGGTACTATCCTCTATCGGTCACTAAGTAGTATTTAGCCTTGGGAGGTGGTCCTCCCGACTTCCCACAGGGTTCCACGTGTCCCGTGGTACTCCGGATACTGTCTGTCTGCCTCTACTTTCGCTTACGGGGCTTTCACCCTCTCTGGCAGGCTTTCCCAAAACCTTTCTGCTAGCTTT
>JHWW01000030.1 GCA_000621985.1 Lachnospiraceae bacterium V9D3004
AAATCTGATATGTAATGACCTTTGTCAAGAGACAGTTTAACAAAAATCACCACAAACTTATTCTGTTGTACCCGAAGGCATCGTGAAAGAGCTTTAGGGTATCAGTTCCCGGCATTGGCCACTCTGATATACGTGGATTCGAGGATTGCTCCCCTTACCGACAGGTCAATGGTCCGCCGCGAGCTCTACCGTCTAATAGCGTGGATCACAAATGTGCCAACATAGATTTATCGTAGATAGCTCAAACCTTGAAGAGTCTAAAGCTCTTTCAGGATGCCTCCGGTGTTAGTAGTTACATGCCGTTGATGACGGCGCAAGCCGGCTTACAACGGCTTGGCTATTCACTTTCACAGCGGGATGGCAGGGTCAAGGCTGCGAAGCACCGCCGTAGGCGGCCTGGCCTTGATGCTGACAGCACGATGTGATACTTCATGCTACGTTGCCGGTTATCATGCCCCACATGAAACAGGCAAGTTCCCTTGCGACAGCTGTTTTTGCGACATTGGTCCTCTTGTTATTTTTAAGAACCATACGATAGTATTTCCGCCGCAGCCGCTCGTTCGCTTTATCGGCATAGGCGATGATTTCCGGTGGATTTCCATCCTGTCTTGCTTTGAGCGCTTTTGATTTGAATCCGATCTGCCCGCGGCTATAACTTTGCGCAGCTTCTACCAGTAAAGAACGGACATGTCGGTTTCCAGCTTTTGTAATCCCGAGGCGGTTCTGATCGTTACCACTCGAATCCTCTCCGGGTGTAAGCCCTATATAGGATGCAAAGTGCTGGGCAGAAGCAAATCTTTTGAAATCGCCGACCTCTGTAAGCACAGCCAGAGCTGTCACAGTCTTGACACCGATGAAGCAGGACAGCTTGTGAACATTCTCCTGATAGGTTTCATTTGATGCAAGCTCTTCGATGCGTTTATCGAAGCGTTCCAACTTATCGGTGAGATTGTCATACGTCAGGAGATACTCCTGCAGGATCTCTGCGTACAAGCCTTCCGGTTTTAAGGACCTGAGCCATTTCAGATGGGCTTGTGTCCAATGATTGGCTGTACCGTTAAACCTGTAGTTGTGCCTCAGGCAGAAGGAAAGGATCTGCTGCTTCACCTTTTTGAGGGCAAGCTTATGGTCGTCCCTCATGCGGATAAATTCCTTGGTCTGTTCATCCTGCTCTGTCGGGATATGGACCGGTGAATAATCATGATGGGCCAGGCACCTAGCAATAAGCGCGGCGTCACGCTTATCTGTCTTGACTTTTTTCTTTCCCTTCTGCTGAAGCATGGTAGTAGGCGCAAGGATGACGCACTTCACGTTATGATCCGTTAACTGGTGATATAACGTGAATCCGAGGCAGCCAGCCTCGTAACCGCATATGAACAGAGCATCGTCTCCGTAGTGGAAACGCATGGCCTCGATGTAGTTGATGACTTTGCTGTAATGGCCGTCAACCTTCTGGGGATACTCAGCTTGTTCTTTCTCGTTTGTATAACAACAGAGAGAAAAAGTTTCTTTGTGTACATCCATTCCTACGTAAACTGTGCTATAATTCATTTGATGACCTCCATTTGTATGCGGTAATCCCTGTTACCATTGTTTTGATCGACTTATAGTATACAGGTAAATCCACGAAACTACAAATCGGAGGTCATTACATATTGTCTAAT
>JHWW01000031.1 GCA_000621985.1 Lachnospiraceae bacterium V9D3004
GCTACAGCAGCAAGAGCAGCTACTCTTACAGCTTATGACACAACCAACAACTGCTATCAGTATCCGAACGTATTCGGACGTGTTAAGCTCATCAATAAGGATGAGGCCGGCGAAGAAGGCGGCGAAGAAGGCGGCGAAGGTGGCGAACAAGTTGCAGTAGCAGCTTTTGATACAATAAAGCCTGTTGAAGGTGAGACTCCTGTAGCAAGAAAGCTTTCAGCAGCTATCACAGTTGATGGTGTAGAAGATGATGTATGGGCAGAGGTTCCTTATTATGGACTTAAAGATAAGGACGTTGCAGTTGCTAAGGTAGCATGGGATGACAATTTCTTCTATGTACTTGAAAGAGTTAAGGATGCAGATTTTGATGCTACATCAGCTAACAGCTGGGAGCGTGACGGTGGCGAGTTCTTCTTTGATGAAGACAACAGTAAGGACGATGGATATGCTGAGAATACTGATGCATTCCAGTATCGTCATACAGGATTCGGAAGTGCGAATCCACAGCCATATTCACAGTTTGAGAGCAGCAAGGGCGAACAGTATAAAGCTAAATTCAAAGTTGCTTCCAAGATAGTTGATGACGGATATATTATTGAGTATGCAGTTCCGTGGACAGGCGAAGAAGCAAAGAAAGCCGGAGATATTATTGGATTCGAGCTTAGTGCATTTGATTGTTCAAATGGCGCAAGAAATAAAGAGATAAATTTCATCACTAACGGTGGTAACCTTTACAATACTCCAAGTCTTATTGGTGAGATTGAGCTTGTCAATGCGTATTGCAAGATAGATCTTACTAAGTTAAATCTTGACAAGACTACTTCTGAAGCAGTAGAGGGTGGCGTTAAGCTTACATTTAATGATGCTAAGTCTGAATTTGGATTCGCAGTTCCTGCATCTGAAGTTAGTAAACATTTCAGCCAGGTAGTTATCAAATTCAGAGATGGTGATGTAGGTGGACCTCATAAGTTTGTAAGACATTATGACACCACTCAGATTGGCTGGATCAGTGGTGAAGAAAATCAGTATGTTGCTGATTTCACAGATTCAGGTACGATGGTTATAGCTAGTTTAGAGGATGCAAAATCACTTACAGCATTAAGATTGTATAATGGTGTTAATGATTTTAAAGTTGGTGGTTCTGTAATCATCGAATCAATTGAATTCAAATAAATCTCATTAATGATTTATAGAATTTAAGCACAATAAGGGGCCGGTCGCGGAATAATCCGTGATCGGCCTTTTACGTGCCTGTTATTGCAAAAAAGTATTGAAATATTGTAAAAAATATGTGATAATGAGAGCATCGATAAAAGGCTGTATCCTGCCATGAGCTTATTTGCGTGATAATGTACATAGCAGTATGTTTACTTAGGGTCATAATGGTATGTATGTTATTATTTACAAAATGACCATGAACGGATCGGTCTTTGCCGAAAAATATTATTCATATAATAGGAGGAAAGGCAATGAGGAGAGTATTAAAGAGCGGCATGGCTATAGCTCTCGCAGCAGCCATGGTCGTAACAGCAGCTCCTGTAAACAAC
>JHWW01000032.1 GCA_000621985.1 Lachnospiraceae bacterium V9D3004
AGATGCAATCTTTTTATTACTGCTTTTATATGTGTTTTTTCTGTTGTACTTAAGCTTATATATCTTTCCTTTTTGAATAGTAATTCTGCTTGAACCGGCTGTTTTGGAATATACATTATGACCGGCATCAGCAGCAATAGATATTAAGCATGCCATTGTCATTACTATAGGGATACATTTTATTTTAATAGTATTTTTTGTTCTATTCATAATATACGCTTCCTTTCCGTGAGCTGTTTATACGTTTCTAACTATATGACGATTATCCTACTTGATTTGTGACATTTTTGAATAAATTTTTTATCACTTCTGGGTTTACTATCTATATTTACGGTATATTTTTATACAAATATTCTCCGGCGTCATTGTATTCAACATCCTGAAGCGATATATAAAAATCCTCATTGGCAAGTACCTTGAAACTGCCCAGTCTTTTTTCTTTTCCCTGTTCAGGATTGAATATCGGATCAGTTTTTCCGTCATAAATCAATTCGAACTCTCCAATTCCTTCCGTATCACATCTGTATACACCATTTCTGTTAATGTAGTATATGTATCTTTCGCCAAAGGAGAATCCTTTAAAAGAGAATCCCTGATAAACATTTGCATCATATCCGTCATATGAAAACGTTGTTTCACCTTCCGGTAATGAGTACGTTTTCACAATTTTCCCTGACATAGTCTTTTCCGCAAGCACACTTTCATTTACTGTTCCCGAATCGTTTTTTCCATATGAATACAATCTGCCATCCTTGCCTCCTACTGAGTTTAAGTAATGATCAACATCTTCGGTCTTGCGCGTCATATAATAAGAATCTGAATCCACACTATCATCTCTATATATTCTACTTAACAACTTATCATATATAATCGATTTTTTGGCAATATCATTAACATAAAAAGAATTCTTTTCCATAATTACCTTTCTTTTGTTCTTTCGAATTATAACTGATATAATAGTCCACATACAATTTCTTATTATGTATTTTTACATAGTTGATCTCAATGAAAGCAATTTTTGATTTTTTTATCTTTGTTGCAATTGGTATATCGTAAGTGTTCGTGATGATGCCTTTTTTATTCAGTATTGCTATTCTATATTTTTTTTTGCTGATTCCCACAGCATTTCCATTAACGTATTTCTCCTTGCCAAGCTGTTTGCATAATATAATATCCATACCATGCATGCCCCTTGCTGACATTTTTTTGTCTTT
>JHWW01000033.1 GCA_000621985.1 Lachnospiraceae bacterium V9D3004
ATGGATGAGCGGTCGAAATTAATGGATGAGCGGTCAATTTTTAAACATAATGAAAGAGACAAGAATCAGTAAATCTTCTGACCTTGTCTCTTTTATGTAAGACTAATGTTGGTACATAACCTTATATTCTTGGTTCATACGTACTTTCCGGAGACTGTGATGGCTCCGGCGTTCCAGATGCAGGGGTCTGTCCCGGATCTTGCAGTACGTAGTGTAATTCCTGATTATCTCCCCATACACCCAAATGAGGACTCCGTTCACCAACATATTTTAATGCGATGCAAACATCATCACCGGCTTTATATCCCGAAAAGTCAATATCAAATTCAAACGTACTGTAATCTTTAAGAGTAATTGTTTTTATAACTTCTTCTTTACAAGATATTATCAAAATGCAATTATTGGCTGACAGCATTCCTCCTCCTGACAGATGTGTTGTATTCGTATATATTTCCTTCTGATCAAGATGAATACTCAGCCATATATCCCGAGAAGGTTCCTGTTCCGGTATTTCGGATGGAACAGGCGACGCTGTTGCTTCCGGTGAGCCAGATGGTTTTAATGTACTCAAATTGTCCCCTATATCGTTATTTGGTGATGCCTGCGGAATTCCCGTACTGATTGCATTAGACGATGTTCCTTCTGACTGAGTACAATTATTCTTCACTACTTTAATCTTGCCGACTATCTGTATCTTGGTATTTTTAGCGATTATCTTTGCATTACCCGTCTTTTTTGCCTTTATGTATCCCTTTGAGTTAACGGTTGCAACCTTTTTATTATCACTTCTGAATTTTATAGTGTCTGTCTGTGCTTTTTTAGGTTTGATCCGTATGGTCTCTCCGACCTTCATCTTAACACTGAAGCTCTTTTTTACATTCAATGTTTTGATCTTGGCAGTTCCATTACTGCTCTCACAGATACCGAATAATCCTGCAACAAGGGATGCCATACAAATATTCTTCACAAATTCAATATCCGACTTAAGCAGTTCAACAGGGATATTTGCAATATAACTGTAATCCTTATCTGCCTTAAACCGGACCCTGTGTCGGTTCTGGAGTTTCGTAATGTATGACTGGGTCTTCATCTGAGCCAAGATCAATATCTTGACCATTTTT
>JHWW01000034.1 GCA_000621985.1 Lachnospiraceae bacterium V9D3004
GGTTGTATCTGTAGTAATGTAGTTCCCGTCTTGTAAAGAGACTACGTGTAGAAATACATTTATGGGAAGCATGCGACTTCAGTCGTGTGAGGTTTCACGAAGATAATATCAGAATATTGGTCAAAGGAAACCATGGAAGTAATTGTCAGCAAAGTCTTAATGAAGAGTTGGGAACGCTTATTAACAGGAAGCAAGGCAGGATTCCCGGGATTGAGTATACCTCTTATTCTGTTAAGCCTTATTCCTTCGATGGAGATAACAGAGCCTACTGTTGTTTTTCTGACAACTTTGTTACCGGTGATTCAATAGAATTCGTACCGGCCTGGGAGATTTCAAAATCTGTAAAGAGAGACAATAATACCGGTGAATTTGATCATTTTGTCAGTGCATGCAGTTTTTTGGGCATGGATGTTGATGAAGTGACAGATTTCTTGTCATATCAGATTATATTGGATTATATTATCAGCAATACTGACAGACATCAGAATAATTTTGGTGTTATTCGTGATTCTGACAGTCTTGTCCCTATCAGAATGGCTCCTATATATGACTGTGGCAACAGCATGTTTTGGAATCAAACGTATATCAAATATAATACAAGAGAGCTTGACAGGATTGAAACATGTTCATTTAATAAAAAAGAATCTGAGCTTTTGAAACATGTATCTAATTTCAATTTGTTTGACATATCGAAATTGCCGTCTGACGAAGAGATATATGATATATACTCAAAAGATGATAATATTTCATCTGAGAAAATTGATGTGATGATAAAATGCATTACTTATAAGGCAAAAATGATAGAGCATTACCAGATACATACATAATTATATAAGCTGACAAAAGAAGGTTTTTATGGTACAGTTGAATCATCACTTAAATTGACATAACATTTCAATCATAGTAATATATACGGGATTATGAACTTGGAGGATAGTGTGAAAGATAGTAGAGGACAGCCAAAAACTGGCGCACTGAAACAAGCTATTCAAAAATAGCCGTTTGAGACAAAGTTGATTTTTTAATGA